>NZ_JBMEZS010000009.1:0-295815 GCF_048822555.1 Klebsiella sp. C283
ACGTGATCTGATCCTTCAACTCAGCAAAAGTTCGATTTATTCAACAAAACCTTTTACCGGATGAACGCAACGGCAACGCTGGTGGTGCTGAACCAATATGTTCTTCCCACTGTTTATTTAACTGATGCTCTGCAAGCCACAGGGAAAGGCGGGCTATTTCGCAGGCAAAATCATCAATCTCAATGCCGTAAAACTGGTCGAGATGGATACCGCTCATAAAAATGGATTGTGGATCGCATTGCAAAAGAGCTTGAATCACGTCCATTTCCAAAAGACGTAGTTCTTTATAGGCGACAATCAAGAAGTTCCCTGAACCACACGCAGGATCAAAAACTTTCATTTTCCCCAGACGGAGAAGCAACCGTTTGAGACCATTCGTATTTGTGCGTTGTTTTTCAAGCTCTGAACGCAATGGTTCAAGAAATAATGGTTGTATAACCTTCATGATATTGCTGTATGAAGTGTAATGCTGTCCTAAACGGCTACGCTGCTCCACATCAATCACGGCCTGGAACATACTGCCGAAAATGTCAGGGTTAATCTCGCTCCAGTCCATTGCACTGCATTCAAGTAAGATACGTCTACCCTTCAACCCCAACTCTGGAACAGGCTCATCACTGTCAAATAAGCCACCATTAACATAAGGGAATGCGGTTAAATGAATCGGAAGTGACAGGCGTAATTTACTATTCGGTTTGCTGTTCATCACGGCAAAAAGGTCTGTCAGAAACTGATCTAAATCACTGCCATCTTCGGCGGTGTAGCTCTTAACTGAGGAAGTAAACTGACCTTTTTCAAAGATTCCTGTGTCTTCGGCAAAAAAGCAAAACAACAAACGAGTGAGGAAAACATTAAGAGCGTGAATATCTTCTGCTTTGCTTAAATCATTACGCTCCTTGATAAGATCAAACAGCTTTCCCATCTTCTCAGCGGCTTTTACATCGGCCGGGTTTTCACTATTGAGAATAGCCTTTTCCAACCCTACCAGCGGTAAGAAAAAACCGTAGTTACGTGGTAACTCTTCAAACTCAATATCGAGACGTTCCTGTGTCAGTGTGTCCAATGCTAAAAAGCGAACAAAATTTGTTACTAGAACAAAGCGGATCTTATTTTTTGCTACAGCAGAATCGGCAATACGTTGCTCAAAAGCAGATTCGAAATCATCAGTATCCGCCACTGGCTGGTAGTAAAGTTTATTTTTTAATGCAACGTGTCCTGGCTCTTTCGCAACATTACGCGTCCCACCTTGCCGAATCTGACTCAGGGTAGATTTAGGGAACTCAAAAGCAGTTAAAAAGCCGTAGATAAATTCGTCTTGCTCAGGGTTTTCAACCAGTTGTTCGAGATGTTCAAAAATTTTCGCCTGATTAACAGCCATTATTTTTCCTAAAAAATACAGTACCCGTAGAGGATGATGCACTCATTCTAACCGAAGAAAATTTTATCAAGTAGTTCCAATGCGTTACTTGGGGTGTATCAAAAAAATAAATAACTTTAGTCCTATGCCTGCCACCGCAAGGCGGCAGGCTTTGCTCAGAGTACTTAATCCTCAGCGGAAATTTATCCCAGGACAGCCGGTGCTACCATGTAGACTCTAGTTTCCCAAAATCAAACGGACTCACTGCCTTCTCCCGATTAGCATCAAGATAATCAGCCCACCATTGCAACATCAGCCTACGCTCCCCAAGATGCTCCGCCTTATGAATGTAAGCTGCTCGCACAGAGCTACGCTCCTGATGACTCATCTGCCGCTCCACCGCATCCCTCGACCACAGCCCCGACTCAATCAATGAGCTACAAGCCATCGTCCTGAAACCATGTCCACATACTTCTGTTTTTGTGTCATAACCCATCACTCGTAGAGCCTTGTTCACCGTGTTCTCACTCATGGGTTTACGCGGATCGTGATCTCCTACGAAGATCAGGTCACGGTTCCCATTCATGCTTTTGATCTTTTCCAAAATAGCCAGAGCCTGCCGCGACAAAGGAACAAGATGTGGAGTCCGCATCTTTGAACCACGCTGAGAATGTTTAACGCCTTCCAGCGGTTCACGCTCCCCTGGAATCGTCCACATGGCAGTATCAAAATCCACTTCTGACCAGCGGGCAAAACGCAGTTCGCTTGAACGGATGAAAACTAACAACGTGAGTTCGACAGCCAGTCGGGTTAACGGTCTGCCAGAGTAGTGATCGATGCGGTGAAGTAATTCAGGAATGCGGTTAAGTTCCAATGCAGCACGATGCTGTCTTTTCGCCGTAGCAACCGCACCGGCAATCTCTTGCGCGGGGTTATAGTCGATTAAGCCGCTCTGCACAGCAAAGCGCATAATCGCGGTAGTACGCTGTTGTAAACGGGCGGCAACTTCGAGTCGTCCGGATGATTCCACCGCCTTAATGGGTACAAGCAAATCTCGTGTCTTCAGCTCCGCAATGTTCCGCTTACCAATAGCAGCAAAGAGATTATCTTCAAGGCTTTTCAAAACACGGGTACTGTGCGATGCAGACCACTTCTGATTGCTGGCATGCCAGTCTCTGGCAACCAATTCAAACGTTATCGCATCTTGTTCATGCTCTACCTTAACGGCTTTCTTGTTCTCACTGGGATCGACACCATTAGCTAACAGCTTACGGGCTTCATCCCGGCGTGCCCTCGCATCCGCCAGCGAAACTTCAGGATATTTTCCCAATGCCAGCATTTTCTCTTTGCCGCCGAAGCGATAACGAAGCCGCCAGTATTTGGAGCCGTTAGGGTGAACCAGCAAAACCATGCCTTCACCGTCAGTAAGTTTATAGGCTTTAGCTTCAGGCTTAGCCGAACGAACCTTCACATCACTCAGAGCCATGATGAGTATCCTTTCAAGGGTTCTGTGTGGGTACAAACATTATCGAACCGGGATATACCCGCAGTTGTACCCGCATCAGTAAGTTGATGTAGATTGAATCAGGTTGACTTAGGTTGAGTGAAAAAGCGAGGAAAGCCTTGCGGATACTGGATTTCAGGCACAAAAAAAGACGTCCGTTGACGTCTATTGATGTTCCGATGGTGCCGAAGGCCGGACTCGAACCGGCACGTATTTCTACGGTTGATTTTGAATCAACTGCGTCTACCGATTTCGCCACTTCGGCACTGAAGGGGATGCGGAAACGTTCTGGATTATACCTGTCGGCGGCGGTCATGCAAGCGACAGCGTGTCGTCATTGCGCTAAGTGTTGAAAAAAACAGCGCTATCCTGCGCGGCGTCACCTTTTGCCGCCGTTCCATCGCGCGACGGCCACCAGCAACCCTCCTCTCCCCCTCCCGCAAACCCAACTCCACCTTCCAGCCATCAACCTTCTCCCCCAGCACTCCCAAACCCCACTCAAACTTATCTCAAATTTTTCTCACCTCACTCTCACCCGCATCCCCATCACAATCCATCTCTCCCCAAACAAATCCCCAAAATCCACTCCCCAACTATTCCCCCAACCCCACCCACCACCATTCCCATATATTCCAGAAAGTTTTAGCCAATACCTTTTTGTTATTCACTCGCTCCGCAGCAGAATATTAATTTCATCAATATTTTTATAACTTTACATTAATGAAAAGTTTTCTTTTTGCCGTTTATTCCAGGATTTTCCTCAGGCGTGAAGGGTTCCGGTAAACACTATTTTTACTAGTCGCTGTACGAGTCTTGATGGACATATTCACTCGATGAATTAACTCAGGAGAATACTTGTGACGACGTTAAAACCTTTGCTGGCCCGCAACCGCAGCTGGGCGCTGCAGAAGTGTCAGCATGACCCGGACTATTTCGAAAAATGGGTCGACGGGCAGCGGCCCCACTCGCTGTGGATCGGCTGCTCCGACAGCCGCGTTCCCGCCGAGGTGCTCACCGGCAGCCAGCCCGGCGAGCTCTTTGTCCACCGCAATATCGCCAACATGCTCGATCCCGCCGACGACAACGTCATGAGCGTCCTGCAGTATGCCCTCCACTACCTTGAGGTGGAGCGGGTGGTGCTCTGCGGCCACTACGGCTGCGGCGGCGTGCAGGCGGCGCTCTCTCTGCCCACCCTGCCGCTGGCGCAGGAATCCTCGGCGCTGGCTCGCCGCATCGGCCAGCTGCGCCACACCCTGCATCAAGAAATTGCGCAGATCGCCGATGGATGTGGTGTTGCGGCCTCCCCCGGTGTTGGCGCCAGCGCCAGCACCGATTCGGAGCCCTCTCGCCACGCGCTGGACGCCCTGGTGGAAGCCAACGTTCGCGCCCAGTTCGCCCGTCTGCTGGAGAGTGAACCGGTGCAGACGGTGCTCGCCAGCGGGCGGCCGCTCAGCCTGCACGGCTGCGTCTACGATCTGGCTTCCGGCCATTTAACCACCCTCGTCGAACACCTCTCACTGCAGGAGCACGCCCCATGAACACACTTCGTCAGGACTCCCTCGCCGGCATCGTCGTCTTCCTTGTCGCCCTGCCGCTGTGCCTCGGCATCGCCCAGGCCAGCGGCTTACCGCCCTTCGTTGGCCTGCTGACCGGCATCATCGGCGGCCTGGTCGTCACCGCCCTCAGCCCCTCCCGCTTCGCCGTCAGCGGCCCCGCCGCCGGACTGGTCACCATCGTCGTCGCCGCCATCGAATCCCTGGGTTCCTTCTCCGTCTTCCTGATGGCGCTGGTGCTGGCCGGCGTGCTGCAGCTGCTGTTCGGTATTCTGCGGGCCGGGCGTTTTATCTCGCTGGTTCCCGCCAGCGTCATCAAAGGCATGCTGGCGGCGATCGGCATCCTGCTGATTATGCAGCAGATCCCCGTCGCGCTCGGTACGGCGGAAGAGACCGGGCTTGCCGATGTGGTTCAGGGCAATGCCGCTTTCTCCGTCACTGCGATTGCCGTCGCCGCGGGCGGCCTGCTGGTGCTCTGGCTCTGGGGCTCGCCGCTTATCCGCCGGGTGAAGAGCCTGCGCTGGATCCCCGGGCCGCTGATCGCCGTCCTGCTCGGCTGCGTGACCACCCTGCTGCTGACCCATTTTGCGCCGCAGCAGCTGGTCGCTCTGCCGCGGATTACCCTGCCGGCGTTCGGCAGCCTCGGCGACCTGCTGGGCGAGCTGGAGTCTCCGGCGTGGAGCGCGTGGCGCAATCCGTCGGTGTGGGTGGTGGCGGTGACCCTGGCGCTGGTCGCCAGCCTCGAAACCCTGCTCAGCCAGGAGGCGCTGAAAAAGCTGCGCCCGCAAAATCCGCCCCCTTCGCCGAACCGCGAAATGGTCGCCCAGGGCGTCGGCAACCTGCTCTCCGGCGTGCTGGGGGCGATGCCGATCACCGCGGTGATCGTCCGCAGCTCGGTGAACGTCAGCAACGGCGCGCAGAGCAAACTGTCGATCTTTATCCACGGCGTGCTGCTGTTGATCTGCGGCCTGTGGTTCAGCGGCCTGCTGACCCTGATCCCGCTCGCCAGCCTCGCCGCCGTGCTGCTCTATACCGGCTATAAGCTGGCGACGCCGCGGCTGTTCATCGAGCAGTTCCGCCAGGGGGCGGCGCAGTACGTCCCCTTCCTCGCCACCATCGGCGGGATTATCGCCTTCGGCATGCTGGCGGGGATAGGGATTGGTCTTGCCACCCAGATGGCGTTCAGCCTCTGGCGCAGCCATCGCCACTCGCTGCAGCTGGCGCGCTACGATGACCACTACGTGCTGCGCATCCAGCAGAATCTGACCTTTATGCACAATCCGCATCTGCTGGCCCTGCTGGCGAAAATTCCGGAAAAGAGCGTGGTGATCGTCGAGCACGACAGCGTCGGCTATCTCGACCCGGACGTGCAGGCGGTGCTGGATGATTTTGCCGAGAACGCCCCGCAGCGCGGCATCCGCCTTAATCAGTGGCCGCTGGCCAGCCGCTGACCTTAACGGGCGGCTGGTCCGCCCGCTTCGCGACCCCTCCGATTGCCAAGCGCCGGGGAATACCATGCTCTACACTTTCTGGGTTATCACGCCAACCCCAAGGAAATAAACATGAGCATCATTAAAAGCTACGCCGCCAAAGAAGCGGGCGCCGATCTGTCGCTGTGGGAATACGATGCCGGCGAGCTGCAGCCGGAAGATGTCGAAGTTGAGGTTGAATACTGCGGGATCTGCCATTCGGATCTGTCGATGATCGACAACGAATGGGGGATGTCGAGCTACCCGCTGGTGGCCGGTCACGAGGTGATTGGCCGGGTGGCGGCGCTGGGCAGCGCGGCGCAGGATAAAGGGCTGAAGATTGGCCAGAAGGTCGGCATCGGCTGGACGGCGCGCAGCTGCGGCCATTGCGACGCCTGCATCAGCGGCAACCAGATCAACTGTCTGGAAGGCTCGGTGCCGACCATTCTCAACCGCGGCGGCTTCGCCAATAAGCTGCGCGCCGACTGGCAGTGGGTGATCCCCCTGCCGGAGAGCATCGATCTGGCGTCCGCCGGCCCGATGCTGTGCGGCGGCATCACCGTCTTTAAACCGCTGCTGACCCACCACGTCACCGCCACCAGCCGCGTCGGGGTGATCGGCATCGGCGGCCTCGGCCATATCGCCATTAAGCTGCTGCGGGCGATGGGCGCGGAAGTGACCGCCTTCAGCTCCAACCCGGCCAAAGAGCAGGAAGTGCTGGCGATGGGCGCCGATCGCGTGGTGAACAGCCGCGATCCGGAAGCCTTAAAGGCGCTGGCCGGTCAGTTCGACCTGATCATCAACACCGTCGCCGTCGACCTCGACTGGCAGCCGTACTTTGAAGCGCTGGCGTACGGCGGCAACTTCCACACCGTCGGCGCGGTAATGAAGCCGTTCCCGGTGCCGGCCTTTACCCTTATCGGCGGCGACCGCAGCATCTCCGGCTCGGCGACCGGTAACCCGTCCGAACTGCGCACGCTGATGAAGTTCGCCGGGCGCAGCAAGGTGGCCCCGACCACCGAGCTGTTCCCGATGTCGCAGATTAACGAAGCGCTGAAGCACGTTCGCGAAGGCAAAGCCCGCTACCGCGCGGTGCTGAAAGCCGACTTCTGATGGTTCTCTCCCGCCGGGCGGCCCGCTCGCCCGGCGTTTTTCCCGTCGCTTCATCAAACCGTCATCTCCCCGCCATGCCTCTGTAGTCATTGCTTCCCACAATCCGGGCTTCGATAAATGGCTGAACGAGATGCGCGTCACCATGAGAAAGACCTGGCTTCCCTGGCTGATCCTGTCGCCTTCCCTGCTGTTTTTACTGCTGTTTACCTGGTTCCCGCTGGGGCGTTCGGTGTATGACAGCCTGTTTGATACCCGCATGGCCAGCGACGGCGCGCAGTACGTCGGGCTGGATAATTTCGCCCGCCTGTTTGCCGATAACGTCTTCTGGCAGTCGCTGGGCAATAACCTGCTCTATATCCTGCTGACGGTGGTGCCCGGGGTGACCCTCGCCCTGCTGCTGGCGGTCGCCCTGAGCGAGAACCATCGCGTCAACCGCTGGCTGCGCACAGCCTTTTTCTTCCCGATGATTATCCCGATGGTCAGCGCCGCCGCGCTGTGGCTGTTTATCTTTATGCCCGGCCTCGGCCTGCTCGACCACTATCTGGCGAAGCTGTTCGGGCCGATGAACAACAACTGGCTGGGGCGCAGCAACAGCGCGCTGCTGGCCCTGGCGCTGATCGGCGTATGGAAGTTCGCTGGCTACTACATGCTGTTTTTCCTCGCCGGGCTGCAGAGCATTCCGGCCTCGACGCGGGAAGCGGCGCTGATGGAGGGGGCTACCCGCACGCAGGTCTTTTTTAAGGTTACGCTACCGCTGCTGCGCCCGACCCTGAGCTTTGTGATCACCACCGCGCTGATCTACTCCATCACCCAGATCGACCACGTGGCGGTGATGACCCGCGGCGGGCCGGACAACGCCACCACCGTGCTGCTCTATTACATCCAGAATCTCGCCTGGGATACCCATGACCTCGGTAAAGCCTCCGCCGCCACCTTCCTGACCCTGGCCGGGCTGTTCGCCTTCTCGCTGATTAACCTGAAACTGCTGGAGAAAGGAGCCCACTATGAGCGCTGACATCTCGCCGCTGCTGGTCCGCACGCCCGCCGCCGCCCGTCCGCTGTGGCTGCGCCTGCGCCGCTCGTCGCCCTTTACGCTGACGGTATTAATGTGCTGCCTGGCGCTGCTGTGGATCAGCCCGTTTATCTGGATGCTGGCCACCTCGTTCAGCGCCACCACCTTCGGGGAAGATATGGCCTCGCTGCTGCCGCGCCTGCCGCTGACCCTCGATAACTTCCGCGACGCCTGGAACAGCGCCGACTGGCTGAGCCTGTACGCCAACACCCTTATCTTCACCTTCGGCACCTTCTTCGTGCAGCTGTTGACCATCACCACCGCCGGGTACGTCTTCGCCTGCCACGAGTTTCGCGGCAAGCAGACGCTGTTTCTCCTGTTCCTGGTGCAGCTGATGATCATGCCGGTAGTGATGATGGTGCCGAACATGCTGACCCTGAAAACCTTCGGCCTGCTCAACACCCTCACCGGGGTGATGATGCCCTACTTCACCTCGGCGTTCGGCGTGTTCCTGATGCGTCAGGCGTTTCTCGCCATTCCGAAAGAGCTGGAGGAGGCGGCGCTGATGGAGGGCTGCCGCTGGTGGCAGGTGCTGTTCCGCGTGCTGCTGCCGATGTCCTGGCCGTCGGTGCTGGCCTTCGCCACCGTCAGCATTACCTACCACTGGAACGAATACCTGTGGCCGCTGATGATGCTCAACGATCCCGATAAGCAGGTGCTGACCGTCGGGCTGGTCTCCTTCGCCATGGGCGCCGAATCCGGCGGCCAGTGGGGCACCATCGGCGCCGGCACGCTGATGGTCTGTCTGCCGCTGATGCTGGCGTTCATCCTTTTTCAGAAACAGTTCCTGCGGAGCTTCGGCTTCTCCGGGATCAAATAAGGAGTGATTCATGCTGTTAGCGCACATTTCCGATACCCATTTCCGCAGCCGCGGCGAAAAGCTGTACGGCTTTATCGACGTCAACGCCGCCAACGCCGAGGTGGTCTCCCAGCTTAACGCGCTGCGCGAGCGCCCGGACGCGGTGGTGGTGAGCGGGGATATCGTCAACTGCGGCCGCCCGGCGGAGTATCAGGTGGCCCGCCAGATCCTCGGCAGCCTGAACTATCCGCTGTATCTGATCCCCGGCAACCACGACGACAAAGCCCATTTTCTGGAGCATCTTCACCCGCTGTGCCCGCAGCTGGGCAACGATGCGCAAAATATGCGCTATGCGGTGGATGACTTCGCCACCCGCCTGCTGTTTATCGACTCCAGCCGCGCCGGCACCTCGAAGGGCTGGCTGACCGACGAGACCATCGGCTGGCTGGAAGCCCAGCTGTTCGAGGGCGGCGACAAACCGGCAACGGTGTTTATGCACCACCCGCCGCTGCCGCTGGGCAATGCGCAGATGGACCCGATCGCCTGCGAAAACGGCCACCGTTTGCTGGCGCTGGTGGAGCGTTTCCCGTCGCTGACGCGCATCTTCTGCGGCCACAACCACAGCCTGACCATGACCCAGTATCGCCAGGCGCTGATCTCCACTATCCCCGGCACCGTCCATCAGGTGCCGTACTGCCACGAAGACACCCGGCCCTATTACGACCTTTCTCCGGCCTCGTGTCTGATGCACCGCCAGGTCGGCGAGCAGTGGGTGAGCTACCAGCACTCGCTGGCCCACTACGCCGGGCCGTGGCTGTACGACGAAAACATCAGTTGCCCAACGGAAGAGCGCTAACCGCCATGCTCAGTCTGCAAAACATCAGTAAACGTTTCGACGGCAAGCCGGCGCTCAGCGCCCTGTCGCTGGATATTCACGAAGGCGAATTCGTGGTGCTGGTCGGCCCGTCGGGCTGCGGGAAAAGCACCCTGCTGCGCCTGCTCGCCGGCCTGGAGCCGGTCAGCGAAGGCCAAATCTGGCTGCATGATGAGAACATCACCGCCACCACGCCGCGCGAGCGCAACTTCGCGATGATCTTCCAGAACTATGCCCTGTTTCCGCATCTGTCGGTGCGCGACAACATCACCTTCGGCATGAAGGTGCGCAAGGAAGAGAAAAGCAGCTGGCAGCCGCGGGTGGACAACGTGGCGCAGATGCTGCAGCTGGAGGCGCTGCTCGATCGCAAACCGGCGAAGCTCTCCGGCGGCCAGCGCCAGCGGGTGGCGATGGCCCGGGCGATTGTGCGTAATCCGCGGCTGTTCCTGATGGACGAGCCGCTCTCCAACCTCGACGCCCGCCTGCGCAGCGAAGTGCGCGACAGCATTATGGCGCTCCATCAGCAGCTGAAAACCAGCACCATCTATGTGACCCACGACCAGACCGAGGCGATGTCGATGGCCGACCGCATCGTGGTGATGAACGGCGGCCACGTGCAGCAGGTCGGGCGCCCGGAGTATCTCTACGCCAACCCGGCCAACCTGTTCGTCGCCGGATTTATCGGTTCGCCGGCGATGAACCTGCTGTCGCTGCCCTGCGCCAACGGTGAAGTACTGTTGGGAGAACAGCGTCATCCGCTGCCGCCGCGCCACCGGGATCAGACCCGCGTCTGGCTGGGCATTCGCCCGGAACATATTACCGACCGCGTGGAGGAGGGCCATCTGCGCCTGCCGGCCACCGTTCTGCAACGAGAACTGATGGGGGCCGACTACCTGCTCCACGTCAGCACCCCGATCGGCACCCTGCGCTTTAGCCGCCGCCACCGCGGCACGGTGCCGGAGAAAGGCGAGTCGCTACCGATCGGCTTCTCGCCTGGCGATGTGCATCTTTTTCATGCTGAGACCCAGCATAATTTACTGATGGAGTGTAATCATGTTTAAACCTCTTACGGTAGTCGCGGTTAGCCTCAGCCTCGCCCTGAGCGGCGCGGCGCTGGCGAAAGAGAAAATAGACTTCATGTTCCCGGCGCCGGTAGACGGCAAGCTGACCATGGAGATGACCCGCGTCATTAAGCAATTCAACGACTCCCAGCAGGATGTGGATGTGCGCGGGATCTTCACCGGCAACTACGACACCACCAAGATCAAAGCCGAATCGGCGCAGAAGGCCGGCCAGCCGCCGGCGCTGGTGATCATGTCCGCCAACTTCACCACCGATCTGGCGCTGAAGGATGAGATCCTGCCGATGGATGAGCTGTTTAAATATGGCGATCAACAGGCCGGCGATTTTCTGCAAAAGGAATTCTGGCCCGCGATGCATAAGAACGCCCAGGTGATGGGCACCACTTATGCGATCCCGTTCCATAACTCGACGCCGATCCTCTACTACAACAAGACGATGTTCGATCGGGCCGGGATCAAACAGCCGCCGCAGACCTGGGCCGAGCTGCTGGCCGATGCCAAAAAGCTGACCGACGAGAGCACCGGCCAGTGGGGTATCATGCTGCCGTCGACCAACGACGACTACGGCGGCTGGATCTTCTCGGCGCTGGTGCGCGCCAACGGCGGGAAATACTTTAACGAAGACTATCCGGGCGAAGTTTATTACAACTCGCCGACCGCCATCGGCGCCCTGCGCTTCTGGCAGGATCTGATCTACAAGGACAAGGTGATGCCGTCCGGAGTGCTGAACTCGAAGCAGATCAGCGCTGCGTTCTTCTCCGGCAAGCTCGGGATGGCGATGCTCAGCACCGGCGCGCTGGGCTTTATGCGCGAGAACAGCAAAGACTTTGAGCTTGGGGTGGCGATGCTGCCGGCCAAAGAGCAGCGCGCGGTGCCGATCGGCGGCGCCAGCCTGGTGAGCTTTAAAGGCATCAACGAGGCGCAGAAGAAAGCGGCGTATCAGTTCCTGACCTATCTGGTGAGCCCCGACGTGAACGGCGCGTGGAGCCGCTTTACCGGCTACTTCTCGCCGCGCAAGGCGTCATACGATACGCCGGAGATGAAGGCCTATCTGCAGCAGGATCCGCGGGCGGCGATCGCGCTTGAGCAGCTGAAGTACGCCCATCCGTGGTACTCCACCTGGGAGACCGTGGCGGTGCGTAAGGCGATGGAGAACCAGCTGGCGGCGGTGGTTAACGATGCCAAAGTGACGCCGGAAGCGGCGGTTCAGGCGGCGCAGAAGGAAGCCGACGCGCTGATGAAACCTTATGTGGATAAAACCGCGCTGGCGGAAGTGAAGTGACGCTTTACCCGTCATTGTCCCCCTCACCCCGGCCCTCTCCCTGAGAGAAAGGGGACAGTCCGGCGCCGGGGTTAAGATCCAGTCAGGCGGTTTGCAAGCGGGAACAGGGATTGAGAAAGGAAAAAAAGCAGGCCATACCCGGTATGGCCTGAAAATGTCACAACGATTAGATCCCTGCCGTTTCGCGGATATATTTGCGCGCTTTTACGGCGTATTCGAAAGGATTGGCCAGGGCAGGATCCTGCTCGGCTTCCACCACCATCCAGCCTTTATAGCCAAAGTCGTCCAGCAGCTTGAACACCGGACGGAAATCGATCACCCCATCGCCCGGGACGGTGAAGGTGCCTTTTTTCACGCCGTCGAGGAACGACAGGCCGTCGCGGCGCACCTGGTCGATCACCGGCGGGCGGACGTCCTTCAGGTGAACGTGGTTGATGCGCGGCAGATACTTTTTGAGGATCGCCAGCATCGGCGCTTCGCCGCCTTCGGAGTACCAGGCGTGGCCGGTGTCGAACAGCAGGAAGACGCGCTCGTCCACCAGCGACATAAACTTGTCGATTTCCGCAGTGGTCTGGATGCCGGTGCCCATGTGGTGGTGCAGACAGACCTGCATCCCCTTCTCCGCCGCCAGGCGACCAAGGGTGTTGTAGCCTTCCGCCACCCGCTGCCACTCTTCGTCGCTGAAGCACGGCTTCGCATCGCCGAGGATCGGTTTATCCAGCCCCTGGATGCTGCCGCTCTGCTCCGAGCAGCCAATCACTTTCGCGCCCATCGCATGAAGGAAGTTCATGTGATTGACGAATTCATCAATGGTTTTTTCCCGCTGGCCGTTAGCGAAAAAGGTGCTGAACCAGGCGTTGCAGATCTGAATGCCGCGGATGTCCAGCATCGGCTTGAGAACCGCCGGATCGCGCGGATATTTGCTGCCGACTTCACTGCCGGTAAAGCCGGCCAGCGCCATTTCGCTGACGATCTGCTGGAAAGTGTTTTCGCTGCCGAGCTCCGGCATATCATCGTTAGTCCAGCCGATCGGGGCGATAGCCAGTTTGACGTTATCTTTGTTCATAGTAGGGCTCCTGCCGCTGCGCCTTACCGGCGCAGCAATTCACGTTCAATAAGTTCACGGGTTTCCACTGCCTGGTATTTCATTTTTTCCGGGTAGCCAAACAGCGAGGTGGCGACAATCGGCTCCCCGCCGACCTTGAAGGTCTGCTCGGCGAATTTCATTTCGCGCAGGGTGCGGAACAGCGCGTCGAAATCCACATCCCCTTCCCCGACGCCTACGTGCTGGTGCACCACGGCATCCACGCCCGGCGGGTTAACGATATAGCGGCAATGTTTCGTATGATTGCGGGTATCCGCAATCAGGACATGGGAGAGATCGCTCCCGGCATAGCGCAGCATGCTCGCCACGTCGCCGACGCCTTTGTCGTAGAAAAAGGTGTGCGGCACGCTGTAGACGTACTTCACGTTATCGCTGCGGAACGACTTCACGATATCGACGGTTTCATTGTTCTCTTCGCAGAAATCCCAGGGATGCGCCTGGATCTCCACGCGGATGCCTTCCCGCTCAAAAATCGGCAACAGCTCTTCCATCGAGCGATAGAACATTTCATCGCAGATCTCAGGCTGATTCGGATCGCCGGAGAACTCGGTGTTGATCACCTGAACGCCCATCTCCACCGCAATTTCCACCAGCCGTTTCCAGTTTTTCACCGCCGCCTGGCGGCGCAGTTCGTCCGGGCCGGACCAGCGGTAGACGCAGATAAACGACGACAGCTCAAGGCCGGTATCGCGCAGCGCCTGCTTGTACTCGGCCATGATCTCCCGGCTGGCGCGCGGGTGCTTGTAGAACGGGTTTATCTGCGGGTGCGGCGACTGTTCAATGTACTTGTAGCCCCACTCCGCTACCTGATGGACCATGCGGGTGATCCCGAGGTCCTTAATCACATCCACATCAAAGGCAATTTTCATCGTCGTTACCTGTGCAAAGAAGTTCCGTCGGCAAAGCGTGCTTAACGTTTGTAGAATGCCGGGCACTCAGGCAGCGTCACCTCAACCGGCTCGCTGGTTCCCTGCGCTTTAATGCAGGCGTCCGCCGCTACCGACGCCGCGTAGCCGTCCCAGGCCGACGGGCCGTGCAGCTGACCGGCTTTGACGTCGTTGATAAAGGCCTGCAGCTCGACGTCGTAGGCTTTGATAAAGCGGTCTTTCCAGTCGGTCAGAATAGCGGTCGACAGGCTGGCGGACTTGCGCATCTGGACGGCAGACGGCTCCGGCAGACGGGCAATCCCGGTCTCGCCGACCACTTCGCACTGGATGTCATACCCGTACTGGCAGTTCACGAACACCTCGACGTCGATCAGGGTGCCTTTTTTGGTTTCAAAGGAGACGATCTGCGGATCTTTCAGGCGCGCATGGGTGTGCGAGGTGGAGCGCGGGAAGCGCACCTGCACGGAACGGTAGTCATCGTTCAGCAGCCAGCGCAGCACGTCCAGCTCGTGGATCAGGGTGTTGGTGATCGCCATATCGGTGGTGTAGTTCTCGCCAACCGCCTGGTTGCGGTGGGCGCAGCGCAGCATCAGCGGCGCGCCGATATCGCCATCGTCGATCACTTTTTTCAGCGCCAGATAGCCTTCGTCGTATGGGCGCATAAAGCCAACCTGCACCAGGCGACGGCCGGCCTTCATTTCAGCATCGACGATACGGCGGCAGCCTTCCGCAGACATCGCCAGCGGTTTTTCGCAGAACACCGGCTTACCGGCGGCAATGGCGGCCAGGGTGTACTCTTCGTGGGTCGGGTCCCATGAGGTGACCAGGATGGCATCGACATCGCTGGCGTTAATCACGTCGTGGCCGTCGGCGTAGACTTCCGCCTGCACGCCCGGCAGCGCAACCGCCGCGCGGGCGTTGTCGGCATTGATATCAGACACCGCCACAACGGTGGCGCCCTGCAGAACCTGGGTGCAGCGACGGATGTGTTCTTTACCGATAGCGCCAGCGCCGATGACACCTAATTTGAGCGACATAATGGTTTTCTCCGTAAGTCTGTAGGATTCAGGGTGGATGTTCGTTTTAGTAATCACGCGCCTGGGCGCGCTTTTCATTAATCATTTGCGCAACTTTGCGGATCCGCTCTGAGAGCGCCGTCTGGGCGACCCCGACGTTCCACCAGCTGCCGTATTTGTGCACCATGGTCTTCGGCAGCACTTTAATATCAATCAGGGTGCTGACCGTTTCGCGGCGGGCGGCGTCCAGCGCGTGGCGCAGTTCGTCCAGGGTGGTGACGCGCCAGGTTTTGCAGCCGTAGCCGGCGGCGATGGTGGCGAAGTCCACCGGCACCAGACCGCCCTGCAGCTGGCCGGTTTCCGGCTGGCGGTAGCGGAACTCGGTACCGAAGCTGTCCATCCCGTGCTCCATCTGCAGGTTGTTGATGCAGCCGTTGGCCATGTTGTCGAACAGCACGACGTTGATCTTCGCCCGCTCCTGCAGGGAGGTGACCAGTTCAGAGTGGAGCATCATGAACGAGCCATCGCCGACCAGGGAGTAGACTTCGCTCTGCGGCTGCGCCAGCTTCACCCCCAGCGCGGCGTTGACCTCATATCCCATGCAGGAGTAGCCGTACTCCACGTGATAGGTGTTTTCCGCGCGGTTACGCCAGACGCGCTGCAGATCGCCGGGCAGGCTGCCCGCCGCCGCGACGATCACCGCCTCGGCCGGCAGCGTTTCATTCAGCACCCCGAGGACGCTGCTCTGGGTCAGGGTGGAGTCGGTGATCTGGCGGAACTCGCGATATACCGATTCGCGATCGAGATGATCGTCGATCTCCGGCACAAAGGATTTCTCCTGCCACACCGCCTGGTACACGCGCTGGGTCTCTTTTAACTGACGGCTCTGCACGCTCTCGATCTGCGCGCCCCAGCCGGCCTGCCAGCCGCTGTCCACCAGCGCCGCGTCGAGGGCGGTCATCGCTTCCCGGGCGTCCGCCAGCATGGCTATGCCGTCCAGCTTCCAGGCGTCGAAGTTGCTGACGTTAATATTCAGGAAACGCACCTCCGGGTGCTGGAAGATCCATTTCGAGGCGGTGGTAAAATCGCTGAAACGGGTGCCGACGCCGATCACCAGGTCGGCCTCTTTCGCCAGCAGGTTCGCCGCCAGACAGCCCGTCTCGCCGACACCGCCGACGTTCAGGGGGTGAGAAGAGACCACCGTCCCCTTCCCGGCCTGGGTTTCGGCAAAAGGCACTCCGTAGCGCTCGGCGAAACGGGACAGCGCTTCGCCCGCGCCGGAGTATTTCACCCCGCCGCCGCAGACGATCAGCGGTTTACGGCTGGCTTTGATGGCCGCCACGGCGTCCGCCAGCTGCGCGGCGCTGGCCGGGCGGCGATCGAGACGGTGTACGCGACGCGCAAAGAAGGATTCCGGGTAGTCCCAGGCTTCGCCCTGCACATCCTGCGGCAGGCACAGCGTCACCGCGCCGGTTTCCGCCGGGTCGGTCAGGACGCGCATGGCATTGATGCAGGCGCTCATCAGCTGTTCCGGGCGGGTAATGCGGTCCCAGTATTTGCTGACCGCGCGGAAGGCGTCATTGGTGCTGATGCTGAGATCGTAGCTCTGTTCAATCTGCTGGAGCACCGGGTCCGGCTGGCGGGTGGCGAAGACATCGCCCGGCAGCAGTAGCAGCGGAATGCGGTTGGCGCTGGCGGTGCCGGCGGCGGTGATCATGTTGGCCGCCCCCGGGCCGATGGAGGAGGTGCAGGCGATAATCTGCCGGCGCAGGGCCTGGCGGGCAAAACCGGTGGCCGCATGGGCCATCCCCTGCTCGTTGCGCCCCTGATAGACGCGCATGTCGCCGCTATCCTGCTCCAGCGCCTGCCCCAGCCCCAGGACGTTGCCATGGCCGAAAATCGCAAAAATGCCTTTCACGAACTTCAGCTCTTCGCCATCCACTTCCAGGTACTGGTTATCGAGGAACTTCACCAGCGCCTGCGCCGTTGTCAGTCTCAGTTTGCCCATGTTGCACAATCCTTATTGTTCAGTATTTGTGTGTGGCGTCGCGCCGATGCCGCCGGGGCCGTCGTTCACGTCACTGGAATACCTGTGGATTATAGGCAAACATTTTTTTCATTAAATACAAATACAGAAGAAATATTTCATTTTGCGAGAAGGATCAAACTCTCTACCCATTTCATACGTTTCACTTACATTCCTGACACGTTTTCGGGCGCTTTTTGGCGGCGCCAGACGGCAATATCCCCTTAAAAATCATAGGTAAATGGCTGTCGTTTGGCGTTTCATTTTTCTCCGGGTCGACAGAGGGGGCGATCCGCGCTAACGCGAGGCTCAGTGCGGCAGAGTGGTAGATCCCTCACACTTTTGGTTTTTTAATTTCGAACGAGTTTGCAAATGAAATATTTATTTCTCAAACTAAGGGTAACCAATAACCCTCAGGCTGTTCACGGAGTCGACGTCGGGATCCCGACCCTTCCAGGCAGCAGACACCAAAAAGGAAATCCTAGCTATGAATGCAGCAGTAAAGCGGCTCGACGTCATCTGTATAGGTCGGGTGGCCGTCGACCTCTATGCCCAGCAGATCGGTTCGCGGCTAGAAGACGTTGCCAGTTTCTCGAAATATCTGGGCGGCTCCTCCGGCAACGTGGCCTTTGGCACCGCGATTCAGGGGCTGAAATCGGCCATGCTGGCGCGCGTTGGCGATGAACACAACGGCCGTTTCCTACGTGAAACGCTCAACCGCGCCGGGGTGGATACCGAGTATCTGATTACCGACAAATCCCGCCTGACCGCGCTGGTGATGCTGGGGATCAAGGATCAGGAGACCTTCCCTCTGATTTTCTACCGCGATAACTGCGCCGATATGGCCTTAACGCCTGACGACATCAGCGAGGAGTATATTGCCTCCTCCCGGGCGCTGGCGGTGACCGGCACCCACCTGTCGCACGCCAACACCCGCGCCGCGGTGCTGAAGGCGCTGGAGTACGCTCGCCGTCACGGACTGCGTACCGCGCTGGATATCGATTACCGTCCGGTGCTGTGGGGGCTCACCTCGCTCGGCGATGGCGAAACCCGTTTCATTGAGTCCGGGCCGGTCACCAGCCAGCTGCAGGAAGTGCTGCATCTGTTCGATTTGGTGGTGGGAACCGAAGAAGAGTTTCATATTGCCGGGGGCAGCACCGATACCCTGACCGCGTTAAAAAATGTGCGCCATGCCACCAAAGCCACCCTCGTCTGCAAGCGCGGACCGATGGGCTGCGTGGTGCTGGAAGGCGACATCCCGGACAGCTGGGACCAGGTGCCGCTGCAGCAGGGCGTGCGCGTGGAAGTGCTCAACGTGCTGGGCGCCGGAGATGCCTTTATGTCGGGCCTGCTGCGCGGCTGGCTTAACGACGAGGGCTGGGAGCAGGCTTGCCGTTACGCCAACGCCTGCGGGGCGCTGGTGGTCTCCCGCCACGGCTGCGCGCCGGCGATGCCGACCAAAGTCGAACTCGATGACTACCTGCAGCGCGCCGAATCGGTGCCGCGCCCGGACGTCGACGAGCGCCTCAACCATCTGCACCGGGTGACCAGCCGCCGCCAGCAGTGGCCGGAGCTATGCATTTTCGCCTTCGACCATCGCAAACAGCTGGCCGACCTGGCGCGGGAGACCGGGCGCGATGAAGCCTGCATTCCGCAGCTCAAGCTGCTGTTGTTGGCCGCGGCCGAAGCGGCGGCGCAGCAGGCGGGTCTTGACCAGCGCAGCGGCATTCTGGCCGATGGCACCTACGGCCAGCGTGCGCTGAACGCCATTACCGGCAAGGGCTGGTGGATCGGGCGCCCTATCGAACTGCCCAGCTCGCGCCCGCTGCGTCTGGAGCATGGCAACATCGGCTCGCAGCTGATCGACTGGCCGCTGGAGCATGTCGTCAAATGTCTGGTCTTCTATCACCCGGACGACCCGGCGACGCTGCGAGAAGAGCAGGACGCTCTGCTGCTCGAGGTGTGGCAGGCCTGTAACAAATCAGGCCACGAGCTGCTGCTGGAGGTGATCCTCCCGGAAAATGGCCCGGACAAAGACGAGCGCCATTACCACACCATGCTGGAGCACTTCTATCAGCTGGGGATCAAGCCGGACTGGTGGAAGCTGCCGCCGCTCTCCAGCGCCAGCTGGCAGCAGATCACCGCCCTTATCGAGCGCGAAGATCCGTGGAGCCGCGGGATCCTGATCCTCGGCCTCGACGCGCCTTCCGACAAACTGCGCGCCGGTTTCGCCGAGGCGGCCGCACACCCGATGATCAAAGGTTTCGCCGTCGGGCGCACCATCTTTGGCCAGCCGTCGCGGCGCTGGATGCAGGGCGAGCTCAGCGATGAGGCGCTGATAGAGGAAGTGAAACGCAACTACCTGACGCTCATTGGCTACTGGCGCGAAGCCCGCCGCTGATCCCCCAACGCCCGTCTCCGTCACCTTGCGGAGCGGGCGTTTTTCTGTTTCTTCGTGAAATGAATCGCGTATTTCGTCGCAATAAATGAAAAATTCGCTTCATTTGGTACACTGGAAGCCATATTCCTTCCATTTTCTCAGAGCGCACTCTATGGCCAATAACCCAACACAGCTGACCATCCTGCAGGATGAAATCAGGCGTCGGTACGATACGTTAAGCAAACGTCTGAAACAGGTCGCCCGCTATATCCTTGATAACAGCAATAGCGTGGCTTTCGATACCGTGGCCTCCATTGCGCAACAGGCGGATGTTCCCCCTTCCACGTTGATTCGTTTTGCCAACGCCTTCGGCTTCAGCGGCTTTAACGAAATGAAACAGATGTTCAAGCAGCATTTGATGGAAGAGACCGCCAACTATACCGAGCGTGCCCGTCTGTTCCGCCAGACCACCAGCGATGAGTCCAGCCCGCCGGAAACGCCGACGGAAATCCTCAATATGTTCACAATGGTGAACAACCAGGCGCTGCAGCAGCTGGCGATGCAGACCTCCAGCGATGAGCTGGAGCGCGCGGTGGCCCTGTTGGGCGAGGCGGAAAATATCTACGTCATTGGCCTGCGCCGGTCGTTCAGCGTCGCCTCCTATCTGACCTATGCGCTGCGCCACCTCGATCGCAAAGCCTTTCTGATCGACGGCCTCGGCGGCATGTTCACCGAACAGCTGAGTCTGGTCGGCCCGAAAGACGTGGTGGTGGCGGTGAGCTTCTCGCCGTACGCCCGGGAAGTGGTCGAGCTGGTGGAGCTGGGCGCGCAGCGCAAAGCGCGGCAGATCGCCATTACCGACAGCCAGGTCAGCCCGCTGGCGGCCTTCAGCGATGTCTGCTTTGTGGTGCGGGAAGCGCAGGTGGATGGCTTCCGCTCGCAGGTTGCTTCCCTGTGCCTGGCCCAGACGCTGGCGGTTTCGCTGGCGCTGAACAGCAGTCAGGAGTCCGAGGCCAAGCAGAAGGCGTGAGATAGGCCGCCTGGCGTCGGTTGCGCGGCGGAGCGGGATAAGCCTGCGGGGGGACCCCGTAGGCCGGATAAGCGTAGTCGTTGTGGGCCGGATAAGGCGAAGCCGCCATCCGGCACAAAGGAGGTTGCGTGCCAGCGCTCATCGCCCGGCGGCGCTGCGCTTGCCGGGCCTGGGGTATATGCGCCTGCGGGTCGCCGTAGACACTGTTTTCGGTTTGCAACTTCCCCGGCCAGACAACGCGTTTATCACGTGTAACTTCAGTGAAATTTGCGCTCCCGGTTAATTTTCTGCGTTATGCCTGGCATGGCGCAGGGAGCGCACAGGGGGCGGCCAGTCGCCGCCGCCCCCTGTACCCCCGGGCTCCGGCCAGCAAAATCGCCGCTGCGCGGTACCTTCGACTTATCCCTGCAGGCTTCGGGTCGGGCCGAGGCAGCGTCCGTGCAAAACACGGCCCTCAGCCCGCATCCATGCGGGCTGCCCCGGCCTTCCGGGAGCGTCTCAGCGATTTTGAGGCCGTCAGCACCGGCAGTTTCAGTCGCGCAAGTGGGTAAATCAAGGACAGGTCGCACGAACCCTCCAGGCCGGGTCAGGCGCAGCCGCCACCAGGCAACACCACGGATACCGTGACTGATATCTTGCCCGGCGGCGCTGCGCTTGCCGGGCCTACGAGGTATGAGCCTGTGAGAGGCCCCCCGTAGGCCGGATAAGCGTAGCGCCATCCGGCACAAGACGGGTATGGCGCCGGAGGTGTCCTGCCCGGCGGCGCTGCGCTTGCCGGGCGTGTGATATATGCGCCTGCGGGTCGCCGTAGACACTGTTTTCGGTTTGCAACTTTCCCGGCCAGACAAAGCGTTTATCACGTGTAACTTCAGTGAAATTTGCGCTCCCGGTTAATTTTCTGCGTTATGCCTGGCATGGCGCAGGGAGCGCACAGGGGGCGGCCAGTCGCCGCCGCCCCCTGTACCCCCGGGCTCCGGCCAGCAAAATCGCCGCTGCGCGGTACCTTCGACTTATCCCTGCAGGCTTCGGGTCGGGCCGAGGCAGCGTCCGTGCAAAACACGGCCCTCAGCCCGCATCCATGCGGGCTGCCCCGGCCTTCCGGGAACGTCTCAGCGATTTTGAGGCCGTCAGCACCGGCAGTTTCAGTCGCGCAAGTGGGTAAATCAAGGACAGGTCGCACGAACCCTCCAGGCCGGGTCAGGCGCAGCCGCCACCTGGCAACATGACGGGTATCGAGCCTGATATCTTGCCCGGTGGCGCTGCGCTTACCGGGCCTACGAGGTATGAGCCTGTGAGAGGACCCCGTAGGCCGGATAAGCGTAGCGCCATCCTGCATAAAAACGGCGACGGTGTTTGCGGTGTCCTGCCCGGTGGCGCTGCGCTTGCCAGGCCTACGAGGTATGAGCCAGTGAGAGGACCCCGTAGGCCGGATAAGCGTAGCGCCATCCGGCACAGCCACGGGTACGGTGCCTGACTGCCCGGCGACGCTGCGCTTGCCGGGCCTGGGGGTGGGATTCCGCGGACCCTTTCGCTAAAAAACACCCGCAGCCCATAGACAAGAAGGCCGGTTAGCATCGCTAACCGGCCTTTTTTATCGGCGTCTGCGCGTCACGTTAGTCGTGGCGCGGATATTCCGGGGTGTTGATCCAGGCGTGGTCCTCTTCCCAGGTGAACAGCCATTTCCGATCCGGCCCGGCCATGACGTTCAGATAGTAGCTGTCGTAACCGGCAATCGCCGCCACCGGATGGTAACCGCGCGGCACCATCACCACATCGTGGTTATAGGGCGCCATGCAGGCGTCCAGGCTGCGGTCGTCGGTGTAGACCCGCTGGAAGGCAAAGCCCTGCGGCGGATCGAAGCGGTGATAGTAGGTCTCTTCCAGCTGCGTCTCTTTGCCCGGCTGGGCGGTATCGTGCTTATGCGACGGCCACGAGCTGGTGGCCCCTTCGTCGGTGTAGACCTCGACCACCAGCAGGCAATCCGCCTCGGCGCTGTCCGGCAGAATATTATGCACCCGGCGCTGGTTGCGCCCTTTCCCGCGGTGCTCCACGCCGACGTCTTCCGGCCGAATCAGGCGTGCCGGGAAGCTGCCTTTGCCCGGCGCGCTGCACACCGCCAGCTCCAGATCGGAATCGGCGGTCACCTCGACCCGATCCTGCGGCGGCACGTATACCGACCACGGCGGGGTACGTTCAAACGGCGACATCCGTTTACCGAGATTCGGGAAATCGGCCTGCTGCGTTTTCACCGACGCCAGGCCAGCAACCAGCACCAGGCACAGCTCGCGATCGCCGCTCTCCAGCGTCACAGTCTGCCCTTTTTTCAACATCCAGACATCAAAGCCGATATAGCGCCAACCGGCGCTTTGCGGCGTAATATGCTGGATCTGTCCCTCTTTTCGCGATTTAGCCAGTAACGACATGGCGCTCTCCTTCGCCGATTAACCTAAGGTCGGCATGCTGAATTCAGATACGGTCTGCTGCCCTGCCGGCCAGCGTACGGTGGCGGTCTTCATGCGCGTGTAGAAGCGCACGCCATCCGGCCCGTGGACGTTCAGCGCGCCAAACACTGAGCGCTTCCAGCCGCCGAAGCTGTGGAACGCCATCGGCACCGGGACCGGCACGTTCACCCCGACCATCCCCGCCTGCACGTCGTGGACGAATTCACGCGCGGTGTGGCCGTTGCTGGTGAAGACGGCGCTGCCGTTGCCAAACTCGTGGCTGTTGACCAGTTCAAGGGCGCTGTCATAGTCCGCCGCGCGTACAATCCCCAGCACCGGGCCAAAGATCTCTTCGCGCCAGATGGTCATCTCCGGGGTGACGTGATCGAACAGGGTGCCGCCGATATAATAGCCCGCGTCGTAGCCCGGCACGCGCAGTTTGCGGCCATCGACCACCAGTTTTGCCCCTTCGCTTTCGCCTTTATCAATATAGCCGAGCACTTTTTTCTGGTGAGTATCAGAAACCACCGGCCCCATCTCGTTCTCTTCCTGGCCGCGCATGCAGCCCGGGCCCACTTTCAGCGCTTCCACCAGCGGCTTCAGGCGAGCGATCAGTTTGTCGGCGGTTTCATCTCCCACCGCCACCACCACCGGCAGCGCCATGCAGCGCTCGCCTGCGGAACCGAAGGCGCCGCCCATAATGGCGTTAACGGTGGCGTCGAGATCGGCATCCGGCATCACTATCGCGTGGTTTTTGGCGGCGCCGAAGGCCTGCACGCGCTTGCCGTGGGCGCTGGCGGTCTTATAGATATACTCCGCCACGCCGGAGGAGCCGACGAAGCTCACCGCCGCAATGCGCGGGTCAGTGTACAGCTGCTCGGCATCTTCATTGCTGCAGTGCACGACGTTAAACACGCCGTCCGGCAGACCGGCCTCTTTCAGCAGCTCTGCCAGACGCACGGCGGCCGTCGGCGCCAGCGCCGGCGGCTTGAGGACGAAGCTGTTGCCGCAGGCCAGCGCCAGCGGGAACATCCACATCGGCACCATCGCCGGGAAGTTGAACGGGGTGATCCCGGCCACCACGCCCAGCGGCTGCATCAGCGAGTAGCTGTCGACGCCGGTGCCGACGTCAGAGGAGTATTCGCCTTTAATCAGGTGCGGGATCCCGCAGGCGAATTCGACCACTTCCATGCCGCGGGTCAGCTCGCCCAGCGCATCCGACCACACTTTGCCGTGCTCGCTGACGATGATCCCCGCCAGCTCTTCCACGTGCTGCTCCAGCAACATTTTAAAGTTGAACAGCACGCGGGCGCGGCGCAGCGGCGTGGTGCGAGACCAGCTGTCAAACGCATCGCGAGCAACCTGAATCGCCTCAGAGACTTCCTGCGCGGTCGATACCGTGACTTCGCGCACCGCTTTGCCCGTCGCCGGATCGTACACCGGCATCGTTTCGTTGCTGCTGCTGATAACGGTTTTCCCGCCAATAAAGTTTCCTGTGATCGTCATGTTCTCGCCTCATAGTGAAGAGGGCCAGCGCACGCCGGCCCGTCGCTGATTCTGCTGTGCTATAACCGTAGTAAAATGAAATTTATATTTCAACATTGTTGTGAAATGAAATTCCATTTTGGTGATAACAGTCGCATTTTGCGATCACGCATCGCTTACGCGCTTTCCCCATCGAGCCGCGCCGCCTCGCGATACCTGGCTCCCGGTCCCGGTCGCTCCCGCCGCGAAAGCAGGGAATATTTTGCGAGGCAGCTCAAACAATCATCATTTTCATTCTTGCTTATTTTGGAATAAACGTTTTGACTGTTAGCCAATTGAACGAACCCAACCCTCTTCCGTCAGGAGTGTCCTATGGCCATCGCAATGCAACGTTTTTGTATTAACCGCAAAATCGCGCCAGCGCTCAGCATTGAAGCGTTTTTCCGTCTGGTGAACCGTCTGGGCCTGAATAAAGTCGAGCTGCGCAACGATTTACCCAGCGGGAAAGTGACCGACGATCTGAGCCATCAGCAGGTGCGCGAGCTGGCGGCGCGTTACCACATCGAGATCCTGACGATTAACGCGGTCTATCCCTTTAACCGCCGTAGCGAAGAGGTGCGGCAACTGACCGAGTCGCTGCTGAAAGAGGCCCAAGCCATCGGCGCCAAATCGCTGGTGCTCTGCCCGCTCAACGACGGCAGCGAGGTGCCGGCCAGCGACACCTTAGGCGCCCTGCGCGACCTGGCGCCGCTGTTCGCCTTCTACGGCATCCACGGCCTGGTGGAGCCGCTGGGCTTTCCGCAAAGCTCGCTGCGATCGGCGCACCAGGCGCAGACGCTGATCCATGACGCCCGCGTGCCGTTTAAGCTGCTGATCGACACCTTCCATCACCATCTCTACCCGCAGGCGGCGGACGAGTTCAGCCAGGTGGAGGTGGCGGACATCGGTCTGGTGCACCTCTCCGGGGTGGACGATACCCGTCCGCGCGAGCAGCTCACCGATGCCGAGCGCATCATGCTGACGCCGCAGGATCGCCTCGGCACCTGCGAGCAGGTTAAAGCCCTGGAAGCCCGCGGCTATCAGGGGGTATACGCTTTTGAACCCTTCGCCCCCGAGCTGGCGCAGTGGAGCGAAGCGGATATCGAGCGCGAAATTGAGCAGAGCATTGCGCTTATCCAACGCCACTGCGCCTGAGGCCTCTCGCGACAGCGTGCGCGGCGCGTGACGATTTCCCCAACGCCGGACGACGAGGTTGCCTATAATCGTCGCAGGATAAATGGAGGAATCGATCATGAGCTCACCCCTGTTGATTGCGCGCACGCTGGATAACGCGCTCTATTTGTTGCCCGCGATGGCCAACCGCCATGGGCTGATCACCGGTGCGACCGGCACCGGTAAAACCGTCACCCTGCAAAAGCTGGCTGAGTCGTTCTCGGAAATTGGCGTGCCGGTATTTATGGCGGACGTCAAGGGCGACCTGACCGGCATTGCCGCCGCGGGGCAGAGCTCAGAGAAACTGCAGGCGCGGCTGGAGAAGATCGGCGTCAGCGACTGGGAGCCGCACGCCAACCCGGTGGTGCTCTGGGATATCTTTGGCGAGAAGGGCCACCCGGTTCGGGCGACGGTCTCCGATCTTGGCCCCCTGCTGCTGGCGCGCCTGCTCAATCTCAATGAGGTGCAGAGCGGCGTGCTGAACATTATTTTCCGCATCGCGGACGACCGCGGTCTGCTGCTGCTCGACTTCAAAGACCTCCGCGCCATCACCCAGTTTATCGGCGACAACGCCAAATCTTTCCAGAACCAGTATGGCAATATCAGCAGCGCCTCGGTCGGCGCCATCCAGCGCGGACTGTTGACCCTGGAGCAACAGGGCGCCGGGCACTTCTTCGGCGAGCCGATGCTGGATATTGCCGACTGGATGCGCGTCGATGCCAGCGGCAAAGGGATAATCAATATCCTCAGCGCCGAAAAGCTCTACCAGATGCCGAAGCTCTACGCCGCCAGCCTGCTGTGGATGCTCTCCGAGCTGTACGAGCGTCTGCCGGAGGCGGGCGATCTCGACAAGCCCAAACTGGTGTTCTTCTTCGATGAGGCGCATCTGCTGTTCAACGACGCGCCGCAGGTGCTGCTGGATAAAATCGAACAGGTGATCCGTCTTATTCGCTCCAAGGGCGTCGGCGTCTATTTTGTCTCGCAGAACCCGGCGGATATACCCGACGCCGTGCTCGGCCAGCTGGGCAACCGCGTACAGCACGCGCTGCGCGCCTTTACGCCGAAGGATCAGAAAGCGGTGAAAACCGCCGCCCAGACCATGCGCGCCAACCCGGCCTTCAGTACCGAGCAGGCGATCCAGGAGCTGGGCACCGGCGAGGCGCTGATCTCCTTCCTCGATGAGAAAGGCAGCCCCTCGGTGGTCGAGCGGGCGATGGTTATCGCCCCCTGCTCGCGAATGGGGCCGGTCAGCGATGATGAGCGCAATGGCCTGCTGAATCACTCGCCGCTGTACGGCAAGTATGAAGAGGAAGTGGACCGCGAGTCGGCCTTCGAAATGCTGCAGCAAGGGGTCCAGGTCGCCACGGAACAGCAGTCTACTCCGCCGGCGAAGGGTCAGCAGAGCGGGGATGACGATGGTCTGCTTGGCGGCCTGAAAGATATCCTGTTCGGCAGCACCGGCCCGCGCGGCGGCAAACGCGACGGTATCGTGCAGACCGCGGCGAAAAGCGCGGTTCGCCAGGTCACCAATCAGATCGTCCGCGGCATGCTGGGCAGTCTGCTGGGCGGCCGCAAGCGCTAAAAAAAAGCCCCCTCATCGTTGAGGGGGCTTACGTTCCGTGGCCGAGTCCGCTAGGCCTTGCGCATCATCAGCCAGAGGCTTATCAGGAAGAAGCTGGCGCTTGGCAACAGGGCGCCGATGATCGGCGGTATGCCGTACACCAGGGTCAGCGGGCCGAAAATCTGATCCAGCACGTAGAAGATAAAGCCGAAGCTAATCCCGGTCACCACCCTGACGCCCATCGGCACGCTACGCAGCGGGCCAAAGATAAACGACAGCGCCATCAGCATCATCACCGCCACCGACAGCGGCTGGAATATTTTGCTCCACATATTGAGCTGGTAGCGTCCCGGATCCTGGCCGCTGGACTTCAGGTATTTCACATAGTTGTGCAGCCCGCTGATCGACAGCGCGTCCGGATCCAGGGCTACCACGCCGAGCTTGTCCGGCGTCAGGTTGGTTTTCCAGGTGCCGCTCACCATCTGCGACCCGGTCACCTGCTTCGGATCGGTCAGATCGGATTCATCCACCTGCGACAGGTGCCACACTTTATTCTCGCTATCGAATTTTGCCGAGGCGGCATAGCGCACCGACTGTAAACGACGCTCCGGGTTGAAGGCATAAATGCTGACGCCCCCCAGCTCATCGTTACCTTTTACCCGTTCGATATAGACAAAGTTATGGCCATCTTTCGCCCACAGCCCCTGCTGGGTGGAAAGCAGCGAACCGCCGTACATCTGCTGGGCGCGGTAGTTGCGCGCCATCTGTTCGCCCTGCGGCGCCACCCACTCGCCGATCGCCATGGTCAACAGCACCAGCGGGATCGCGGTTTTCATCACCGCCAGCGCCACCTGCAGCCGGGTGAAACCGGACGCCTGCATCACCACCAGCTCGCTGCGCTGGGCCAGCATCCCCAGCCCCAGCAGCGCGCCAAGCAGCGCCGCCATGGGGAAGAAGATCTGGATGTCTTTCGGCACGCTGAGGATGGTGTAGAGGCCAGCGCCCAGCGCATCGTAACTACCCTGCCCGGACTTTTTCAGCTGATCGACAAACTTGATAATGCCGGAGAGCGACACCAGCATGAACAGGGTCATCATGATGGTGTTGAAAATCGTCTTACCGATATAACGGTCAAGTACGCCAAACGCCTGCATCAGGCCGCTCCTTTATTAAAACGGGCGCGGAAGCGGCGCATCGGCACCGTGTCCCACAGGTTTAACAGCACCGCCAGCGCAAAATAGAGCAGGTTAATCGCCCACATCCAGATAGCCGGGTCCATTTTGCCTTTGCCGCCGTTCGACTTAATCGAGGTCTGCAGCAGGAAGAACACCAGGTAGAGCAGCATCGCCGGCAGCATCGACAGCACGCGGCCCTGGCGCGGGTTGACCACGCTGAGCGGCACCACCATCAGCGCCATAATGAAGACGGTCGCCACCAGCGTGAAGCGCCAGTGCAGTTCGGCGCGCGCACGATCGGTGTGGGTCTGCCACAGGGTGCGCATATCCATCTGTTCGGTGTCGTCCGGATCGGCGGCCACCGCCTGGTGGCCGATAATGGCCTGGTAGTTATTGAAGTCGGTGATGCGGAAGTCGCGCAGCATCGCGGTGCCTTCAAAGCGGGTGCCCTTATTGAGGGTCACCACCTGCGAACCGTCTTTCTGCTGCGACAGCTCGCCGGAATCCGCCACCACCACGGAGGGGCGCGCGTTGCCTTTCGGGCGCAGCTGGGCAAGGAAGACGTCATGGAAGCGGTTGCCGTTGACGCTCTCGATAAACATGACCGCGTTACCATCGCTGGCCTGCTGAAACTGGCCCTGGGCCAGCGCGGCCATGCCGGGGTTGGCCTTGGCTTCCGCCAGCACTTCATCCTGATGGCGCGACGACCACGGCCCCGCCCACATCACGTTGACCGCCGCCACCGCGCCGGTGAACAGCGCGAGGATCATCGCCGCCTTGATCAATACGGCTTTACTCAGGCCGCAGGCGTGCATCACCGTAATTTCGCTTTCGGTGTACAGCTTGCCGAGGGTCATCAGCAGGCCAAGGAACAGACTTAACGGCAGGATAAGCTGCGCCATCTCCGGGATGCCGAGCCCCAGCAGCGAGAGCACCAGATTGGTTGGGATATCGCCATCCACCGCAGCGCCGAGGATCCTGACTAATTTCTGGCAAAAGAAAATCAGTAACAGGATGAATAGGATCGCCAACTGGCTTTTCAGCGTCTCACGAACCAGATATCTTATGATTATCACTATAAATACGCCCGTAAAAACCCGTTTTAGTGCAGGAAAATTGCTTGTTTCATGGCTTAAACGTCATTTATTCTCTTTGGTCGTCGAAAACGTCGCTAAGATTAAATGACTCATCGGTTCTGCATGTCAGGATCTTTTCTGACGAACCCAGGCCTTATTAACGTTAAGATTAACACGAAGTCACCGCAACAGCGGACATGAGTTACGAAAGCTTGCAATTATATACTCAATGGATTTCGAGTTGTAAGAAGGCAGCAGGGCTGTGGCCCCTGGCGCGCACAATGTGCCACGTCAGGGTAAGCAGGCGCAGCCGGCGCATCTGCAACTTGAAAGGCGACGAGTATAGCCGTAGCCACCACTGTTGTCTTTAAGATTCAGGAGCATAGTGCATGGAGTTCAGTGTAAAAAGCGGTAGCCCGGAGAAGCAGCGGAGCGCCTGTATCGTGGTCGGCGTCTTTGAACCACGTCGCCTCTCCCCCATCGCCGAACAACTCGATAAAATCAGCGACGGCTACATCAGCGCCCTGCTGCGTCGCGGCGAGCTGGAAGGCAAACCTGGCCAGACGTTATTGCTGCACCATGTGCCGAACATTCTGTCTGAGCGCATTCTGCTGATTGGCTGCGGCAAAGAGCGCGAACTGGATGAGCGTCAGTACAAGCAGGTCATCCAGAAAACCATCAATACCCTGAATGATACCGGTTCAATGGAGGCAGTCTGCTTCCTGACCGAGCTGCACGTCAAGGGTCGTAACAACTACTGGAAAGTTCGCCAGGCGGTGGAAACCGCCAAAGAGACGCTGTATAGCTTCGACCAGCTGAAGACCAACAAAAGCGAGCCGCGTCGCCCGCTGCGTAAAATGGTCTTTAACGTGCCGACCCGTCGCGAGCTGACCAGCGGCGAACGCGCCATTCAGCACGGGCTGGCGATCGCCGCCGGCATCAAAGCGGCGAAAGATCTCGGCAACATGCCGCCGAACATCTGTAACGCCGCCTATCTGGCCTCCCAGGCGCGCCAGCTGGCCGATACCTATAGCAAAAATGTTATCACCCGGGTAATCGGCGAACAGCAGATGCGCGAGCTGGGAATGAACGCCTACCTCGCCGTCGGCAACGGTTCGCAGAACGAGTCGCTGATGTCGGTCATCGAGTATAAAGGCAACCCGTCGGAAGACGCGCGCCCTATCGTGCTGGTCGGTAAAGGCCTGACCTTCGATTCCGGCGGTATCTCCATCAAGCCGGCCGAAGGCATGGACGAGATGAAGTACGACATGTGCGGCGCTGCGGCGGTGTACGGCGTGATGCGGATGGTTGCTGAGCTGCAGCTGCCGCTGAACGTGATCGGCGTGCTGGCGGGCTGTGAAAACATGCCTGGCGGTCGCGCTTATCGCCCGGGCGATGTTCTGACCACCATGTCCGGCCAGACGGTGGAAGTGCTCAACACCGACGCCGAAGGCCGTCTGGTGCTGTGCGACGTGCTGACCTACGTTGAGCGCTTCGAGCCGGAAGCGGTTATCGATGTCGCGACGCTGACCGGCGCCTGCGTGATTGCCCTCGGCCATCACATCACCGGCCTGATGTCGAACCATAACCCGCTGGCCCATGAGCTGATCGGCGCCTCTGAACTGGCGGGCGACCGCGCATGGCGTCTGCCGCTGGCCGACGAGTTCCAGGATCAGCTGGAATCCAACTTTGCCGATATGGCGAATATTGGCGGCCGTCCTGGCGGCGCGATCACCGCCGGCTGCTTCCTGTCGCGCTTCACCCGCAAGTACAACTGGGCGCACCTCGACATCGCCGGCACCGCCTGGCGTTCCGGTAAGGCCAAAGGCGCCACCGGTCGTCCGGTCGCGCTGCTGTCGCAGTTCCTGCTCAATCGCGCGGGTTTTAACGGCGAAGAGTGATTGCCGTCTGATGCCCGGTGGCGCTACGCTTACCGGGCCTACGGAAAGATGCCGTTTGTAAGCCGGGTAAGCGTAGCGCCGCCCGGCTTTACATTTAAATCCACAACAAGAAGCCCCATATATGAAAAACGCAACGTTCTATCTTCTGGACAACGAAGACACCGTCGAAGGCCTGAGCGCCGTCGAGCAGCTGGTGTGTGACATTGCCGCAGAACGTTGGCGCAACGGCAAGCGCGTCCTGATCGCCTGTGAAGATGAGCAGCAGGCGATTCGTCTCGATGAGGCGCTGTGGTCGCGACCACCGGAGAGCTTTGTGCCGCACAATCTGGCGGGCGAAGGCCCGCGAGGCGGCGCGCCGGTAGAGATTGCCTGGCCGCAAAAGCGCAACAGCAGCCCGCGGGATATTCTTATCAGCCTGCGGCTTAACTTTGCAGATTTTGCCACCGCTTTCACAGAAGTGATAGACTTTGTCCCTTACGAAGAAAATCTGAAACAACTGGCGCGCGAACGCTATAAGGCGTACCGCATGGCTGGTTTCAACCTGAACACGGCAACCTGGAAATAATGGAAAAGACATACAACCCACAAGATATCGAACAGCCGCTTTACGAGCACTGGGAAAAGCAGGGCTATTTCAAACCGAATGGTGATGAAAGCCAGGAGAGCTTCTGCATCATGATCCCGCCGCCGAACGTCACCGGCAGTTTGCATATGGGTCATGCCTTCCAGCAAACCATCATGGATACCATGATTCGCTACCAGCGCATGCAGGGCAAAAACACCCTGTGGCAGGCGGGGACCGACCACGCGGGTATCGCTACCCAGATGGTGGTTGAGCGTAAGATTGCCGCTGAAGAAGGGAAAACCCGTCACGACTACGGCCGCGATGCCTTTATCGACAAAATCTGGCAGTGGAAAGCGGAATCCGGCGGCACCATTACCCGTCAGATGCGCCGTCTCGGCAACTCCGTTGACTGGGAACGCGAGCGCTTCACCATGGACGAAGGCCTTTCCAATGCCGTGAAAGAAGTCTTCGTTCGCCTGTACAAGGAAGACCTGATCTACCGCGGCAAACGCCTGGTTAACTGGGACCCGAAACTGCGCACCGCCATTTCCGACCTCGAAGTGGAAAACCGCGAATCGAAAGGCTCCATGTGGCATATCCGCTACCCGCTGGCCGATGGCGCGAAAACCGCTGACGGTAAAGACTACCTGGTGGTCGCCACCACCCGTCCGGAAACCCTGCTGGGCGATACCGGCGTGGCCGTAAACCCGGAAGATCCGCGCTACAAAGATCTGATTGGCAAATTCGTGGTGCTGCCGCTGGTTAACCGCCGCATCCCGATCGTGGGCGACGAACACGCCGACATGGAGAAAGGCACCGGCTGCGTGAAGATCACCCCGGCGCACGACTTTAACGACTACGAAGTGGGTCGTCGTCACCAGCTGCCGATGATCAACATCCTGACCTTTGACGGCGACATCCGCGAAAGCGCGGAAGTGTACGACACCAAAGGCAATGAATCCGACGTCTACTCCAGCGAGATCCCGGCGGAGTTCCAGAAACTGGAACGCTTCGCGGCGCGTAAAGCCGTCGTTGCGGCGGTTGACGCCCTCGGCCTGCTGGAAGAGATCAAACCGCACGACCTGACCGTGCCTTACGGCGACCGCGGCGGCGTGGTTATCGAACCGATGCTGACCGACCAGTGGTACGTGCGCGCGGACGTGCTGGCCAAGCCGGCGGTGGAAGCCGTTGAAAACGGCGACATTCAGTTCGTGCCGAAGCAGTACGAAAACATGTACTTCTCCTGGATGCGCGACATTCAGGACTGGTGTATCTCCCGTCAGCTGTGGTGGGGTCACCGCATCCCGGCATGGTATGACAACGACGGCAACGTTTACGTGGGCCGCACCGAAGACGAAGTACGCCAGGAAAATAACCTCGGCGCCGAGGTGGCGCTGCGCCAGGACGAAGACGTGCTGGATACCTGGTTCTCCTCCGCGCTGTGGACCTTCTCCACTCTCGGCTGGCCGGAAAACACCGACGCCCTGCGTCAGTTCCACCCGACCAGCGTGATGGTCTCCGGCTTCGACATCATCTTCTTCTGGATCGCCCGCATGATCATGATGACCATGCACTTCATCAAAGATGAAAACGGTAAACCGCAGGTGCCGTTTAAGACCGTCTACATGACCGGTCTGATCCGCGATGACGAGGGCCAGAAGATGTCCAAATCCAAGGGTAACGTTATCGACCCGCTGGATATGGTTGACGGCATCACCCTGCCGGAGCTGCTGGAGAAACGTACCGGCAACATGATGCAGCCGCAGCTGGCGGAGAAAATCCGTAAGCGCACCGAGAAACAGTTCCCGAACGGCATCGAGCCGCACGGCACCGACGCCCTGCGCTTCACCCTGGCGGCGCTGGCCTCTACCGGCCGCGACATCAACTGGGATATGAAGCGTCTGGAAGGTTACCGTAACTTCTGTAACAAGCTGTGGAACGCCAGCCGCTTTGTGCTGATGAACACCGAAGATCAGGATTGCGGCTTCAACGGCGGCGAGAGGGTGCTCTCCCTGGCCGACCGCTGGATCCTTGCGGAATTCAACCACACCGTCAAAGCGTATCGCGAAGCGCTGGATAACTTCCGCTTCGATATCGCCGCCGGCATCCTGTACGAGTTCACCTGGAACCAGTTCTGCGACTGGTACCTGGAACTGACCAAGCCGGTCATGAACGGCGGCAGCGAAGCGGAGCTGCGCGGCACTCGCCATACGCTGGTGACTGTGCTGGAAGGTCTGCTGCGCCTGGCGCATCCGATCATTCCGTTCATCACCGAGACCATCTGGCAGCGCGTGAAGGTCATCTGCGGGATCACCGCCGACACCATCATGCTGCAGCCGTTCCCGCAGTATGATGCCTCTCAGGTGGATGACGCGGCGCTGGCCGACACCGAATGGCTGAAGCAGGCGATCGTCGCCGTACGTAACATCCGTGCGGAAATGAACATCGCCCCGGGCAAACCGCTGGAACTGCTGCTGCGCGGCTGCAGCAAAGAGGCCGAGCGTCGCGTGAACGACAACCGCAGCTTCCTGCTGAATCTGGCGCGTCTGGAAAGCATTACCGTGCTGCCTGCCGATGATAAAGGTCCGGTCTCCGTGACCAAGATCGTCGACGGCGCCGAGCTGCTGATCCCGATGGCGGGCCTCATCAACAAAGAAGATGAGCTGGCGCGTCTGGCGAAAGAAGTGGCCAAAATCGAAGGCGAAATTGGCCGCATCGAAAGCAAGCTGGCTAACGAAGGCTTTGTCGCCCGCGCGCCGGAAGCGGTGATCGCCAAAGAGCGCGAGAAGCTGGAAGGCTACGCGGAAGCGAAAGCGAAGCTGATTGAGCAGCAGGCGGTGATCGCCGCGCTGTAATTGCTCGCGATAGAAAAAAGGCCGGAGCTTGCTCCGGCCTTTTTACATTACAGGAACGGCAGCATCGGAAAAAAACCGCCGCATAGTTTGTCAGATACCGTCGGCTGCGGTGGCGCCGCCGGCTGCAGATCGAGCGAATCGAGCTCACCGACCATCGTCGTGTTTTCAGCAATATAGCGTAGCAAATCAATCTTAAACCAGGGATAGGCCAGCCCCAGCGTCAGCGGCGTGAGAAACGTCAACGCCAGTAAACGCGGAGCAAGACCGAAAAACGTCAGGGTGGAACGAAAATGAACGCTGTCCCCCAGCACCAGGTTATTCATCGCGTGATTACGTAAAGCCACACGAAGGTATGCCATGGATAACACGATACCGATAGTGAGGAATATATATCCCCCTAATATCGCCCCAAGATGCCGCAATGCCATAAACAGTGCCGAACCTTCACTGCACAGACCAAACATACAGCCCGTCAGCAGTTGAGCGAATGCGGAAAATAAAAAGCCAATAAAAATGACGATAAACGGCAACAAAATAGCCGTTGCCCATAAAAAAATCACCACACAACGCTTAGTACTCACATAAATATTAAATTTATTTTTGCCTAAGGTTGCGCCTTTGCCGATGAGATCAAGCCAGTGGCTGTAAACCACACCGCTGGTTATTGCCATAATAACTAGCGCCAGCAAAAGCAGAACAACGATCCCCAGCAGCATGCTATTTAGGCCATTGTAAAAGAGCCGACTTCCCAGCATGGCGAACACCACCGCTGTTAGCACGTATATCAGCAAAGGTAAGCCGAGCATAATCCACCATCCGCGCAGCAGATGACACTGAACCCCAAAGCGAATATTCGCGAAAGAGGTCATCGTCGCATGGTAGCTTAACCCCTTAATTATCATTACCGGCAGCAGGATAAGAAATGCCAGCGTCTCCAGCCCTTCGCTACCGGGAGAGAAAATGGCAAGCGCTAAGCTGAGTAAAACCAGCACGACAAATATCAATAGCCAGCTGAGTAAAATCGTGATACCGCGCCCGTGATAGGCAAAGCGGGCGCCATTAACCTCCATATTCTCACAAAGATAACGGCGACTCCGTACCCATGCCCATGGAATAAATAACCCACAAGTTATTACAGAAAAAATAATATTAACCAGACAAATAATAAAATAGCGCCCGACCTGACCATGAAAAACAAAAGAATGGCCAGAACGCTGCAATTGCCCTGAAATCATACTCATAAAAAAGTCGTCCTTGTACTTTAAACCATATATAAAAATAATAAATAATGCGCATCGGCATTAAGCGAGCAGAATATATTATTTTGAATTTTCCCGGCAATACATTTCACGCGCACCTTGCGCCTGTAAACGAATAATGGTATTAAAGAAATATATGGTTATTTAAGCTAAAATTGAGTGATTCTATGAATCTTGCCGCGCCACAGACCTTTACTTTACGCCGTATCGCGGTACAGGATAACGCTGCGATAGCGGCCGTCATCCGCCAGGTATCCGCAGAATATGGCCTGACCGCCGATAAAGGCTATACGGTCGCCGACCCGAATCTCGATGAACTGTATGAGCTGTACAGCCAGCCGGGCTCCGCATACTGGGTGGTGGAGAAAGAGGGTGAAGTGGTTGGCGGCGGCGGCGTCGCGCCGCTCGCCTGCAGCGAGCCGGATATCTGCGAGCTGCAGAAAATGTATTTCATGACCAGCGCCCGCGGCCAGGGGCTGGCGAAGAAGCTGGCGCTGCTGGCGCTGGACTACGCCCGCGAGCAAGGGTTTAAACGCTGCTATCTGGAAACCACCGCCTTCCTGACGGAGGCGATCGGCTTATATGAGCATCTTGGCTTCGAACATATTGACGGTCCGCTGGGCTGCACCGGCCACGTGGACTGCGAAGTGCGGATGTTGAAAACGCTGTAACGCATCACTACCCTGGGCCTCCCCGGTAGCCCGGCTAAGCGTAGCGCGAGCCGGGGTATGTCCCGGATGGCACCGCTTGCACCTTACCCGTGCTCGCGGTGCCGTTTTTTTGTCGGGTGGCGGCTAACGCCTTACCCGACCTACGGCCCGTACCATGGCGAGCTGAAGCTCTCAACGCTATCTCTCCCCCATGGCTACTGAGACTGCCGGCGTGAGTGGCGACCGGGGCGACGGGAGCCGAACAGCGTGGGCTACGCCGCCGCCGGCACGCCGCTGTGAAAGCGGAACTCGGCCTCCGGACGGAGGATCAGCGCCGCTTCCGCCTCGCCGAGCTGGCGGACCCGTTCGCTGATATCTTCTCCGGCAATCTTCTGCGCCAGATCCAGGTAGTCCTGATAGTGACGCGCTTCCGAGCGCAGCAGCGACAGATAGAACTTCTGCAGATCGTCGTCCAGCCACGGCGCCAGCGCCGCAAAGCGCTCGCAGGAGCGGGCCTCGATATAGGCGCCGCAGATAAGCTTATCGATCAGCATCACCGGCTCATGTGAGCGCACCTCCCGTCGCATGCCGCGGGCATAGTTGCTGGCGGTGATTTTGACGTAGGGGATATCGCGCGCCAGCATCATCTCCCGCACCTGCCAGAAGTGATGCAGCTCCTCTTTAATCAGCAAAATCATGCTGTCCAGCAGCTGACGGCCCCACGGGTCGTCGGTCTGCGGCATGGCGCTTTTGTTGATCCGCTTATGCAGGGCGACAAAATCCGGCTCCGGCCCCCGGCGGTAGGTGAAGTCTTCATACGGCTTCAGGCAGGCCAGCAGCTCGTCGGCGTCGGCTTTATCCGCGACATAGCGACGCACCAGCAGCATGGCGTTCTGCGCCGCTTTCAGTTCGCACACCATATGGTCGGTCAGCAGCAGCGGCAGGTTTTCCGGCTTGCGGGCTTCGTCAATCCACGCCTGCGGCGTCGGGCAGTGCAGGAAGTTGATAATCGGGGAGAGTATCTGCGGGTAATCCATGGAGGTTCCTTGCTATACGGCGGCTGGCGCCGCCGTATCATCTACATCTTCTGCGACTTAGTGACGAACACCATCGTCGTCTTCATCGACAAAATCTTCGTCATCCTCGCCATCTTCTTCACCGTTCGGGTCCTCATAGTAGGTGCCCCAACCGTCATACTCGACGTCAAATTTTTCTGCCAGCGTCATCAGCTGTTCCACCTGGGCATCGATCAGTTCTGCGTTCAGGGCGCATTCGCTCAGAATATCGCAGCAGATGACCACTTCACCCTCTTCCACTTCCAGCTCTTCGGGCTCGGTCACTTCGTAGCCCAGCTTAAACGCTTCCACCGCCACTTTCTCCAGGGTTTCGAAATCGTCTGCAGAGAGGTGATGCTCAATCGTGTACAGTGCGTCCGGATCGCTGCCATCTTCCAGCAGCTCTTCGATAATCAGACGCGTCTCTTCACGCTGTTCTTCCAGGTGTTCCGGGTTTGCCATGGCTCGTTCCTCATAATGTGCGGCAGTTATCCCTATTGTCACATACCGCCGTCATTGCCTCCACTTCTCAGTGAAAGATTTCGATCACAGACTTGCAAATGAATATTCATACATATAAATTGAATTTTAATTCAATTAGTGGCCTATGCCAGGTGAGGGAACCATGTCTGCGTTTTACCAGAAGCATTTTTTAAAGTTACTCGATTTTACGCCTGCAGAAATCACCGCCCTGCTCGAGCTGGCGGCAAAGCTGAAAGCCGATAAGAAAAACGGTATCGAAGTCCAGAAACTGGCAGGGAAAAACATCGCGCTCATCTTCGAAAAAGACTCAACCCGTACACGATGCTCTTTCGAAGTTGCCGCATACGATCAGGGCGCCCGCGTGACCTACCTGGGGCCCAGCGGCAGCCAGATTGGCCATAAAGAGTCGATCAAGGACACCGCCCGCGTGCTCGGACGGATGTACGACGGCATTCAGTACCGCGGCCACGGCCAGGAAGTGGTGGAGACCCTGGCGCAATACGCCGGCGTGCCGGTGTGGAACGGCCTCACCAACGAGTTCCACCCTACCCAGCTGCTGGCGGACCTGCTGACCATGAAAGAGCACCTGCCGGGCAAAGCCTTTAACCAGATGACGCTGGTCTACGCCGGCGACGCGCGCAACAACATGGGCAATTCGATGCTGGAAGCTGCGGCGCTGACCGGTCTGGATCTGCGCCTGGTGGCGCCCTCGGCCTGCTGGCCGGAGGCCGCGCTGGTGGAAACCTGTACCGCGCTGGCGAAACAGCAGGGCGGCAACATCACCCTGACGGAAGATATCGCCGCGGGGGTGCAAGGCGCCGATTTTATCTATACCGACGTCTGGGTCTCAATGGGCGAGGCGAAGGAAAAATGGGCCGAACGTATCGCCCTGCTGCGCGACTATCAGGTTAACAGCGCGATGCTGGCGCTGACCGGCAACCCGCAGGTCAAATTCCTCCACTGCCTGCCGGCGTTCCACGACGACCAGACCACGCTGGGCAAACAGATGGCTGCCGATTACGGCCTGCACGGCGGCATGGAGGTGACTGACGAGGTGTTTGAGTCGGCGGCAAGCGTGGTCTTCGACCAGGCGGAAAACCGGATGCACACCATCAAAGCGGTGATGGTGGCGACGCTGAGCAAATAGTCCTTCGTTCGCCGTCAAATCCCGGATCGCTTGGCGCGTATCCGGGATACCGCTCGTCAGGACGCTTTGTCACGCCATCAGCATCTTCACCACCGCTTTGCGCACCTTCGCCGGGGCGCCCACGGCGCACAGCGGTTTATGCACTTCGCCGGGATAAAACACCACAAAGTCCCCTTCGTTAAGGATCACCGTTTGCTCCTGCGCCCCCTCCGCCAGGAAAGCGATGTCTTTCTCCGCCAGCCAGTCGGTCTGCGGCTCTCCTGCCGGCAAGGTGCTGAAGGTCATCCCCTCGCTGCCGCGGAGCACAATCTGGATATCAAGATAGCGGGCATGATATTCCGCGCGACGCGCGGCCTGCGGCTCGGTGGTGTCTTCGGAAATCAGATAAAACAGGTTGTTGCCGTCGATATCGTGTTTACCCAGCGGCGTCGCCTCGCTGACATGGGCGATAATGTGTTCGATAGCCTCGCGCAGCGCGGCAGGTAGCCATGGCTGCAGATGGTGGATATTGCCAATAATCATCGCTTACCTCAAATATAAAACAACATTTCATTTTTGCGTTTTATACCCCCATCGTCGCTGCCATACCAGTGCAGTTTCACGGTTCTTTGCGCTGGCGCACTTTTCTGCAGGCAAACGATTACCTGTTTGTGAATGAATCGCTTGATCGTCATAACGGTCTGCGTATAATGCCAGTCGTTTTGCCGGGAGGAAGCATGGCCAATTGCGTACGACATTCTGTCTTAGCGCGTCTCAATGCAGACGCTGGCCTGCCGTTTTTCTTTCCGTTGCTCATTGGATTCCCGAAGCCCCTTATTTAAGGGGCTTTTTTTTTGCCCAGGCGTCAGGAGATAAGCATGGCTAACCCGCTATATCAAAAACATATCATTTCCATAAACGATCTCAGCCGCGAAGACCTCGAACTGGTGCTGGCGACGGCGGCAAAGCTGAAAGCTAATCCACAACCCGAGCTGCTTAAGCATAAGGTTATCGCCAGCTGTTTCTTTGAAGCCTCGACCCGCACCCGCCTCTCTTTTGAAACCTCGATGCACCGCCTGGGGGCCAGCGTGGTCGGCTTCTCCGACAGCGCCAACACCTCGCTGGGCAAAAAAGGGGAAACGCTGGCGGATACCATCTCCGTCATCAGCACCTACGTTGACGCCATCGTGATGCGTCATCCGCAGGAGGGCGCCGCCCGTCTGGCGACCGAATTTTCCGGCGGCGTGCCGGTACTGAACGCCGGCGACGGCGCCAACCAGCACCCGACCCAGACCCTGCTCGACCTGTTCACCATTCAGGAGACCCAGGGCCGCCTCGAAAACCTCAACGTGGCGATGGTCGGCGATCTGAAGTATGGCCGTACCGTCCACTCCCTGACCCAGGCGCTGGCCAAATTCAGCGGCAACCGCTTCTACTTTATCGCCCCGGACGCGCTGGCCATGCCGCAGTACATCCTCGATATGCTGGATGAAAAAGGTATCGCCTGGAGCCTGCATAGCGCCATCGACGACGTGATGGCGGAAGTGGATATTCTGTACATGACCCGCGTGCAGAAAGAGCGTCTGGATCCGTCGGAATACGCCAACGTCAAAGCGCAGTTCGTCCTGCGCGCCGCCGACCTCGAAGGGGCACGCGCCAATATGAAGGTGCTGCACCCGCTGCCGCGCATTGATGAAATCACCACCGATGTCGATAAAACGCCGCACGCCTGGTACTTCCAGCAGGCCGGTAACGGCATCTTCGCCCGCCAGGCGTTACTGGCACTGGTACTGAATAGCGAGCTGGCACTGTAAGGGGAAATGAGAGATGACACACGACAATAAACTGCAGGTAGAAGCGATCAAACGCGGCACCGTGATCGACCACATTCCGGCGCAGGTCGGCTTTAAGCTGCTCACCCTGTTCAAACTGACCGAAACCGACCAGCGCATCACCATCGGTCTGAACCTGCCCTCCGGCGAGATGGGCCGCAAAGATTTGATTAAAATCGAGAACACCTTCCTGACCGACGAGCAGGTTAACCAGCTGTCGCTGTACGCCCCGCAGGCGACGGTAAACCGCATTGATGATTACGAAGTGGTGGGCAAATCCCGCCCGAGCCTGCCGGATCGCATCGACAGCGTGCTGGTGTGCCCGAACAGCAACTGTATCAGCCACGCCGAACCGGTTTCTTCCAGTTTTGCAGTGAAAAAACGCGCTGATGACATCGCACTCAAATGTAAATACTGCGAAAAAGAGTTTTCTCATTATGTGGTGCTGGCCAACTAAATGCGGTTGGTATTGGTGGTAGGCCTCCCTATAATGGCTACCACCCTACGCTTCGTCCTTCAGGCGGCGTCTGCGCCCGGCGGCACAGCGCTTACCGCCTGGCGGCCACCTGAATGATTTTGCGTAACATTACTCAGTTCATCTGGAGATAACATGAGCAAAACTATTGCGACGGAAAATGCACCAGCAGCGATTGGCCCCTACGTTCAGGGCGTTGACCTGGGCAGCATGATCATCACCTCTGGCCAGATCCCGGTCGACCCGAAAACCGGCAGCGTCCCGGAAGACGTGTCCGCGCAGGCGCGCCAGTCGCTGAACAACGTGAAAGCCATCGTTGAAGCCGCAGGCCTCACCGTCGGCGATATCGTCAAGACCACCGTTTTCGTCAAAGATCTCAACGATTTCGCTACCGTTAACGCCACATACGAAGCGTTCTTCACCGAGCACAACGCCACCTTCCCGGCGCGCTCCTGCGTTGAAGTGGCGCGTCTGCCGAAAGACGTGAAGATCGAGATCGAAGCCATCGCCGTGCGTCGCTGATCGCGAACTCCGGCATGAAAAAAGGCAGCCCGCAGGCTGCCTTTTTTACGTGGGTCATCCGCAAACCTTCCCCTCACTGCCAGCCGTAGCGGCGGCTGTAGAAGCCTTTGACCGTTTGGGTCAACACCATATAGCCCGCCAGGATCGCCACCAGCCATGGGAAGTAGCTCAGCGGCAGGGCCTGCAGCTGCAGATAGCCCGCCAGCGGCGAGAACGGCAGCGCGATCCCCACCGCCATCACCACCAGGGTCATGGCGAACAGCGGCCAGGCGGCGCGGCTCTGGACGAACGGAATGCGCCGGGTGCGGATCATGTGCACGATCAGCGTTTGCGACAGCAGCCCTTCAATAAACCAGCCGGACTGGAACAGGGTCTGCATCTCCACGGTATTGGCGTGGAACACCCACCACATCAGGCCGAAGGTGAGGATATCGAAAATCGAGCTGATCGGGCCGAAGAAGACCATAAAGCGTCCGAGGTCGGCCGGGTTCCAGCGCTGCGGCTTGCGGATCTGTTCATCGTCGACATTATCGAACGGGATCGCCACCTGGGAGACATCGTACAGCAGGTTCTGAATCAACAGGTGCAGCGGCAGCATCGGCAGAAACGGCAGGAAGGCGCTGGCCACCAGCACGCTGAAGACATTGCCGAAGTTGGAGCTGGCGGTCATTTTGATGTACTTAAGCATGTTGGCGAAAGTGCGGCGGCCTTCGATCACCCCCTCCTCCAGCACCATCAGGCTTTTCTCCAGCAGAATGATATCCGCCGCCTCGCGGGCGATATCCACCGCGCCGTCGACCGAGATGCCGATGTCCGCCGCGCGCAGCGCCGGGGCGTCGTTGATGCCGTCGCCCATAAAGCCCACCACGTGGCCTTCGCGTTTCAGCAGCGTCACGATGCGCTCCTTATGCAGCGGCGCCAGGCGGGCGAAGAGCGTGGTGCGTTTCGCCAGCGCCGCCAGCTCGTCGTCGCTCATGGCTTCAATCTGGCTGCCAATCACCACTTCGCCGGCATCCAGCCCCACTTCATGGCACACCTTCGCCGCCACCAGCTCGCTGTCGCCGGTGAGGATCTTCACCGTGATGCCGCTGGCTTTTAACGCTTTCAGCGCCGGGGCGGTGGTCTCTTTCGGCGGATCGAGGAAGGCGATGTAGCCTTCAAGGATCAGGTCCGACTCATCGGCGCGCTGGTAGTCGCCTTCGCGGGCCGGCAGGTACTTGGTCGCCACCGCCACCACCCGCAGCCCCTGCCGGTTGAGGGTGTCAGTGACCCGGCGAATGCGGCGCAGCATGGTGTCGTCCAGCGGCACGATATCGCCGTTGTAGCGCACCTGGGTTGAGACGTTGAGGATCTCCTGCAGCGCCCCTTTGCAGATCAGCTGATGCGCGGCGTCCTCCTCTTTCACCACCACCGACATGCGGCGGCGTTCGAAATCGAAGGGGATCTCATCCACTTTCTGCCAGCGCGCCGCCAGCCCGCGGGCGGCCTCCAGCTCAACGCCCTCCAGCACCGCGGTGTCGAGCAGATTTTTCAACCCGGTCTGGTAGTGGCTGTTCAGCCAGGCGGCATGCAGTACGCGCTCGCTGACCTTGCCGGAGACGTCGGTATGGTTCTCCAGCACAATCTTATCCTGAGTCAGGGTGCCGGTTTTATCGGTGCAGAGGATGTCCATCGCGCCAAAGTTCTGAATGGCGTCGAGGTGCTTCACGATGACCTTTTGCTTCGACAGCTTTACCGCCCCGCGCGCCAGCGTCGAGGTGACGATCATCGGCAGCATCTCCGGCGTCAGGCCGACCGCCACCGACAGCGCGAACAGCGCCGCCTCCCACCAGTCGCCTTTGGTATAGCCATTGATCAGCAGCACCACCGGGGCCATCACCAGCATAAAGCGGATCAGCAGCATACTCACCCGGCTGATGCCTTTCTGGAAGGCGTTCGGCTCGCTCTCCTGCTCGCTGACGCGGCCGGCCAGTTGACCAAACCAGGTGTGGCCGCCGGTGGCGAAGACGATGGCTTGCGCCGAGCCGCTCACCACGTTGGTGCCCATAAAGCACAGGGTGTCGCACTCCAGCGGGTTCTGCTGCAGCGGATCGCGGCTGTGGGCCACTTTCTCCACCGGCAGCGATTCGCCGGTCAGCGAGGCCTGGGCGACGAACAGATCCCGCGCCTGCAGGATACGCAGGTCCGCCGGGATCATGTCCCCCGCCGACAGCCGGATGATGTCGCCCGGCACCAGCTGGTCGATAGGCAGCTCCAGCCAGCGGCTCTCCCCCTGCTCGTTGACCACCCGCAGCACGGTGGCGGTATTGCTCACCATCGCCTTCAGCGCATCCGCCGCTTTGGTCGAGCGCGCCTCCTGGATGAAGTTGAGCAGCGTCGAGATCCCCACCATCAGGGCGATCACCCCGGCGGCGAACAGATCTTCGGTGGAATAGGAGACGATGCCGAGCACCGTCAGCAGCAGATTGAACGGGTTGCGGTAGCAGGTCCACAGATGCACCCACCACGGCGAGGGCTTCTGCGCCGGGATCTGGTTGTCGCCGTGTTTAAGGATTTTCGCCGCCACTTCGCCTTCATTGAGCCCTTCAGGGTGGCTGTCAAAGGCGCGCCAGATCTCCTGGTCGTCCATCGCCGCCACGTCCAGGCACTGTTTGCCCAGCGACTCAGGAATGGGGCCGCTCGCCAGATGGCGGGCGTCCGGCAGCGGATCGCGCTGGACTAAACGGCGTGGCAGATGGCGGCTAAGCTGTGCGAACAGCTGCCGGGTATAATTTTTCAGCATAAACAGTCCCTCCGCGCTCGCGCAAGCGAACGCAGCGTTGCCGACGGGCGTAGCAAAACCTACCTGTCAGGCATGTTATTTTTATGGCAGGGACATCAAGGACGTCACTGCTTTACGCTTTCCGGTAAAGCAGTGTTAAACAGGCTTACCGGAAAGAAAGGTTGCTCCATCGAGGATGAGGAGTGGGATCGGGGTCCATAACTATCTCCGGTAAGTGAATTTAAACGGCGCGGATTATAGCGCCCTCGTTGAGGATTGTGTGGCAATAATGGCGATGATAAACCCGCGCAACTAAACCGAACGTAAACCAGACTTTGCTCATTGCGGTTTGGTTGAGTAGCATTAGGCTCACTTCTACCCACCCTGACGAGAATTCCGCATGCAGAACCGGCTGACCATCAAAGATATCGCGCGCTTAAGCGGCGTAGGGAAATCAACGGTATCCCGCGTCCTCAACAACGAGAGCGGGGTCAGCGAACGGACCCGCGAGCGCGTCGAAGCGGTGATGCAGCAGCACGGTTTCTCGCCCTCCCGCTCCGCCCGCGCCATGCGCGGCCAGAGCGATAAAGTGGTGGCGATTATCGTCACCCGTCTCGATTCGCTGTCGGAAAACCTCGCCGTGCAGACCATGCTGCCCGCCTTTTATGAGCAGGGTTACGACCCGATTATGATGGAGAGTCAGTTCTCCCCTGGGCTGGTGGAGGAGCATCTCGGCATGCTCGCCCGGCGTAATATTGACGGCGTGGTGCTGTTCGGTTTTACCGGCATAGACGAGGCGATGCTCGCTCCCTGGCGCGACACCCTGGTGCTGATGGCCCGCGACGCCCCCGGCTTCGCCTCGGTGTGCTATGACGACGAGGGGGCCATCACGCTGCTGATGCAGCGGCTCTACGAGCGCGGACATCGCCACATCAGCTTCCTTGGCGTACCGCACAGCGACGTCACCACCGGCGAACGCCGCCATCTCGCCTACCTCGCCTTCTGTAAAAAGCATCGCCTGACGCCCACCGCCGCCCTGCCGGGGCTGGGCATGAAGCAGGGGTATGACACCGTCGCCAGCGTGCTGACGGCCGAGACCAGCGCCCTGGTCTGCGCCACCGATACCCTCGCCCTCGGCGCCAGCAAATATCTCCAGCAGCAGGGCCGCGATGCGCTGCAGCTCGCCAGCGTCGGCAGCACGCCGCTGATGAAGTTTCTCCACCCGGAAATATTGACCGTCGATCCTGGCTATGCCGAGTCCGGACGCCGGGCCGCCCGGCAGTTGATCGAGCAGATCGCCGGCAGCGTCGATCCCCGCCAGATCGTCATTCCCGCCGCCCTCAATTAATCTCGTTCGGGCGATTTATGTGATCGTCGCCGGGTTTCGGGAACGTTCCCATTTTGCAAATCAAGCGGAACGGTTAGGATGCCCTCAAGGTAAAAACGGCATCTCTCCCCTCTGTTTTTGAGGCTTCATCATGAGCAAAGTAAACCAGCAGGACATCGATAAACTGATCGAACTGGTGGGCGGGCGCGGCAATATCGCCACCGTCAGCCACTGTATTACCCGTTTGCGCTTTGTGCTGAACGACCCGGCCATCGCCAGACCAAAAGAGATTGAGCAGCTGCGCATGGTGAAGGGATGCTTCACTAACGCCGGTCAGTTCCAGGTGGTCATCGGCACCGAGGTGGGTGATTACTACAAGGCCCTGCTGGCGACCACCGGTCAGACTTCCGCCGATAAAGAGCAGGTCAAACAGGCCGCGCGGCAAAATATGAAGTGGCATGAACAGCTGATCTCGCACTTCGCCGAGATCTTCTTCCCACTGCTGCCGGCGCTGATCAGCGGCGGTCTGATCCTCGGTTTCCGCAACGTCATCGGCGACTTACCCATGAGCAACGGCCAGACGCTGGCCCAGATGCACCCGTCGCTGAAAACCATCTATGACTTCCTGTGGCTGATTGGCGAGGCGATCTTCTTCTATCTGCCGGTGGGGATCTGCTGGTCGGCGGTGAAGAAGATGGGCGGTACGCCGATCCTTGGGATCGTCCTGGGCGTGACCCTGGTATCCCCGCAGCTGATGAACGCCTATCTCCTCGGCCAGCAGGTGCCGGAGGTGTGGAACTTCGGCCTGTTTACCATTGCTAAAGTCGGCTACCAGGCGCAGGTCATCCCGGCCCTGCTGGCGGGCCTGACCTTAGGCTTTATCGAGACGCGCCTCAAGCGCATTGTGCCTGACTACCTCTATCTGGTCATTGTGCCGGTCTGCTCGCTGATCCTCGCGGTATTCCTCGCGCATGCCATTATCGGTCCGTTCGGCCGCCTGATCGGCGACGGCGTGGCCTTCGCAGTGCGCCATCTGTTAACCGGCAGCTTCGCGCCGATCGGCGCCGCGCTGTTTGGCTTCCTCTACGCGCCGCTGGTGATTACCGGCGTCCATCAGACCACCCTCGCCATCGATATGCAGATGATCCAGAGCATGGGCGGGACCCCGGTGTGGCCGCTGATTGCGCTGTCCAACATTGCCCAGGCGTCGGCGGTGGTCGGCATCATCATCGCCAGCCGCAAGCAGAATGAACGTGAAATCTCAGTACCGGCGGCGATCTCCGCCTATCTCGGGGTCACCGAGCCGGCAATGTACGGTATCAACCTGAAGTACCGCTTCCCGATGCTGTGCGCAATGATCGGCTCCGGCCTCGCCGGCCTGCTGTGCGGCCTGAACGGCGTGCTGGCGAACGGCATCGGCGTCGGCGGCCTGCCGGGGATCCTCTCCATCCAGCCGAGCTACTGGCAGGTGTACGCCATGGCGATGGCCATCGCGGTGGTGGTGCCGATTATCCTCACCACCGTGGTGTATCAGCGCAAGTACCGTCAGGGCACCTTGCAGATTGTCTAACTTCTTCTTTCGGGGCGCCTTTGGCGCCCCTCGTTGCAGCAGGAAAGTACTATGAATCATCTCCCCCACTGGTGGCAAAACGGCGTTATTTATCAAATCTATCCGAAGAGTTTTCAGGATACCACCGGCAGCGGCACCGGCGACCTGCGCGGCGTCACCTCCCGCCTCGACTATCTGCAAAAGCTTGGGGTCGACGCCATCTGGCTGACGCCGTTCTACGTTTCACCGCAGGTGGATAACGGCTACGACGTGGCAAACTACACCGCCATCGATCCCTCCTACGGCACGATGGCCGATTTTGACGCCCTGGTGGCGGAAGCGAAGGCCCGCGGGATCCGCATCGTGCTGGATATGGTGCTGAACCATACCTCGACCGAACACGAGTGGTTCCGTCAGTCGCTGAATAAGGAGAGCCCCTACCGTCAGTTCTATATCTGGCGCGACGGCGAACCGGACGCCCTGCCGAACAACTGGCGCTCCAAATTTGGCGGCAACGCCTGGCAGTGGCATGCCGACAGCGGTCAGTATTATCTGCACCTGTTCGCCATTGAGCAGGCGGATCTCAACTGGGAGAACCCGGCGGTGCGCGCCGAGCTGAAAAAGGTCTGCGAATTCTGGGCCGACCGCGGCGTCGACGGCCTGCGCCTCGACGTGGTCAACCTGATCTCGAAAGATCAGGCCTTTCCCTGCGATGCGGACGGGGATGGCCGCCGCTTCTACACCGACGGCCCGCGGGTGCATGAGTTCCTGCAGGAGATGAGCCGCGATGTCTTCACGCCGCGTCATCTGATGACCGTCGGCGAGATGTCTTCCACCTCGCTGGAACACTGCCAGCAGTACGCCGCGCTGGACGGCCGCGAGCTGTCGATGACCTTTAACTTCCACCATTTAAAAGTCGATTATCCCGGTGGGGAGAAGTGGACCCTCGCCCGCCCGGACTATGTGGCGCTGAAGGCGCTGTTCCGCCACTGGCAGCAGGGGATGCACAACCGGGCGTGGAACGCGCTGTTCTGGTGTAATCACGATCAGCCGCGCATCGTCTCGCGCTTTGGCGACGAAGGCGAGTACCGGGTGCCGGCGGCGAAGATGCTGGCGATGGTGCTGCACGGCATGCAGGGCACGCCCTATATTTATCAGGGCGAAGAGATCGGCATGACCAATCCGCACTTCAACAGCATCAGCGATTATCGCGACGTTGAGAGCCACAATATGTTTATCGAACGTGCGGCGCAGGGGCAAAGTCCGGACGAACTGCTGGCGATCCTTGCCAGCAAGTCGCGCGACAACAGCCGCACGCCGATGCCGTGGCATGGTGGCGAGAACGGTGGCTTTAGCGATGGCGAACCGTGGATCGGCCTTGGCGATAACTACCGGGAGATCAACGTCGAGGCGGCGCTGGCGGACCCTGATTCGGTGTTTTATGCCTATCAGCAGCTGATTACGCTGCGTAAAACCCTGCCGCTGCTGACCTGGGGCGATTATCAGGATCTCCTGCCTGACCATCCGTCGCTGTGGTGCTATCGCCGTCAGTGGCAGGGACAAACGCTGGTGGTCGCCGCCAACCTAAGCCGCGACCTGCAGGCCTGGCAGCCTGAGGACGTCCCGGGCGAGTGGAAGATGATCATCAGCAACTATGCCGAGACCACGCCCCGCCCAACCGGGCTGACGCTGCGGCCGTTCGAAGCGGTATGGTGGCTGCAGGCGTAAGGTGTCCCCTGCCCTCCCGAAATGAGAAGGTCATGCCTGGCGCCGGTGGCGAACGCCAGGCATTTTTGCTTATTTTCCAGCCAGATAAATTTACATTTATCGCCAGCGCCCATCATCCGTACTCTCACCTTTTTACCTTGTTCTGGGTCAATAAAATCGCAAACATCTTTGATGCAAATCACTACATATAGAACTTAAAATGCGTCCCGGCCCTACATGTTGTATTAATCGTCTATTATGTCACCATATCTTGTCGATGTCTGGCGGTGATGAGATGTGGATAAAACGGGCCGGATCTGAAGGCAAACAGCACGAGCCGTAGCGTACAGCGCCTTCGGGATAACCTCCGCCTCTGTGGATAACCTGTTCTATATATGGAGTGATCATGACACCGCATGTGATGAAACGTGATGGCTGTAAAGTGCCGTTCAAGTCAGAGCGCATTCAGGAAGCAATTCTGCGTGCAGCTAAAGCAGCGGGAGTCGATGACGCAGACTATTGCGCCACCGTCGCAGAAGTCGTTAGCCAACAAATGCAGGGCCGCGCTCAGGTCGACATCAACGAGATCCAGACCGCGGTGGAAAACCAGCTGATGTCCGGCCCCTATAAGCAGCTGGCGCGCGCCTACATTGAGTATCGCCATGACCGCGATAGCCAGCGTGAGAAGCGCGGCCGCCTCAATCAGGAGATCCGCGGCCTCGTCGAGCAGACCAACTCCGCGCTGCTCAACGAAAACGCCAACAAGGACAGTAAAGTCATCCCGACCCAGCGCGACCTGCTGGCCGGTATCGTCGCCAAGCACTACGCCCGGCAGCACCTGCTGCCTCACGATGTGGTGATGGCCCACGAACGCGGCATGATCCACTATCATGACCTCGATTACTCGCCCTTCTTCCCGATGTTTAACTGCATGCTGATCGACCTGAAAGGCATGCTGACCCAGGGCTTTAAGATGGGCAACGCGGAGATCGAGCCGCCGAAGTCTATCTCTACCGCCACCGCGGTGACCGCGCAGATCATCGCCCAGGTCGCCAGCCATATTTACGGCGGCACCACCATCAACCGAATCGATGAAGTGCTGGCGCCGTTCGTCAGCGAAAGCTTTAACAAGCATCGTAAAATCGCCGAAGAGTGGCAGATCCCGGATGCCGAAGGCTATGCCCGCGCCCGTACCGAAAAAGAGTGCTACGACGCCTTCCAGTCGCTGGAGTATGAGGTTAACACGCTGCATACCGCCAACGGCCAGACGCCGTTCGTCACCTTCGGATTCGGTCTCGGCACCAGCTGGGAATCGCGGCTGATCCAGCAGTCGATTCTGCGCAACCGCATTGCCGGCCTCGGTAAAAACCGTAAGACCGCGGTGTTCCCGAAACTGGTGTTCGCGATCCGTGACGGCCTGAACCATAAGTTCGGCGACCCGAACTACGACATCAAACAGCTGGCGCTGGAGTGCGCCAGCAAGCGCATGTACCCGGATATCCTCAACTACGACCAGGTGGTGAAGGTTACCGGGTCGTTCAAAACGCCGATGGGCTGCCGCAGCTTCCTCGGGGTGTGGGAAAACGAGAACGGCGAGCAGGTGCACGATGGGCGCAATAACCTCGGCGTCATCAGCCTCAACCTGCCGCGCATCGCCCTGGAAGCGAAAGGCGACGAAGCCGCCTTCTGGGCGCTGCTGGACGAGCGCCTGCAGCTGGCGCGCAAAGCGCTGATGACCCGCATTGCCCGCCTGGAAGGGGTAAAAGCGCGCGTGGCGCCGATCCTCTATATGGAAGGGGCCTGCGGCGTACGGCTGAAAGCCGACGACGACGTCTCCGAGATCTTTAAAAACGGCCGGGCGTCGATTTCGCTGGGCTATATCGGTATCCATGAAACTATCAATGCGCTGTACGGCAACCAGCATATGTACGACAGCGAGGCGCTGCGCGAGAAGGGTGTGGCCATCGTCCAGCGCCTGCGCGACGCCGTCGATTTGTGGAAAGAAGAGACCGGCTACGGCTTTAGCCTGTACAGCACGCCGAGCGAAAACCTGTGCGACCGCTTCTGCCGTCTCGACACCGCCGAGTTTGGCGTGGTGGAGGGCGTGACCGACAAAGGTTACTACACCAACAGCTTCCACCTCGACGTGGAGAAGAAGGTCAACCCGTACGACAAGATCGATTTTGAAGCGCCGTATCCGCCGCTGGCTAACGGGGGCTTCATTTGCTACGGCGAATACCCAAACATCCAGCACAACCTGAAGGCGCTGGAAGACGTATGGGATTACAGCTATCAGCATGTGCCGTACTACGGCACTAACACGCCGATCGATGAGTGCTACGAGTGCGGTTTCACCGGCGAGTTCGAGTGCACCAGCAAGGGCTTTACCTGCCCGAAATGCGGTAACCACGACGCCTCCCGCGTTTCCGTTACCCGTCGGGTGTGCGGCTACCTTGGCAGTCCGGACGCGCGTCCGTTCAACGCCGGCAAGCAGGAAGAAGTGAAGCGCCGCGTGAAGCATCTGGGCAACGGGCAGATCGGTTAATTCCAGCTGGTTTAGCCCCTCCCCCTCTCCCCAACGGGGAGAAGGGACCGGCCCCGTAGCCGTTTGGCCACTAAGGCGCCGTTCCCGGATCGCGGCGCAAAGCGCCTTATCCGGGCTACAACCGCGTATGCGGCTTTTCGTAGCCCGGGCGAGCGCAGCGACGCCGGGAGCCGTTCCCTTTACAAATGCACAGCACCTCCGTTTTCGCAAAGCCATTAGCGTCAGAGCAAGGCGGCAAACGAGGGGATCCCAAACAGCCAGGTGGGTTTCCTCAAATCAGTTGGCGTTGTAGCAAGGCGGCAAACGAGTAAGTCCCGGGGAGCTTACTGGAGTAAGTGACCCGGGCGAGCGAGCGCAGCCAACGCCGCTACATCGGCAAATGAGAAGAGGAAACAATGAATTACCATCAGTACTACCCGGTAGATATTGTCAACGGCCCCGGCACCCGCTGCACCCTGTTTGTCTCCGGCTGCGTCCATGAGTGCCCCGGCTGCTACAACAAAAGCACCTGGCGGGTGAACTCCGGCATGCCGTTTACCGCCGAGATGGCCGACCGCATCATTGCCGACCTCAACGATACCCGCATCAAACGCCAGGGGATTTCACTCTCCGGCGGCGATCCGCTGCATCCGCAGAACGTCGCGGAGATCCTCAAACTGGTTCAGCGCGTGCGTGCCGAATGCCCCGGCAAAGATATCTGGGTCTGGACCGGCTATAAACTGGATGAGCTGAATGAGGCGCAGATGCAGGTGGTGAACCTGATCAACGTGCTGGTCGACGGTAAGTTTGTGCAGGATTTAAAAGACCCGGCGCTGATCTGGCGCGGCAGCAGCAACCAGGTGGTACATCATTTGCGATAGCGTTTAGAGCCGTTTATTCGCCTGATGATAAACGGCCGCTTTCTCTCTTTTGCCAATGGCAATAACGTAAACCACCACCACACTATCCCGTACTTGATACACCAACCGATAACCTGACGCCTTAAGCTTGATTTTGTAGCAATCCGGTAAATCACTCAGACTGGCCGATGCAATTCGCGGATTCTGCACAACCTGCTGGAGCTTATTTTTGAACTGTTTTTTGATCGTCTCGCCAAGCTTCTGCCATTCGCGCCAGGCACGCGGATCAAACGCCAGTTCATAGGTCATCCAGACTCACCTTCACCTCCGGCTGCGGGTTTTCCAGCCGCTCGCGGACGGTGCGTAATAATGCCGCTTCGCTATCGCTGATAGTCATACTTTTCACTGGCATGCGGCCATTTTCCGCAATGTATTGAAACAGCAGGCGCACCGCCTCCGTTGGCGTCATATCGAGTTTCTCCAGCACGGCATAAGCCTCTTTTTTGAGTTTATCGTCCAGTCGAACGTTGAGCGTGGCCATTATGCCTCCAGAAAGGGATATTTTGTAATGCATTATAGCATTACATTTGCATTACACTCGAATCTGGAAAACGCCTCTCAAAACCGGCTGACGCACTCCATCGCCACCGTTTTAAACTCATCGAAGCTGCGGGTCGCGGCGAGGCGGCTCATAGCGCGCTCGCGCAGGAAAGTCACGAAAATATCGTAGATCGCCATCGCCTCTTCATACTCGCGCTTGCTGATAGCGAGCAGGAAGATGATATGGGCGGTTTCGTCACCCCAGGCGATGCCCTGCGGGGCAATGACGGTATAGACCACCGTCTTTTTCGCCAGTAGCCCCAGGGAGTGCGGCAGCGCAATGCCATCGCCGAGCATGGTGCTGACAATCGCTTCACGCTCCACCACCGAAGCATGAAACTCGGCGTCAACAAAGCCTTCCTCCAGCAGCTGCTGGCACAGCTCGGCGAACAGCGTTTGCTGATCCATCGGCGTATCGACCACCCGGAAGTGGGCGGCATCGAAGTACTTATTCAGCATCCATGGACGGGTACGGTCCACCAGCACCAGCTTGCCGATCTGATCCAGTTGATAGTCAGTGGGGAACGGCGCGATGGTCACTACCGGCTTGTCTTTTTCGCTGATCCGCACCGTGGAGATAACAAAATCCGCCTCGATCGCGTCCCGCTGTTCGTATTCGCGCTGGGAAATGGTGGCGGCGATCTCCAGCTGCGGATATTTGCGCTGCAGGATCGCCTCGATCATCCGCACCATCGCATTGCTGGTATCGCACACCAGCAGCACCTGCGGCTGACGCTGGTAGCCGATGTTGTAGTGGCGCTCCAGCCCGACGCCGATATGCAGCACCAGAAAGCCGATTTCGTTTTCGCTGATGGTGTACGGAGTATATTTGCCCCAGCTGGAGACCGCGGCGAGGGTCATATCCCAGGCCATCGGGTAGTGCTGTTTGATGTTATCCAGCAGCGGATTGGGGATCATGATCTGGTAACGTACGCGGGTGATCATGGTCTTTATGTGGGTTAGCAGATCGGCGTGCAGCTGGGCATCGTCCAGCAGGTTGTAGTTATACTGGCTGTTGATGTAGCGCAGGATGTAGTTGACCAGCGCTTCGTCATCGTCGGCGCTGATGGTTTCCGGGTCCACGTCCTGTACCTGACGGGCGGCGATATGCACGCACAGCCACTCTTCTTCCGCGGGCGATAAAGGTTTTCCGGCCAGCCGCTGTAGCTCTCCCGCCAGATCGTGAGCGGCATCGCGGACGTTCTGCGCCACATCTTCAGCACTAAAATCCGCCAGTGGGTAGCCTTCGCTGACGCGACGCACCACCACCGCCCCGTACAGGCAGATAAAGCGCTCGCCGACGTCGGTGAGACGAATATGGTGGCGCGTGAGCGTCTCCTGCAGCACCGGCTCCAGCAGCGCAGGCACCTCCTCTGCAAAGGCCTCGGCGCCGATCGGCGGCGCGATACCGCCCTGCTGGGTTAGCTCCCACAGCAGGTCGGTGAGGCAGGCGCGAACCGATACCTCGCTACCGAACAGCTTCATGCCGTGGCGCGGGCGGGTTTCAAGGGTTAGCTGATAGCGCTGGAAGCGCTCGCGCACCTCGACCATATCGTTTTGCAGCGTGGCGCGGCTGACGAACCACTCATCCGCCAGGTCTTCCAGCTTGATCGAGAACGCCGACGTCAGAAAACGCACCAGCAGGAAAGTGATGCGATCCTGGGCGGTACGCGGGACATGCTGCGCCTTCGGCGCCGTCTCCTCCAGCGCCTGGAAGCTCGCCGGGTTATCAATTTTCAGCTGATAACCGCTGCCGCGGTTAAGGATAAACTGCGCGCCATACTGCGCCAGTAGCGCATTCAGGGCGGTAATATCGGCGCGCACGGTACGAGTGGAAACCGACAGGCGTTGCGCCAGCTCATCCTGCGGCAGCGTTTCATTCCGCAGCAGGGTGAAGAGTTGCGCTAAGCGCTGGTTGGGAAATCGCATGTCAGTTCCTTGTGGTTACGGCTCAGGGTTGGGCGGAAATCACCATCTGCGATGGGCTGCCGACCGGCGTGTAGTCTGAGACAAAGGTCAATTTGCCATCCTTCGGCGCCACGCTGAAGCGGGTAATATTATCGCTACGCTGGTTCATGACGTACAGCCACTGCCCCTGATTATCCAGGGTCAGCGTGCGGGGGTAATCTCCGCGCGTCCAGATATCCTCCTGGTGGCGCAGGCGGCCGTCGGCCTGCACCGTAAAGTGGGCGATGCTGTTATGCAGACGGTTGGCGACGTACAGCTGTTTGCCGTCGTTGCTCAGCGCCAGGCCGGCGGCAAAGCTGGTGCCCTTATACTCTTTGGGCAGCGCGGAGACAGTTTTGCCTTCGCGCAGCAGGCCGCTTTGCTGATCCAGATGATAGAAGGTCAGCGTCGACGCTTCCTCGTTAATCAGCCACAGACCGTCGCCCTTTGGCGTGAAGACGAAGTGGCGCGGGCCGGCTCCCGGCGACGAGGCGGCGATAAACGGCGGATCGTTCGGCGTCAGCTTGCCGCTGGCGCTATCCAGCCGATACTGATAGATCCGATCCAGTCCCAGATCGGTGGAGTAAACAAATTTCCCGCTGGGATCGGCGGCGATCATATGGGCGTGCGGGCCATTGTGATCGCTGATGGCGAAGCTGCCCTCGACGGCCGCCGCCGGGCGTTCGGCCCCTGCCGGGCCTTCATCCTGATGCCTGTCCACCGCCTCGCCCAGGCTACCGTCTTCTTTCACCGGTAGCACGGCGATGCTGCCGCTGACGTAGTTGGCCACCAGCAGCTGTTTACCGTTCGGCGTCAGGGAGAGATAAACCGGACCGGCGCCGCCGGAGGCGACCTGATTGAGTGCGGTCAGCTCGCCGTTCTTCTCAATGCGCCACGCCTGCACCACGCCTTTCTCCACTTCGCTGGCGGCATACAGCGTTTTGCCATCGCGCGAGACGGTCAGCTGCGCGGCGTTCGGCAACGAGCTCACCAGCGTCCTGTCACGTAGCGCGCCGGTTTGGCTATCAACGGTAAAGCGGTACAGACCTTCGCCATTGGGATTATAGGTGCCTACCCAGGCATAGTGAGTTTGCGCGGCGCCGGCGGCGGCAAACAGGGACAGTGAAGCGACAAGCAGATGACGAGCGACAGGCATAGCAACTCCTTGATGGTTCAGTGGGATAAGCTGCCCCTCACCCTTTGAGGGCGAGGGGCGATGGCACTACTTCACTAACTGTTTGGTCATCTCCAGCAGCTGGCGAACATCGGCCGGGCGGGTGTTGCCGCTGGCCTTATCGATAATCGAGCTGTAGATATGCGGGATGATTTTGCTCACCCCGGCATCAAGGGCGATCTTCAGGATCGCGCTGTAGTTTTCCAGATCGATACCGCCGGTCGGCTCCAGCCAGAAATTGTGCGCGGCGCAGGCTTTGGCCACCGCCTCGAACTCGTCGCGGTGCTTCAGGCCGCCCATCGGGAAGTATTTGATGGAGCTGCCGCCCATATCTTTTAACAGCGCGATGGCGGTTTCCAGCGGCACAATCCCATCCGCCGCGCCGCTGCTCAGCGGGCCGGTGGAGATCTTCACCATACCCGGGGTGCCGGTGGGCGAGACCAGGCCGTTGACCACCGTTTCGTTCTGCCCGAGCAGCGCGCGGCTGGTGGCCACGCCGGTGAAGACCTGATTGACGTGCTGCGGCTGCACCTGGCGCGAAATCTCGCTCACCATCGCCGACTGATTCGGATCCCCTGCGCCCAGCCCGACGGAGAGGGCGTTATCAATCAGCTTCGCGTAGTCGCGCATATCGGCCACCGCGCTGGCGACGTCCGGGTAGTTTTTGGAGAGCACGCCGACCAGGACATGACCTTCCGCCGCGTCATAGATTTCCCGGGCGTTGTCTTTGCTACCCGCCAGGACGTTCAGGCACACGCGGTCACGGTAAAAGTTTGGGGTCAGTTTCATGCTTGTTTCTCCTTGTTCAGAACTTCCGCGATACGGCGGGCGACTACCGCCAGCTGCTGGGCGTCAACGCTGCGGACATCGGCTTCGATAATGCCTTCATTCGCTTTATAGCCGCGGAAGTAGATGGCGTATTCGCCCTGCTTCAGCGCGTTAACCAGATCGCCGGTCTTCACGCCGGTCACCGCTTCGTCGAATTTGATTTCGGCGCGGGCGATATCGCGGCCGGCGCTGTCCCAGACCACGCGGGCAGTGACGCCGTTGAGGGTATTGAGCTGTTCGATAAACGGCGTCATCTTCGCCACCATCTCTTGGCCGCTCTCTTTGCTTGCCGTCAGGTAGTGTTCAATGGCGCAGGTCAGGCCGAGGATCCCCTCTTTACCCACTTTCATCGCCCGGCCAATCCCCATCGACTGGCGTTTAACCCACTCGACGTACTGCGTTTTGCCGATCACCAGCCCGCTGGTCGGCCCTTCAATCGCTTTCGCGCCGCTGTAGATCACCAGGTCGGCGCCCATGCGGTAGTAGCCCTGCAGATCTTCCTCCGCCGCCGCGTCGACGATCAGCGGTAAATGATGCTGACGCGCCACTTCCGCGGCCTGCGCCACGTTGAGCATGCTTTTCTGCACGCAGTGGTGGGATTTGATGTAGAGGATCGCCGCGGTGCGCGGGGTGATCGCCGCCGCCAGCTGTTCGGCAGAGCATTCGTTGGCGTAGCCCGCTTCCACCAGCCTGCCGCCGCCCAGCGCCACCATGGTGCCGACCGGCGCGCCGAAGTTGACGTTGTGGCCCTTCGGCAAGACGATTTCGTTATGCTCTATCGGCGTGACGTGCAGGTTCTCCAGCAGCCAGTCGCTGTCTTTCACCAGCACCGCCGCCACCGACTGGGCAATCCCTGCCGAGGCGCAGGAGACCACGGTCGCCCCTTCCACGTCCAGCAGCCTGGCGATGTACTCGCCGGTTTTATTCACCAGATCTTTCATTTCAAAGTACTGGTTCATGCCGGCCATCGCGGCGTCCACCACTTCCGGACGCGGCGTGGAAACGCCCAGCGCCGTCATCCGGCCAGAAGTGTTAATAACTTGTTTTAAATGGTATTTTTCAAAAATCGAAGGCATGTTCCGCGCTCCCTTGTTCGGTCAGATAGCCTTTGCCCGCGCGGATCGCGGCCAGCGGCACCAAAATGTTGTCTGCCTGGAGGCTCTCTTTTTCGGCATCCACCAGCAGCGTTGGCTGGCGCTCCAGGCGAAATAGCGTGAGATCGGCGTCGAAACCCACTTCCAGCCGCCCTTTACGCGACAGGCGCAGCCCCTCGGCAGCGCTGACGGTCACGCAGGCAATCACCTGCGACAGGGTCATGCCGATGGCGAGAAATTTCGACATCACCAGCGCCAGCGAACGCACCGGGCCGTCGATGCGGTTACGGCAGTAAATATCCGAGCTGATGGTGTGCGGCAGAATGCCCAGCGCAATCGCCCGGCGCGCCACTTCAAAGCTGAAGCTGGCGGTACCGTGGCCGACGTCGAGGCGCACGCCGCGCTGCAGGGCGCGAGTAATCGAACTGCGCAGTTCGCCGGCAGGATTCAGAATGCGGTTCGGTTTGCCGTTATAGCAGTGGGTAATGATGTCGCCGCGGCTCAGCAGATCGGCGATTTCATCGAGGTTCGGCGGATTGTTGCCAATGTGCACCATCAGCGGCAGATCGCCGTTTTCCTGCTGAATCGCCTTGGCGCACGCCAGCGGCGTAATGCCGTTTTCCCCCACCACGCTGCTGCTCATCCGCGCCTTCAGACCAACGATAAAATCGGGATGACGCTGCACCGCCTGCTTCACCGCCTCGGCGTCAATATTGGTCATATTGGCCAGTTCATTCTGGGCAATCAGCCCGACGCGGGAGATATTGAGCAGGGCATAGACTTCCGTCGCCGCTTTACGGGTCAGTTGATAGAACTCATCGACATCGTCGGCGCCGGTGCTGCCGGCATCAATCACGGTGGTGACGCCGGCGGCGATGCCGACGCTGTCCGGCTCATCGTGATAAATTGGCGAATTCGGGTAGCAGTGAACGTGGGAGTCAATCCAGCCGGCGCTGACGTAGCTGTTGCCCTGCAGTTCGAGGGTTTTGCGGGAGGGCGCGCTAATCTCGCCCAGCGCCGCGATTTTCCCGTCCTGAATGGCGATATCAGTCAGGGTATCGTCGACGAGGCGCGCGCGGCGCAGGAGTAAATCAAACATAGCTATCTCCTGATGAAAGAGTGTATCTGTTGCCGGATGGCGGCGTACCGCCTTATCCGGCCTACCAATCGCGCTGACGTGTAGGCCCGATAGGCGCCGCGCCATCGGGCGATTAGCTAATCGCCACCGGGAAAATGGAGCCGAGGATCATCGCGCCGAGGATGGCGCCGCCGGTGATCGGTTTCTGCCAGATGTAGAACAGCAGGGCGCCAACCAGCGAGCCGATCCCGATAGGAATCGAGGCGGTCATTGCGCTGAGGATGATCAAGGGGCCGAGGAAGCGGCCGGAGGCATTACCGGCCCCCATCATCACGTCGGCGCCGTAGGTGGAGTCGCTCTGGTTGATGGTGAACTTACGCGCCAGAATGATGATGTAGCCCACCGCCAGACCGAGGATCAGGCCGGTTGCCAGCGAGGCGGCGAAGTTCGCCACCGGGAAGACAAAGCCCGCGCCGAGCAGCAGCGCCGGGACGCCAAGACCGATCCCGGTCTGAATAGCGCCGCCGATATCGAGGATCCCCACCAGCGACCCTTCGATGATGCGGGCGAACAGGAAGCTGGCGCCAAACGCCGCCACCGCGCCGTAAACGCCGGTATCAATCCCCGACTTCAGCATCGCCACGAAGGCGACTTCGTTAAAGGCGCCGATGCCGTACAGGTAGTACATGTGGGTCCCGGCGAAGACGCCGGAGGAGAGCAGGCCAACGAAGATCGGGAACGACCAGTCGGCATACCAAAAACCTTTATTCTGTTCCATTATCAGGCTCCCGTTACTTGCCGCTGAGTGAGTTGTGGATCATGTCCAGCCAGTTCGGCACGGTCAGATGGAAGGATTCGATCATCTTCATGTCGAAGCCGCGGAAGAAGCCGCTGAGGACGAACAGGGCGACAATGGCCACCATCATCACTTTGGTGACCCGGTTCCAGCCGCTCTCTTCAACGCCTTTGCCGATCAGGATGCCCAGCACCAGCCCCGGTACGGCGTTGCCCATAATCAGCTGCGCCGCGCCGCCGAAGATGGTCGCCCAGAAGCCTGATTTTTTACCGGCGTCGATCGCCGCCAGCCAGAAGATCACCGGCATCACGGTGTTCACCAGCAGGTTTGCCGCCGGGACCAGTACCTTAACCGCGGTCACCTGCAGCGCTTCCGGTACGGACGAGGCGGTGAGGTTAAGGAAGGCGACGACGATCATGCCGATGATGCCGCAGGAGATGGCCATTTTTTTCGGATCGTGCAGCGTTTCGCCGACGTTACGATTTTTCAGCATCAGCGCCGCCGCGCCCCAGTTGGGGATAATGCGGTGGTCAACATCCTGGGTGAAGGAGCCTGCTGCAACGGAAGAGGCCCAAGCGTTAAAGAAGAAACCGAGGCCAAAGGAGAAGTGGGAAGCCGGATCGCCCTCACAGGAGTTCAGCTCGCCCAGGGTTCGAAACGCCCCCATCCCCTGGGTGGTAGGGGCATGAAACATGCGTGCCGCTCCGGCGCCCACGCCGACGCCGACCAGGCCGCCGATGATAAGCGATTTTATTAATATTATCAGGAACATAGTCAGACCCTTTGCTAACAATCAGGTTTGCGTGACGAAATCCACTTTATCGAGATCGATGGCGGTCACGTTGACGGTGACGTCCAGCTCCACGCTGTAGGTCCGTCGTTCACGGCGCAAAAAGAAAAACAGGAAGGCCTCTTTTCGTACCGCTTCGCGCGCATGAACAACCGTCACGTCCTGTGGCTCAATACGCAGCAGAATGTGCGATGACGTTTTCATCACCGCAGCCTGCACATGGTTCAGGGCATCGGCGAAGGCCCGTGATTTGCTTTCGCCTTTGCCGGCAACCCTTACCGTGGTGGTGAATTGCTCTTTCATACTTATGCGCCGTATTTCTTTTTCCAGGCCTCTACCAGCCGCTCGCCCAGCTCTTCTTTATCCATAAAGCCGAAGCCCAGTACGTTGCAGCCTTCGTTGATGGCAGTGACGCCCTCTTCCACGGAACGCATGCCGTATTTCGCTTTGTAGCCGTATTTGGTCTGGGCGGTGATGGCGCCGGCGCCGCCGCTGCCGCAGAAGGAGATGCCGAAGGTGGCGTTTTCCGCTTTCATCATGTCGCCAAGCTTCATGTCGGCAGCAACGCCAGGGACGACCACTGCACGTGCGCCGGCTTTCTCTGCGCCTGCGGCGACTTTTTGGCCTTTACCCAGACGGTCGCCAATAACTACGGTGATTTGTTCCATGTTTTGCTCCTTACAGGTTTTCTTTTGCGACTTCGAAATGGACGGAGAGCAGCCAGGCCTCTTCATCAGGCAGGTTGCCGAACTGCGCGACCACTTCGCGGGCCAACGTCATTGAATCTGGTGAAATCTCTTCGAACAGGCTGGCATCCACTTCCGGCAGCGGTTCCCCGCTGATTGACCGGTGGGCCATCGCCCGCACGTGGGAGGTCAGCATTTGCTCCTGAACGTCGTTAGGGACGATGCCGTGACGGCTTAACAGGGCAAAAACCTGCTGCAGCATCTTGTCAGCCAGGCGTTCGGTCTGCGCTGCCTGCTCCCCTACGTCGTGTATTACCGCTCCGTTATTCACTTCTGATACCCCGCTGATGTCTCTGGGAATCAAAGTAGCGCCGGGGGATGGGAGTTTGTAGCGAGTTGTTTTCCACTTCGAAGTGGAAAGGGAGACGGCAGGCGTGATCGACACCACACATTCACTGGAAAAATGAAAAAACAGCAATTATGGCGTGAGACGTATCACAACAATGCGCGCGAATGAGCCGCCCGCGGCTGCGGAAAGGCCGGAAAAAGAAAAGGGAAAAATGTGATACAGGTAGGTTTTCAGGCGGGAGACATCGGCTGATGCCTCCCGAAAAGAACAGTTAGCGGTACTTCTTATGGTAGGTGTTGCGGGTGGTTTTAAACTCCTCCGCGGCGGCCTGCGCCTCTTTCACCTTGCCTTCATTCGCCAGCTTCAGCGCGCCGTCGATCTGGCCGATCAGAATATCCAGACCGTGACGGTAATCTTTCATCTCAGCGCTGTCGGCCGCTTTGCCTTCCAGCTTCGGCGGGGTCTCTTTCTGGGCATCAACCGCGGCGGTACGCATCTTATTCAGCGCCGCTTTCAGCTCGCCGGCGTCAGAGGTTTTCTGTACCACTTGCAGATTTTCTGCCAGAGTGTCCATGTCTTCGCCCAGGTCGGCGAAGGCCGAGGCTGAACCGAGCGCAAAAGCAGAGACAGCCAGCATCGCTAACAGTTTTTTACGCATTGCTCACTTCCTTTTTATTATTTAAGCAAACAGGTGTTATTGCCCGGCGATTTTCATCTCCGGCAGCAGCACAGAACCGCACTGAATGTTGCTGCGCGTTTCAATATCATCGCCGATGGTCACGATATTACGCCACATTTCTTTCAGATTTCCTGCAATGGTGATCTCACTGACAGGATATTGAATTTCGCCATTTTCTACCCAGAAGCCGGATGCGCCGCGTGAGTAGTCGCCAGTGACGCCACTGACACCCTGCCCCATCAGTTCGGTAACCACAAGACCGGTGCCCATCTCTTTAAGCATCTTTGCAAAACTCAGGCCGCGGCCGTTGATGCGCCAGTTATGGATGCCGCCGGCGTGGCCGGTGCTTTTCATCCCCAGCTTGCGAGCGGAGTAGTTGGTCAGCAGCCACTGGGTCAGCACGCCGTCTTTGACGATATCGCGACGCTCGGTGCGCACGCCTTCGCTGTCGAACGGCGTGGAGGCCAGTCCTTTACGCAGGTGCGGATGCTCTTCAATGGTCAGCCACTCCGGCAAAATTTGTTTGCCCAGCGAATCGAGCAGGAAGGTGGATTTGCGGTATACCGAACCACCGGCAATCGCTCCGACCAGGTGGCCAAACAGCCCGGTCGCCACTTCATTGGCGAAAATCACCGGCGCCTTCATGGTCGACAGCTTACGCGGCGCGAGGCGCGACAGGGTGCGGCGGGCGCACTCTTCCCCGACCCATTCCGGGGACTGCAGATCCTCGATCGCCCGGCCAATGGTATAGGCGTAGTCGCGTTCCATGTCGCCGTCATCTTCCGCGATCACGCAGCTGGAAAGGGAGTGGCGAGTCGAACAGTAGCTCTGCAGCATGCCATGGCTGTTGCCGAACACTTTGATGCCGTAGTGGCTGTTAAAGCTGCCGCCTTCGGTGTTGGTGATGCGTTTATCGGCCTTCAGCGCCGCTTGCTCTGCGCGGGCGGCCAGTTCGATGGCCTCATCCGGGGAGACCTCCGCCGGGTGGAACAGGTCCAGATCCGGGGCGTCAAAGGCCAGCAGCTCTTTATCCGCCACGCCGGCGAAGGGATCCGGGGAGGTGTAGCGGGCAATATCCAGCGCCGCCTGCACGGTGCGGGCGATGGCGTCCGGGCTGAGATCGGTGGAAGAGGCGCTGCCCTTGCGGTTCTGGTGGTAAACCGTGATGCCTAACGCCCCATCGCTATTGAATTCTACATTCTCCACTTCGCCATAGCGGGTGCTGACGCCGATGCCCGTCGTTTTGCTGACGGAGACTTCCGCGCCATCGGATTTACCTGCCGCCAGTTCCAGCGCCGTGGTCACGGCCTCTTCCAGCGTCTTACGTTGCTGGGCAACTTGAGAGATCACTTTCATTGCTAATGCCATAATGTAAGAAGGAGTTAACTGAAGTCTAACAGAGAACCGTTTTTCAGTGCGCGCCTTAACTGGTAACATTAGCCTCTTTTTTTAAGGAGCCTGAGATGACAAAGCAGCCCGAAGACTGGCTCGACGACGTTCCCGGTGATGATATCGAGGATGAAGACGATGAAATTATCTGGGTCAGTAAGAGTGAAATTAAGCGCGACGCGGAAGAACTGAAGCGTCTTGGCGCGGAACTCGTTGACCTGGGGAAAAACGCGCTGGATAAAATTCCGCTGGATACTGACCTGCGCGACGCCATCGAACTCGCCCAGCGAATCAAAAAAGAGGGTCGCCGCCGCCAGCTGCAGCTTATCGGTAAGATGCTGCGCAATCGCGATGTCGATCCGATTCGTCAGGCGCTGGATAAGCTGAAAAACCGCCACAACCAGCAGGTTGCGCTGTTCCACAAGCTGGAGCAGATCCGTGACCGACTGATTGACGACGGGGATGACGCCGTAGCTGAAGTGCTGAACCTGTGGCCAGATGCTGACCGTCAGCAGCTGCGTTCCCTGATCCGCAATGCGAAGAAAGAGAAAGAAGGCAACAAACCGCCGAAATCCGCGCGCCTGATCTTCCAGTATTTGCGCGAACTGGCGGAAAACGAAGGCTAATTCCCGCCGCTTTTGCCGCTCAAGTCACCCGGATGGCGGCGCGCTGCGCCTTATCCGGGCTACTCCGCTTTGTCTGGTGGGTGGTTAACGCCTTATCCGGCCTACGGAAGGCTGCTGAACCTGAGTTATCAAACAGTTGCTCGACTCCGCAGGCCCGCGCAAGCGCCGCGCCGCCGGGCAGGCTGTATCCGGCCCACCTTCCCCTTCTTCAACGCAAGCATCGCGCCAGCAGGGGGTTCCCCGCTGCCTCCCCTGAGCCCCCAAGTCCGCACAAAGAGACTGTCGTTTATTGCCTTCCCTTCAGCTGAATCGTTAAAGCTAAAAGCAATGCAGATCACATCTTGTGGTGATAATTAAGCATGGTTTAGCACAATAATACGACGATCATCGCATTTAACATCTTAAAAACGGCCACTTTCTCACCAGGTGAGGCGCTTCACATTTTAATCACCCCCATGCCGGTAGATTTCACACGTCAATGACACAATCGATTCAGCAAAAAGGGAATAAAATGAAAAAGACATTGGTTCTGACGGCTATCGCTCTGCTGGTTTCTGGCTCCGCCGCGGCAAAAACATGGGTGCTGACGAATGCTGAAGAGGGCATGGATAAAGGAAACTGGCAGATCGGCAGCGATCAGCTGAAGGTGAAAGACCATGCGTTCAGCATTGAGCAGAAAGTCCTGCACGGCGGCAAGCAGGAAGGCAGCAAAATCCTCACCATTCGCAGTAAAGACGGCCTGACCATCACCCTCAGCCCGACGCGCGGCATGAACTTGCTGCGAGTGGAAGGCTTCGGCAGCCGGATGGGTTGGGATTCGCCGGTCAAAGAGGTTGTTAACCCGGCGTTTATCAACCTGGAGAGTCGCAACGGGCTCGGCTGGCTGGAAGGGTTCAACGAAATGATGGTCCGCTGCGGCTATGAGTGGACCGGCCATCCGGTGACCGCGGACGGGCAAATTTATACCCTGCACGGCAAGGCAGGCAACACGCCGGCCTCTCTGGTGGAGGTAGAGGTGGCCGACAGCGCGCCGTATGAAATTCGCGTCCGCGGGCTGGTGAAAGAGAGCACCTTCAAAAAAGCCGATCTGCAAACCATGACCGAGCTGCGCTATATCCCGGGCAGCAACAGCTTCAGCCTGCACGATGTCTTAACCAATCACGCCGACTATCCGCATGATTACCAGATCATCTACCACAGCAACTTCGGCACCCCGATTCTGGAAGAAGGCGCGCGTTTCCTCGCCCCGATGTCCAGCATCAGCCCGTTCAATGATTACGCTAAGAGCGGATTAAAAACCTGGCAAACCTATCAGGGGCCGACCAAAGACTTTGACGAGATGGTGTTTAATATTCAGCCGCTGGCCGATGAAAATCACCAGACGCTGGCCGCCGTGGTCAACAAAGCGGGCGATAAAGGAGCCTCCATTCAGTTCGACACCCGCCAGCTGCCGGTCCTGACGCTGTGGAAAAACACCGACACCGTCAAACAGGGCTATGTCACCGGTATCGAGCCGGGGACCAGCTACGCCTATCCGGTGACCATTGAACGCGAGCAAAAACGCGTAAAACAGCTGCAGCCGGGCGCCAGCGCGCAGTTTGATCTGACCTACACCCTGCTGCATGACAGTGCCCAGGTGGCCGCCGTCGAGCAGAAAATCGCGCAGATTCAGGACGACAATAAAGTGGCGGAGAACGACACGCCGATCGCCAAAGAGTAAAAATACCCCAGCCGAACGCCCGGAGCGGTACGCCGCGCCGGGCTACGCCCGCCCCATCACCTCGCGCCCGAGATCCCGTGCAAACTGCTGATACTGTCGCTCATCGATCGGCTGCGGGTAGCTCAGCACCAGCAGCTCATGATCCGCGATGCCCTGATGATAGGTCGGATGACGATGCGCCCAGGGGTTAGCGTGGAATCCCATCGACTGATAAAAGCGCAGCCGTTTATGGGCGATCTCGCTGCTCAGCGGATCGATTTCCAGAATGGTCAGCGGCGCGCGCGTCAGGATCTGCGCCAGCAGCTGTTTACCATAGCCGCGGGAGCGCAGCGTATCGTCGATCGCCAAATGTTCGACATAACAGTAGCCGGCAAACTGCCAGCAGCCGCTGAGGCCGATAAATACGTCCTCATCGAACCACGCCTCCAGCGCGTAGTGCGCGTTGCTGAGCGCCTGACGTTTGGCCTCGCTTTCGCGCTGCTCGTGCCACGGAAAGGCGCGCGCGTAGAGCGCGTCCAGCATGGCGAAATGGGGCGAGTCGGTAGAAAGTACGCTTTCGCGGGTAAGCATCACACCATCCCTGTTGGTAAAAACAAAACTGCCCTCACGCGGAGGGCAGTGACCGGAGGCGGGACGTTACTCTGTCGCGGCCGCTTTTTGCGCCAGTTTATCCAGCAGCTTTTGATGAATGCCGCCGAAGCCGCCATTGCTCATCACCAGGATATGGTCGCCAGGATGGGCGGTTTTGACCACCATCTCCGCCAGGGTATCGACGTCGGCGCTCCAGTGAGCCGGCTGGACGCAGGCTTCCGCCACTTCCGCCACCTGCCACGGGATATGCTGCGGCTGCAGGAGGAACACCTCATCGGCGCGGCCAAGAGACGGCGCCAGATCGTCTTTGCAGACGCCCATTTTCATGGTGTTAGAGCGCGGCTCCAGCACGGCGAGAATGCGCGCGGTGCCGCCCACTTTGCCGCGCAGCGCCTGCAGCGTAGCGAGGATGGCCGTCGGATGATGAGCGAAATCGTCATACACGGTGACGCCGTTGGCTTCGCCGCGCAGCTCCAGGCGACGGCGGGCGTTGATAAAGCTGCCCAGCGCGTTCGCGGCATCCGCCGGCAGTACCCCGACGTGACGCGCCGCGGCAATGGCCATCAGGCCGTTATGCATATTATGCTCGCCGACCAGCGCCCACTTCACCTCGCCGACCTTTTCACCGTCGAACAGCACTTCCCACTGCGAGGCGTCAGCGTTCAGCTTCTTCGCCTGCCAGTGGCCCTGCTCGCCCACCAGCTCCTGCTCGCTCCAGCAACCCATCGCCATCACCTGCTTCAGGTTGATGTCGTTCTCCGGCAGGATAATTTTGCCTTTGCCCGGCACGATGCGCACCAGATGGTGGAACTGCTTCTGAATCGCCTTCAGGTCGTCAAAGATATCCGCGTGGTCGAACTCAAGGTTGTTGAGGATCAGCGTCCGCGGGCAGTAGTGAACAAATTTGGAGCGCTTGTCGAAGAAGGCGCAGTCGTATTCATCCGCTTCAATGACGAAGAACGGGCTGTCGCCCAGGCGCGCAGAGACGTCAAAATTGCCCGGCACGCCGCCGATCACGAAGCCCGGCTGGTAACCGCAGGCTTCAAGGATCCAGGTCGCCATGCCGGCGGTGGTGGTTTTGCCGTGGGTCCCGGCGACGGCCAGCACCCAGCGATCGCGCAGCACGAAGTCGTGCAGCCACTGCGGGCCGGACATATAGGGAATATTGTTTTCCAGCACCGCTTCAACGCACGGGTTGCCGCGAGTCATGGCGTTACCGATGATCACCAGGTCCGGCCGGGGCTCCAGCTGGCTGGGGTCATAGCCCTGAATTAAATCGATCCCCTGGTTTTCCAGCAGGGTGCTCATCGGCGGATAGACGTTAGCATCCGACCCCGTTACCTCATGACCGAGGGAGCGCGCCAGCATGGCCAGGCCCCCCATAAACGTGCCACAGATTCCTAAAATATGAATGCGCATTCGTCATTTCCTTCTCTTATCCGGGGCACATTTTACCCATATCCCGGGCCCTGGCGAAATGCATTTCAGGCGAATCTGTATTTTGCTGGCGCGATTCACTAGTGCGCACTTTTTTGATTCTTTGTTAAGATTGTTGCGTTCGTTTTACTCAACATAAAAATGCAGGGAACGAGTTATGAAAACGTTAGGTGAGTTTATTGTTGAAAAGCAGCACGAGTTCTCCCACGCCACCGGTGAGCTGACTGCTTTGTTGTCAGCAATAAAGTTGGGCGCCAAGATCATCCACCGCGATATCAACAAGGCCGGTCTGGTCGATATCCTGGGTGCCAGCGGTGCTGAAAACGTTCAGGGCGAGGTGCAGCAAAAACTCGATCTGTTCGCGAATGAAAAATTAAAAGCCGCACTGCGAGCACGCGATATTGTTGCCGGGATCGCCTCTGAAGAAGAAGATGAGATTGTCGTCTTCGAAGGGTGTGAACACGCCAAATACGTGGTGCTGATGGACCCTCTGGATGGCTCCTCTAACATCGACGTTAACGTCTCTGTTGGTACGATCTTCTCTATCTACCGCCGCGTGACGCCTGTTGGCACGCCGGTGACAGAAGAAGACTTCCTGCAGCCGGGTAACCGCCAGGTCGCCGCCGGCTATGTGGTTTACGGTTCCTCGACGATGCTGGTGTATACCACCGGCTGCGGCGTCCACGCCTTCACCTACGACCCGTCCCTCGGCGTCTTCTGTCTGTGCCAGGAGCGCATGCGCTTCCCGGAGAAGGGCAATACCTACTCCATTAACGAAGGCAACTACATCAAATTCCCGCAGGGCGTGAAGAAGTACATTAAGTACTGCCAGGAAGAGGACAAAGCGACTCAGCGTCCTTATACCTCACGCTATATCGGCTCGCTGGTGGCGGACTTCCACCGCAACCTGCTGAAAGGCGGCATCTACCTCTATCCAAGCACCGCCAGCCACCCGGACGGCAAGCTGCGCCTGCTGTATGAATGCAACCCGATGGCCTTCCTCGCCGAACAGGCGGGCGGTAAGGCCAGCGATGGTAAAGAGCGTATTCTGGATATTGTTCCGGAAAGCCTGCACCAGCGCCGCTCCTTCTTCGTCGGCAACAACCACATGGTGGAAGACGTCGAGAACTTTATTAAGTCGTTCCCGGACGCCTAAGCGCCCTGCCCGCTCCTCCCGCGCCTGCGGGAGGATCCTCTCTCTTAGCGACTCCCCGCCCCGCTCACCCGCGTGACCGCCGCATTCTGCCGGTTTTCCCACAGCACGGTCAGCCCACGCTGCAGCGCGATAAAGATAAACAGCAAAATGCCGATGGCGATTTTGGTCCACCATGAGCTGAGGGTGCCGTCGAAGTTGATGTAGGTCTGAATCAGCCCCTGGATCGCCACCCCGAACAGGGTTCCCAGCACAGTGCCGACGCCGCCGCTGAGCAGCGTGCCGCCGATCACCACCGAGGCAATGGCGTCCAGCTCCACGCCGACGCCCGCCAGCGCATAGCCCGCCTGGGTATAAATGGAAAAGACGATCCCGGCCAGCGTCGCCAGCCCGGTGGAGAGCATATAGATACGGATCGTGGCGCTGCGGGTGGAAATCCCCATTAAATTCGCCGACGTCGCGTTGCCGCCAATGGCATACACCTGGTTGCCGAAGCGGGTGCGGTGGGCGACAAAAATACCGGCCACCACCACCAGCAGCATCAGCAGCCCCATGGCGCTGAGGCGTCCGCCGCCGGGAATAGTCCATGCCAGCCCGGACAGGGTGTCGTACACCGGGTGGTTAATCGGAATCGACTCCTCTGACACCAGATAGCTCACGCCGCGCAGGAAGAACATGCCGGCGAGGGTGATGATAAAGGCCGGGATCTTCAGGGCGTCAATCAGCAGCCCCATAAACGCGCCGAAGGCGCAGCCCATCACCAGCACCAGCGGAAACGCCACCAGCGGTGATATTCCCCAAAAGCCAATCGCTTTGGCGAGAAAGACGCCGGTAAAGGCGATCACCGACCCGACAGACAGATCGATCCCGCCGGAGAGGATCACGAAGGTCATGCCCACGGCGATGATCCCGAGGAAGGCGTTATCCGTCAGGATATTGCAGATCACCCGCGTCGAGGCAAAGCCGGGGAATTGCGTCAGGCAGTAGAGATAGCCCAGCACAAACACCGCGAGGGTGATCATCAACGGTAAATTACGTTTTATCATGGCCGCGTACCCCTTTCAGTAAACCGATAAAGCGCGGCGACTGGACAATCAGTACGCACAGCACCACCACCGCTTTCACCACCTGGTTGAGCTCCGGCGGGAAGCCGGAGAGCAAAATCCCGGTGTTCATTCCCTGGATAATCAGCGCCCCCACCACCGACAGCAGCAGGTTGAAGCGCCCGCCCATCAGCGAAGCGCCGCCGATGACCACCGCCAGAATGGCGTCCAGCTCAAGCCATAGCCCGGCGTTATTGGCATCCGCGCCGCGAATGTCCGCCGCCACGATGATCCCGGCGATCGCCGCGCAGACGCCGCTCAGGACATAGGCCAGCATCACCACGATGCGGGTATTGACGCCGGCGTTTTTCGCCGCGCGGATATTGATCCCTACCGCTTCGATAAACATGCCCAGCGCCGTTTTGCGGGTAAACAGCCAGAACAGCAGCAGGGTCGCGGCGGCGATGATCACCGGCGTCGGAAACAGGAGGAACGATCCGCTGCCGAGCCACGCCAGCGCCGGGGAATCAAAGGTGACGATCTGCCCGGCGGTGATCAACTGCGCCACCCCGCGTCCGGCCACCATCAGGATCAGCGTCGCCACAAAGGGCTGGATCTTCAGGACCGCCACGAGAATGCCGTTCCACAGCCCGGCCAGCGCGCCCGCCGCCAGCGAGGCCAGCAGCACCACCGGCAGGCTGTGACCGCCGACGGTCATCGAGGCGGCCGTCGCGCCGGCTATCGCCATCACCGCCCCCACCGACAGGTCGATGCCGCCGGTGGCGATCACCAGCGTCATGCCGATGGCCAGCAGCGCCACCGGGGCGGCGCGGTTGAGAATATCGATTGGGCTGCCAAACAGGCGGCCATCCTGGAGCACCACCTGATAAAAATGGGGCGCCACCAGGCTGTCGACCAGCAGAACCAGCAGCAGGGCAATGATCTGCGGGGTGCCCTTCGGCCAGGTGAAGCGTCGCTTCTCCGGGCCGGTTTGCGAAAGAGATCGAGGCATCATGGGTTACTCCTTATGCCGCAATTGCGTTCATGATCGCCGGTACAGAGAGCTCGGCGAGCGGGATCTCGGCCACCTGCCGGCGATCGCGCATGATAATGACCCGATCGGCGTAACCCACCAGCTCCTCCAGTTCAGAGGAGATGACCAGCAGCGCGAGGCCATCGGCGCAGAGGGTTTCAATCAGGCGAATGATTTCCGCATGGGCGCCAACGTCGATGCCGCGGGTCGGCTCATCGAGGATCAGGAACTGCGGTTTGGTCAGCAGCCAGCGGGAAAGCAGCACCTTCTGCTGGTTGCCGCCGGAGAGAAACTCGATCGGCTGCTCCGCGCTGGGGGTGCGGATCCCCAGCTGGCGAATAAAGCGCTCGGCGATCTCGTTCTGTTCGCGCCGGGGTATCGGCCGCAGCCAGCCGCGCTGCGCCTGCAGGGCGAGGACGATATTTTCCCGCACCGAGGCGGCGGCGATAATGCCGTCGGTTTTGCGATCCTCCGGACAGAAGCCGATCCCGAGGCAGGAGGCCTGATGCGGAGAACGCAGGGTTTGCGGTTTGCCTTTGATCCACGCCTTCCCGCTGTCCGCCGTTTTAATACCGAAGATCACCTCGGCGGTTTCTGTGCGGCCGGAACCCAACAGGCCGGCGAGGCCAACGATTTCGCCCGGACGCACCTGCAGGTCGAACGGGGCGATGGTGCCTTTTTTACCGTAGCCTTCAAATGCCGCCACCGGCTTATCGCTCAGCAGGGTTCGGCCCGCCCGCTGCAGGGCGTTGTGGTCCAGTTCGCGGCCCAGCATCATTTTCACCAGCTCAATCTGCGGCAGTTCTCGGGTCTCGCGGCAGCCGACGAAGCTGCCGTTGCGCAGCACGGTAATGCGGTCGCTGACCGCATAGACCTGGTCGAGAAAATGGGTGACGAAGATCAGGCTGACGCCGTTATCCCTGAGCTGGCGCATCAGGGTAAACAGCATCTCCACCTCCTGGGTATCGAGGCTGGCGGTGGGCTCGTCGAGGATCAGCACCTTGGCCGACAGGTCGATGGCCCGGCAGATAGCGACGATCTGCTGCATCGCCACTGAAAAGCGGTTCAGCGGCTCGCGCACATCGAGGGAAAAGCCGTAGGAGGCCATCAGCGCCGTCGCCCTGGCCTCCATCTCTTTCCGCCGCAGCAGGCCAAACCGCCGCGGCTCACGGCCGATGAACAGGTTATCCGCCACCGACATATTGGGCAGCAGGTTCACTTCCTGGTAGACAGTGCCGATCCCCAGCTGCTGGGCATGGGCGGTATTTTTCGGGGAAATGGTCTGGCCTTCCAGCCAGATAGTGCCGCGATCGGCATGGTAAACGCCGGTAAGCGCTTTGATCAGCGTCGATTTCCCGGCGCCGTTTTCGCCCAACAGGGCCATGATTTCGCCGCGCCGCAGGCTAAAGTTGACGTTATCCAGCGCCTTAACGCCGGGGAAGAATTTACTGAGTCCTTCGGTGCGAAGGATCTCCTGGTGTGCCTCGGCGCTCATAATCGATATCACCTTCAAATGATGTCAGGTTGCCCCGGTTCGCGCTGTGCTTGCCGGGGTTGCTGGAACGCTGCCTGTTACCCTCTCCGGCTGAGGAGAGGGTCGGGATGAGGGGCTATTCACTCAGTAGCCCATATTTTTCTTCTTCTCTAACTCTTCTTTCGCCGTATCCGGCAGATACAGCGTCGATTTGGTAATGGTCAGCTTCTCCGGCAGGGTGCCGTCTTTTTTGTATTTCTCCAGCGCATCAAACGCCGGGCCGGCCATATTTGGCGTCAGCTCGACGCTGGCGTTGGCTTCGCCGGCGATCATCGCTTTATAGATATCCGGCACGCCGTCGATGGAGCCGGTCAGAATATCTTTGCCCGGCTTCAGGCCAGCTTCTTTAATGGCCTGGATGGCGCCGATGACCATATCGTCGTTATGAGCGAATACCATGCAGATGTTTTTGCCGTTATTCTCAGCCTTGATAAAGCTCTCCATAACCTCTTTCCCTTTGCTGCGGGTGAAGTCGCCGGACTGAGAGCGGATGATTTTGATATTCGACGCTTTGGCGATGGCGTCAGCGAAGCCTTTCTTACGGTCGATGGCCACGCTGGCCCCGACGGTGCCCTGCAGTTCCACGACGTTACACGGCTTACCGTCGACGGTTTTCACCAGCCAGTCGCCAATCAGCTGACCTTCCAGCACGTTGTTGGCGGTCACGGTGGTCATGTAGAGATCTTTATCTTTCACATCAATGGAACGGTCGAGGAGGAAGACCGGGATTTTGGCCTCTTTCGCCTCTTTCAGCACCGGCTCCCAGCCGGTAGCCACCACCGGCGCAATGAAGATCGCGTCTACCCCCTGGGCGATAAAGGAGCGCACCGCTTTGATCTGGTTTTCCTGTTTTTGCTGACCATCGGCGATCTTCAGCGTGATACCGCGCTTGGCGGCTTCCTCTTTCGCGACGCTGGTTTCCGCCGCACGCCAGCCGGATTCAGAACCGACCTGCGAAAAACCTACGGTTAGCGGGGCAGCTATCGCCATAGACGACATAGCTGCGGAAACTGCTGTGACAAGAAGTAAGCGCTTCCACATAAGGGTATCCTCGTAGGGTTATTGTTGGTTAAAATCTCACCTGCGGACAAACTATAGACAATCGGTGATGTAACTGAATGCGTTACATCACACTTCAAAAAAGTAAATGAGATGTTAATGACGGCCCCATTGCCCAGTGGAGAGCCGATAAGGCTTCGCAGGGAGCGCGGCTGTTGCGGTTTATGACGTTTTTTTAAGCGGTTTGATAAATCAATCACATGCAATGAAAACGGTTACATAAATTTATTCATGATGTGGCTATGTTTATGGATTTTCATGCCATTATTGCGCGCAAAATTCAGAGCACTCCACGGCGAGATCGGGAAAAAGAAGCGAAGACATTCGATGTGAGTTGGCTATAATACCGAGCACTTGTTTGCCATACATTTTAAAGGAAACAGACATGAGCTTACTCAACGTACCTGCGGGCAAAGATCTGCCGGAAGACATCTACGTCGTGATCGAGATCCCGGCGAACGCAGATCCCATCAAATACGAAGTCGACAAAGAGAGCGGTGCACTGTTCGTTGACCGTTTCATGTCCACAGCGATGTTCTATCCGTGCAACTACGGCTACATCAACCACACCCTGTCCCTGGACGGCGACCCGGTTGACGTGCTGGTCCCGACCCCGTACCCGCTGCAGCCGGGCTCCGTGATCCGCTGCCGTCCGGTTGGCGTTCTGAAGATGACCGACGAATCCGGTGAAGATGCGAAACTGGTTGCGGTACCGCACACCAAGCTGAGCAAAGAATACGATCACATCAACGATGTGAACGACCTGCCGGAACTGCTGAAAGCCCAGATCACTCACTTCTTTGAGCACTACAAAGATCTGGAAAAAGGCAAGTGGGTTAAAGTCGACGGTTGGGACAACGCAGAAGCGGCGAAAGCTGAAATCGTTGCCTCTTTCGAGCGCGCTAAGCAGAAGTAATTCTGTCTCAGGCAGGGTCATACCCTGCCTGATTGCGGCACGGATAGCCGCGATAACACCATGGAGGGTGTCCCGTGAAAAGCGTTCGCTATTTCACTCTTAACTTTTCTGGCTTCACAACCGCCGCCTCTGAAAAACAGGGGTATCTGCGCCTTATCGCCGGCGACCATGTCTTTTATACCGATAAACGCTATTTTAACGACCCCTCGCTTTTTGACCGCCTGAAGACCCATCAGCCTCTGTATCTCGGCGCCCGCCGCCTGGACAACGGCAGTTACTGGATCCACTGGCTCAGCGATGGTGAAACGCTCCTTGAGCCCAGTCAACGCGTCAAGCGCTGGGCCCGGCCGCTGCTGATTATCAGCCTGCTGACGCTCATCGTCTCCCTTATTCCGCTCCTGGTGAGCGCCTCAGAATGGGCAAAGTTCGGCTGCGGCATTATCGCGGTACTGGCCTTCATCGCGCTGTTAACCGGGCTCTGCGAGCGACTGTTCCACCCGGCGCTAAAACGGCACCCCGCCATGCGCGATCTGCTGGCGAAGATGGCGCGGGCCCGCCGCCGCGACTTTTCTTTTTGCCAGCCGCTACCCGCAACGCCGCGGGCCGTCCGCCGGTCGGCAATGCCTTTTACGCATGCCCTGCCGGAACGCTATGCGGTTAAGACCGACATCATCACCGATACCCACTTTAAGAAGTGGTATGCGGGCAGTCCTACGCGGGAATATCACGGCCTCGGGATACAATGCGGTTCCCTGCCGCTGGCCTTCTGGTGGCAGGCAGGCTGCGCTAATTTCGCGCTGCATCCTGTTCTCTATCGTCGTCAGCCACCGTTTCTTGCCACTGGCGATCGTATCGTCGCCGTATACGAGCGCGACAGCCGGGCGATCCATGCGCTATACAATGCCAGCGACGGCGCGGCTTATGTAAAAAACCATCCGCTCTATCCTGGACGCAGACAGCTGTCGCTGCTTTATTACCTGTTTTACGGCCTCGCGCTGGTGATGTATCTGCTATTTCTCGGGATAGAAATCATCAGCGCCCTTCAGTCAGGCCGGCGCGTCTGGTGGCAGGTTCAGGATTCGCTGGACATGCTGTCCTTATTGTTACTCTGCTTTGGCGGAATGCTGGCGGTACTGGAGCTGATTGGCCCAACGGCCTGGTTATTGTCACACCGGGTGGCTGACTGGCTGAAGCTGCGATCGGCGATGCGGCGTTACCTGCGGGAGGCAGCCCCCCAAACCACGCCCGAGGAGGTCATGTAATGTTCAGCACCTCAACACGACGATTATTATTCCTCGCGCTGACGACGCTGGCTTCCACGATGTGGCTGGCGAGAGATTATCTGCCGCTCTGGTAAGAGGCGGGCGCAGAAAAAACAACGCCACCCGAAGGTGGCGCTGTCGTGGTTAATACTGGTCGCGATCCAACCAGTTGCCGTTCGCTATCAACGTACAACCCTCAACGGAACGTTGATAGACATACATCCATGCGCTGCCGTAAGGCGTCTGAATCAGGTGGCGCGCATACTCGCCCCCCTTGGTGCGGAGCGCATCCAGTTCGGCCAGCGTCGATGCATCAATACGATAAACTTCACCATGTACTGTGCCTTCGCCGGGCACCGCGCCTGGATAGTGGCCCAGGCTGTACAGCTGATAATCGTCGACACTATGAGCGCCCAGCCACTGGGCGTTGGTCATCCAGTGGCTGTTGCCTTGTTTGCGTCGTAAACTGCCGTAAACAAATATTCGCATTGCTAAAACTCAAACTGATAGAGCAAATCGAGCGCCTGGTCGATGCCAGACACCGCTTCCACATATAGCTTAGGCATCAGGCGATAACGTAAAGTCAGCGTCGCCAGGGAATCGAAGATACCGACCCCGTATTTTACCTGCAGACCCGGCAGTACATAGCCGCTGACCACCACCTGGGAAGAGTCGCCTACCCCTTCGGTGTCCAACGCCAAATTGCTTACGCCAAACGTCTCGCCGATTTTACCCACAACCTGACCACTTTGTGCAACCCCCATACCAATAAGCATTGAGGTCATCGCGGCGCTATCGCTCTGTCCGCTGCTCAAACCCTGTCCGCGCAGCAGATAAGACAGCGCTTCCTGCTGGGACATAACCGGGTCGGAGAAGATCTCCGCTTTCGGCTGATCGGCGGAGCCGGTGACGCGAACGCCGGCGATCACGTCGTCTTCGGTGGCATCCGGGTTACGAATCGCTTCGATATTCAGCAACGGCTGATCCGGCGGACCGGAGAACAGCAGCTCCCCTTTGCGCACAATCAAATCCTGGCCATAGGCGTGGAAGCGGCCGTCCGGAATATTGATCTGCCCGTTGAGTCCCAGCCCCTGCTTGTCCTGCGCCACTTTCAGATCGCCGGTCAGACGCGCTTTCAGACCGAAGGCTTCCAGACGAACGTTGTTGCCGACGTGGATCGTCAGGTTGCTGTTGATCGGGATCCCGGCGCTCTGCTGCTTAATCGGCTTGAGGTTTTTGTCGAGCATCACTTCGTCCGACGACACGCCGACCGCGCTCTCCGGCACCTCGTTGACCACGATCCGCGCCCAGGGCACATCCACCTTGCCATCGAGGTTGAACAGGCTTGGCGTGGCGGTAAACACCACGTCCGGCGATACATCAAGACGGACCATCGGCGGCACGGTGATCCGCACCCGGCTGCCCTTCGCCGCAATCTGCGCCCGCCAGTTATCGATCTGCGTCCAGTCGGCGTTCCCGCTAAGGGCGATTTGCCCCTGACGGGTGTTCACCGTCCCCTGCAGGGTCGAGCGCGTACCGTTGAAGTTCATCGCCAGCTGGCTCGGCTGCATATCAAACGGCATAAAGTTGCCGTCGATATCCACCCCGCTTAGCTGCATCTGGCCGAACAGCTGCGGACTTTTCACGTTGCCGCCCAGGCGCAGACGGGCGTTGAGCCGTCCCTCCGCCTTTTCACCGCGGGCGAAAATCGGGTTGATCATCGCCAGCGAGAAGTTGCTGATATTGACGTTGCCGCCGAGATTACGCCGCCCCTGCGGGTCGGTGACCTGCACCTGCCCATCCAGCTGGCCATTGTTGGTCAGGCGGATAAGCCAGCCCAGCTCCGCGCGATTGTTGTGCAGATCGGCGCTGAGGTTCAGCGTATCGAACGCCACCGGCAGCGGGGCGTCATTGACCACCTGGGTCACTTTGACGTTGCGCCCGCTGAGGGTCACTTTGCCCTGCGGCAGTCCCTCTTTGGTGGTGTCCCAGCTGACATCGGCATTACCGGTAAACACGCCGCTGGCCTGGGTCGCCTCCGGCATAAACGGCTTAAGCATCGCCAGGTCGAAGCGGTTGAGATTCACCCGCGCCCGCCCGCTGGCGCCCGCGTCAATGGTCTCAGGCACGCAGAGCTCGGCGTTCGGGTTGGTCCAGCAGTGTGGCCCGATGCTGATTTTCTGCTCCTGGTTACGGTAGTCCAGCGCAATACTGCGCGTCAGCGCTACCGGCCCTACCGGCGTCTGGAAGCGGGTATCGCTTAGCGCGCCTCTCCAGCGCTCGGCCTGACGATCGAAGCTACCCGCCAGCGCCAGCTGGCCGGAAACCGGATCGCCCTGCACCCGCAGTCGCAGCTCATGCTGCTTCTCAGTGCCTTTGGCATTGAGCTGCACCAGGCTGATATTCACCCCCGGCTGGCTGATGCGATCCACCCGCACGTCCAGGTTGCCGCCAATCTGATCGGTGGATTTCACATCCCCTTTGACGTTAACCTGGGCGATGCTCAGCTCCTGCCAGCGCAGCGCCCGGGCGGTGATGTCCGCCAGCAGCTGCGGCGCATCGACAGTGCCGCGCACTTTCACCAGCCCCTTCGCCGTCCCGCCGAGCCCCGGCAGCGCATTATCCAGGTGCGGCGCATCGATGGTGGCGTCGAGATTCAGATCCTTCACCCCCAGCTCGCCTTTGATATCGGCGCTGTTCGGGCCTAACGCCAGATGCAGCCCCGGGATCTTCCACTGCAGATAGCTGTTGCCCTGCAGCGAGCCGGAGACATCCACCTTGTTCTGTTTCACGTTGCCGGTAATTTTCAGCTCCGGCACCGACATCTGCCAGCTGCCGCCGTACAGGCTGCCCTGGGTCTTGATCCTGCCGTTGAGCTTCGACGGCCAGTCCGGCACCTCTTTGGCGGTGTTGATGCCGTCGAGGGTCAGCTCGCCGCGCCAGCTGATCGCCTGCTGCCAGTCGAGGAGCGCCTTCAGCTCGGTTTTCCCTTCGAGGGCATTGACCGTCAGCTTGTCGAGATTGATCTGCCGCTCATTGCCTTTGGCGTTGAGGGCAATTTTCGCCGGCGGCAGCGACTGGCCTTTCACCGCGGTGGAGAAGGCCAGCGCGTAGTCGGTCATTTTGCCGCTGAACTTCAGCTGGACGTCGTCGGCCTGGAACTGCTTCTCGCCGCTGAATGGCCAGGCGAGCTGCTTGCTCTTCAGCTCCATATTGAGCGGCAGCCCGGCCTCCGCCAGCTGCGCGTCCGCCCGCAGCGTGGCCGCTACCGGCCCGCTTAAGTCCACCCCGACCTTAAGCGTTTTACGTATCTCGCCGCCCACCTTCAGCTGCACTTTCTCCCCTTTCATCGGGTCGACGTTCAGCGTTCCGGCGAGGGTGATGTCTACCGGCCAGTTATCCTGCAGCTGGGCGCTGCCCGAGGCGGTGACTTTGCCCTGATCGGAGTCGATGTCGAGGGCGTCGAGCTTCATCTGCCCGTCGATACTGCTGACTTTCAGCAGCAGGTTATACACGGTGATATCGGTATCGCCGGTGAGGCGCAGCTGTTCGCCGCGGAACGCCTCAATATTGAGGTTCAGCGGCAGATGGACGTCGGTCATCGCCGGCAGCACCGGCTGCGAGAAGAGGTCGGTCATCGTCTCGCCGAGCGGTTTTTCCTGCGGCTGCGGGTTGTCGATTTTCGGTTCAACCACCTGCTCCTGCGCCACTTTCGCCACCTTCGGCAGGGCGATCAGCAGCCCTTGCAGCGAGGTCGGCGTCAGGGTCAGGTTTTTCTCCTGCCAGTTCAGGCCGGTGGAAAAATCGCGCACAGAGACCGCGGTATCGTCGATTTTGACGTTGACGTTATGCAGCGCGACGCGGCTAAGGGCGATCGGATAAGGGGTGGAGAGATTCAGCGGCCCGCTGTCCTCTTCCTCGACCGGCGCAGAGGGCGGCATCTTCTTCGTATCGACGGCGACGTAAATATCGCGCAGCGAGATGTCGTTTACGCACAGACTGCTGTCCCACAGGCAGCGCAACCTGACGCTGAGATGAAACTGGCCGGCGGTGACCGCCACGCCAGGCTGCTCATAGCGGACATTATCGAGGGTTAAATCACGCCAGCCGCCGGTCACTTTGCCGATTTCCAGCCCCGGTACCCAGCGATCCGCCGCTTTGAACACCAGATGCAAGCCGGTGGTGGTGCCCACCAGGAACCCGACGGTGCCCAGCAGGAGGACCAACACGATTAAGACGCCGAGGCTTATCTTCTTCCATAAACTCATAATTCAGGCCCCAGACCGATGTAAAACTGTAAACCATGCTCTTCTTTGTCGCCGATTGGCCGGGCGATATCCAGCTTGATCGGCCCCACCGGCGACTGCCAGCGCACGCCCACCCCGGCGCCGGTTTTAAAATCACTTTCGCGAATATCGCTGACCGCTTCGCCGCTATCGACAAACACGGCGCCCCACCATTTGCCGCTGACGTTGTACTGATATTCCAGCGAGCCGGTGGCCAGCTTCGAGGCCCCGATCAGCTTGCCGTCATCGTCCTTCGGCGAGATGGATTTGTATTTATAGCCGCGAATACTGCGATCGCCCCCGGCGAAAAAGCGCAGGTCCGGCGGCACCTTGTCAAAGTTGTCCGCTTCGATCCAGCCCAGGTTGCCGCGCACCACAAAGCGGTGGCGGTCATAGAGGGTACGGATCCAGACATCCTGGGCCTGCATCACGATGAAGTTGATGTCCGAGCCCCACATGGTGTTGGAGTAGTCCACCGAGTAGCGCTGGGAATCGCCCCAGGTGGGCATCAGGCCGCCGCGGGAGCGAGTGCGGTTCACCGAGACCCCGGGGTAAATCAGCATGGTGGTGTTGGTGACGTTCGCCTGGGTAAAGTGGTCCAGGCTCCAGCGCAGGTTGATCGCCCGCTGCCAGCCGCTCGACATCTCCCAGAAACGCGACAACCCAAGGGTGGTGGAGTCAGCCTGGGTGTCATTGAGATCGGTACGCTTAAAGCCGCCCTGCATCAGATAGTACTGCTCGAGCGGGCTCTTGAGCAGCGGGACTTTATAGGTGAAGTCGAACTGCTGCTCCGGGGCGGAGAGGCTGACGCTGGAGGTCAGGCTGTGGCCATAGGAGTTCATCCACGGTTTTTTCCACGTGGCTTTTACCCGCGGACCGACGTCTGTGGAGTACCCTACCCCGGTTTCCACGGTGTTCTCTTTGCGTGGCGAGACAACGCCCTGCAGAGGCAGCACCTTGGTTTTCCGTGACTTAGCAAAATCAGGCGCCACCACCACCGAACTGAACCACCCGGTCGCCGCCAGGCGGCGGTTTAGCTCGGCCAGGTCCTGAGAGGTGTAGTAGTCGCCCTCTTTAAACGGTACGAGGTTTTGCAGGTATTCATCACGGATTTGCGATCCGGAGAAGGTGACGTGGCCAAAGCGATAGCGTTCGCCGCTGTCGTAATCGATATCCCAGAACGCCTGATGGCGGTCGAGGGAGACCCCCAACTGGCTTTTAATGAACTCGCTGTCAAAGTAGCCTTTGCGCAGGGCGACGCGGGTCAGGGAGCTCTTGAAACCGTCGTAATCGCCGTGGTTGAGCACCGTCCCGATGGCCGGGCGGGTTTTCAACAGCGCCAGATAGTCGCTGTCGGTGCGGGCGCCGCCGCGCAGAATCACCTCGGTGCCGCCAATGCGCACCGGCTCACCCGGGGTCACTTTGGCGATCAGCACCTGACGGCCCCTTTTCGGCGGCGGACGAAGATCAAATTCAATCGTCGGCTCGTAATACCCCAGCGCTTTCAGACCTTCGCGAATGGCGTCATCGACGCGCGCGCGAAAGCGACGATCCGGCGTGACCTCATCACTCTGGATGGTGGAAAGCTGGGCGCGAACGTTTTTCTCCAGCTCCCCGGATAATCCTTCAACCTGCAAACGCACATTCGCTGCGCTGGCGATCCCGCTGACCAGCAAAAGGCTGGTGACACATAATTGGCGGATTTTTAGCACATTTTCTCCTGAATATCCCTGTTTCCCCCTACAGGAAACACTGGCGCCGCTCCACGGCTTAACAAAACCCTAACAACGTAGGGTTGAAAAAGTGGCAATAACCCAAATAATTCTTATGTATTAATCTAGACGTATTACGCGTATTTATTGTGTTAAAAGACACGCTTCGTTACAACCTTAACGACGATTTCTGTATTGAGAGGCCCACCGTGAGTCTATTTGATAAAACGCATCTTGTCGCCCAGGCGGATGCGCTGCCTGGACGCAATACCCCAATGCCTGTGGCGACGCTCCACGCAGTTAACGGCCACTCGATGACCAACGTCCCGGCGGGGATGGAAGTCGCGCTGTTCGCCATGGGCTGCTTCTGGGGAGTTGAACGTCTGTTCTGGCAATTGCCGGGGGTTTACAGCACCGCCGCCGGCTACACTGGCGGCTATACGCCCAATCCGACCTATCGCGAAGTGTGCAGCGGCCAGACCGGTCACGCGGAAGCGGTTCGCGTGGTCTACGATCCGCAGGTCATCAGCTATGAGCAGTTATTGCAGGTGTTCTGGGAAAATCACGACCCGGCGCAGGGAATGAAACAGGGTAACGACCACGGCACCCAGTACCGCTCGGCGATTTACCCGTTGACGCCGGAACAGACGGAAGCGGCAAAGGCCAGCCTCGCGCGCTTCCAGGCGGCGATGAACGACGCGCACGATACCCGGCACATCACCACTGAGATCGCCACCGCCAAACCGTTCTACTATGCCGAGGACGATCACCAGCAGTATCTGTATAAGAACCCGCACGGCTATTGCGGCATCGGCGGCATTGGCGTCTGCCTGCCGCCTCAGGCGTAATTCTGATTTCCGCCTCAACAGCGAGGCGGTTAATGAACGCTCTGGCGGCTTTACATTCCCTTACGCTATACTACCCAGTGTGACAGCCGGTCCAGCGCCTTCGGACCGGTTTTTTATGTATTCCACATTTGAGTTATCAACTTCCCTTCCGAGGATCTGACCTCAACGGTCAGAAAAGATATGTTAAACAGTATTTTAGTAATACTCTGTCTGATAGCCGTCAGTGCCTTTTTTTCGATATCGGAAATCTCACTGGCCGCCTCACGTAAAATCAAACTGAAACTGCTGGCCGATGAAGGCAACGTCAACGCACAGCGGGTGCTGAAGATGCAGGAGAACCCGGGCACCTTCTTTACCGTTGTGCAGATTGGCCTTAACGCCGTCGCCATTCTGGGCGGTATCGTGGGCGACGCGGCCTTCTCCCCGGCGTTTTATAGCCTGCTCAGCGGGTATATGTCACCGGAGCTCTCCGAGCAGCTGAGCTTCATCATCTCTTTTACCCTGGTCACCAGCTTGTTCATCCTGTTTGCTGACCTGACTCCGAAACGCATCGGTATGATTGCGCCCGAAACCGTGGCCCTGCGCATCATCAACCCGATGCGCTTCTGCCTGTTAGTCTTCCGCCCGCTGGTGTGGTTGTTTAACGGCATGGCTAATATGATCTTCCGCATCTTCAAACTGCCGATGGTGCGGAAAGACGATATCACCTCCGACGATATCTATGCCGTGGTTGAGGCCGGCGCGCTGGCCGGGGTGCTGCGCAAGCAGGAGCATGAGCTGATTGAGAACGTGTTCGAGCTGGAGTCCCGCACCGTTCCTTCCTCCATGACCCCACGTGAAAGCGTCATTTGGTTTGATTTGCATGAAGACGAGCAGAGCCTGAAGAATAAAGTGGCCGAGCATCCGCACTCGAAGTTCCTCGTCTGTAATGAAGATATCGACCATATTATCGGCTACGTCGATTCCAAAGATCTGCTGAACCGCGTGCTGGCGAACCAGAGCCTGGTGCTGACCGGCGGCGTGCAGATCCGCAACACGCTGATCGTCCCGGATACCCTGACCCTCTCCGAAGCGCTGGAAAGTTTCAAAACCGCCGGGGAAGACTTCGCGGTGATCATGAATGAATATGCGCTGGTGGTCGGGATCATCACCCTTAACGACGTGATGACGACTTTGATGGGCGATCTCGTCGGCCAGGGGCTGGAAGAGCAGATCGTCGCTCGCGATGAAAACTCGTGGCTGATCGATGGCGGTACGCCGATTGATGACGTGATGCGCGTGCTGGATATCGACGAGTTTCCGCAGTCCGGGAACTACGAGACCATCGGCGGCTTTATGATGTTTATGCTGCGTAAAATCCCCAAGCGCACCGACGCGGTGAAGTTCTCCGGCTATAAGTTCGAGGTCGTGGATATCGACAACTACCGTATCGACCAGCTGCTGGTGACCCGCATCGATAACAAGCCAACGGTGCTGGTGCCCAAGCAGTCGGAAGCGGTGGAAAGCCAGAACGCCTGAGCGTCATCTTTTCTCTCTCTTAAGGGCGGATGATCATCCGCCCTTTTTATTGCCCGAATGTGAAGCGGCTCACGCCCCTCTGCCGATAGCAGATTATTACTGCTCCATAGCGAAACGTTCATGACTCCCCCGTGCGCAAAAAGGTAACGTTGCTCGCGTCTACACGATCATATTCCTGAATAAAGGAAGCGAGGGTTACCATGATAACGTCGAATAAAAATTACTTTATCAGCTGTCTGTTTTTCCTGTTTTTCTTTATAGGCTGGGGATGCTGCTACCCCTATTTATCACTGTGGTTAACGGAAACCATCGGTATTAACTACACGGACGTCGGTCTGGTTTATTCTTTCACCGCCATTGTGGCCGTCTGCGTTCAGCCATTATTCGGTTTTATATCGGATAAGCTGGTGTATCGTAAGAATTTGATGTGGATGCTGGCGATCATTATCACCTTATTCGCCCCATACTGGATCTATGTCTTCGCGCCTCTGTTAAAAATAAATGTGTTCCTCGGCGCACTGGCTGGCGGCCTCTATATTGGCATGGCCTACGGCGCAGGCTGCGGGATTTGCGAAGCCTACATCGATAAGGTCAGCCGCGCCTCCGGCTTCGAATTTGGTCGGGCGAGGATGTTCGGCGGCATCGGCGCCGCGATCGGCACCTTTGCGGCAGGAAAGCTCTACGGCATCGATCAGAACATGATTTTCTGGCTGGCCAGCGCGGCAGGTGTCTGCCTGCTGGTGATTGTCTGGAAAATGCAGATCAGCACCCATCAGCAGCAGGGGCTACTGTCTGGCAAAACGTCTCCGGTCACCCTCCGCGATGCCGCCTCGCTGCTGAAAATTAAAAAATTCTGGTTCTTCGCGCTCTATGTGATTGGCGTGGGCGCGGTCTATGAAACCTATGACCAGCAGTTCGCTATCTACTACAGCCACTTCTTTGAGAGTAAAGCCCGGGGCGCAGAAGTCTTCGGTTATTTAACGACAGGGCAGATTTTCCTTGATGCCGTCGTCATGTTCTTTGCGCCGTGGTTTGTGAATAAAATCGGCCCCAAAAATGCGCTGTTATACTGCGGGCTGATTATGAGCTTGCGCATTATCGGTTCCGCGTGGGCTATTGGCCCGATATCCATCAGCCTGATTAAACTTCTCCATGGATTCGAAAGCTCGGTGTTACTCGTCGCGGCGCTTAAATATATTACCGCTAACTTTAACCCCCTGCTTTCTGCGACGGTTTACTTAATTGGTTTTCAGTTTTCAAAAAGCTTTAGCTCTATTTTCCTCTCCACCGGCATCGGCCATATGTACCAGAGAATGGGCTTTACCAGCAGCTATATCGTGCTGGGAAGTATCGCCCTGTGCTTCACGCTCATTTCGTTTATCACGCTGGATAAAGCGCGCGTGTTCTCTTCACAACCTGTGCCCGCAAATTAATGTCAGGAGGTAGTCTGCATGTCTCAGTTATTTTATGGCGTGGCGTATTACGATGAATATATGCCGGAAGATCGGCTGGCCAAGGATATTGCCTTAATGCGCGAAACCGGCATTAACGTAGTGCGTATCGCCGAGTCCACATGGAGTACGCTGGAACCCGAAGAGGGCCAGTACAATTTCTACCATATCGACCGGGTGCTGGCGGCGATGCATGAGGCCGGCATCGCGGTCATCGTCGGGACGCCGACCTACGCGGTCCCGGCCTGGCTGGCGGCGAAACATCCCGATATTCTGGTCACCACCGTCACAGGGCAGCAAAAGTATGGCCCACGGCAGATCATGGATATCGTCAACCCGACCTTTCGCCGCTATGCCGAAAAAATTATCCGCACGCTGATGGCGCATGTGCAGCACCATCCGGCAATTATCGGCTGGCAACTGGATAACGAAACCAAGCATTACGACAATATCGGCCGCTATATGCAGGAGGGCTTTGTGCGCAGCCTGCAGGAGAAATATCCTGACCTCCGGCAGCTAAATCACGATTTCGGTCTGGATTACTGGAGCAACCGCATTGACCGCTGGCAGGATTTTCCGCCGGTGGAAAATACCATCAACGCCAGCCTCGCCTGCGCCTTTTTCCGTTATCAGCGCCAGCAGGTCACCGAGTATCTGGCCTGGCAGGCGGAGATCGTGCGCGAGTACGCCCAGCCGCACCAGTTCGTCACCCACAACTTCGATTTTGAATGGCGCGGTTACTCTTACGGCGTGCAGCCGCGGGTCGACCATTTTGCGGCAGCGCAGGCACTGGATATCGCCGGTGTTGATATCTATCACCCGAGCCAGGCGCACCTGACCGGGCGGGAAATCGCCTTCGGCGGCGCCATCACCCGCTCGCTTAAGCCGGGCCAGAACTACTTCGTGCTGGAAACGCAGGCGCAGGGTTTCGCCCAGTGGACTCCCTTCCCGGGCCAGCTGCGCCTGCAGGCGTTCAGCCATATCGCCTCCGGCGCCGCCATGGTCTCCTACTGGCTTTGGCATTCGATTCATAACGCCTTCGAAACCTACTGGAAGGGGCTGCTCAGCCACGACTTCTCGCGTAATCCGACCTGGCAGGAGGCCACCACTATCGGGGCTGACTTTGCCCGCCTGTCGCCGCAGCTGGCGGAGCTGAAGGCCGAAAACGACGTTGCGCTGCTGATAAGCAATGAGGCAATGGACGCCCTTAACCAGTTCCGCCCCGGCGACGCCGAGGGCAATATTTATAACGATATTTTCCGCCGCTTCCACGATGCGCTGTATGACCACAATATCAGCCTCGATATCATCCACGACGTCAACGAGGAGACCTCTCGCTACCGGGTGCTGATCGTTCCCGGCCTGTACGCTGCCGATGATAGCCTGCTGGCGCGTATCAACCACTATATCGCCGAGGGCGGCAGAGCGCTTATCGGCTTTAAATCGGGCTTTAGCGATGAAAACGTCAAAGTGCGCCGCAGCGCGCAGCCTGGGATCCTGCGGCAGAGCTGCGGCGTCAGCTACAGCCAGTTCACCCTGCCGGAAGGGACAACGGTAAGCTCATGCTGCGCGGATATTGATTGCCGCAACGACAATCAGGCTGAGCTGTGGATGGAGCTGCTGACGCCCGATGCCGGGACCCGCACTCTGCTGCGCTATCAGCATCCGGCATGGGGCGAGTACGCGGCCGCCACCGAAGCGGATTATGGCCGGGGACGAGCGATGTACGTTGGCTTCCTGCCGCAGAAGCGATTGATTAGCCAGCTGTTTGATGTACTCACTGCCGATCTCGCATTGCGCTCGCGCACTTCCGCCTATCGCTACCCATTAGTGGTCAAAAAGATGCGTAATCGTGCCGGGAAAACCATCCACTTCCTGTTCAATTACTCTGGCGAGACGCTCGATTTCGGTAGCGAAACGGCGGGGAACGACCTGCTGAGCGGGGAAACAGTGCGCTGCGGCCAGCCGTTGCGCCTCAGGGCATGGGAATTTACTATCATCGAAAGGTAATGACGCTGCGACGCTCAGGTGGGGGAGAGAATGGAACTTGATATCAATGAGCTACTTAATTTCTCGCCATTGATGAAAACCTTTACCTTCAATGCCTGGGTTGTCGCGGGCTTCACGCCGATAACCCGCGGCTCCAAACTGGACTACTACATTAATCGTCCGCAGGGGATGAAAGGTTACATCATCAATCTGACCCTGCGTGGCCAGGCGCGGGCGAAAGCGGGCGATGGCTTTCTTCTGTGTCGGGAAAACGATCTGCTGCTGTTTCCCCCCGGCGTGCCTCATCATTACGGCAGAGACGAACACAGCGAGTATTGGGACCATCTCTGGATCTACTTTATTCCCCGCCCCTACTGGATAGACTGGCTAAAATGGGACCAAACCACGCACGGCATCGGCAAAACGACCGTTGCTGACCCCGACCAGCTCCAGCACCTGCGCGATCTGTTCCATGAAGTGATACGCCACCACTCGGCCTCCGCGCCGCTGTCGGAAGCGCTGGCGATGAACGCCCTGGAAAGGTTGATCCTCCGCTGTTTTCAGCAACAGCCCATCAGCAACCGCCACGCCCACGATCCGCGAATTAACGCCGTCTGCGACTACCTTAACGCCCATATCGCGCAAGAGGTAAAAATCGAGACCCTGGCGGCGATGGTATTTATCTCTCCTTCACGTCTGGCGCACCTTTTCAAAAATGAGCTGGGGCAGACGGTTTACGCCTGGCGTGAAGCTCAGCGCATCAACCGCGCCAGGTGGCTCATTCAGAGCACCACACTCCCGCTTAACAAGATTGCCTTATCGGTGGGTTACAGCGATCCGGTCTATTTCACCCGCTTGTTTCGTAAACACAACGGCATTCCACCGGGGGAGTATCGCAAACGCTATGCGGAGATGAAGGGCTGAAAACATCAACGGCCCCCATCGGGAGCCGTCTTTTACCTACTACGTACTGCTACGTGTCAGGTTATGCCATCTCAGTTTGCAGACGCAACACCTGACGATTGACTTCGGACATCACTGACAGATGCAGCTTGTCCTTGACCTTCGGGATAAGGATTTTGCCCTTATCAAATTCAAATGCGCCAACGTCCTTGATGTACAACCGTCCACGAAACAGGATCTTCACGTACTTCGCCACTTGCAGCGGATTGTAGCGTTGGAAAATTTTCATTCTTCTCTCCTGCCAGGGTTACGCTCCTGTGGTGCCACAGTTAGCCCACGTATCGGGAGCGCAAATTTTAATGCCCTAAAACTATAGTCCAGAATCTCAGAGGGACCCAGTGTGTATAAGTTTATTTACCGTTTGATGACAATAATTCAGAATTTTCGTTTCGGACATACGATGAAGTAAGTATAAGTCGCCGTTTTTCGACTAATTTGTGCGTCAACACGCAAACTGGCATCCTCATTGCGGGTAATCGTCGCCAATCGCACTTATCATTAAACGAGACCAAGTGGTCGGATCACCTGCACAAAAATGATTAAGGATTCCGCATGACCCTACGTAGCATACTGGCCGCCTCGTTACTCCTCTTCCCGCTGCTGGCCTCAGCGCATAACTTTGTCGACGGCCAGCGCGTGGCGCCGGTCGGCGTCGCGGATCGGGGCGAACTTATTCTGGATAATGATAAGTTTAGCTATAAAAACTGGAATAGCTCGCAGCTGGTGGGAAAAGTGCGAGTCATCCAGCACATCGCTGGTCGCTCGTCAGCAAAAGAGAAAAATGCCAACCTGATCGAGGCAATTAAAGCGGCGAGCTTCCCACACGATCGCTATCAGACCACCACCATTGTCAATACCGACGATGCCATTCCGGGCACCGGCATGTTCGTGCGCAACAGTATCGAGAGTAATAAACAGCTCTTCCCGTGGTCGCAATTTATCGTCGACAGCAACGGGCTGGTGCGAAAAGCCTGGCAGCTGGACGAGAAGAGCTCCGCGATTGTGGTGCTGGATAAGAGCGGGCGCGTACAGTGGGCCAAAGACGGCGCGCTCACCCAGCAGGAGGTGCAGCAGGTGATCGACCTGCTGCGTAAGCTGCTTAATAAATAGAGACCCGGAAGCCGGGGTTGAGGAAGGATTCACGCGGCGTGTAGTCGAGGGTTTTCCCCTGCCAGTCGTGAACATGCGCCCCGGCGGCGACCGCGACCGCATGGCCGGCGGCGGTGTCCCAGGTGCTGGTCGGCCCGAAGCGCGGATAGAGCTGGGCCTGACCTTCCGCCACCAGGCAGAACTTCAGCGAGGAGCCGATAGAGGTGGTCTGGTGCTCGCCCAGCTGCTCAAGGTACTCCTGCAGCTCGGGATCGTTGCCATGGGAGCGGCTGATCACCACCAGCGGCGGGCGGGCATCGCGGACCTGGATCTGCTTGCGCACGCCGCACTCTTCTTTCCAGGCTTTGCCTTTTTCCGCGCTGTACATCACCTTCATCACCGGCGCGTAGACCACGCCCAGCGTCGGCTTGCCGTTTTCAATCAGCGCGATATTGACAGTGAACTCGCCGTTACGCTTAATAAATTCTTTGGTGCCGTCCAGCGGGTCGACCAGCCAGTAGCGCTGCCAGTGCTGACGCACTTCCCAGGCCGGCGGGTCCTCTTCCGACAAAACAGGAATGGTGGCATCCAGCGCCTGCAGGCCGCTGACAATGACTTTATGCGCCGCGATATCCGCCGCCGTGACCGGAGAATCATCTTTCTTGCTGGCGACGTTGATCGGTTGGTTTCCATCGTAAACTTCCATGATGGCATCGCCCGCGTTCCGTGCAAGCTGACATACTTGTTCTAACATTCTCCACCTCGTCTGGTTACAGTGGCGTTAACTCGTTGTTTTATTTATATCGCATCACCGCAAGTTCCGCTATCTGTGATAACGATGGCGGTTTCGCTGCCCACTTTTCTGGCAAGATTCACATTTCTGTAAGCAACAGAATATAAATACATTTTCTTCTGTGCTATCGCTCATAAAAAAAGGACGCCTCTGATGATGAAGTTTAGCGCAACGCTCCTGGCCACGCTGATCGCCGCCAGCGTCAGCGCCGCAACGGTCGACCTGCGGATCATGGAAACCACCGATCTGCACAGCAATATGATGGACTTTGACTATTACAAAGATGCCGCCACGGAGAAATTCGGCCTGGTGCGTACCGCCACCCTGATCGAACAGGCGCGGGCAGAAGCGAAAAACAGCGTACTGGTGGATAACGGGGATGTGATCCAGGGGAGCCCGCTGGGCGACTACATGGCCGCTAAGGGGCTGAAAGAGGGCGATGTTCATCCGGTGTATAAGGCGATGAACACCCTGAATTATGCCGTCGGCAACCTGGGCAACCATGAATTCAACTACGGCCTCGACTTCCTGCACAAAGCGCTGGCCGGGGCGAAATTCCCCTACGTGAACGCCAATATCATCGATGCCAAAACCGGCAAACCGATGTTCACCCCCTACCTGATCCAGGACACCCCGGTTCAGGACAGCGACGGTCAAACCCACACCCTGCGCATCGGCTATATCGGCTTTGTGCCGCCGCAGATCATGACCTGGGATAAAGCCAATCTTAGCGGCAAAGTGACGGTCAACGACATTACCGAAACCGCGCGCAAATATATCCCGGAGATGCGGGCGAAAGGCGCTGACGTGGTCGTGGTGGTCGCGCACTCCGGCCTCTCCGCCGACCCGTATCAGGCGATGGCCGAGAACTCGGTCTACTACCTAAGCCAACTGCCCGGCGTTGACGCCATCATGTTCGGCCACGCCCACGCGGTGTTCCCCGGCAAAGACTTCGCCAACATTAAAGGCGCGGATATCGCCAGAGGGACGCTGAACGGCGTGCCGGCGGTAATGCCGGGAATGTGGGGCGATCACCTCGGGGTGGTCGATCTGGTGCTGAACAACGACAGCGGAAAATGGCAGGTGACTCAGAGTAAAGCGGAAGCGCGGCCAATCTACGACGCGGTGGCGAAGAAATCGCTGGCGGCGGAAGACGGCAAGCTGGTGGCGGTGCTGAAAGCCGATCACGACGCCACTCGCGAGTTCGTCAGTCAGCCGATCGGCAAGTCCGCCGACAACATGTACAGCTATCTGGCGCTGGTGCAGGACGACCCGACGGTGCAGGTGGTCAACATGGCGCAAAAAGCCTACGTCGAACACTACATTCAGGGCGACCCGGATCTGGCGAAACTGCCGGTGCTCTCCGCCGCCGCGCCGTTTAAAGTCGGCGGGCGTAAAAACGATCCGGCGAGCTTCGTGGAAGTGGAAAAAGGCCAGCTCACCTTCCGCAACGCCGCCGACCTCTATCTCTACCCGAACACCCTGGTGGTGATGAAGGTCAGCGGGAAGGAGGTCAAGGAGTGGCTTGAGTGCTCCGCCGGGCAGTTTAACCAGATAGACCCGGCCAGCAGCAAGCCGCAGTCGCTGATCAACTGGGACGGCTTCCGCACCTATAACTTCGACGTGATTGACGGGGTGAACTACCAGATCGACGTTAGCCAGCCGGCCCGCTACGACGGCGAGTGCCAGATGATCCATCCGCAGGCAGAGCGCATCAAGGGCCTGACCTTCAATGGCAAACCGGTCGATCCGCAGGCCACTTTCCTGGTCGCCACCAATAACTATCGCGCCTACGGCGGTAAATTCGCCGGCACCGGCGAAAACCATATCGCCTTTGCCTCGCCGGATGAAAACCGTTCGGTGCTGGCGGCGTGGATTGGCGCGCAATCGAAGAAGGATGGCGCGATCTATCCGGCGGCGGATAACAACTGGCGCCTGGCGCCGATCCACAGTAAGACGCCGCTGGATATTCGTTTTGAGACCTCGCCTGGCGACAAAGCCGCGGCGTTTATCAAAGAGAAAGCCCAGTATCCGATGCGCCAGGTGGCCGCCGATGATATCGGCTTCGCCATTTATCAGCTGGATTTGAGTCAGTAATGCCTGTTCCCCGGTGGCGTTGCGCTTACCGGGGCTACAGGGAGTGATACATTTTCACTCCCCGTGGCTCGCCAGCACCGCGGGCAGATTAACCTCGATCCAGTCCGCCAGGGCGGCCACCTTATCGCTCACCTGCAGACCGAGCGGCGTCAGGCTATATTCAACGTGCGGCGGCACCACCGGATAAGAGACGCGGTCGATAAAACCATCCTGCTCCAGGGCCTGCAGCGACTGCGCCAGCATCTTTTCGCTGACCCCGCCCATTTTGCGCCGCAGATCGCTGAAGCGATGGGTCCCCTCGCGCAGCGCCACCAGAATCAACACGCCCCAGCGGCTGGTGACATGTTTAAGCACATCGCGCGACGGGCACTGTTCCGCAAACAGATTGCCGTTGCGCAGTTTATCGCTCAGCGTCGGTTCGGCCATTTTCATACTTACCTTTTTGTACGTACTTACTAAAAGTTAGTTAAGGTGTTAGCTTACCACAACTGCCAATAAACACGAAGGAGAAGCCTCATGATCGCCCTTACCGGTGCCACCGGCCAGCTTGGCCACTACGTTCTGCAAGACCTGCTTAAAACCGTCCCTGCCAGCCAGATTGTGGCGATTGTCCGCAACCCGGCCAAGGCCCAGGCGCTCAGCCAGCAGGGCGTCGTCGTCCGCCAGGCCGATTATAGCGACGAAGCGGCATTGACCGCCGCGCTGCAGGGCGTGAATAAACTGCTGTTAATCTCCTCCAGCGAAGTCGGCCAGCGTGCCGTACAGCACCGCAACGTCATCAACGCCGCCAAAGCCGCTGGGGTGACATTCATCGCCTATACCAGCCTGCTGCACGCCGACACTTCGCCGCTGGGCCTGGCCGCAGAGCATATTGAAACCGAGCAGATGCTGGCCGACTCTGGCATCGCTTACGCCCTGCTGCGCAATGGCTGGTATACCGAAAACTATCTGGCCAGCGCGCCGCCGGCGCTGGAGCACGGCGTGTTTATCGGCGCCGCCGACGAAGGTAAAATTGCCTCCGCTACCCGCGCGGATTATGCCGCCGCGGCTGCCCGCGTTATCTCCGGTGAAGGCCATGCAGGGAAAGTTTACGAACTGGCGGGCGATAACGCCTGGACGCTGAGCGACCTGGCTGCCGAGCTGAGCACGCACAGCGGGAAAAACGTGGTCTATCAGAACCTCAGCGAAGCCGACTTCGCCGCCGCGCTGAAAAGCGTCGGCCTGCCGGCGGGTCTGGCGGATATGCTGGCGGACTCCGACGTCGGCGCCTCGAAAGGCGGGCTGTTTGACGACAGCCACACCCTGAGTACATTGATCGGCCGTCCGACCACTTCCCTTGCCGAAAGCGTGAAAGGCATGCTGTAACCGCCCCTCTCAGCTTTTGCGGTTGCGTCCCGGCGGTTCCTCTCTCATATTGAAGAGATCAACCGTCGGGAGGCAGGCATGCAGGGCGTACCACCCCAATTTAGTGATGAAAAAGATCGTGCGCGCTTTCGCCATCTCGAACAGCTGCCCGGGGTGGAGCTTTACCACGCCCATATCTCCCGCTACGCCTTTGAACCTCATACTCACGAAGCCTTCGGCATCGGCGTGATTGAGCAAGGCGCCGAGCGCTTTCGCTACCGTGGCAGCCAGCATATCGCCGCCGCGAACGCCATTGTTACCATGAATCCCGACGAGCTGCACACCGGCGAAGCGGAAACCGCCGACGGCTGGCGCTACCGGATGATTTATCTGGAGCCGGACCGTCTGGAGGCCATCACCGGGGTGCGCGACTGGTGGTTCAGCGAGGTGGTCCGCGAGGATCCCCTGCGGTCCCGGCGGATTGGCCAGCTAATATATGGCCTGTGGCACAGCGACGATGCGCTGGCCCAGCAGGGAATGCTGCTCGACCTCATCGACACCTTCCGCCCTCTGGCCCACCATGCCTCGGCGCAGGGCGAGACAGGACATCGCTTCGACCGCGTGCGCGACTACCTGCACGATAACTATATGCGCCCCATCACCCTCGACGAGCTGGCTCAGGTGGCGACGCTTAGCCCGTACCACTTTCAGCGCCAGTTTAAAGCCCACTATCATGTGACGCCCCATCAGATGTTGATGGCCATCCGCCTGTGGCGCGCCAAGGCGTTTCTCACCCACGGCATGCCCGCCGCCGAGGTGGCGATAGCCGTCGGCCTTACCGACCAGTCTCATCTGACCCGCGCCTTCACCCAGCGTTACGGCATTACGCCGGTACGCTATCAGAAGCAGGTCGCCAGGCGCTGATGCGCAATCTCATACAATATTCCCGCCCGCCCTCCTTCTACACTGCAGACAACCGTGATGACAATGGATGCAATGATGATTAGTGGTGTGTTGTACGCCCTGCTGGCGGGGCTGATGTGGGGATTAATCTTTGTCGGGCCTTTGCTGGTGCCCGAGTATCCGGCGATGCTCCAGTCGATGGGACGCTATCTGGCGCTGGGTCTGATCGCCCTGCCGCTGGCATGGCTCGGGCGCGCGCGTTTGCGCCAGCTGAGCCGGAACGACTGGTGGACCGCGCTGGGTCTGACGATGATGGGAAATCTTATCTATTACGTCTGTCTGGCCAGCGCCATTCAGCGCACCGGGGCGCCGGTCTCCACCATGATTATCGGCACGCTGCCGGTGGTATTGCCGGTCTTCGCCAATCTGCTCTACAGCCAGCGCGACGGAAAGCTGCCGTGGCGGCGCCTGTTTCCGGCGCTGGTCTGCATCGCCGTCGGCCTGATCTGCGTTAACGTCGCGGAACTGCGCCAGGGGTTGCCTGATTTTAGTCCGTGGCGCTACGGCTCCGGCATTGCGCTGGCGCTGGGGTCGGTGGTCTGCTGGGCCTGGTATGCGCTGCGCAACGCCCGCTGGCTGCGGGAGAATCCGCATCAACCGCCGATGATGTGGGCTACCGCTCAGGCGCTGGTGACGCTTCCGGTTTCGCTGGCAGGTTATCTCGCCGCCTGCGCCTGGCTGCACGGTCAGCAGGCCGGGTTCCCCCTGCCCTTCGGCCCGCGCCCGGCGGTGTTCATTACGCTGATGCTGGCCATCGCGGTGCTCTGCTCATGGGTCGGCGCGCTGTGCTGGAATATTGCCAGTCAACGGTTGCCGACGGTGATCCTCGGGCCGCTTATCGTTTTCGAAACCCTGGCCGGGCTACTGTATACCTTTCTGTTGCGGCAAAGTTTACCACCGCTGCTGACCCTGAGCGGTATCCTGCTGCTGGTGCTCGGCGTGGTCTCCGCCGTACGCGCCAGGCCGGACAAACCGACGTTGCAACCGCTGACGCACGAAAAAAAGTAGCCGGGCCCTCTTAAGGGGTATTCCCTCGCCATAAAGATGCATTTAAAATGCACCTTATATTCCTGATGACGAGGTAACTGCTATGGCTTTCCGTGACCAACCTTTAGGCGAGCTGGCGCTGTCCATCCCCCGCGCCTCCGCCCTGTTCCGTCAATACGATATGGACTACTGCTGCGGCGGCAAACAGACGCTGGCGCGCGCCGCATCGCGTAAAGCGCTGGATGTCGCGGTGATTGAAGCCGAGCTGGCGAAACTGGCCGAGCAGCCCGTCACCCACGACTGGCGCGCGGCGCCTCTCGCGGAGATTATCGACCATATCATCGTTCGCTATCATGATCGGCACCGCGAACAGCTGCCGGAGCTGATCCTGCAGGCCACCAAGGTGGAACGGGTCCATGCCGATAAACCGAACGTGCCGAAAGGGCTGACGAAGTACCTGACCATGCTGCAGCAGGAGCTCTCCAGCCACATGATGAAAGAGGAGCAGATCCTGTTCCCGATGATCAAACAGGGGATGGGCGCCCAGGCCGGGGGCCCCATCAGCGTGATGGAAAGCGAACATGACGAAGCGGGTGAACTGCTGGAGGTGATCAAACATATCACCCATAACGTGACGCCGCCGCCGGAAGCGTGCACCACCTGGAAAGCGATGTATAACGGTATCAACGAGATGATTGACGATCTGATGGAGCACATCAGCCTGGAAAATAACGTGCTGTTCCCGCGTGCCCTCGCAGGAGAATAACGAAAAAGGCGCCCGCAGGCGCCCTCGACATTGTCCGTCTTATTTGGCCACTCCGGGTGGCCTTTTTTATGACGGTCCGTTGCAAGCAACGTTAAAATGTTCTTTTATTTCGCCAGACGTTTTTTGCCGGCAAACAGCCAGCCCGCACCCAGCAGAACGAACCACAGCGGGGTGACCATCAGCGCTTCACGGGTGTCATCTTCGAGGGTCAACAGCACCAGTACAAAGACGAAGAAGGCCATGCACACCCAGCACATTAATTTGCCCAGCGGCATCTTATATTTGGACTTCTCGTGCAGCTGCGGACGCTGTTTACGGTAGACCAGATAAGAGCAAAGGATGATGGTCCAGACGAACATGAACAGGATCGCCGACACCGTGGTGATCATGGTGAACGCGGCGATCACGCTCGGGTTGACCATCAGCATCACCACACCGCCCAGCAGGCACATGCAGGAGAAGGTTAAGCCCTTCGCCGGCACCGCACGCTTCGACAGCTTGGCGAACATCTTCGGCGCCTGACCATCCTGCGCCAGACCGAACAGCATACGGCTGGTGGAGAAGACGCCGCTGTTGGCCGATGAGGCTGCGGAAGTCAGCACCACGAAGTTAATCAGGCTCGCCGCCGCCGGCAGACCAACCAGCACGAACAGCTCAACGAACGGGCTCTTGCTCGGCACCACGGAGCTCCACGGCGTCACCGACATAATCACAATCAGCGCAAAGACGTAGAACATAATGATACGCAGCGGGATGGAGTTAATCGCTCGCGGCAGGGATTTTTCCGGGTCTTTGGTTTCGGCCGCGGTTGTACCGACCAGCTCAATCCCCACGAAGGCGAATACCGCAATCTGGAAGCCGGCGAAGAAGCCGCTCAGCCCTTTCGGGAACCAGCCGCCGTCATTCCACAGATGCGCGAAAGAGGCTTCGACGCCGGTCGGCGATTTGAAATGCATCATGACCATCACCAGGCCGACCACGATCAGCGCCACGATGGCGACGATTTTGATCATCGCGAACCAGAACTCCATTTCGCCAAACATTTTAACGGTGGCGAGGTTCAGGCCCAGCAGCAGCAGGATCACCGCCAGCGACGCGACCCAGTCGGAGAGTCCGGGAAACCAGAACTGCGCGTAGGCGGTGATCGCCACCACGTCCGCCATCCCCGTCACCACCCAGCAGAACCAATAGGTCCAGCCGGTAAAGTAGCCCGCCCAGGGACCCAGCAGATCGGCCGCAAAGTCGCTGAAGGATTTATATTCGAGGTTCGACAGCAGTAATTCGCCCATGGCTCGCATAACGAAAAACAGCATAAAACCGATAATCATATAAACAAAAATAATGGATGGCCCGGCAAGGCTGATGGTTTTGCCAGAACCCATAAATAATCCAGTGCCGATCGCCCCGCCAATTGCAATCAGCTGAATATGTCGGTTTGTGAGATTTCGCCGTAGCGACTGTTCAGTCGGCTCCTGCTCGACAGCAGCGACTTTAACCTGATCTACCATGTGATTTCTTCCTGTTGTACCTGTCTGTGTTGTTCAGGCTCTGATGGCCTGTCGTCTGTCATTAACCCCAGCAAGGGCTAGTCGATATTAGGTAAGAATCGGAGGGATGAATACTATGATTTAGATATAATGTTAATTTTATGTTTAAAGTGAGTGTTATATCACTCATCTAACGCGAAATAGCTCACAAAAATACACCCATACGCGATGAATGCAAAACATAATTCCAATTAATTTTTAACTTAAGGATTTTACGCTATTTTTGTGGCTTCCCCCGCCGCCGGGGAAGAGGAAGCCTCTGCTGTTTAGATAATATCCAGCAGTTCAACTTCGAAGATCAGAGTGCTGAACGGAGGGATCGACGCGCCAGCGCCGCGCTCGCCGTAGGCCAGGTTGTGCGGGATGGTCAGTTCCCATTTGGAACCTACCGGCATCAGGGTCAGCGCTTCAATCCAGCCGCCGATTACGCCGGTCACCGGGAACTCTGCCGGTTCGCCGCGGGCGACGGAGCTGTCGAAGACGGTGCCGTCGATCAGTTTACCGGTGTAGTGCACGCGTACGCGGTCGGTACGGGCCGGGATCGGGCCTTCGCCCTGGGTCAGCACGCGGAACTGCAGACCGGACTCGGTGCTGTTCACACCCTCTTTCTCGCGGTTTTCATCAAGGTATTTCTGGCCGTCAGCGGCCATCGCCTGGAAACGCTCGCGACGCACGGCGTCGGCGCGCTCGTGGATTTCACGCAGCGCACGGTGGACGGCTTCTACCGGCACCTGCGGCTGGTTACCTTCCAGCGCATCGGCGATACCCGCCACCAACGCTTCCGGCAGCAGCCCCTGCAGGCCGGATTCGCTCAGCTGTTGTCCAACCTGCAAGCCGATACCGTAACTTGCCTGCGCTTCGATAGTGTCAAAAGTTGGGGTTGCCATCTTTGTTCCTTTTTTGGGTGATAAACATCAAGAGAAAAGCGTCCGGAAGCATAACAGCCATAGCGAAATGGGTAAAACTTTGTCGGCGGATGATGACAAATCTCAGCGAAAAAGAAACAATAGGCGGCATCAGGTTAACTTCACTTTGTTCCGGTCATCAGAACGTTAGCCATCTATACTCATAGGCAGGATAAAAATATGCGGAGCAGGAGGAAAGCCATGCCCGGGCGCTTTGAACTGACATCTACCCTGGCGAAAATCTGGCACGCCCCGGATCATTTTCGCCTCCTGGACCCACTGCCCCCGATGCACCGCCGGGGAATTATCGCTGGCTTCCTGTTGGTGATTATCGGCATTCTGCTTCCCTCAGACGATAGCCAAAACCCGGCGTCCACCAGCCGTGAAGCAAACCTGAATCTGCAGTCGCAGTCCCAACCGCAAGCTGGCGGCAATCAGGCCGTTCCGCTGCCGCCGATCACCAATACGCCTACCGTGAGCGATGCCGACCAGATGGCGCCGGTCGCCCCGGAGCCGATTCAGGATGAGCAGCCGGATCAGGCGCAGACGCAGCAGCCCGCCGCCTCCCAGCCCTATCAATCCTCATCGCAGCAGTCCGCGCCGGGTATTGAACAGCAATGGCGGACCTATCGCATCGAGTCAGGCAAAACCCTGGCCCAGCTGTTCCGCGATCATGGGCTGCCGGCCACCGACGTTTACGCCATGGCGCAGGTTGAAGGCGCAGGTAAACCATTAAGCACGTTGCAGAGCGGACAGACGGTGCAAATTCGGCAGAACGCCAACGGCGTGGTCACCGGGCTCACTATTGATACCGGCAACGGCCAGCAGGTGCTGTTTACCCGCCAGTCGAACGGCAGCTTTGTGCGTGCGCGCTAGCAGCGAAGACGACAGCGAGCGTTACGCCGCCGCAAAATGAAGGGCGCTAAAAAGCAAAACGCCGGCACAAGGCCGGCGATTTGTTGTTACCAGAACGTCAGAGGCCGATTACTCAGCAACCACGTTGATGATAACTTTAGCGAAAACTTCGCTGTGAACCTGGAAGTCCACTTCGTGCTCGCCAACGTTACGCAGAACGCCGTTCGGCAGGCGAACTTCGCTCTTAGCAACTTTAACGCCTGCTGCAGTGACAGCATCAGCGATGTCGCGAGTACCGATGGAACCGAACAGTTTACCTTCGTCGCCAGCTTTAGACGCGATGGTTACGGATTCCAGGGCGTTGATCTGCGCAGCACGAGCTTCAGCAGCTGCCAGAACGTCAGCCAGTTTGGCTTCCAGTTCAGCGCGACGTGCTTCGAAGAATTCAACGTTTTTCTTGGTAGCAGGAACAGCTTTACCCTGCGGGACCAGGAAGTTACGAGCATAGCCCGCTTTAACGTTAACCTGATCACCCAGGCTACCCAGGTTTGCTACTTTATCAAGCAGAATAACTTGCATTACCTTATCCTCTCAAAGTCGTATTAATGGACCGTGACCGATTACTGATGACGATCAGTGTACGGCAGCAGGGACAGGTAGCGAGCGCGTTTGATAGCGCGAGCCAGCTGACGCTGGTATTTTGCACGGGTACCGGTGATACGGCTCGGGACAATCTTACCGCTTTCGGTGATGTAGTTTTTCAGCGTAGCGATATCTTTATAGTCGATCTCTTGAACGCCTTCCGCGGTGAAACGGCAGAACTTGCGACGACGGAAATAACGTGCCATATGGCTAGTCTCCAGAATCTATCAATTCAATCTGCTCGGCATGCAGAACCATTTTGCTCAAGCCGTTCTTTGCCTTATGGCAAGAGATGAACCCTCGAACGGTTACTGCGCTACCGACCGTTATACTGTGAGTAATGGCCTGGTTCTCGTGACCGCTAATAATAACGGGCATCTGACACCATGCCTGCCGGTGAAAACCGGCTTCCTCCTGCACTGAACGATGCTCAAGCACGAACTGGCAGTGAGGAATTCCTGACGGGCTGACCTTACGAAGTGGAGTCCTGCAAATAATGCCGGACAGCTCCAGACGGTTGGTCATCAGGATTACTCTTCAGAATCCCCAGCTTCAGAATCATCTGCGGTTTCGTTGGCGAAATCTTCGCGACGCTCACGGCGCTCGTCTTTCGCTTTAACCATCGGAGATGCTTCGGTAACAGCGTGCTTAGTACGCATTACCATGCTGCGGATAACGGCGTCGTTGAAGCGGAAGTTAGTTTCCAGCTCATCGATCGCTTCCTGCGGCGCTTCAACGTTCAGCAGAACGTAGTGAGCTTTGTGCAGTTTGTTGATCGGATAAGCCAGCTGACGGCGGCCCCAGTCTTCCAGACGGTGGATCGTACCTGCTGCTGCAGTGATTGCACCAGTGTAACGTTCGATCATGCCCGGAACCTGTTCGCTCTGGTCAGGATGGACCATAAAAACGATTTCGTAATGACGCATCGAATTGCTCCTTACGGATTATTCAGCCTCCTGTCTGGGTCAGCCGCGGCCCATGGAGGCAAGGAACGTGTTAAAGGGCGGCTGAAAAATTGACGCGTCATTCTAATGGCGGCCCCCCAGGAACACAAGCGCATTTGCACAAATAATTCGCACTAAGCGCCAAGTGGCGCTAAGTGGGTGATTTAAAATTAACCAGCAAAGGAAGCGGCATTTTTTTGAACAACTGCATCAGAAAAGGTCGCGATACGCCGTTCAATCAGCGATTACACTTAAATCAGAAACCCAATGACCACAGGAGAGCCCCGAGTCAGCGTCAGGACTGTCAGTCAGGAGCGTAGTATATGAAACTGAAAATCATCGCCATGATGGCTGCGCTTTTCTTCAGCGCCAACGCGTTGGCAGCTATCCAAATCACCGAACGACAGGCCCGCAACATGGACGATGTGCAGAGCCTCGGCGTTATCTATATCAATCACAATATGGCCACTGAGCACGAGGCCGAACAGGCCCTTAGCCAGTTGAGCGATGCGCAGGGGGCGAAATATTTTCAGCCCATCCTGATGCACGAACCAGAAACCAACGGCCCGCTTCGCGCCAGCGCGGTGATTTACCGCTAACGCCAAGTCAATTCTTCGCCTCTCCTCGCGAGGGGCGAAGCAAGGCCAGCGGCTAAACGCAATTGAGAATTATTTTATAAACCAACTTATCAGCGTCATCGCAACCTGATTTAATCAGCCACTCGCCATTTGATATTCAGGAGTGATTGATGGTTCCGCGTTTCGCCACCTTAGGCCGCATCCCCAAAGGCGTTTGGGTGCTCGGCGGCGTCAGCCTGCTGATGGATGTGTCGTCCGAGATGATCCACAGTCTCTTACCGCTGTTTATGGCCACCACCCTCGGCGCCAGCGTGATTATCATCGGTCTTATCGAGGGGCTGGCGGAAGCCACCGCCCTGATCCTGAAAATCTTCTCCGGCGCGATCAGCGACTACGTCGGTAAGCGCAAAGGGCTGGCGCTGCTGGGCTACGGCCTGGGCGCGCTCAGCAAGCCGCTGTTTGCCATCGCCCCGACCGCCGGCGTGGTGTTTAGCGCCCGCATGATCGACCGCGTAGGCAAAGGCATTCGCGGCGCGCCGCGCGACGCGCTGGTCGCCGACGTCACCCCACCAGAGATCCGCGGCGCCGCCTACGGGCTACGTCAGGCGCTGGATACCGTTGGCGCCTTTCTCGGCCCGCTGCTGGCGGTGCTGCTGATGTTTATCTGGGCCAACGATTTTCACGCTATATTCTGGGTGGCGGTTATTCCCGCCGTGCTCTCTATTCTCCTGCTGGGTTTTGGCCTGCAGGAGCCAAAATCCGCCATCGACCATCAACGCAGTAATCCGCTGAAGCGCGAAAATCTGCAAAAGCTCTCCGCCGCCTACTGGTGGGTGGTCGCCATCGGCAGCATCTTCACCCTCGCCCGCTTCAGCGAAGCCTTTCTGGTGCTGCGCGCCCAGCAGATGGAGATCCCGCTGTTTACCATTCCGCTGGTCATGGTGGCGATGAACCTGGTCTACAGCGTTACGGCCTACCCGTTCGGCAAGCTCTCTGACAGCATGAGCCACAGCAAACTGCTGCAGTGGGGACTGCTGGTGCTGATCCTCGCCGATATCGTGCTGGCCCTCAGCGCCCACTGGAGCACGCTGCTGGTCGGGGTCGCGCTGTGGGGAATTCATATGGGGATGACCCAGGGGCTGCTGGCGGCGATGGTCGCCCGTACGGCGCCGCCGGCGCTACGCGGCACGGCGTTCGGTATGTTCAACCTGATGAGCGGCCTGGCGCTGTTGCTGGCCAGTACCGGCGCAGGCGTGCTGTGGGAAACCTTCGGCGCCGCTTCGACGTTTTACGCTGGCGCGATAATTTGCGTGGTCACGCTCATCGGCATGCGCGCTATGCCGTCGGCTTATCGTCAGGGCTAAAAACGGCTCCGGGGCCAGACCAGTTGCTTCACCGTGACGGTGAAAGCCCCGGAGCGCGTCGTTTACTTCTGCCCGTAGTAGGCGTTCGGCCCGTGTTTACGCAGAAAATGTTTTTCCATCAGCCAGCTGTCAATCGGCTGCAGCCGCGGATTAATGCCGCGGGCAATCCACGCCATGCGCGCCACCTCTTCCATCACCACCGCGTTGTGCACCGCCTCGTGGGCGTCTTTCCCCCAGGAGAACGGCCCGTGCTGATAGACGACGATCCCCGGCGTATGCAACGGGTTTGCCTCGCCCAGCGTTTCGATAATCACCTTCCCGGTGTTCAGCTCGTAGGCCTCATCCACCTCCTGCGCGCTAAGCGCCCGGGTGCAAGGGATATCACCGAAAAAGTAGTCCGCATGGGTGGTGCCGAGCGCCGGGATCGCCAGCCCCGCCTGCGCCCAGGCGGTAGCGTGCGTCGAATGGATATGCACCACCCCGCCAAGGCCGGGATAACGGCGATAGAGCGCCAGATGGGTAGCGGTATCAGAGGAGGGACGCCAGCGTAATCCGCGTTTAAAGATGCTGCTGAAAAAAGGCGACCGTCGTGGCCAGCGCCTCCGGGGTGATGCGATGGCGGACGCCTTTCTGCCAGACGCAGGTCAGCCTGGCGGCAAGATCGCCCTGCCTGAGCGCCTGCTCAAGCCGGAAGGTCTCTGCCGGCGGCACCACATCGTCGGCATCGCCATGCCAGAGCAGCAGCGGCCGCCGGGCGAGCGACGCCAGCTGATGACTGACATCCCACTCGCTGAGGCTGTCGCCATCAAAGCCAGGCGAGGGAAACAGGGTTTGCGACAGCGAACGAAAATAGCCCGACCCCATCAGGCAGGCGACGCTGTTCAGCTCGGGATGATGCGTCATGATACCCAGGGCCGTCATTCCCCCCATCGACGCCCCCGCCACCGCCAGTCGCTCTCCTTCCAGCCAGCCTTCGGCGATAATCGCCTCGCGCAGCGCGGGAAACTCTCTGAAATTCTGCTGCAGGATCGGCCAGAAGCGCTGCATCCGCCCGGTCTCATCACCGTGATAGCGCGCGCCATGCTCCGGCGCGTCCGGCATAATCACCCGGAAACCCGCCTGGGCCAGCGCCACCGCAAAGTAGCTGTAAACCAGTTTTGACGAAGTAAAGCCATGATAAAAGACGATACAGGGCAGTGGCTTATCCAGACTCTCCTGCGGGCAGGCATGCAAAATTTCGCCACCGCCGAGGTTGCGCATTTCGAGTGCAATCATTTATCGTCTCCCTTCTCTATGGTGGTTAGGCGGCATGGGAAAATGCATTCACCAGGCAACCCCGTTTGCTACGATTCATAATGTTGAGAACCCGGTTACGCTTTCACAACATTTTCATTCGAAAATCGCGTCAGAGATAACAGTTCGGGAACATTCCCCGGAAATCCTGTTAAGGCTACCACTACACTATCACTATCAGGAAACGAGATATGGTTATGCGCAGGTTTTGTCCGTGGTTACTGGCTATCGTCCTCAGCGGGTGTAGCGCTCTGCAGGGAACGCCGGAAGCCCCGCCGCCCGCCACCGACCATCCGCAGGAGATCCAGCGCAACCAGACGGCTGGCCTGCAGAAAATGGCCACGGTGAGCGTACTGATGTACGGTTCGCCGATGGATGTCGAAGCGGCGCTGAAGGCCAAAGCAGAAGCGGCCAAAGCCGATTACTACGTCATCATCATGATCGATGACACCATGGTACCCGGCCAGTGGTATTCGCAGGCGATCCTCTATCGTCGATGACGAGACGGCGTCTTTAAATCTGCTTTACACAGCTTTGCGTCCATTCACGTTCTCCTGTGCATAATAACGTTCGGCCAGCCACCTGGCAGGACGTTAGCAACGGACTGCCCTTGGGACTACGTGAAATGGAGCTGACGATGAAACGATCTTTTACCCTATCCAGCCTGCTGTTAACCACTGCGACGGCCAACACCTCCGCGCAGTCAGCCGAATTCGCCAGCGCGGATTGCGTCACCGGCCTGAATGAAATCGGTCTGATCTCCGTCGCTAATCTTTCCGGCAGCCAACAGGATGTGGAGCACGCCATTGCCCGCAAAGCGGACGAGCAAGGCGCCTCCTGGTATCGCATTATTCAGATGTACGAGGAACAACAGCCGGACAGCTGGCGCGTGCAGGCCATTCTCTACGCCTGAGGCGCCTGGCGCCCCCGCCCCATGGCCCGCAGCAGCAGGTCGTCGAGGGTCGGCGCGTCAAGACGTATGCCGCCGCGCGTGTCGAGCATCATCCGGCACCAGGCTTCGGCCAGCGGCGGCGAAGCGAAACGCAGCATCTGCGCCCCCGCCCCCAGACGATAGACCAGCCGGGCAATCTCTCTGCCCTGCTCTTCGGCGGGTCGTTTCAGCAATTGCTGCAGCTGACGCCATGCGCGGTCGAGATGGCGGTTCTGTCCTTTCACCTCCGCACACTCCGCGGCCAGCAGCTCCATCGCCGCCGGCTGCTTGCTCAGCACCCGCATCACATCGAGGCACATAATATTGCCGGAGCCTTCCCAGATGCTGTTGACCGGCATCTCGCGATACAACCGCGGTAGCTCACTCTCCTCGCAATAGCCGATCCCTCCCAGGACTTCCATCGCCTCAGCGACGAACGGGATGCCTGCCTTGCAGATGGCAAACTTGGCCACAGGCGTAAACAGACGCGCCCAGGCGCTTTCCCGGGCATCATCCCGACGGTCCCAGGCCCGCGCCAGACGAAACAGGAACGCGGTTTGTCCTTCAAGACGGAGCGCCATTTGCCCCAGCAGCTGGCGCATCATCGGTTGATCGACCAGATTTTTACCGAACGCCTGGCGCTGTAACGCATGATACAGCGCCACCGAGAAGGCCCGGCGCATGAGGGCATGGCTACCCAGCGCGCAGTCAAAGCGGGTCAGGCCGCCCATCCTGAGGATCTGCCGCACGCCGTCGCCCTCGTCGCCCACCAGCCAGCCGCAGGCGTCATAAAACTCCACTTCGCTACTGGCGTTGGAGCGGTTGCCGAGCTTTTCTTTTAAGCGCTCCAGCCGCACGCCGTTGCGCTGTCCGTCGGGCAGCAGGCGCGGCACAAAGAAGCACGACAGGCCCGCAGGCGCCTGGGCCAGCACCAGGTGGGCATCGCTCTGCGGCACCGAGAAGAACCATTTGTGTCCCACCAGCCGGTAAAACCCTTCGGCCGTTTTCTCCGCGCGGGTGGTATTGCTCAGCACATCGGAGCCCCCTTGCTTCTCGGTCATCCCCATGCCAATCAGCAGGCCGCGCTTCTGGCCGCCCGGCGCGAGGTGGGGATCGTAACGGTCGCTCAGCAGCGGCGACAGCCAGTCGCCAAAAGGCGCAGGCAGGGCGTGCTGCAGCAGAGGCGTCGCGGCGAAGGTCATGGTAATCGGGCACAGCGTTCCGGCCTCTACCTGGGCGTGGAGCAGAAAGCGAGCGGCGCGCGCGACAAACGCGCCTTCACGGGCCTCCTCCTGCCAGGCGAGATTATGCACCCGGTTCGCGCACAGCCCCTGCATCAGCAGGTGCCAGGCGGGGTGGAAGCGAACGTCGTCCAGTCGGGCGCCGGTGGCGTCATAGCGCAGCAGCTCCGGCGGGTTGCTGTTGGCCAGGCGTCCCAGCTCCAGCGATTCTGCGGTCCCCAGCTGCTGGCCAATGCTGGCGAGCAGATCGCCATCCCAGCCGGCGCCTTCACGGACCACCGCTTCACGCAGGGCGGTATCGGACAGGAACAGATTGCTGTTATTCAGCGGGGTCGGTTGATTAAAAACGGTGTGCGTTTGCCAGTGCATCGTGTCTCCCTCCATCAATGGCGATAACCATAAGTATGGTTATCCAGGGAGATACTCGCCCGCGAGAGCGGTCACAAAAAAGCCATCCCGGAGGATGGCTTTTCAGTTCCGTCAGCGGATCAGCTTAGCTGCGCTGGCGTACCGCCTCAAACAGGCAGATGCCAGTGGCCACCGAGACGTTCAGCGAGGAGACGCTGCCCGCCATCGGGATGCTGATCAGCTCATCACAGTGCTCGCGGGTCAGGCGGCGCATACCTTCGCCTTCCGCGCCCATCACCAGCGCCATCGGCCCGGTCATTTTGCTCTGGAACAGCGTATGGTCGGCTTCACCTGCGGTTCCGACGATCCAGACGTTCTCCTCCTGCAGCAGGCGCATGGTGCGCGCCAGGTTGGTGACGCGGATCAGCGGGACGTTCTCCGCCGCGCCGCAGGCCACTTTCTTCGCCGTCGCATTCAGCTGCGCGGAACGATCTTTCGGCACAATCACCGCGTGCACGCCGGCAGCATCGGCGCTGCGCAGGCAGGCGCCGAGGTTATGCGGATCGGTCACGCCGTCAAGGATCAACAGGAACGGCTGATCGAGCTGCGCCAGCAGATCCGGCAGATCGTTCTCCTGATACTGACGCCCCGGCTTCACACGGGCAATGATCCCCTGGTGTACCGCGCCTTCGCTCTTCTCATCGAGGAACTGGCGGTTGGCCAGCTGAATCACCACGCCCTGCGCTTCCAGCGCGTGGATCAGCGGCAGCAGGCGCTTATCCTCACGGCCTTTCAGAATATAAACTTCCTGAAAACGCTCAGGTGCGCGCTCCAGCAGTGCCTGCACCGCATGGATGCCGTAAATCATTTCACTCATTGATGTACTCGTTTTAGGTTCTGTTATCCGCCCTTCACCCCGTCCTGCGTCAGCAGACTTCAGAGTGAAGGGTGGTCAATCACTCGGCGCTCTTCTTCTTTGCCGCGCGCTTGGCTTTGGTCGCGGCGGCGATTTTCTGCGTTTTCGCCGACGGTTTTTTCGCTTTCTTCTCGCCTTTCGGCTTCGCTTTCGCCTGGTCTTTTTCTTTGCGGAACGCGCTGTCCGGCTCGAAGTTCACCTGCTTACCAACCTGACGACGACGGCCGCCCGGTTTGCCGGAGGTGCTCTTTTTCGCTTTCTCACGGGCGGTTTTGCCGACATTACGCGGCGCGCGCTCGCTGGAGATGAGGGTAAAGTCGATTTTACGCTCGTCCATGTTGACCGCTTCCACACGGACTTCCACGCGGTCGCCCAGGCGATAGGTCTGCCCGCCGGACTCGCCGATCAGACGCTGCCCCACCTGGTCGAAACGATAGTAGTCGTTATCCAGGGAGGAAACATGCACCAGGCCGTCGATAAACAGATCGTTGAGACGAACGAAGAAGCCAAAGCCGGTCACGCTGGCGATAACCCCGGAGAAGATATTGCCTACCTGATCCTGCATGAAGTCACACTTCAGCCAGTCGGAGACTTCGCGCGTCGCTTCATCGGCACGACGTTCGGTCATCGAGCAGTGCTCGCCCAGCTGCAGCATCTCTTCCATGCTGTAGTGCCAGCCGCCGGTCTCCGTGCTATTGCCTTTATGCCCCTGCTCTTTGGCCAGCAGATATTTGATGGCGCGGTGCAGCGACAGATCCGGGTAACGACGGATCGGCGAGGTGAAGTGGGCATAGGACTGCAGCGCGAGGCCAAAGTGGCCGCGGTTTTCCGGATCGTAGACCGCCTGCTTCATCGACCGCAGGAGCATCGTCTGCAGCATTTCCGCATCCGGGCGATCGGCGATGGAGGTCAGCAGTTCGGCGTAATCGCGCGGCTCCGGCTTGTTGCCGCCCGGCAGTTCCAGACCCAGCTCCGCCAGCACGCTGCGGAACGCGGTAATCGCCTCGGTGCTCGGCTTATCGTGAATACGGAACAGCGCCGGCTCCTGCGCCTTCTCAACGAAGCGCGCAGCGGAGATGTTCGCCAGGATCATGCACTCTTCAATCAGCTTGTGCGCATCGTTACGCTGGGTCTGTTCGATACGCTCGATACGGCGCTCGGCGTTGAAGATGAATTTAGCTTCTTCACTTTCAAATGAGATACCGCCGCGCTCTTCGCGGGCGCCATCCAGCACCTTGTAGAGGTTATGCAGTTCTTCAATATGCTTCACCAGCGGCGCGTAGTGCTCACGCAGCTCCTGGTCGCCCTGCAGCATATGCCACACCTTGGTATAGGTCAGGCGAGCATGTGAACTCATCACCGCTTCATAGAATTTATAACCGGTCAGACGGCCTTTTGACGAAATCGTCATCTCGCACACCATGCACAGGCGATCGACCTGCGGGTTCAGCGAGCACAGACCGTTAGACAGCACTTCCGGCAGCATCGGCACCACCTGCGACGGGAAGTAGACCGAGGTTCCGCGGCTGCGCGCTTCAGCGTCCAGCGGCGTCCCTGGACGCACGTAGTAGCTGACGTCGGCAATGGCTACCCACAGGCGCCAGCCGCCGCCGCGTTTCTTCTCGCAGTACACCGCGTCATCGAAGTCGCGGGCATCTTCGCCGTCAATGGTGACCAGCGGCAGGGAGCGCAGATCGACGCGCCCGGCTTTCGCCTCTTCCGGCACCTGCTCTTTCAGGCCGGAAACCTGGTTTTCTACCGCCGGCGGCCAGACGTATGGAATTTCATGGGTGCGCAGCGCCATATCGACGGCCATGCCGGTACCCATGTTGTCGCCCAGCACTTCGACGATTTTCCCCACGGCTTTGGTGCGGCGGGTCGGGCGCTGGGTCAGCTCGACCACCACCACGTAGCCCATCCGCGCGCCCATAATCTCTTCCGGCGGGATCAGGATATCGAAGCTCAGGCGACTGTCGTCCGGGACGACGAAACCGACGCCAGCGTCGGTAAAGTAGCGGCCAACAATCTGGCTGGTTTTCGGCACCAGGACGCGGACAATGCGCGCTTCGCGGCGGCCCTTGCGGTCCGCGCCCAGCGGTTGGGCCAGCACCTGGTCGCCATGAATACAGGTTTTCATCTGCTCTGACGACAGGTAGAGATCGTCTTTGCGCCCTTCAACGCGCAGGAAACCATAGCCATCACGGTGGCCGATAACGGTTCCTTTGAGGAGATCAAGGCGCTCCGGCAGCGCATAGCACTGACGGCGGGTGAAGACCAGCTGACCGTCGCGCTCCATCGCGCGCAGGCGGCGGCGCAGCGCTTCGGTTTGCTCTTCGCCCTCGATATTTAACTCGATGGCCAGCTCATCGCGGCTGGCAGGCTTTTCCCGTTTGGTTAAATGTTCGAGGATAAATTCCCGGCTCGGGATTGGGTTCGCGTACTTCTCAGCTTCGCGTTCCTGGAATGGATCTTGTGACATATCGGTTCCTCCGTTGTCATCTCCGGCAGAGTGGCGTCACTCCACCAGCAATAATTTATAAAGCGGTTGATTCTTCTCAACCAAATCAGCCAGCGTATAGTTATCCAGTTCCTTGAGAAAACTCTGCGCGGCTTCAGCTAGCGCCTGTTTCAAACGACAGGCTGGTGTAATGTGGCAAAACTCGCTGCTGCAGTTGACCAGCGATAAGGGTTCAAGGTCGCGCACCACGTCACCGACGCGGATCTGTCCTGCTGGTTTGCCGAGGCGAATGCCCCCGTTCTTCCCCCGCACGGCAGTTACGTAGCCCATGCGACTTAACTGATTGATTATTTTAACCATATGATTACGGGAGACGCCATAGACCTCGGTCACTTCCGAGATACTGGTCATCCGTCCTTCCGGCAGCGACGCCATATAAATCAGCGCCCGTAGTCCGTAATCGGTGAAACTCGTTAACTGCACATAAACCTCAGGGAAAAGAAAACAGGGTATGTCGAGCGACATCATTATTATTGATGATAAACCAGCCAGCGCTCAGGCCGCTAATTTATTTGAAATGGGGCGGGCGAACAGCAAAAACAAGGGCGCCCGAACGGCGCCCCTTGCGAGTGATTATGCGTCGAACGGGTCGCGCAGAATCATGGTCTCGGTACGGTCTGGACCGGTAGAGATGATATCAACCGGAACGCCGGTCAGCTCTTCAATACGCTGGATGTAGTTCAGCGCTGCCTGCGGCAGGCCGCTGCGCTCTTTCACGCCGAAGGTGGTTTCAGACCAGCCCGGCATGGTTTCGTAGATAGGCTCGATACCTTCCCAGTTGTCGGCTGCCAGCGGAGTGGTGGTCACTTCGCGGCCATCCGGCATACGGTAGCCAACGCAGATTTTCACTTCTTTCAGGCCGTCGAGGACGTCCAGTTTAGTCAGGCAGAAGCCGGACAGGGAGTTAATCTGCACCGCGCGACGAACCGCGACGGCGTCCAGCCAGCCGGTACGACGACGACGACCAGTGGTGGCGCCGAATTCGTTACCCTGCTTGCAGAGGAACTCGCCGGTTTCATCAAACAGCTCGGTCGGGAACGGACCCGCGCCTACGCGAGTCGAGTAAGCTTTGATGATACCCAGAACGTAATCCACATAACGCGGGCCCAGGCCGGAGCCGGTCGCCACGCCACCCGCGGTGGTGTTGGAAGAGGTTACGTACGGATAGGTACCGTGGTCGATATCCAGCAGCGTGCCCTGTGCGCCTTCGAACATTACGAAGTCGCCACGTTTACGCGCCTGATCCAGCAGGTCGGAAACGTCCACCACCATGCCGGTCAGGATGTCGGCAATCGCCATCACATCGTCCAGCACTTTCTGGTAGTCAACCGCTTCTGCTTTGTAGAAGTTCACCAGCTGGAAGTTGTGATATTCCATCACTTCTTTCAGTTTATCGGCGAAGGTTGCTTTATCGAACAGATCGCCAACGCGCAGACCGCGACGAGCGACTTTATCTTCGTAAGCCGGGCCGATGCCGCGACCGGTGGTGCCGATCGCCTTCGCGCCGCGCGCTTTTTCACGCGCCACGTCCAGCGCCACGTGATAGTCAAGGATAAGCGGGCAAGCTTCAGAGAGCAGCAGACGCTCGCGAACCGGGATACCACGGTCTTCCAGGCCCTTCATCTCTTTCATCAGCGCAGCAGGAGACAGCACGACGCCGTTACCGATGATGCTGGTGACGTTTTCACGCAGAATGCCTGATGGAATAAGATGGAGAACGGTTTTTTCACCGTTGATTACGAGAGTATGGCCGGCGTTGTGACCACCCTGGTAGCGCACAACATATTTAGCCCGTTCTGTCAGGAGATCGACGATCTTCCCTTTACCTTCGTCACCCCATTGGGTGCCCAGTACGACGACGTTGTTACCCATTTTTCAAAATCACCGTTTGCTTAAAAATGGATTCTACCATCGCTTTTTCAGAGTTACAGCACTTTTTGCATCCAAAATAAGGCAAATCCGACCACTTTTTGATCAGCCAATCGATTTCCTCAACATGTAGTAGATCACAATCCCGGCAACCACAAGTCCGCCGCCAAAGCGCCGCAATAAATTATCCGGAAGCTGGCTCAGGCTGGCGACCATCTTGCGCCAGGCGCGCGGATAAAGTAGCGGGCCAAGCCCTTCGAGTACTAAAACCAGCGCCAGCGCCAGCCAAATGGTGGAGTTCATCGTCAACCCTAATTGAAAAGTATCATCGCCGCCTTCGCAGGCGTCATCGGCCAGCATAGTGAATTCATTCACTCAATTCACATTGTCCCGTATTTCCTCTTCATTATGAACCGGAAAGGTGAAACAAAATTCATAACCAGTTGTATTGCTGTCTATTTTTTAAATTGCAACTATGCCGTCGCGTACTACAACCCGGTACGTCTACATAATCAGGAAGATTATCATGAGAGAATTAACCGCAGTTGAAATCGAAAATGTGAGCGGCGCTGGCTGGTTACAGGATGGCCTGGCAACCTTAGGCAGTAAGGTTGGTGCCGCCGTATGGACGATGGGCACCGATGCCCTGAGCATTAACCTGCCGCTGATTGGCACCATTAATCTGGCCGATCTGGCGCCGGACCTGGGCAAAACCCTGGGCGAAAGCGTTGGCTCATCTATCGGCGGCACCATCGAAAGTACGCTGGCGGGCCTGCCGGTGATCGGCGGCCTGCTGAACAAGCTGCTCGGCAACTAATTCATGCCGTCGTAGCATAAAAAAGGCGCCTGTCTCAGGCGCCTTTTTGCATTAACCACTGTAGGTTACCGTCATCTTCGACTTATTTACGCACCGAATCCGGTGAACGCATATAGCGGAAGAAATCGCTATCCGGGCTCAGGACCATGACATCCTGATTGCTCTGGAAGCTCTTCTCATAGGCGCGCAGGCTACGAATAAAGGAATAGAAGCCCGGATCCTGGCTGAACGCGTCGGCAAACAGTTTTGCCGATTCCGCATCGCCTTCACCACGCAGGATACGGCCCTGGCGCTCGGCTTCCGCCAGCGTCTTGGTGACTTCATAGTCCGCGGTCGCGCGCAGTTTTTCCGCCTCTTCCTGACCCTGTGAACGGTGGCGACGAGCAACCGCTTCACGCTCCGCGCGCATACGGTTGTAGATCGCTTCCGACACTTCCGCCGGCAGGTTGATCTGCTTGATACGCACGTCGACGACTTCAATACCCAGCGCCGCCATACTGTTCGGGTTGATCACCTGCACTTTGCCGTTGGTTTCAGCTTCCACGCGCTCTGCCGCTTTGGCAATCGCGTCGTCAGCTGCCGGCGTGCTAACCTCATCTTCCGTACCGGCCGACCCTGAGTTCAGCGCATCACGCACCTCCAGCGTCAGGCGACCACGGGAGTCGGTGACGATGTCTTTCACATCCAGACGGCCGATTTCAGAACGCAGACGGTCCGAGAATTTACGCTTCAGCAGCACCTCTGCCTGGGAGACGTCGCCGCCGCCGGTGGCCAGGTAGTAACGGCTGAAGTCGCTGATGCGCCATTTAATATAGGAGTCGACGATCAGGTCTTTCTTCTCTTTGGTGACAAAACGGTCAGCCTGGTTATCCATGGTCTGAATACGCGCATCCAGCATTTTCACCGATTCGATAAACGGGATCTTGAAGTGCAGGCCTGGCGCATATACCAGCGGCTTGTTTTCGTCGTCGCGCAGAACTTTACCGAAACGCAGCGTGATACCGCGCTCGCCCTCCTTCACGACAAAGACTGACATGTAGAGCACTACCAGCACGATGACAATGATCGCGATAACAGATTTACGCATCGTTATTCCCCCTGACGCTGGTAGTCGTTACGCTGCGCGTTAGCGCGGCGTTGGTCCATAATGCTACCCCCGGTTGAGCTCGAGGTTGATGAGGTGCTGGCGCTGCCAGTGCTGGATGCAGGCGGCAGACGCAGCAGATCGCTGGCGTCACTGCTATCGCTCTTTGCTGCCGGCGCAGCGGCGCCTTTCAGCATCTGGTCCAGCGGCAGAACCATCAGATTGCCGTTTTTGCTGTCATTAACCAGCACTTTACGGGTGTGGCTCAGCACTTTTTCCATCGTTTCGATGTACAGACGCTCGCGGGTAATCTCCGGCGCGGCTTTGTATTCCGGCAGGATCTTAGCAAAGCGAGCCACTTCACCCTGGGCTTCCAGGACGGTCTGGGTCTTATAGGCGCGTGCCTCTTCGAGGATACGCTGCGCCTGACCATTCGCGCGCGGCTGGACTTCGTTGGTGTAAGCCTCCGCTTCACGAATGTACTGCTGTTCGTTCTCACGCGCGGCAATGGCATCGTCAAACGCGGCTTTCACCTCTTCCGGCGGACGTGCCGTCTGGAAGTTGACGTCCAGCAGAGTGATGCCCATGTTGTACGGGCGAATCGTCTCTTCCAGCTCACGCTGAGTATCGCTACGGATCACGGTACGACCTTCGGTCAGAATGCGATCCATGGTGTATTTACCGATCACCCCGCGCAGCGCGCTGTCGGTGGCCTGACGCAGGCTGTCGTCCGCGCTGGTGACGCTAAACAGATAGCGCTCCGGATCGGTGACGCGGTACTGCACGTTCATCTCAACGCGCACCACGTTTTCGTCAGAGGTCAACATGACGCCGGACGCCGCCAGTTCACGTACCGACTCCACGTTTACTGCCTGCACGTTATCGATAAAGGTCGGCTTCCAGTTCAGGCCCGGCTCAACCAGATGGCTGAACTTACCAAAACGGGTGACCACGCCGCGTTCGGCTTCTTTAATAGTATAGAAACCGCTGGCCGCCCAGATAATCACTGCCGCCGCGGCAACGATGCCGACAATACGCCCGCCCATCGGTCCGCGAGGTCCCTGCGCGCTATTGCCGCCGCCCAGTCCGCCCTTGCCGCCGCCGAGCCCGCCAAGTTTTTTACTTAACTTGCGGAAGATATCATCCAGATCCGGCGGCCCCTGCTCGCGACCGCCTTTGTTGCCATTTCCCTCAGAGTTGCCGCCAGGTTTGCTGCTCCCCCACGGGTCGCGGTCCTGTCCGTTATTACCGGGCTGATTCCACGCCATGTATATGCTCCATATTTGTTTTTGATATCCCCACAGGGGTCAATATCTTCAGGCAAGCTGCAAGGTCAAACCACATAGTCAACAAGCGTTGGCTCTTGCTTACAGAGGCGCCGCCAGTCAACGATCGGCATGCGCACCTGCAGACTCACGCTGCCGTCATCCTCCATCCACTCTTTTTCTATCGCCTGAAGCTGATAGAAACGGCTTCTCAGTCGCCCTTCTTTCGGCGGTAAGCGCAGCGTATGCTGGGCCACTTCACCGGAAAGGCGCTCCGTTAACGCCTGAAAAAGCAGTGGTACGCCAACCCCGGTCTGAGCGGAAAGCCAGACCCGAATCGGTTTATTTTCATCGTCGCGATCGATGCGCGGTTCAAAATCGTCCAGCATGTCGATTTTGTTCATCACCAGCAGCGCCGGGATCTCATCGGCCTCAATTTCAGCGAGAACCGTATTTACCGCATCAATGTTTTCCTGCACGCGGACATCCGCCGCGTCAATCACATGCAGCAGCAGCGTCGCCTGACGCGTCTCCTGCAACGTCGCTTTAAACGCGGCCACCAGATCGTGCGGCAGGTGGCGAATAAAGCCGACGGTATCGGCCAGCACCGTTTCGCCGACGTCAGGGACGTCAATGCGGCGCAGCGTCGGGTCCAGGGTCGCGAACAGCTGGTTCGCGGCATAGACCTCGGCGGCGGTGATCTGGTTAAAGAGCGTTGATTTTCCGGCGTTGGTGTAGCCCACCAGCGACACGGTTGGAATATCGGCTTTCGCGCGCGACCGCCGCCCCTGCTCACGCTGTTTTTCGACTTTTTCCAGCCGCGACAGGATCTGCATGATGCGGTTACGCAATAAACGACGGTCAGTTTCGAGCTGGGTTTCACCCGGGCCACGCAAACCGATCCCGCCCTTTTGTCTTTCAAGGTGGGTCCAGCCGCGGACAAGGCGGGTCGCCATATGGCGCAGCTGCGCCAGCTCGACCTGCAGTTTCCCTTCATGGGTGCGCGCGCGCTGAGCGAAAATATCTAAAATAAGACCGGTACGATCGATAACCCGGCATTCGCACAGGCGTTCCAGGTTGCGTTCTTGCGCCGGACTCAGGGCATGATCGAAGAGCACGACCGAAGCGCCGGTCGCTTTAACGGCTTCCGCAATTTCGACTGCCTTACCTTCACCAACAAAATACTTCGGGTGCGGTGCTTTACGGCTACCGGTAATCACCTGCATTGCTTCGACACCGGCGGAAGAGGCCAGAGTTTCAAACTCCTGGAGGTCTTCCATATCTTTGTCTTGCGAAAAATAGATGTGTACCAGTACCGCCTGCTCACCGGCGTCATAACGGTCAAACAAGCGTAAACCCCTTATAAAATACCAGCGGGGAACGCAGAAAACCTGGCTCCCCGGCGTGGAAAAACAGCACTAGCCTTATTCGGCGTCGTCGCTGTCTTGTTGTGGCGCAGAAGAGCCCTGCGCGCTACCACCGTGGTGATAGTTACTGGAACCGCCGCCAGCATTGTTGCTGTGGTGAGACACCGGGCGAGACGGGACAACAGTAGAAATTGCGTGCTTATAGACCATCTGGCTGACCGTGTTCTTCAACAGGATCACGAACTGATCGAAAGACTCAATTTGCCCTTGCAGCTTGATACCATTCACCAAATAAATAGAAACCGGAACGCGTTCCCGACGCAAAGCGTTCAGGAACGGATCTTGTAAAGATTGCCCCTTAGCCATTCTCTCTTTTCCTTATATGTATGCTTGTTTTGTACTCAGAACCTTACGATTCTCAAAAAAAATTACGCACGATACCGTTTAATTGTACACGTTCAGTTCTGGCTCGCACCAACAACCTGTAATACTTTGTTGAGCGCTTGTTCAGGTTGTTCACTGTCTAACCAGTGCACACCTTCCCAACCGCGCAGCCAGGTGACCTGACGTTTGGCTAACTGTCTCGTGGCGCAAACACCTCGATAAACCATCTCATCATATGGGATCTCGCCATTGAGATATGACCACATCTGGCGGTATCCGACACAACGGATGGAAGGCATATCCGTATGCAAATCTCCGCGGGCAAAAAGCGCCCGTACTTCTGCTTCAAAACCTGAAGCTAACATCTGATGAAAACGCTGTTCTATGCGTTGATGGAGCAGTTCACGGCTCGCCGGGGCGATGGCGAACTGATGCACCTGATATGGCAGAGCGTCTCCTGACGTTTGCGTCAGTTCCGTTAAAGTTTTACCCGAAATGAAAAAAACTTCCAGTGCCCGGGAAAGCCTTTGCGGATCATTTGGATGAATACGCGCAGCCGCCACGGGATCGATCTCCTGTAACTGCTGATGTAACGCGTTCCACCCCTGCTCTGCGGCCTGTTGCTCAATCCGCGCTCTGACCTCTGGGTCAGCGGACGGTAAGGGCGACAATCCTTCCAGCAACGCTTTGAAATACAACATCGTCCCGCCGACTAACAGCGGAATTCGCCCGGCGGCGACAATTTCCGCCATCGCCGCCAGCGCATCGCGGCGAAAATCCGCCGCGGAATAGGCCTCTGCAGGATCTAAAATATCCAGCAGCCGGTGCGGCGCGGCGCTCAGCTCTGCGGCATCCGGTTTGGCGGTGCCAATATCCATTCCCCGATAAATGAGGGCGGAATCAACACTAATCAACTCTACTGGCAAAACTTTACGTAAGGATATCGCCAGCGCGGTTTTGCCGGAGGCCGTCGGGCCCATTAAAAAAATTGCCTTGGGCAGGCTCGCCTCGGTTACATCATTCATCTTTCAGGGCATTCATCGCCGAATGGAGATCTACAGGTTGTAACAGGCCACCCGGCGGCGTTCTCACCAGCTGCGGGCAAAGACGCTCAACGTCCGCCAGCAGCGCAATCGCCTGCGCCATATTCCATGACGTCTGTTCGCTCGTCAGATTACGCGCCATCCATTGGGCGATATTGCCGACGTCAAATGCGTTTTGCTGCGCCAGGTAGCCTATCAGTTCAGGAATCAAGATTTGTAAATTTTGTTGTCTTAAGGGTAAAGGGACCGCGCGCACTGTCACGTGCAGGGCATCGGTATGCATATCGATCCCCAGCTGCGTCAGCGCCGGCTGCGCGGCGGCCAGCGCCTGTTTTTCCCCTTCCGTCACTTTTAACCGCAGGGGGATCAGCAGCGGCTGGGCACAGACGGCCTCTGCTCCCGGGGTTAACTGCGCCTGGCGCAGCCAGCGCTCGGCAACGGTCAACGACAGCAGCGCCAGGCCGCCCTCGCGCTCGAGCAGCGCGCAGTCGCGGCTCACAATCGTCAGCACTCTGCCAAAGCTCTGGCTGTGACCGGCCAGTTCCGCCGTGCCCGGAGTCTGTAACGCGGGCTTTGGCGCCGTTGGCGTGTCGAGCAACTGACGATAAAGCGCCCCTTGCTGCTTCTGGTAACCCGGCTGCGCGTGCGGCCAGCTCGCGCCGCCCGGCCTGCCGCTGGAGGCCGCAGGCTCACGCGATGGCGTGATGCTGAAACGGGTTGCCGGTTCACGCGCTTCCGACGGCCGCGCAAACTGGTTGCCGCCCGCCGCGATCCGGTTCTCCGGCATCGCACGGGGCGCCGGCGGGTCGTCTTTTTCCGCCAGCGGCGCGTCAAGTTGCTGCTGCAGCACGCTCAGTACGCCCTGGTAGATAAAGTCATGCACCAGGCGCGACTGATGGAAACGCACCTCATGCTTGGCCGGGTGGACGTTCACATCCACCTGATGGGGATCGATCTCCAGATACAGCACAAACGCCGGCTGCTGATCGGCCCCCAGTTTGTCTTCACAGGCCTGGCGGATAGCATGGTTGATCAGCCGGTCGCGCATCATCCGCCCGTTAACGTAGCAATACTGAATTTCCGCCAGCGCAGGGGTGGTATGCAGCGGATCGGCGACCCAGCCGCGCAGGGTCAGATCGCCATGCTGCCACTCAATCGCCAGGGCATGTTCAAGAAAGGCGGCGCCACAGATGGTTCCCAGCCGCCGTTCCCGCTGGCCATCCTGAGCGACTGCCCGATACTGGCGCATCACCTTGCCGTTATGGCTGAGGTTGATGGTGACGTCGAAGCGCGCCAGCGCAATGCGGCGGACCACCTCGTCAATGTGGCCGAACTCGGTCTTTTCGGTACGCATAAATTTGCGCCGCGCCGGGGTGTTGTAGAACAGATCGAGGACTTCCAGGGTGGTGCCGACCGGGTGCGCCGCCGGCTTCACCGTCACCGCCTGATCGCGGCCTTCGGCATACGCCTGCCAGGCTTCCTGCTGTTCCGCCGTGCGCGAGGTGAGCGTCAGACGCGCCACCGAGCTGATACTGGCCAGCGCTTCGCCGCGAAAACCGAGGCTGATAATGGCTTCGAGATCGTCGAGCGAGGCGATTTTGCTGGTCGCGTGGCGAGCCAGGGCCAGCGCCAGCTCGTCTTTTTTGATGCCGCAGCCGTTATCGCGAATGCGAATGAGCTTCGCGCCGCCGCGTTCGATATCAATATCAATTCGCGTGGCGCCCGCATCAAGGCTGTTTTCAACCAGCTCTTTCACCACCGACGCGGGCCGTTCCACCACTTCGCCGGCGGCAATCTGGTTGGCGAGCTGCGGCGGCAGAACCTGAATCGGCATCCCCTGCTCCTTAGTTAATCAACATCCCGTCTGGCGCTGCGGCGCTGGCGGTCTGCGCCGCCTCGCCGCGAGGCGCCGACTGCAGCGGATGCTGCATAAAGTAGTTGCGCAGACCGTTGTAAATCGCCTCCGCAATCTGCTCCTGGTAATCATCGCTCCCCAGCAGCCGTTCTTCCCCGTTGTTACTGATAAAGCCTGTTTCCACGAGAATCGATGGAATGTCCGGCGAGCGCAGTACGCCGAGGCTGGCATGCTCAGGACGGCGCTTATGCAGATTGCCAATCCGCTGCAGCTGGCTGAGTACGTTGGTCGCCACATCGTAGCCGACGCGCTGGGAGTGACCGAACTGCAGATCCAGCACCGCCTGGCTCAGGTAGGGATCGGCCTGGCTGTTCGCCAGCACATCGCCCGCGCCGCCGAGCAGTTCAGACTGCTTCTCATGCTGCTCCAGCCAGCCGGCCATTTCACTGTTGGCGCGACGGTTCGAGAGCACCCATACCGAGGCGCCGGTGGCATCGCGGTTTGGCGCGGCGTCGGCATGGATTGAGACGAGGAAGTTGGCGTTTTGCTTACGCGCCACATCCGAGCGCCCCATTACCGAAATAAAGTAATCCCCGTCACGGGTCAGCACCGGTTTAAACTGCGGATCGGCGTTCAGCAGCGCCCGCAGCTTGCGCGCGATAGCGATAGTCACGTTCTTCTCTTTGGTGCCATTCGGGCCAATCGCGCCAGGATCCTGACCGCCGTGCCCGGCGTCGATGGCGATAATCACCTTATCCTGCGCCGACACCGTGCGGGCCGCCGGACGGGTCACGGTCTGATTGTTGGTCATCGCCGGCTGAGAGGGGGTCATCACCGTCTGCCGATCGTGGCCCGACGAGCTAAACGGATTGCGTCCCGCCGTCGCCGTCCGGGAAGGCATTACCGGCGGCGGATCGGCCCGTTTCACCACCACAGGAGGCGGCGGCGGTGGCGGCGGCGGCGCGTCGGCGTTGATGGTAAAGACCACCGTGTAATTCGCCCCGTTCTGCTGCTTCACCGCCCGGGTTTTGCCATCTTCCGTCAGATCCACCAGCAGACGCAGCGTCTGCGTATCCTGCGGCGTACCGGCGCGAATACTCTTCACCAGGTTGCTGCCGCTAAATTTCAGCGGCAGTCCCTGCAATACGCCGGTCTGCTTGATATCCAGCGCCACCAGTCGTTTGCCCTGCGGGGTAAAGGAATACTCCGGTTCACCGACAAAGCTAAGAGTAATACGGGCCTGCTGGTCTCCATTGGAGACCTGGATATCGGATAAACTCGCCGCAGTGGCGTGAAGACTCGACAGCATCAGCGCAGCGGCAAGCCAGGTGGTTATGCGATACTTCATCCCGTCATCCTTCAGGCTAAATGGCTAAACGCGCCAGTAAAGACTCACCCCGTGAGGAGATCGCGGTAATGCGCGCCTCACGCCCTTGTGCCTGGTAATCAAGGTGAATTTCAACGTCCGGGTCAGGCAGGACACCTGCGCCTTGCTGCGGCCATTCCACCAGGCAGATGGCATCGTCGGCAAAATAATCGCGGATCCCCATAAATTCCAGCTCCTCAGGATCCGCCAGGCGGTAGAGATCGAAGTGATACACCATCAGTTTGTCGAGGGTGTACGGCTCCACCAGGGTATAGGTTGGGCTTTTGACATTGCCGCGGTGACCGAGCGCCTGTAAAAAGCCGCGGCTAAAGGTGGTTTTCCCCGCGCCTAAGTCACCATACAGGTAAATCACGGTGGCGCCGGTACAGGCCTGCGCAATACGGTCGCCCAGGGCCAGCGTGGCCTGCTCATCGGGTAAAGGAATCACTCGGTTAATCATGGTCTACGTCAATCACATCCGGGTTAACAACACGCCTGAGCGTGGAAAAGAGATCGGTCGCCAGCATGCCGCGGGTGCCCTCGCGGGCGGCCAGTCGGTCGGCGGCATCGCCATGCGCGACGCACCCGGCACAGGCAGCATCATACGGCGTCAGGTGCTGTCCTAACAATGCGGCAATAATGCCAGTGAGCACATCGCCCATTCCGCCGCTGGCCATCCCGGCATTGCCGGCGTCGATAATGCCCATCGCCCCGCTTTCACTGGCCACCACCGTGCCCGCGCCTTTCAGCACGACCACGCCGCCATACCGTTTTACCAGACGCTGCGCAGAAAGTAAGCGATCGCTTTCAATTTCTGCCACGCTGACGTTCAGCAGACGGGCCGCTTCGCCGGGGTGCGGCGTCAGCACGCGATTGTGACGTTTATCGGGATTGAATGCCAGCAGGTTCAGCGCGTCTGCGTCCCAGACCATCGGTTTGTTAACACTTTCCACCATGCGCAGGGCGCTGCGTCCCCACTCGTTCTGCCCCAGGCCCGGGCCAATCGCCACCACATCCGCCCATTCCAGCGCGGCTTTCAGGGTCTGCGGCGTCAGTTCATCCACCATTAATTCCGGCCGGGCGGTGACAATGGGCGCCACGTTCTCAGGGTGAGTGAGTACTCGCACCAGCCCTGCGCCGGCGCGTAAAGCCGCTTCACCGCACATGCGAATCGCGCCTGCCGTGCCGCGATCGCCGCCGACGATCGCCAGCTTGCCGTGATCGCCCTTATGGGAGGTAGCCCGACGCGGCGGCAGCCAGTCGGCAAGGTGGGCGGCGCAAAATCGCGTCAGGGGAGTACTTTGTCCGGCGAGCCAGCGCTCAAGCCCCAGCGCATGATGGTGGAGCTGCCCGACGACATCCCGCGCCTTGCCGGTCAGCAGCCCCGGCTTGAGCGCAATAAACGTCAGCGTATGGTCGGCCTGAATGACCGCCCCCGGCGTCGCGCCGGTCTGCGCATTCAGGCCGGAAGGGATATCCAGAGCCACCACCGGCGCAGGATGGTGGTTCGCCTGGTGGATGAGCGCCGCGATGGATTCGCGCGGCGCACTGCGCAACCCGGTGCCAAGCAGGCCGTCAATAATCAGTGAGATATCGTCTGGCCAGGGGACAGTGGCCGCATGGATCACGCCGCCGGCGTTAAGCCATGCCTCCCGCGCCGCCTGCGCCTCTTCCGGCAGCGGGCTGTCACTCTCCACCGCCAGCAGCGTCACCCGCCGCCCGGCGGCCTGGGCCAGACGCGCGACGACATATCCGTCGCCGCCGTTGTTGCCATGCCCGCAGAGGATCAGCCAGTGCGCGCTGTCAGGAAAAGCGCGGCTGGCCAGCTGGAACGCCGCCTCGCCCGCGCGCTGCATCAGTTCAAACAGCGTCAGTCCCAGGCTGTCCGCCGCCTCTCGTTCGGCCAGGCGCAGCGCCTCCGCAGGCCAAATGTTGTATGGTATACTGTCAGGGTTTTTCGTCATTGTATGGTCCATCATGTCACAGCCCCTCGATCTCGTTCAGTTAGCGCAACAAATCAAACAATGGGGCACAGAGCTCGGGTTCCAGCAGGTCGGTATCGCCGATACCGACCTTAGCGCCAGTGAACCCAAACTGCAGGCATGGCTGGATAAACAATACCACGGCGAAATGGAGTGGATGGCCCGTCACGGTATGATGCGCGCCCGCCCCCACGAACTGCTGCCCGGTACGTTACGCGTCATCAGCGTGCGGATGAACTATCTGCCCGCAAACGCCGCCTTTGCCCGCACCCTGAAAGATCCCGCGCTGGGTTACGTCAGCCGTTATGCCCTTGGGCGTGATTATCATAAGCTGCTACGTAATCGCCTGAAAAAACTGGGTGAGAAGATTCAGGAACAGTGTGCTTCGCTCAATTTTAGACCTTTTGTCGATTCCGCGCCTATCCTGGAACGGCCCATCGCAGAAAAAGCGGGCCTTGGATGGACAGGTAAGCACTCACTTATCTTAAGCCGCGACGCCGGATCCTTCTTTTTCCTCGGCGAACTGCTGATTGACCTGCCCCTGCCGGTCGACAGCCCGGTCGCGGAGGAGTGTGGACGCTGCGTCGCCTGCATGACCATCTGCCCCACCGGGGCCATCGTCGAGCCCTATACCGTCGACGCCCGCCGCTGCATCTCCTATCTCACCATCGAACTGGAAGGCGCGATCCCGGAGGAATTCCGTCCGCTCATCGGCAACCGGATCTATGGCTGTGACGACTGCCAGCTCATCTGCCCGTGGAACCGTTTCTCACAGCTCACCGATGAAGAGGATTTCAGTCCGCGCCAGGCGCTGCATGCCCCGCCGCTGGTGGAGCTGTTCGCCTGGAGCGAATCGTGGTTTCTGAAGGTGACCGAAGGGTCGGCGATTCGTCGCATTGGTCACCTGCGCTGGCTGCGTAATATCGCCGTCGCGCTGGGTAATGCGCCCTGGGATGAAGCCCATCTTCGCGCGCTGGAGAGTCGCCTGGGCGAGCACCCGCTTCTCGACGAACACATTGAGTGGGCGATGGCCCAGCAGCTGAAAAAACGGAGCGCCGACGCCGTTGAAGTACAGCTGCCGAAAAAATTACGTCTGGTCAGGGTGGTAGAGAAAGGGCTGCCGCGCGACGCCTGATTCATTCACAGGCTGTGAATAAAATCTAAAACACATTGCGTTTCAAGGCGCAGACCGAGGTCAAGTGATCGGATTAACATTTCGAAATGAAATTTAATTGTTAAATTTCAATTAGATATAAAGATATTATTTACAAAGCGAAGCATTTACGCCGTCAGAGACGAAACGACAACCTGTGGATAACTCTGTTCACAGTATTTCTGCAGACCAAATGAAAATCATCCCCGGCGCTGGATTGCACTGTGGATAAATAAGAGATGGAAGAAAATTTGGAGCGGGAAACGAGACTCGAACTCGCGACCCCGACCTTGGCAAGGTCGTGCTCTACCAACTGAGCTATTCCCGCTTAATCATCGTCATTCAAGCTACTGTGTAGCAACCTGAAAACTGCGACTGGTGTGGTGTGTCATTCAAATTTTGGAGCGGGAAACGAGACTCGAACTCGCGACCCCGACCTTGGCAAGGTCGTGCTCTACCAACTGAGCTATTCCCGCTTAATCTTTGGCTTTCGCCCCGCATCTGCGAGATGAAATCCTTTGATCAGGATGGTGCTTTCAAATTTTGGAGCGGGAAACGAGACTCGAACTCGCGACCCCGACCTTGGCAAGGTCGTGCTCTACCAACTGAGCTATTCCCGCGTTACTGCATTTTTTGCCATATTTCGATGGCGTCGTAATTTGCATTTCTGCGTCGTTACGGGAGGCGCATTATACGAGAATTCGATGCCCCTGCAACCCCCTGTTCATCACTTTTTTGCGTTTTTTGTTTAAATGGATATTTTCTCGCCACCTACGCCGCTGAATTGTATAAATAAGCGTCATTTCGGGCAAAATCGCTTTTTCCGCCCGCCTGAATGACGCAAAATCGCTCGCATCATACAGCGGTGGCGCGACGTAAAACGAGGCCACCACGCCGCCAAACAGGGAATTAGCATGAGAAAAGTCCTCACCGTCCTGCTGCTGAGCACGCTGGCCATCGGAACCGCGTCAGCCGAGACGCTCCATTTTGGCACCAGCACGGCCAATCCGCCGTTTGTCACCGCCAACGGCAAAAATCAGCCTGTCGGCTTCGATATCGATCTTGCCCAGGCCCTGTGCCAGCAGATGCAGGCGCAGTGCCAGTTCACGGCGCAGCGTTTCGATACGCTGATCCCGGCTTTACGCTTCAAGAAATTTGACGCGGTGATTGCCGGCATGGAAGTGATCCCGATGCGTGAGAAGCAGGTCGCCTTCAGCCGTCCCTATCGCCAGGCGCTCTCCGGTGTGGTGATCGTCAACAAAGATGTCGCCCATACCTTTGCCGACCTGAAAGCCAAAAAAGTCGGCGTGGTGAAAGGCACACTGCATCAACACTATCTGCGTGATAAACAGAAAGCCGTACAGGCTGTTCCTTACGACGACGTCGCCAGCGCCCTGGCCGCGCTGAAGGCCGGGCAAATAACCGGCGTCATGGGCGACTTCGCCACCCTCGACGCCTGGCAGCAGGAGAACCCTGACTACGCCATCATGGATGAACGGGCCACCGACCCGGTTTATTACGGTAAGCAGTATGCAATTGCGGTGCGCAAAGACGATCCGGAGCTGCTGAATGCGATCAACGATGCCCTGACTGCGGTCATGGCGACGCCTGACTTCCAGCAGATGCAGCAGAAGTGGTTTAAATAACGCAGAAAGGTGTACCGGGCCGCGCACAGGGCCCGGTCGCGGTTTACAGCTTAATGAAATGCTCGCGGTAGTAAGCCAGCTCGGCGACTGACTCGCGGATATCGTCCATCGCCTGATGGGTACCCTGCTTTTTAAAGCCGTCGAGAATTTCCGGCTTCCAGCGACGCGCCAGCTCTTTCAGCGTGCTAACGTCCAGATAGCGATAGTGGAAATAGGCTTCCAGTTGCGGCATGTACTTAAACAGGAAGCGACGATCCTGGCCGATGCTGTTGCCGCAGATCGGCGACTTGCCCGCCGGCACCCACTGCTTAAGAAACTCAATGGTCGCCAGTTCGGCGTCGTGCTCGCTGACGGCGCTGGCCTTCACGCGATCCACCAGCCCGCTGCCGGTATGCGTCCGCACATTCCACTCGTCCATCAGCGCCAGCTGGGCATCCGATTGATGCACCGCGATGGTCGGCCCCTCGGCCAGAATGTTCAGGTTGGCATCGGTCACCAGGGTGGCGATTTCAATAATGCGATCGCGCTCCGGATCCAGCCCTGTCATCTCAAGATCGATCCAAATGAGGTTGTTTTCATTTGCACTCATGCTATTTTCCACCCTTCTTGCGTGACTATATTCATCTAAAATAGCGTGTATCATAGAGGTTTTGCCCCATCAGGGCGACCAGGAGCCAGTTCGATTGAGTAAAAATAAACTCTCCAAAGGCCAGCAGCGCCGCGTCAAAGCCAACCACCAGCGCCGTCTGAAAACCACTGCGGAGAAGGCCGACTACGATGACAACCTGTTTGGCGATACGTCGGAAGGCATTGTCATCAGTCGCTTTGGCATGCATGCCGACGTCGAATCCGCTGACGGCAGCGTGCATCGCTGCAATATCCGCCGGACGATCCGTTCGCTGGTCACCGGCGACCGCGTGGTCTGGCGGCCGGGTAAAGACGCCGCCGACGGCGTAAGCGTCAAAGGGATCGTCGAAGCGGTTCACGATCGCGCCTCCGTCCTGACGCGCCCGGATTTTTACGACGGCGTGAAGCCTATCGCCGCCAATATCGACCAGATCGTGGTGGTTTCCGCGATCCTGCCTGAGCTGTCGCTGAATATTATCGATCGCTATCTGGTGGCCTGCGAGGCGCAGGATATCGAGCCGTTAATCGTCCTGAACAAAATCGATCTGCTGGATGACGATGGCCTGCGCTTTGTCAATGAGCAAATGGACATCTACCGCAACATCGGTTACCGCGTACTGCTGGTCTCCAGCCGTACTCAGGACGGCCTCAAGCCGCTGGAAGCGGCCCTGACCGACCGCATCAGCATCTTCGCCGGGCAGTCCGGGGTGGGTAAATCAAGCCTGCTGAACGCCCTGCTGGGGCTGAATGAGGATCAGATCCTCACCAATGATGTCTCGGACGTTTCCGGCTTAGGCCAGCACACCACCACCGCGGCGCGCCTCTACCACTTCCCGCACGGCGGCGATGTGATTGATTCACCGGGGGTACGTGAGTTCGGCCTGTGGCATCTGGAAGCGGAACAAATCACCAACGGCTTTGTCGAATTCCATGATTATTTAGGCCGTTGCAAATATCGCGACTGTAAACACGATACCGATCCTGGCTGTGCGCTTCGCGAAGCGGTAGAGAGCGGCAAGATCGCCGAAAGCCGTTTCGAGAACTACCACCGCATCCTGGAAAGCATGGCGCAGGTACAGGTAAAAACGCGTAAAAACTTTTCCTCGACCGATGACTGACCATTAAGCTGAGCGTCACGTCAGGCGCTGCCGGGTAGCGGTGATGACGCGGCTTACGCGGATGCCATTTGGCGAGTTTTACGTATAGAATCGTCCCCTTTTTTCAGGTCCCCGCCCGCAGGCGGGGTCAGGAACGACATATCATGGCCTGGAGGCTACTTTGTTAAACGATCTTAAACTTTCACTGCAATACATTCTGCCTAAACTGTGGCTTACCCGCCTCGCAGGCTGGGGTGCGAGCAAACGCGCAGGTTGGCTGACGAAGCTGGTCATCGATCTGTTCGTGAAATACTACAAGGTCGATATGAAAGAGGCGCAGAAGCCGGATACCGCGGCCTATCGCACCTTCAACGATTTCTTTGTGCGCCCGCTGCGCGACGACGTTCGCCCGCTGAATACCGATCCTAACGTACTGGTGATGCCGGCCGACGGCGTGATCAGCCAGCTTGGTGCCATTGAGAACGATAAAATTCTGCAGGCCAAGGGCCACGACTACAGCCTGGAAGCCTTACTGGCCGGCAACTACCAGATGGCCGACCTGTTCCGTAACGGCAGCTTCGCCACCACCTATCTGTCGCCGCGCGACTATCACCGCGTGCACATGCCGTGCAACGGTATCCTGCGCGAAATGATCTACGTTCCTGGCGACCTGTTCTCCGTTAACCATCTGACGGCGCAGAACGTGCCGAACCTGTTCGCCCGTAACGAGCGCGTCATCTGCCTGTTTGATACTGAGTTTGGCCCGATGGCGCAAATTCTGGTGGGCGCGACTATCGTCGGCAGCATCGAGACCGTGTGGTCCGGCACCGTAACCCCGCCGCGCGAAGGCATTATTAAACGCTGGACCTGGCCCGCTGGCGACAGCGAAGGCTCCGTCGCCCTGCTGAAAGGCCAGGAGATGGGCCGCTTCAAACTGGGCTCCACCGTGATCAACCTGTTTGCCCCGGGCCAGGTGAAGCTGGTCGACACGCTGCAAAGCCTGTCCGTGACTAAAATCGGCCAACCGCTGGCGACAACGGTGGAAGCAACCACCGCCGCTGAACCGGCGCCGTTACCGGAAGAAGAGATCCGCGCCGAACATCGCGCCAGCCCGCTGGTTGACGATAAACAAGACCAAGGTTAATTCTTCAGCAAAAGGGTTATGCCGTGCGCCTGATATACACTTTCCTGTTGGCCTTGAGCCTCAGTTTCGGGGCGTACGCTGCGACAGCCCCGGATGCTAAACAGATAACCCAGGAACTGGAACAGGCGAAGGCGGCAAAGCCCGCCCAGCCTGAAACCGTTGAAGTTCTGCAGTCCGCCCTGAACGCGCTTGAGGAGCGAAAATCGTCTCTCGAGCGCGCCCGTCAGTATCAGGACGTTATCGACAATTTCCCCAAACTGTTTCAAAGCCTGCGTGCCCAGCTCAACAATCTGAGCGAAGAGCCGCGCCAGGTGCCAGTCGGCCTGACCGCCGATGCGCTGAACCAGGAGATCCTCCAGGTCAGCAGCCAGCTGCTGGAGTCAAGCCGTCAGGCGCAGCAGGAGCAGGATCGCGCGCGTGAAATCGCCGACTCCCTGAACCAGCTGCCGCAGCAGCAAACCGACGCCCGGCGTCAGCTCAATGAGGTTGAGCGCCGCATCGGCACGCAAACCGGCAACAATGCCCTCGCCCAGGCGCAAAATCTTGCCCTGCAGGCGGAATCGGCACGCCTGAAGGCGCTGGTGGATGAGCTCGACCTTGCCCAGCTTTCCGCCAATAACCGCCAGGAGCTGTCGCGCGCCCGTTCTGAACTGGCGCAAAAGCAGAGCGAGCAGCTGGATGCCTATCTGCAGGCGCTGCGTAATCTGCAGAACAGCCAGCGCCAGCGGGAGGCGGAAAAAGCGCTGGAGAGTACCGAACTGCTGGCGGAGAACAGTGAAAACCTGCCGCCGGACATCACCGCCCAGTTTAAAGTCAACCGCGAACTCTCCCAGGCGCTGAACCAGCAGGCGCAGCGTATGGATCTGGTGGCGTCCCAGCAGCGGCAGGCGACGAATCAAACGCTGCAGGTGCGCCAGGCGTTAAACACCCTGCGCGAGCAGTCGCAGTGGCTGGGCTCCTCTAATCTGCTGGGCGAAGCCCTGCGCGCCCAGGTGGCGCGGCTGCCGGAGCGCCCTCGCCCGCAGCAGCTGGATACGGAGATGGCGCAGCTGCGCGTGCAGCGTCTGCGCTTTGAGGATTTACTCAGTAAGCAGCCGCAGCTGCGGCAGATCCGTCAGGCCGACGGCGAACCGCTGACCAGCGAGCAGAACAAGATCCTGCAGGCGCAGCTACGCACGCAGAACGAGCTGCTGAACTCGCTGCTGCGCGGCGGCGATACCCTGATGCTGGAGCTCACCAAGCTGAAGGTCGCCAACGGCCAGCTGGAAGACGCGCTGAAGGAGATCAACGAAGCCACCCACCGCTATCTGTTCTGGACTTCGGACGTCAGCCCCATCGGCTTCTCCTGGCCGCTGGAGATCGTCCAGGATCTGCGGCGCCTGATCTCCCTGGATACCATCAGCGAGCTGGGTAAAGCCAGCGCGATGATGCTCACCAGCAAAGAGACCCTGCTACCGCTGTTTGCCGCCCTGCTGCTGGTTGGCTTCAGCATCAGCTCCCGGCGCCATTTCACCCGCTTCCTTGAGCGCTCCAGCGCTCGGGTGGGGAAAGTCACCCAGGATCACTTCTGGCTGACGCTGCGCACGGTCTTCTGGTCGATACTGGTGGCTTCGCCGCTGCCGGTGCTGTGGATGACGCTCGGCTATGGTCTGCAGTCCGCCTGGCCCTTCCCGCTGGCGGTGGCGATTGGCGATGGGGTCACCGCGACGGTGCCTCTGCTGTGGGTGGTGATGATCTGCGCCACCTTCGCCCGGCCAAACGGGCTGTTTATCGCCCACTTCGGCTGGCCGCGTAACCGCGTGGCGAAAGCGATGCGCTACTACCTGATGAGCATCGGACTGATTGTGCCGCTGATAATGGCGCTGATCATGTTCGATAATCTTAACGACCGCGAGTTTTCCGCCTCGCTGGGCCGTCTGTGCTTCCTGCTGATCTGCGGCGCGCTGGCGGTGGTCACCCTCAGCCTTAAGCATGCCGGCATCCCGCTCTACCTGGATAAAGAGGGGAATGGCGACAACATGGTGAACCGCCTGCTGTGGAACCTGATGCTTGGCGCCCCGCTGGTGGCCATGCTGGCGGCCGCCGTCGGCTACCTCGCCACCGCTCAGGCGCTGCTGGCGCGTCTGGAAACCTCCGTCGCCATCTGGTTCCTGCTGCTGGTGGTCTATCACATTATCCGCCGCTGGATGCTGATCCAGCGGCGCCGACTGGCCTTCGACCGGGCCCGCCATCGTCGCGCGGAAATTCTCGCCCAGCGCGCCCGCGGCGAAGATGAGCCTGTTCACGTCAGCAGCCCGGAAGGGTCGGTGGAGACGGAGGTCAGCGAGGTCGATCTCGATGCCATCAGTACCCAGTCGCTGCGTCTCGTGCGCTCTCTGCTGATGCTGATCGCGCTGCTGTCAGTCATCGTGCTGTGGTCGGAAATTCACTCGGCGTTTGGCTTCCTCGAGAATATCTCGCTGTGGGACGTCACCTCGACGGTGCAGGGGGTGGAAAGCCTCGAGCCCATCACCCTTGGCGCAGTGCTGATTGCCATTCTGGTGCTGATCATCACCACTCAGCTGGTGCGCAACCTGCCGGCGCTGCTGGAGCTGGCGATCCTCCAGCACCTCGATTTAACGCCCGGCACCGGCTACGCCATCACCACCATCACCAAGTATTTGCTGATGCTGATCGGTGGGCTGGTGGGCTTCTCGATGATTGGCATTGAGTGGTCGAAGCTGCAGTGGCTGGTCGCCGCGCTGGGTGTGGGTCTCGGGTTTGGCCTGCAGGAGATCTTCGCTAACTTTATCTCCGGCCTGATTATCCTGTTTGAAAAGCCGATCCGCATCGGCGATACGGTCACCATCCGCGACCTGACGGGCAGCGTCACCCGCATTAATACCCGCGCCACCACCATCAGCGACTGGGACCGGAAAGAGATTATCGTGCCGAACAAGGCGTTCATCACCGAACAGTTTATCAACTGGTCGCTGTCGGACTCGGTCACCCGCGTGGTGTTGACGGTGCCGGCTCCGGTGGACGCCGATACCGAAGAGGTGACCAAGATCCTCATCGCCGCGGCGCATCGCTGTTCGCTGGTTATCGATACCCCGGCGCCGGAGGCGTTTCTCGTCGACCTGCAGCAGGGGATCCAGATTTTCGAGCTGCGTATTTTTGCCGCCGAGATGGGGCACCGCATGCCGCTACGCCATGAGATGCATCAGCTGATCCTGGCGGGCTTCCGCGAGCATGGCATTGATATGCCGTTCCCTCCGTTCCAGATGCGGCTGGAAAGTATCGACGGCAGGCAAAGCAGTAAAACCATGACCTCGGCCGGGAAAACCAGCCGACGTACGGCTGGCAGCCTGTAGGCCATACCCTGCCCGGCGGCGGCGCCGGGCAGGCTTTCTAGCTCTCCATTACCAGCACACCGGACGCCAGGCGCCGACGGTAGCTTTCGTAAATGGCCAACGCCAGCAGCGAGAAGAAGATCGGCCCACCGACCATCCACAGCGTGCTGTTCCAGTCCCCGCTGTCGATGACCGGCTGAATAATGGTGAAGATATTGGCGAAGGTCACCACCAGTAGCACCACGCCGGTCGCCAGCAGCGTCGACTGGCGGTTTTTGAAAATCACGAACGGCCGATCGAGATGCGCTTTTGACTTGAAGAACGGGAAGGCGATGGTCAGGAACAGGTAAGGCAAAGTCATGGAGACATTGGCCATCAGCGTCAGTTTGTTATAAAACGCGGAAGCGCTGTCCCCACCGAACGACACCATGACAATAAACACCCCGACCAGCAAACACTGCAGCCACATCGCCGCGGCGGGCATACCATTAACGTTGAGACGGGTCATCACCGATGGCCAGAGCGCTTTTGGCGTGCCCTGGATAATCGCTTTCAGCGGCGAATAGCTGAGAGTGAAAAACGCGCCGGTATAGGCGAGAAACATCGACAGCCCGGTAATACGGGCGAACCAGATCCCGGTCAGGGCTGCCGCCTCTGGCGTCATGTGCAGAGCCTGGCCGAGCGTGTTCCCGAGGCTGGTCATCAGCACATAGGTGATGTTGCCGAGGTTGGTTGAACGCGCACCGAGCACCTGCTGCCAGTTAGCGCTCACGCCCCACAGCACAATCGCCAGCGAATAACCAACCGAGATCACGATCGCCGCGATAATAATCCCTTTGGCAAAGTTCTTTTCCGGTTTATCGGTTTTATCCACTAAGCCGCCGACTGCCTCAATTCCGCCATAGGCGAAGATGGCAAATACCACAAATGACAGCATGGCCATACCCGACTGATAGCCCGGATTAGGCGAAAGGGCGAAGTTTAACGGTTGGGCGAAATGGCCGCCGTTGAGCAGCAGGATCGCCCCGCTCACCAGCAGCAGCACCAGATTAAGCCCCATCACCGCGATACCGCCGACGGCGGTGATCCTGGCGATTTTATTGATCCCTTTGACGGCAATAAAGGTCACGACGACCATCCAGCAGGCCGCCAGAATGCCCACCGTCTGCGTCGGGGTCAGGCTACCCAGCGCCCAGCTTTGGGTTTTGTCGGCGCCAAACAAAAAGGTAGATAGCGGCACCCAGATCTTAGCCGCGGTACTCACCATCCAGACGATGTACGACGCAAACCACATAAAGGTGCCGATAAACGCAAAGCGCGGCCCGACGCTGTGGTTCATCCAGGAGTAAATGCCGCCCTCTTCCCGACGAAAGGCTGAGCCCATCTCCGCCATCATCAGCGCAAACGGAATGAAGAAAAAGAGTGCGGAAAAAAGATAAAACGGCATAGCGCTGTAGCCCATCAGATAAAACGCCGACGGGCTGTTGGCAAAGCCAAACACCGAGGTGAAGATCATCAGAATCAGCCCAATCAGGCTCATCTTCTTGAGTTGTTGATGCATAAACCTATCCAAACGTGAGCATCGCCCGACGGGCAACGCCTGGTCTCATAAAAAGAGCGCGGATAGTAGCAAAAGCACGGAGAGAGATTGTGGGTATTCGGGCGAATGCCGGGATACCGTGCGAGGGATAGGTCAGGAGAGGCCTGTCACCTCCCTCGCCCGCAGGCGGCGGGAGGTGACAGCGCCATCAGGCGCGGTCGACCGTAAAGGCGATCACTTCGCCGATGCTTTCAGCGCCCAGCGCCAGCATCACCACGCGATCAACGCCCAATGCCACGCCGGAGCAGTCCGGCAGACCTGCCTCCAGCGCCGCCAGCAGGTTGTTATCGATGGGCTGCTGCGGGAGGCCGCGCGCGGCCCGCTTGCGGTTGTCCTGCTCAAAGCGCAGGCGCTGCTCATGGGCGTCGGTCAGCTCGTGGAAACCATTCGCCAGCTCAATTCCTTTGTAATAGACCTCGAAGCGCTCAGCGACCCGATGATCTTCCGGGCTGATCTGCGCTAAAGAGGCCTGAGTCGCCGGGAAATGATAAATGAACGTCGGCCGATCTTTGCCGATGTGCGGCTCCACGCCCATGGTGAACAGCAGTTGCAGCAGCGTGTCGCGATCTTCTTCAGTATCGGCGATATTGCTCAGATCCAGCTTCGCCGCGACTTCGCGCAGCTGCGCTTTATCGGCAGAGAGCGGGTCAATATCCAGATGACGCTGAAACGCCTGCTGATAGGAGAGGCTTTCCGCCGGCTGGCACTCCAGCACCTGCTGCAGCAGATCGTCCACCTCGTTGATCAGACGATACATGTCATAGCACGGACGATACCACTCCAGCATGGTGAATTCCGGATTGTGATGCCGCCCCATCTCTTCATTACGGAAGCTGCGGCACAGCTGGAAAACCGGGCCGCAGCCCGCCGCCAGCAGGCGCTTCATATGGTATTCCGGACTGGTCATCAGGTACAGATTGAGTCCCTGTGAGTGGCCCGGGCCGACGAAACGGGTTTCAAACGGGAACAAATGGATATCCGTTACCGTCGCCTGACTCATGCAAGGCGTCTCCACCTCCAGCACGCCGCGATCGGTAAAGAACCGGCGGATTTCCGCCATCACCGCCGCGCGTTTCAACAGATTGGGAATGGGTGCGCTCGGCTGCCAGGTTGCCGTCTCGCTCATGGTACTTTCTCCGATTGCAAACAAGGGCACGAAGTCTACTCGCAACCGGCGAGTGAAACAAATTTTGTGCAATCCCCGGCAGATTACATGCCATTAATCTATCGTTAACCTAAATGCATAAATATCACTGATAAATAACCGCACATATCGATAAAAAAATCGAACACGTCAATTTTCCATACTGACCCTACGGCTATACTCCTGTACCTATAAAGGAGCAGTGATACTTTTTCGCCAGCCCGGCGGCGAAATACACTAAAACTGGAGGAATGTCGTGCACACTTTTCAAGCCGATCTCGCCGTAATTGGCGCCGGCGGGGCAGGCCTTCGCGCCGCTATCGCCGCCGCCCAGGCCAACCCCAATGCCAAAATCGCCCTGATTTCTAAAGTCTATCCGATGCGCAGCCATACGGTCGCTGCAGAAGGGGGGTCCGCAGCCGTTGCCCAGGATCACGATAGCTTTGAGTACCATTTTCACGACACCGTCGCTGGAGGCGACTGGCTGTGTGAGCAGGATGTCGTCGACTATTTCGTTCACCACTGCCCGACGGAAATGACCCAGCTGGAACAGTGGGGATGCCCGTGGAGCCGCCGCCCTGACGGCAGCGTTAACGTCCGGCGCTTCGGTGGCATGAAGATCGAACGTACCTGGTTTGCCGCCGATAAAACCGGCTTCCACATGCTGCATACCCTCTTCCAGACCTCCCTTCAGTTTCCCCAAATTCAACGCTTTGATGAACATTTCGTCCTTGATCTGCTGGTCGATGACGGCCAGGCCCGCGGCCTGGTGGCGATGAATATGATGGAAGGCACGCTGGTGCAGATCCGCGCCAACGCGGTGGTGCTGGCCACCGGCGGCGCCGGACGCGTCTATCGCTACAACACCAACGGCGGCATCGTTACCGGTGACGGGATGGGTATGGCGCTGGGCCACGGCGTGCCGCTGCGCGATATGGAATTCGTGCAGTATCACCCGACCGGCCTGCCGGGCTCCGGGATCCTGATGACCGAAGGCTGCCGCGGTGAAGGCGGGATTCTGGTCAACAAAAACGGCTATCGCTATCTGCAGGATTACGGCATGGGCCCGGAAACCCCGCTCGGCGAACCGAAGAACAAATATATGGAGCTGGGCCCACGCGACAAAGTGTCCCAGGCCTTCTGGCACGAATGGCGGAAAGGGAACACCATTCCCACGCCGCGCGGCGACGTGGTCTACCTCGATCTGCGCCACCTCGGCGAGAAAAAGCTGCTGGAGCGCCTGCCGTTTATCTGTGAGCTGGCGAAAGCCTACGTCGGCGTCGACCCGGTGAAAGAACCGATTCCGGTACGCCCGACCGCGCACTACACCATGGGCGGCATCGAAACCGATCAACAGTGCGAAACCCGCATCAAAGGGCTGTTTGCCGTGGGCGAATGCTCGTCCGTTGGTCTGCACGGCGCCAACCGCCTGGGCTCCAACTCGCTGGCCGAGCTGGTGGTCTTCGGCCGCCTGGCCGGGGAACAGGCCATGCAGCGCGCCGCGCAAGCGGGCGAGACGAACGGCTCCGCCCTTGATGCGCAGGCTGCCGATGTGGAGCGTCGTCTGAAAGATCTCGTCAACCAGGAGGGTAACGAAAACTGGGCGAAAATCCGCGACGAAATGGGGCTCTCGATGGAGGAAGGCTGCGGCATCTACCGGACGCCAGAGCTGATGCAGAAAACTATCGACAAGCTGGCTGAGCTGCAGGAGCGCTTTAAGCGCGTGCGCATTACCGACAACTCCAGCGTATTCAACACCGATCTGCTTTACACCATTGAGCTGGGGCACGGTTTAAACGTTGCCGAATGTATGGCGCACTCGGCCATCGCCCGTAAAGAATCGCGCGGTGCGCACCAGCGTCTGGATGAAGGCTGTACCGAACGCGACGACGTCAACTTCCTCAAACATACGCTCGCCTTCCGCGAGGCTGATGGCACCACCCGCCTGGAATATGGCGATGTGAAGATCACCACGCTGCCGCCGGCGAAACGTGTTTATGGCGCTGAGGCGGAAGCGGCTGAGAAGAAGGAGACCACCCATGGCTGAGATGAAAAACCTGAAAGTCGAAGTGGTGCGTTACAACCCGGAGGTCGACACGGCACCGCACAGCGCGTTCTATGACGTGCCTTACGATGAGCAGACCTCGCTGCTGGACGCGCTGGGCTACATTAAAGACAACCTGGCGCCCGACCTGAGCTACCGCTGGTCCTGCCGGATGGCGATCTGCGGCTCCTGCGGCATGATGGTCAATAAGGTACCGAAGCTGGCCTGTAAAACCTTCCTGCGGGATTACACCAAAGGCATCAAGGTTGAAGCGCTGGCCAACTTCCCGATCGAGCGCGATCTGGTGGTGGATATGACCCACTTTATCGAAAGTCTGGAGGCCATTAAGCCGTATATCATCGGCAATAACCGCACCCCGGACCAGGGACCAAACAAGCAGACGCCGGCCCAGATGGCCAAATACCATCAGTTCTCCGGCTGTATCAACTGCGGACTGTGCTATGCCGCCTGTCCGCAGTTCGGCCTGAATCCGGAGTTTATCGGCCCGGCGGCGATCACCCTCGCCCACCGCTATAACGAAGACAGCCGCGACCACGGCAAAAAGGAACGCATGGCGCAGCTTAACGGCCAGAACGGCGTCTGGACCTGTACTTTCGTGGGCTACTGCTCGGAAGTGTGTCCGAAGCACGTCGACCCGGCGGCCGCGATCCAGCAGGGCAAGGTGGAAAGTTCGAAAGACTTTCTTATCGCCACCCTGAAACCACGCTAAGGAGTGCATTATGACGACGAAACGCAAACCCTACGTGCGGCCGATGACCTCCACCTGGTGGAAAAAGCTGCCGTTTTATCGCTTCTACATGGTGCGGGAAGGCACGGCGGTACCGACGGTCTGGTTTAGCATTGTGCTGATTTACGGGCTGTTTGCCCTCAAGCACGGCGCCGAAAGCTGGGCGGGATATATCGGATTCCTGCAAAATCCAGTGGTGGTGATCCTCAATCTGATCACCCTGGCGGCGGCGCTGCTGCACACCAAAACCTGGTTCGAGCTGGCGCCGAAAGCCGCCAACGTCATCATCAAAGGCGAAAAAATGGGGCCAGAGCCGGTGATTAAAGGACTCTGGGTGGTGACGGCGGTGGTCACCGTGGTGATCCTGTTTGTCGCCCTGTTCTGGTAAGGAGGCTGAGATGATTAATCCCAATCCGAAACGTTCCGATGAACCCGTTTTCTGGGGGCTGTTTGGCGCAGGCGGCATGTGGGGCGCGATTGTCGCGCCGGTGATGGTGCTGCTGGTGGGCATTTTGCTGCCGCTGGGGCTCGCCCCGGCCGACGCCTTCAGCTATGAGCGCGTGCTGGCCTTTGCCCAAAGCTTTATCGGCCGCGCGTTCATCTTTCTGATGATTGTCCTGCCGCTGTGGTGTGGGCTGCATCGTATTCACCACGCCATGCACGACCTGAAAATCCATGTGCCAAACGGCAAATGGGTCTTCTACGGTCTGGCGGCGATCCTCAGCGTCATTACTCTCGTTGGCGTACTGTTTATCTGATCCTGCAAGAGCCCGGCAGCAATTCTGCTACCGGGCTCGCTTCATAGAAAAATCTTGCCGCCTTTGCCCTGCCGGACTCTACACTTAGCTTAAAAGCCAGCAAGGAGCATACCATGCGTATCCTGCCGATAATCACCGCGGTCGCCGTCTCGTTCCTGTCTGTCGCCTGCAGCACCCCTGCCCCGCCGCCGGGCGTCACCGTGGTCACCCCCTTCGACGTTCAGCGCTATCTGGGTACCTGGTACGAAATCGCCCGCTTCGACCATCCTTTTGAAAGCGGGCTTGAAAAGGTCACGATCGCCTGGCAGCCGCGCGATGACGGCGGTCTGGACGTGGTCAATAAAGGCTATAACCCCGACCGCGACATGTGGCAGAAAACGGACGGGGTGGCGTATTTTACCGGCGAGCCCAGCCGCGCCGCGCTGAAGATCTCCTTCTTCGGCCCCTTCTATGGCAGCTATAACGTCATTGCGCTGGATAAGGAGTATCGGTACGCGCTGGTCTGCGGCCCCGACCGCGACTATCTCTGGCTACTGGCGCGAGCCCCCACCATCGCCCCGGAAGTCAGGCAGCAGATGCTGGATATTGCCACCCGGCAGGGTTTTGATATCAGCAAACTGGTCTGGGTCAATCAGCGCTACAACTAGTGCGCGCTGATCTTCAGGCCAATGATGCCGACCACGATGCAGACAAGACTGGCGATACGCATAGCGCTGGCGGATTCACCTAACAGTACGATACCGGTCACAGCGGCGCCCACGGCGCCGATCCCCGTCCAGACGGCGTAAGCGGTACCCACCGGCAGGGTTTTCATCGCCCATGAAAGCAGCGCCATGCTGACGACCATCGCGACGATGGTGATGACGCTGGGAACCAGGCGGCTAAAGCCATGGGTATATTTCAGGCCGACGGCCCACACTACTTCCAGCAGGCCAGCGATAAATAAGACTATCCAGGACATAAGGCTCCTTTGCTGGGGCCGTCCCCGGATGAGAAACGCTTACGGGTCGTCCCGTAAGGTGGATGAAAAGTCGTAGTGAGTATATCCAACAGGATGGGGGAAGTGAAGAACGGTACGGCGCAAAACCGTACCGTCGAAGGCTGTTATTGCTGAGCTTTGGTTGCTGCGCCAGAGATTGCGCTGCCGCCCTCTGAAATATCCTGACCCACACCGCGCGTGGTGTTACAAGCGGTCAGTGCTGAAGAGAGGACCAAAACCGTAAAGAACGCTGCAATCGTTTTTTTCACCATAATGTCATCCTTAGTGTCAGTTTTGTTTTCATGCCCTATAAGCATAGACAAACCGTCCACAGATGAAGGGATCTTTGCGTTTTTTAAGAGAAAAGGAGTATTCGTGAAGGAAGCAGGCGCACCGAAAGGCGATCGCGGCAGGCGAAACGGAAGGAAGTCAGCTTACAGCGCGAGAGATGGCGTGACCCAGGCCCTGAATATCTTCACCGAAACCGCGGGCGGTATTGCAGCCAGACAGCAGTGCGCTGCTCAGAAACAGTAACGCCAGGAGTTTTACGCTGCGCTTCATGTGTCGTGCTCGTCGTGCCAGTACAGAAAGAGCGGCGCAGCACAGAGGCTGCGCCAGTCATCATGACGTGAAATTACTTCACGCGGGATACGTATTCGCCAGAGCGAGTATCCACTTTGATTACTTCGCCAATCTGGACGAACAGCGGCACTTTAACCACAGCGCCAGTAGACAGGGTCGCTGGTTTACCACCGGTACCCGCGGTGTCGCCTTTCAGACCTGGGTCGGTTTCAACGATTTCCAGCTCAACGAAGTTCGGCGGGGTGACCGCGATCGGCTGGCCGTTCCACAGGGTCACGATGCACTCAGCCTGATCCAGCAGCCATTTGGCATTGTCACCGATCGCTTTCGCGTCAGCAGACAGCTGTTCGAAGGTTTCGTTGTTCATGAAGTGCCAGAACTCACCGTCGTTATACAGGTAAGTCAGGTTCATATCGACAACGTCCGCGCCTTCTGCAGAATCAGTAGATTTGAAGGTTTTCTCAACGCGGGTGCCGGTCAGCAGACGGCGCAGCTTAACGCGCGCAAACGCCTGGCCTTTACCTGGTTTAACGAATTCGCTGGCTTCTACCGCATAAGGTTCGCCATCTAACATGATTTTAAGACCAGCACGAAAATCGTTGCTATAGTAAGTCGCCATAAGGCCCTCTGAAATTGTTTAACTGGTAGCTAAGCCACAAAATGGCGCATATTGTAACCCTAAATACCCCATCCAGAGAAGATTGGATAACGCAACTTGCCAATGTTGTGACCAGTCCTGATGAACTGCTGCGTCTTTTAAATGTAGACGCTGATGAAAAACTGCTCGCCGGACGTGAGGCCAGACGCCTGTTCCCGCTGCGCGTCCCGCGCGCGTTTATTGCCCGAATGGAGAAAGGCAACCCTGACGATCCGCTGCTTCGTCAGGTACTTACCGCCGAAGAGGAGTTTATCGTCGCCCCCGGCTACTCCACCGATCCGCTGGAAGAACAGCACAGCGTCGTGCCCGGCCTGTTGCACAAATATCGCAACCGGGCCCTGCTGCTGGTGAAAGGCGGTTGCGCGGTCAATTGCCGTTACTGCTTCCGCCGCCACTTCCCTTATGCCGAAAATCAGGGCACCAGGCGCAACTGGCAGACGGCAATGAACTATATCGCTGAGCATCCGCAGCTTGATGAAATCATCTTCTCCGGCGGCGACCCGCTGATGGCGAAGGACCATGAGCTTGACTGGCTAATGACCCAGCTGGAAGCCATTCCGCACGTTAAGCGTCTGCGTATTCACAGCCGCTTGCCAATCGTGATCCCGGCGCGCATCACCGAGACGCTGGCCAGCCGCTTCCACCGTTCGTCGCTGCAAGTGATCCTGGTTAACCACGTCAACCACGCTAATGAAATTGACGGCGAGTTTCGCGCGGCGATGGCCATGCTGCGTCAGGCGGGCGTCACGCTGCTTAATCAGAGCGTGCTGCTGCGCGGGGTGAACGATAACGCGCAAACCCTGGCCGATCTCAGCAATGCGCTGTTCAATGCCGGGGTAATGCCCTACTACCTGCACGTGCTGGACCGGGTACAAGGGGCGGCACACTTTATGGTCAGCGATGATGAAGCCCGTGAAATCATGCGTGAACTGTTGACCCTCATCTCCGGCTATATGGTGCCGAAGCTGGCGCGAGAGATCGGTGGCGAACCCAGCAAGACGCCGCTGGATTTAGGACTGAAGCAGCGTTAGCTCCCCCTCCTTTGTCTGCCAGGTCGTGCTGGCAGACATCTTAATATGAATACACCGTCAGGTTGGGACTAAAATACTCGGCAATCCACTTTACCGTTACCTTCTCAATATAAACCCCAATGGCGGCGTATTATCGATGTAACACGATCAGTACGATAACATTAATAACTATCATCACGACAATCAGCGCGATTAACCAGGTGGGAACTTTAAAGGTTATATGTAATCGTTCCGATACTTTCTCTGCCACCTTTACACTATTTTCCCGCTTACCACTCTCCTGGATTGCTAAATTCACTGGTAATTGAAGACTTAATTTATGGTCAGTTTTTCCCGTATCATTGAAAATGATATCAGCAGTTTTACTACTGTGAAAATGCGTTAATCTTTCCCGATTCATATTCTCGCACTCTTCATCCGAGAGCGGGATAACCAAAGTATCCGGGGCGACGCTAAAGCCTTTTTGCCTGACGGTGATAATGATATCCTCAGAGAGTCCGGCTTTGAGCAGCGATTTTCTCAACAAAGAGATATTTTGATAAAATGTATTTTGCGAAACTACCACTCCCCGTGTTTCCCATACAGCCGCCAGAAATTCATCCCGAGAAATCACTTTGCCGCAATTCTGCAATAGCAGCAGCAAGCATCTGGCGGTAGGCGCATTGAGGCTGATGCTCTCCCCATTCCCGGCAAGCGGTCGCAGCTCATTCATATTGGCATTAAATATAATCTCCTGATTAATTATACAGCCATTAAATAATGCAATGTCATCCATATCCTTGCCCCACGCAACCCTATTATCCATAACAAAAATAAATAATCCCAGCTAAACCATGGCGTGAACATTATCGCTTCAGACAGAAGCGGGGTCAGTTCACATTGAACTTCAGCTTTGAGGATACCGCATAAAAAATGACAAGCGATAGTTATCTTGTTTAAAAGCCACATTTTCGGATTAAATTTATCTCAACCTAACTCAACATCTCATTAGAAAAGGTCATTATTAAATTCACGTGTACTTCATCAAGAATTCACAAGCATTTTTTGCACCAGACTTTTAAATTACCCCCGCTTCTCCATGGTTCGCTATGGCAAGTGATATTGTAGCGTCGTTCAACAGGAAGGTAGGTCTCAGCACTATATAAGGAATGCTGGCGCTTATTTTCAATATCAATAGGAATGTATACTCCATTCCCATGATAACTGTTATCGATTCTACACAGGACTAAGTATCTATATATGGATTAATTAAATGAAAAAGACAATCGTAGCTGTAATGGTCGCTGCTTCTGCAGTTCTGAGTGCTCAGGTAATGGCAACCAACACCGCTCAGGTAACTGTACTGGGTGAAGTCTCTGATGCAGCTAACTCTTGCGTCGTGACTCCGACGGGTACCCTGAACAACGGTATCGTTCAGCTGATGACCGTGACCACTACCGAAGCGAATGCTGAAGCGGCTGGTGCTCTGTTTAAAACTCAGGACTTCGGTTTTGACGTGAAAGACTGCGCACAGGGTAGCGCCACTCCGGTTACTGCTGTAACCGTCAATGTGACCGGTGCCTCCAGCAACGCTAACATCCTGGACAACACCGCACCTGGCGGCGCTACCGGCATTGGTATCGGTATCCAGCGCGTACGTGATGCACACCGCGTAGGCTTCGACGGTTCTGACCTCATGACCGAAAGCTACACTGCAGCTGGCGGCACTCAGCTGAAGTACACCACTGGTTATGTGAAAGTGAACTCCGCGACTCCGGTTACCGAAGGTCCGGTTAAAGGTGTTGCGACCTTTACTATCGATTATACCCTCTAATTTTTCCCCGAAGGGCTCCGCTTCACAGCGGGCCCTTTTTCGCATTCAGAGAAAAACCATGTTCAGGAACTTATTAAATATCACCGCATCCTGTGCATTACTCCTCAGTAGTATTGCCCATGCTGGTATTGTGATTGAATCCACACGCTACCTCTATAAAGAAGGTGCGCGTGAAATCACCGCGCAAATCGAAAATAAAGATGACATCCCTTATCTGATTAAATCCTGGGTTGAAGCGCCGGCAGGGAAAACGCCCTCTTTTATGGCTACACCTCCGTTATTCCGCCTTGAGGGTAAGCAGCAGAATACCGTGCGTCTATTTTCTACCGGAAACGTCAATGCCCCGAACGACCGGGAATCCATATACTATTTTAACGTGATGGCCATCCCGCCGGCGGACGATGAGAAAGCCAACGCCAATACTATTCAACTGGCGGTCCGCCACCGCATGCGTCTGGTCTATCGTCCAAAAGCACTTTTCGACCTTTCTCCAAACATTGAAGCCAAAAAACTCGAATGGCGGAAATCAGGCACAAAACTGACGATTAAAAATCCGACACCGTTTTTCTTCTATTTCCATAGTGTTCAGATTGGTAGCAAAGAAGTGAAGCCGGAAGTCAACTCGGTCGCTCCAATGACGACCAAAGAAGTGACATTAAAAGAAAATATCAATGCCTCCAGCGTCAACTGGAAAGTAGTTAATGATTATGGCGGAGCAGGATCGCTCTATTCCTCATCGCTGTAATAAGAATTTTATTTTATCATTATAGGGATGTGTCTATGCCAAATAAGAATAATGGATTATTCAAACTATCCGCGGTCTTCCTCGCAATGCTTCCGGCATTGCTTTCTGGTTTGAATAATAAAGCGCAAGCACGTGACTTTTTCGATCCCTCATTCATTAGCTCATTGAATGGTAGCGATCCATCAACCACTCCCGACTTATCTATTTTCCAGACGCAGAACGCACAGGCGCCAGGGGATTATCGGGTAGATATCATGTTTAATGGTCGCTATCTGGATACCAGGACAATGAAGTTTGTTGCGAATAGCCGTGCCACTGGGAATAATCGAGAGCCCGCCCTGGTGCCCTGTTTGAGCCTGAAAACATTGGCAGAGTATGGCGTACGGGTTAAAGCCTTTCCCGAACTGGTCGAGGATAAAAACGGCTGCGCCAATCTTTCAGTCATCCCGGATACCAAAGCGGATTTCGACTTTACCGTCCAGCGCTTGAATATATCCATTCCGCAGGCGGCACTATCTACCACCGCGCAGGGATATATTCCACCGGAACAGTTTGATGACGGCATCAACGCCCTGCTGGTGAACTATCAGTTCAGCGGCTCAAACGACATGCAGGCCAATGACGAATACTACAGCCTGAACCTGCAGTCTGGCCTCAACGTTGGCCCATGGCGTATCCGTAATCTCAGCACCTGGAATAAAAACAACGGCGATGCGGGTGATTGGGACTCAGCCTATCTCTACATGCAGCGCAGCATTCGTCCCATCAACAGTAACCTGCTGATGGGTGAGAGCTCGTCACTCTCAGGCATCTTTGACAGTGTACCGTTTACCGGTATTCAACTGGCCACCGATACATCAATGTTGCCGGAAAGTATGCGCGGCTATGCGCCGATTATCCGTGGTATCGCCAAAACCAACGCCCGTGTCTTCATTAAACAAAACGGCTACCAGGTATACCAGACCTACGTGGCGCCTGGCGCGTTTGAAATCACCGATATGTACCCGAGCGGCGGTAGCGGCGACCTTTACGTCACCGTGGAAGAGTCCGACGGTTCTAAGCAGGAGTTCGTCGTACCGTTCGCTACGCTGCCGGTGATGGTCCGTGAAGATCAGCTGGAATATGAAATTACGTCTGGTAAATATCGTCCTTACGACGGCGGGGTCGATGAAACGCCCTTTACGCAAGCTACCGCGACCTACGGTGTCTCCAGCAGCCTGACGCTTTATGGCGGGGTGCAGGCCGCATCGCGCTATCAGGCCCTGTCAACAGGCCTCGGCTATAACCTCGGCGAGCTTGGCGCCGCCTCGGCAGACGTCACCCAGGCCTGGTCAAAAATGAAAGACGACGAAAAGACCTCTGGGCAGTCATGGCGTGTCCGTTACGGGAAAAATATTATCGAAACCGGTACAAACGTGACTATCGCTGGCTACCGCTATTCCACCCGCGGATTTAATACCCTCTCTGAAGTGTTAGATAGCTATTCTAATGATGGCAAGTATACGCCTCGCTCGCTGCGCAACCGCACCAATCTGACGCTGAATCAAAGCCTGGGTAAAGGCCTCGGCAGTCTGTCTATCAGTGGATTGATTGAAGATTACTGGGACGATAAGCGCACCAACAAGTCGATCAGCGTGGGGTACAACGGTGGCTTCCGCAATGTAAACTATTACCTTGGGTACAGCTATAACCGCTATACCTGGAGCGGGAATAACTCCGGGAAAGACGCCCAGGACGATCAGCGTATCTCGCTGACCGTCACGCTGCCGCTGAGCAACTGGCTACCGGGCACCTATACCAGTTATCAGTTAACCAACAGTAATCCGGGGTCTACCGATCAGTCGGTCTCCATCGGTGGTAACGCGCTGGATAACGACAGCCTGGAGTGGAGCCTGCAGCAAGGATACAGCAACCGGGAATACTACAGCGGCGATATGCGCGCAACCTATAACGGTGCTCGCGGCAGCGTCAATGCCGGTTACAGCTACGATCGCGGTAGCGAGCGTATAGACTATGGCGCCAACGGCAGCATTGTCGCTCATGCCGATGGGGTCACGCTTGGTCAGGACATCACCGATGCCGCCGTACTGGTTAAGGCCCCAGGTTTGGATAACGTCAAGCTGGCCAACGATAACACCATCACCACCGACTATCGTGGTTACGCCATCGTACCTTATGTCACGCCTTATCGTCGCACCGATATCACCCTCGATAGTACTTCGCTTGGCGAAGATATGGAGCTTCCGGAAACCACGCAGAGCGTCGTTCCGACACGCGGCGCCATCGTACGGGCCAATTATGCCGGTAATATCGGCCAGCGCGCATTTGTCCATCTGAAAACGGCCAGCGGCCAGGACGTACCTTATGGTGCGATGGTGTTACTCGCCGGGAGCAGCCAGGCACAGCCAAGCATCGTCAGCGACGCCGGGATGGTCTATATGTCCGGCCTGCAGCAAACCGGAATACTTAACGTGCAATGGGGCAAAAGCGCGGCGCAGCAGTGCAATGCTTCCTTTACTTTACCGGCCAGGGAAGGCAAAGCGGCTGGCATCAGTCAAATCGAAACAATTTGTCGCTAATATTGACCAAGGACAATAAAGAATGAGAAAAACACTGATTTTTCTATCTATATTATTATGTTGTTGTGAAGCAGCTGCCAAATGCGATTATGATGGTTCCGCTGGGCAAGCAGTATTTAACTTAAGTCCTAAAATCGCAACGGATCCAACAATACCCGTAGGTACAGTTTTGTATACCAAAAAAGTTGGTACCGGACACTATAAAACCTTTGAATGCAGCAAGATAATGGGTGATCAGTATATCATTACCTCATCCGCACCCGAGGTCTCTGGTGTCACGGGTATAATGGGAAAACCGGTCTATGAAACGGGGATTGATGGTATTGGTTTTCAGTTTTCAGATATTCTGGACAGCAAGCATGGTTCAATTAAACCCGCAGTGGCACAATCTACGATTGTGCCAATTTTAGAGTCGAATGATGACTACAAATTTATGACAGTATGGTTAATAAAAACAAAACCTGTCATTGATACATCCGGCGTCAGTACCAATCCAGTATTTAAATTCTCAGCGGGTAACTTAAGCACCAACCCCAGGGCGGCAGATCGTCTGTTAATGACTGCGTCTCTGAAATTCAAGAGTATTTCTTACAAGGCGACCTCCTGTGATATTTCTGTGTCTGGACCGAGCCAAATCACTTTAAATACAATTGAAAAAAACACATTAATGTCAATCCCACGGGGTGGCACAACCCCATCACAGAAAACTATCACAATGGACGTTTCATGCCCAGCGGGTTCAATTGGTAATAAACTTTACTATTGGTTTAACCCAGTTAGCGGCACCAGTCCTGCGGGGGATGGCATCATCGATAATCTGCTAACAGGAGGCGGAGCAGCAAGCAACGTTGGCATTATCTTCAAAAAAGACAATAGTCCCGTTATATTTTATGACGCAGAGACATACAGTTTTGCCAGCGCTCAAGCATCACAAAAAATTAACTTTACCGCCGATTATTACCGAATGAGCGACAACAGCGCTGAAGTCTCGGCCGGGCATGTAAAAGCGATACTAGAGGTAGTAGTTCAGGAGGAATAAAGAGAACCATAATCTCATAAAAGGTGGATAATGATATCCACCTTTTTTATTTGCCCATACATAATCAAAAGCATTATGATATGTACGTATGAAAGTAACACACTACAATTTGAATCACACCCATAATAACAGCTTAATTTAACTTGCTAAAATTAATATTACTTTATGAATCTGTAAAATAATTAGATTAGATTCAGAATGAATCTGAAATTTCATCAACAATTCACATTAAGTTGAGTTGATTCATACTACAGCAACGACTATCTTCTCTGCGGACCAACTTCTGGTCTGGATTGAACATATAATTTTAATTTTAGTTAAAGGACTAATCATGCATCAATTAACTGTATTTGAAATGGAAGAGATTTCTGGCGGCGCGCTGACTGATACTCTTACCGATATTATGACCTGGGCTGCTAAAGAAGCAGGCGCCGTCGCTCTGGGCGCCTCTCTGGGGGCGATTTTTGGGACAGCTTTCGCTGGACGTTGGGGCGGGGCTGGTGGTGGTCTTCTCGGCTTTGGCGCAATCGGTCAGGGTGTAGGTATGTTGTTTGGCTTAGTAGCTGGTGGCGTCTGTTTTGGTATTGCTGCGGGTATCGTTGGCTGGGATATGACTCTGGATTATGCAACAGGTGTAATGGATGCCGTTTATGATGGCACATTAAACTTCTGGAGCAATTAATTTACGCCTCAGCTGGTTGCTCAACGTTTTGTTGACATTCTTTATTAAGTAAATAGGGCCTGAAATATCGGGCCTTTTCATTTCATTATGTAAGTGATAATTATGTTAAGAAAAATCTATCGCAAGGAAGCGATCGAATACAAAAAGCATCACTGGAAAGGAAAGGCTTTGCTGCTAGCAGGGCTTCCGGCATGGCTTATTGCATTACTTTCATTTGCCTTTCTAGCCATTCTAATAATCACCACAATATTTTGTACCTTTACCCAACGCATTGATGTTCGTGGGGAAGTTATTACTTTACCTCATTCTGTCAATGTTTATGCGCCACAGCAAGGATTTGTTATTTCCCAATATGCCAAAGTCGGTGACCTTGTCGCCAAAGGACAGTCTTTATATGAAATTGACATCTCCCGCAATACAACAACAGGCAACGTCAGTACGGCGCAAATAGAAGTCATTAATGAAAAGATTGCGAACGCTGAAGATATCATCACCAAACTTTCTCATAATAAAGAAGAAACCCGATTATCTTTAGATAAACAGCTAAAAACCATCATTGATTCGTTAAAAGAAACTAACCGCATGCTGGTTAATGCGCAGACTGGTTTAAAGAAAATGCATGATAATCTTTCCAGTTACGATAAATATCTTCGTGATGGCCTTATCACCAAAGATCAGTATAACTATCAGCATTCATTATACTTTCAACAACAGAGCACCTATCAGTCTTTGGTCAGTCAGAAAATGCAACTGGAATCCCAGGTAACCCAGTTGAATAGCGATAAAATCACAAAAACGGCAGATTTTGACAACCAAATATCATCTCAGGAAAACCAGATAAATGATTACAAAAACCAGTTGGTTGAATCAAATGCCAATGGTAATGTCATCATTAAAGCAACCACAGAAGGACGCATTGAATCGCTGGCTGTAACAAAAGGACAAATGGTCGACAAAGGCAGCAGTTTAGCGCAAATCAAACCCACTGGTGATATAGAGTATTATCTTATTTTATGGTTACCTAATAATAGCATACCTTATGTCAAACCGGGTGATGTCATTAACATCCGCTATGATGCGTTCCCATCCGATAAATTTGGGCAATTCCCGGGAAAAATACTTTCAATATCTTCGGTCCCGACATCCCGACAGGAACTGTCTGAATACACTAATGTTAATAATGGAACGAATCAGCAGGAACTGGCACTCTATAAAACCATTGTCAAAATTGAAAACAAAACCTTTAATTACAATGGTAAAACGCTTTCGCTTTCTAATGGACTGAAGGCTCAAGCCGTTGTATTTCTCGAAGAGCGCCCACTTTATATGTGGATGTTTACCCCTGTGTATAAGATAACTCAAAGCATTACTGGGCCAATCCATGACTAACGAATTGTTCAAAACCATTGTTGCAAAACTAAATTTTTCTCTGGTTAACAAAACGCCTGTTATTCTACAGTCAGAATCATCGGAATGTGGAGTTGCCTGTCTGGCGATGGTCTGTGGTTATTATGGGTTAAATATCGATTTATTTAATTTTCGTCAACGATTCGGTAGCCCCTCACAGGGCTCCTCACTGCTGTCTCTAAGCAAAACAGCCGAGCAGGCTGGTTTAAAAAACCGTGCGCTAGCGCTCGACCTCGATGAAATAAAACAGCTTAAGCTTCCCTGCATCATCCACTGGGGAATGAACCACTATGTAGTCCTTACAAAAGTAAAGAAAAACGGATTTGTGATTCACGATCCCGCGCTGGGTAAACGAATCATTGGCATCAGTGAGATGTCAAATAATTTTACCGGCGTTGCGCTTGAACTCTGGCCTGACCATAACTTCCAACAAGAGGAGGCGAAATCCCGTTTACGACTCCTGGATTTAATGCATAAAATTGTTGGTTTAAAATCGGCGCTGATTAAGATCTTTGCTTTCTCTGTTGTGGTAGAAGCGATTGGCCTCCTGTTGCCTATTGGTACACAGTTAGTAACTGACCATGTGATTATGGCGCACGATGAAAGTTTACTCTCTGTTATTTGTATTGGTTTAATATTTTTCACGCTATTCCGCACGTTTATTAGCATGCTCCGAGCATGGACGTCGTTAACGTTGAATACGTTGACAAACATTCAATGGAAAACAACGCTATTCGATCATTTAGCAAGTTTGCCATTATCTTTTTTCGAGAAGAGACACTTAGGTGATATCCAGTCTCGTTTCTCGTCTCTGGATACCATTCGTTCAATTTTTACCAACAGTATCGTCACTGGCATCATCGATTCGATAATGACGATCGGTTTGTTAGTCATGCTGACATTATATGGCGGCTGGTTAGTCTGGGTCGTCATTGGCTTTACCGTCTGCTATGCGATTATGCGCTTCGCTACCTATAGTTTTTATCGGCGCGTAACGGAAGAGCAGGTCGTTAAGGGGGCGCGTGCTAACTCTCACTTTATGGAGTCGCTTTATGGCATTTCCACGATCAAAGCATTAAATTTAAAAGAACGTCGCTCGCAGCATTGGCTGAATCTTAACGTTGATGCCAGTAACGCAGGTATTAAGCAAACTCGCTTTGATATGATGTTTGGTGGGATTAATACCTTTATCACCTCTATCGATCAGGTGGTGGTACTGTGGTTGGGTGCCATTATGGTAATTGATAACGAGATGACGCTCGGTATGTTTATGGCATTTAATGCTTATCGAGGCCAGTTTTCTCAACGTGCATCGAATCTCATTGATTTGGTGATGCAGCTTCGTATGCTCTCGCTTCATAATGAACGTCTATCTGAAATCGCCTTTAGCGAACCGGAAAAAGAACTTCCATCCCGACGTGTGTTTACAGAAAACACCGGCGTGATGCTTGAAGTCAGGAACCTGAGTTATCAATACGATCCTTTTTCACAACCCATTTTTACCAATCTGAATATAACGGTTGCCCCAGGAGAGTCTGTCGCGCTAATTGGCCCATCTGGCGTTGGCAAAACCACGCTGTTGAAAGTCATGTGCGGTTTGCTTTCACCTGACTCCGGCGAAATACTGGCGGATAATCTGGAGATTCAAAAAATTGGTTTAAATAACTATCGTCTCGGTATCGCCTGCGTACTTCAGGAGGATCGTCTCTTTTCAGGTTCACTTATCGATAATATCAGTGGTTTTGATGATAACCCCGATTTGGAATTCGTAATGGAATGTGCCAAACATTGCAACATCCATGATGAAATCATGAAGATGGCGATGGGATACGAAACCATTGTCGGCGAACTGGGGCTGGGCATTTCCGGCGGTCAAAAGCAACGTATCCTGATCGCTCGTGCTTTGTACCGTAAACCGAGTATCCTGTTTATGGACGAGGCCACCAGTCACCTCGACTTAAAAAATGAGTCGGTTATCAACCAATCCATCTCATCATTAAGTATCACCCGAATTATTGTCGCGCACCGGCCATCAACCATTGCATCTGCCGATCGCGTTATTGACCTCTCACAATCGAAGTCGATGGCTACCGCTTAATAAAGGAGAAGATTATGCAAGGAACGTTTATTGGTTTTAATACTGCAGGAATTACTTTTGAAGAGCGTTTCCTGGCGCTGTTACTTAAGGTCAAGAAAGCGAATGATACCTGTGAGATTTTCTATCTTCAGGCACCCGTACTGGCCGACCTGCTTCTGATACTGCAAAGTAGAATGGCCTTAATTTTTCAGCGACTTGAAAATAAAGGCGAGGCTTACAAAGATGAGATTATCGCTTATAACGAAACACTTGTTACCCATATCCCCACGGTAGAAATGGCTGAAATACAACAGCCTTCTCCTGAGCGGCGTATAATGTCTATTACGCTTAAACCTGGCGAAACGCAGTCGACGCTGATCCTGGTATTTCAGGATGAGCAAATTAAGACGTTAACTATTGATGACCGACAGGTTGAAGCCCTGATAATTGGTATTCAACAGGCATTAAAAACAGTCGGCGATCAGGAACTTATCCAGTATTTAAGTTCAAATATGGATTTTTTAATGTGCTATGCCGTGGACTTAACCACCCAGCCAAATATTGATTATCAACAGTATCCGCAGGAAGACTGGAAACTAAACCTGTTTTCCCATTACCTGGGCGTGCTGTACTGCTGCGAGACGGAGGAAGGGAAGAAAATTGTCTCCGGAGCTGTGATCAAAACCAGTGCGCCGCATTTATCGGAACTGGAAAATAACGTCGTGATGCAGCTTATCGAGAAAAGCCCCAAGCTCAAGGCGATGCACACGGCGCTGGCGCCATGCCAAATCTTCAGTACCATTATTCCTTCCCAGCCAGGAAGAATGCTCAGCCTGGAAGAGTGTCTGCGTCCCCTGCATGCCTTCTATCTGGAGAAGAAAGCGGAGCTTAACGCCTGACCCTCTTCTACCGGTCACGCCTCTCTCTACGCTCGCAGAGAGAGGCATCGCGCATCAGTTCGGGCACTTATAAACCTGGCCGTTCATCTCGCTGTCGGTGGGCACAAAGCTCGACAACAGATTTTGCGTCGGGCTGCTGACGCCATAAATCACGTTGCCGCCCATGGCTGCCGCCTGGTTACGCAGGGCGTTAGCCGCACCGCGCATGGAGCCACCCTCATCGCCATTCTGGCCGGAGAGCCAGTTGCTCTGTTTACCCGTCGCGGTCCCTAACAGCTGACACTCTGCGCCCGGCTTCTCCTGCACGAAGCGCACATTCTGGCCGGCAGAGGTTAATTCATTGCTGGAACTGCAACCTGCCAACAGTAAGGCTGCGCCGACAATCCCTGCTAAATATTTTACCTGCATGTTAATCCCCATGATCGATGAGCTGGACGCACTGGCCCGGATGTAAACCTGTCATCCTTCAAACTGCGTCGGCATGAGCCGCTTTCATTCCTTAGCCGGTCGCGCTAGTTAGTCGCTTCCGATACGGAGGTGCTTGCCGCTCTGATGCAGCTTAAATGATTTTTATGTATAAGCCTTATACTAAAAAGCGCGCCAAAAGAAAAACCCCCAGCCATTACTGGCCAGGGGTTTCTGCTTTTTTATGCCGTAGAGCGCACGATTACATCATGCCGCCCATACCGCCCATGCCGCCCATACCGCCAGCAGCACCTAAATCAGGCGCATCGCCTTTCGGCAGGTCGGTCACCATGCACTCGGTGGTGATCATCAGGCCAGCCACGGAAGCCGCGTACTGCAGTGCAGAACGGGTAACTTTGGTTGGGTCCAGGATACCGAAGTCGATCATGTTGCCGTATTCTTCAGTTGCCGCGTTGTAACCGTAGTTACCGTCGCCGGCTTTCACGTTGTTCGCCACAACAGACGGCTCTTCACCGGCGTTGGACACGATCTGACGCAGCGGCGCTTCCATTGCGCGCAGCGCAACTTTGATACCGACGTTCTGATCTTCGTTCTGACCGGTCAGGCCAGCGAGTTTCGCTGCAACGCGAACCAGCGCTACGCCGCCGCCAGCCACCACGCCTTCTTCAACCGCAGCACGAGTGGCGTGCAGGGCATCGTCGACGCGTGCTTTTTTCTCTTTCATTTCAACTTCGGTTGCCGCGCCGACTTTGATTACGGCAACGCCGCCAGCCAGTTTAGCGACACGTTCCTGCAGTTTTTCACGGTCGTAGTCGGAGGTTGCTTCTTCGATCTGCTTACGGATCTGAGCAACGCGGCCCTGGATTGCGGATTCTTCGCCAACGCCATCGATGATGGTGGTGGTGTCTTTGTTGATAACCACACGTTTTGCCTGGCCCAGGTCTTCCAGAGTCGCTTTTTCCAGCTCCATACCGATCTCTTCAGAGATAACGGTACCGCCAGTCAGCGTCGCGATATCCTGCAGCATGGCTTTACGACGGTCGCCGAAGCCCGGCGCTTTCACCGCAGCCACTTTCACGATGCCGCGCATGGTGTTAACCACCAGGGTCGCCAGCGCTTCGCCTTCAACGTCTTCAGCGATGATAACCAGCGGTTTGCCAGCTTTCGCTACGGCTTCCAGAACCGGCAGCATTTCGCGGATGTTGGAGATTTTTTTGTCAGCCAGCAGGATGAACGGGCTTTCCAGCTCAACGGCGCCGGTGTCCGGCTTGTTGATGAAGTACGGAGACAGGTAGCCGCGGTCGAACTGCATACCTTCAACCACGTCCAGTTCGTCTTCCAGACCGGTACCGTCTTCAACGGTGATCACGCCTTCTTTGCCGACTTTATCCATCGCTTCCGCGATCAGTTTACCGACGGTTTCGTCGGAGTTAGCGGAGATGGTACCTACCTGAGCGATAGCTTTGGAGTCAGAGCACGGAACGGACAGCGCTTTCAGTTCTTCAACAGCGGCAACGACAGCTTTGTCGATACCACGTTTCAGATCCATCGGGTTCATGCCTGCAGCAACCGCTTTCAGGCCTTCGTTCACGATAGCCTGCGCCAGCACGGTTGCGGTGGTGGTACCGTCGCCTGCCGCGTCGTTCGCTTTAGAGGCAACTTCTTTCACCATCTGCGCGCCCATGTTTTCGAACTTGTCTTCCAGCTCGATTTCACGTGCAACGGAAACACCATCTTTGGTGATGGTCGGCGCGCCGAAGGATTTGTCCAGAACCACGTTACGGCCTTTCGGGCCCAGGGTCACTTTAACTGCATCTGCCAGTACGTTTACGCCGCGCAGCATTTTTACACGAGCGTCGTTACCGAATTTTACGTCTTTTGCTGCCATTTCTTATATTCCTCAAATTCGTTCAGGGTCGTGCGAATTAAGCTTCAACAATTGCCAGGATGTCGCTTTCGGACATGATCAGCACTTCTTCGTTGTCAATCTTTTCAGTCTTCACGCCGTAGCCATCGTTGAAAATCACGATGTCACCAACTTTAACGTCCAGCGGCTGCACGGTCCCGTTTTCCAGGATGCGGCCTTTACCGACAGCGATGATTTCGCCACGCGTTGACTTAGCTGCTGCAGAACCGGTCAGAACGATGCCGCCCGCAGATTTGGTTTCAACTTCTTTACGTTTGACGATCACACGATCATGTAACGGACGAATACTCATTGATAGCTCTCCTTCGAGAAAGTCATTATCAGTTATGGGTGACGCCGGGCCGAACGCGGTTTACCGGCTAGTGCAGAGAGAGATGGGGATGGCCATTTCCCGCTTCAAGGGCAAAATTAAAAAAAATTTTTACCTTTGCGCTGGCGCGCAAAAAGCGGCGCCACCGGGCAACCGGTCATAAGGAAAAGCGATTGTGATACTCTCTTTCTTTTCACTGGCGCAGGATGGAATCATGAGTGGTTTAAAACAGGAGTTAGGGCTGGGACAGGGAGTCGGGTTGCTTTCCACCTCACTGCTGGGCACCGGCGTTTTCGCCGTTCCGGCGCTGGCGGCGCTGGTCGCTGGCGATAACAGCCTGTGGGCATGGCCGTTGCTTATCCTCCTTGTTTTTCCGATTGCCATCGTCTTCGCCCTGCTGGGCCGCCATTTCCCCAGCGCGGGCGGCGTGGCCCACTTTGTCGATATGGCCTTTGGCCCACGTCTGGCCAGCGTCACCGGCTGGTTGTTTTTATCGGTTATCCCGGTCGGGCTCCCCGCCGCCCTGCACATCGCCACCGGCTTCGGCCAGGCGCTGTTCGGCTGGCATGATGCGCAGCTGCTGCTGGCGGAGTTGGGTACCCTGGCCATCGTCTGGTGGGTCGGTTCACGTGGCGCCAGCTCCAGCGCCAACCTGCAGACGCTGGTTGCCGTGCTGATCGTGGCGCTGATCGTCGCCGTCTGGTGGCGCGGCGGGATAAGTCCGGCGCAGATCCCCTTCCCCGCCCCGGCGGAGATCGACCGCGGCCAGCTCTTCTCCGCGCTGTCGGTGATGTTCTGGTGCTTTGTCGGCCTGGAAGCCTTTGCCCACCTCGCCTCGGAGTTTAAACACCCCGAGCGCGATTTTCCCCGCGCGCTGATGATAGGCCTGCTGCTTGCCGGTTCGGTCTACTGGGCCTGCACCGTGCTGGTGTTGCACTTCCACGCCTTTGGCGAGGAGATGGCGGCGGCGGCGTCATTACCGAATATCGTGGTCCGCCTGTTCGGCGTCGAAGCGCTGTGGGTGGCCTGCGTCATCGGTTACCTCGCCTGTTTCGCCAGCCTCAACATCTATATTCAGAGCTTCGCCCGCCTGGTCTGGTCGCAGGCGCAGCATAAGCCACAGAGCTACCTCGCGAGGCTGTCGCCGCGGCAGATCCCGCGCAACGCCCTCAACGCCGTGCTGGGCTCCTGCGTGGTCAGCACCTTGTGTATCTATTTTCTCGATATCAATCTGGACGCGCTGATCGTCTATGCCAACGGCATTTTCATCATGATCTATCTGCTGTGCATGCTGGCGGGCTGTCGTTTGCTGCGCGGCCGCTATCGGCTGCTGGCGGCGGTGGGCAGCATTCTCTGTCTGCTGCTGCTGGCGATGGTCGGCTGGAAGAGTCTGTACGCGCTGGTGATGCTGGCGGTGCTGTGGTTGTTTTTACCGAGACGTAAGCTGGCGACAGGAAGCGTATAGGCGCAAAAAGAAAGCGGCCCGGTCGCGTCTGCAGACCGGGCCGATAAACGTTAATCGCGGCGATCGTCCTTGTGGTCCAGACGGTCGCGCTGTTCATCCTTGCGCTGGTATTCCCCTTCGAAGGTCTCTCCGCCGCCAGTCCCGGCGCTAAAGCCGCCGCCCGGCATCCGGCTGAAGCGCAAATGCGGCATCAGCTTCATCGTCAGGTGCTTCTGCACCGGGGGCAAAAGCAGCAGCAGGCCGAGGAAGTCGGTAAAGAACCCCGGGATCAACAGCAGCAGGCCAGCGATAATCAGCGAGACGCTCTTGATCATCTCCGCCGCCGGGCTCTCGCCCGCGGCCATCTTCTGCTGCATCAGCAGGAAGTTTTTGAAGCCCTGGTTGCGCACCAGCGACATCCCCACCACCGAGCTAAAGATCACCAGGATCAGCGTCATAAAGACGCCCAGCACGTGCGCGACCTGGATAAAGATCGATATCTCAATGTAAACGTAAAGAAAAAAGGCAATAAACGGAATCCAACGCACCGGCGTCTCCTTCATCGACAGGCGCCGAATTCGGCCCCCGTAGTCATCAATTTGCTGATCGCATCCCACTAAGATGGGGATGCTGAGCGGCTTTTCAATCAGCGGAAATGCTTATTTTTTCCAAGAATAGGAAAGCGGTGACCCATTTCACAGATTAATAAATCTTCTCGCACCCGCGATGTAATAAGTGATCAAGCTTACTGATATTCGCTATCATCAGCATATGATCTTGGGCACCGGGCCGGTTAAGGAAATAATCGTCGGCCAGAAAATATACTGAATCCTGGATATTCTGTGTATTTGGTGAATTCATTGGCAGCTTGAAAAGAAGGTTCACATGTTAAACAACATTCGTATCGAAGAAGATCTGTTGGGCACCAGGGAAGTTCCCGCGGACGCTTACTACGGCGTTCATACTCTGCGAGCGATTGAAAACTTCTACATTAGCAACAGCAAAATCAGCGACATACCAGAATTCGTGCGCGGCATGGTGATGGTGAAGAAAGCCGCCGCGCTGGCGAACAAGGAGCTGCAGACCATTCCCAAAAGCGCGGCAAATGCGATTATCGCCGCCTGTGACGAAGTCCTGAATAACGGCAAATGCATGGACCAGTTCCCGGTCGATGTCTTCCAGGGCGGGGCCGGCACCTCCGTAAACATGAACACCAACGAAGTCCTGGCAAACATCGGCCTCGAGCTGATGGGCCACCAGAAAGGCGAATACCAGTACCTGAACCCAAACGATCACGTCAACAAATGCCAGTCCACCAACGATGCCTACCCGACCGGGTTCCGCATTGCGGTGTATGCCTCTATCCTCAAGTTAATCGATGCGATTAAGCAGCTGGGCGAAGGTTTCCAGGCGAAAGCCGAGGAGTTCCAGGACATCCTCAAGATGGGCCGCACCCAGCTGCAGGACGCAGTGCCGATGACCCTCGGTCAGGAGTTCCATGCCTTCAATGTGCTGCTCAATGAAGAGACCAAAAGCATTCTGCGCACCGCGGAGCTGCTGCTGGAAGTGAACCTTGGCGCAACCGCCATCGGCACACGCCTCAACACCCCGGACGGTTATCAACAGCTGGCGGTGCAGAAGCTGGCGGAAGTGAGCAACTTACCGGTCGTTCCGGCGGAAGATCTGATTGAAGCCACCTCGGACTGCGGGGCGTACGTCATGGTTCACAGCTCGCTGAAACGCCTGGCGGTGAAACTGTCCAAGATCTGTAACGACCTGCGCCTGCTCTCTTCCGGACCGCGCGCGGGCCTCAACGAAATTAACCTGCCTGAGCTGCAGGCTGGCTCTTCTATTATGCCGGCGAAGGTTAACCCGGTGGTGCCGGAGGTGGTCAACCAGGTCTGCTTTAAAGTGATCGGCAACGACACCACGGTGACCATGGCCTCAGAAGCCGGGCAGCTGCAGCTGAACGTGATGGAGCCGGTGATCGGCCAGGCGATGTTCGAGTCTATCCACATTCTGACCAACGCCTGCTACAACCTGCTGGAGAAATGCGTCAACGGCATTACTGCCAACAAAGCGGTGTGCGAAGGTTACGTCTATAACTCCATCGGCATCGTCACCTACCTCAACCCGTTTATCGGCCACCACAATGGCGATATCGTCGGCAAGATCTGCGCCGAAACCGGGAAGAGCGTGCGGGAAGTGGTGCTGGAACGTGGGCTGCTGACGGCGGCGGAGCTGGATGACATTTTCTCCGCGCAAAACCTGATGCATCCCGCTTATAAAGCGAAGCGTTATACCGATGAAAGCGAACAGTAATCTTTCCGGATAGTCATTCAAAGGCATGTCAGCGATGACATGCCTTTTTGCTTTTTAGTTTTACTAAAATACAACAATCCAATATCAACTTGTTAAAAAACAAGGAAGGCATATATGTTTGGTGCAGAACTGGTTATTGTCCTGCTGGCGATTTATCTCGGCGCCCGGCTCGGCGGCATCGGTATCGGCTTTGCCGGTGGCCTTGGCGTCCTTGTCCTGACGCTTATTTTTCAAATTAAACCGGGTGCGATCCCCTTCGACGTTATTGAAATCATTATGGCGGTGATTGCCGCTATCGCCGCCATGCAGGTCGCAGGCGGAATGGATTACCTGGTCAGCCTCGCCGAACGGATGCTGCGTCGCCACCCGAAATATATTACCTTCCTTGCCCCGCTGGTGACCTGGTTTATGACCGTGCTCGCCGGCACCGGCCATACCGCCTTCTCCACGCTGCCGGTGATCACCGAAGTGGCCAAAGAGCAAGGCATCCGTCCGTCCCGTCCGCTGTCGATTGCGGTGGTGGCCTCCCAGATAGCGATCACCGCTTCGCCCATCTCCGCCGCGGTGGTGTTCTTTGCCGGGATCCTGGAGCCGCTGGGCGTTAGCTACCTGATGCTGCTGGCCATCTGTATTCCGGTCACCCTGCTGGCGGTGATGCTCACCGCTATCGTCTGCAATTTCCTCGGCTGCGAACTGAAAGATGACCCGGTTTACCAGGAGCGGCTGGCCAAGGGTGAGGTCAGACTGCGCGGCAGCCAGGTTTTTGAGCTGAAGCCGCACGCCAAACGTTCCGTTCTGCTGTTTCTGATCGGCATCGTGGCGGTGATGTTCTACGCCACGGCCATCAGCGATACCGTCGGTCTGATCAAAAACCCGGTACTACCGCGTAACGAGGCGATCGTGGTGTTTATGCTGACCATCGCCACGCTGATCAGCATCACCTGCAAAATCGACACCGGCGAAGTGCTCAATGCCAGCACCTTTAAGTCCGGCATGAGCGCCTGCGTCTGCGTGCTCGGCGTCGCCTGGCTGGGGGATACCTTCGTTAAAGCGCATATCAGCGATATCCAGGCCGTGGCCGGCGACCTGCTGCATAACTACCCGTGGCTGCTGGCGGTGGTGCTGTTCTTTGCCGCCACGCTGCTCTACTCGCAGGCGGCCACCACCAAAGCGCTGATGCCCGCCGCGCTGATGCTGGGCGTGAGCCCTCTCACGGCCATCGCCTCGTTTGCCGCCGTCTCCGCCCTTTTCGTTCTGCCGACCTACCCCACCCTGCTGGCGGCGGTCGAAATGGATGACACCGGCTCCACCCGCATCGGTAAATACGTCTTCAACCACGCCTTCCTGATCCCCGGCGTCATCGCCATTACGCTGTGCGTGATCCTCGGGTTTATTTTTGGCGGCATCATGCTGTAAATCTCTTCAAATTCGGGCCAGATCCTGGCCCGTTTCGTTAATCCTCCCCACCTTGCGTGCTATAGTGCCTCTTTTCGCTGATACGAGGTTCATGATGACTACGCCTGATGCTGTTGTTGTGCTCTGTACCGCGCCGGATGAAGCGACCGCCCAGGATCTGGCGGCAAAAGCGCTGGCCGAAAAGCTGGCCGCCTGCGCCACGCTCCTGCCGGGCGCCACCTCGCTCTATTACTGGGAAGGGAAGCTGGAGCAGGAGTATGAAGTTCAGATGCTGCTCAAAACCGATCTTGCCCATCAGCAGGCGCTGCTGGACTGCCTGAAGTCTCACCACCCGTATCAAACCCCTGAACTGCTGGTTCTGCCCGTCACGTATGGAGACAACGATTACCTCTCATGGCTTACCGCATCTTTACGCTGATCCTGCTGCTGTGCAGCGCGTCAGCCACCGCCGGGTTATTCGACGCGCCGGGGCGCTCGAACTTTGTGCCTGCTGACCAGGCCTTCGCCTTTGACTTTCAGCAGCAACAGCATGACCTCAACCTGAGCTGGCAAATCAAGGATGGTTACTATCTTTATCGTCAACAATTTACCTTCCACGCCGCCGGGGCGACGATCGCCGAACCGGCGCTGCCGGCGGGCGAGTGGCATGAGGATGAGTTTTACGGCAAAAGCGAGATCTTTCGTCAGCGCCTGACTATCCCGGTCACGGTGAAGCAGGCGGACAAAGACGCCACCCTCACCGTCACCTGGCAGGGCTGCGCCGATGCCGGATTCTGTTATCCGCCGGAGACCAAAGTGATCCCGCTGAGCGCCGTGCTGGCGGCTTCGGCAGATGGCCGGGCGACCACCATTGACCCTGCGCCGCCGGCGAGCAGCCGTCCGGCGTTCAACCCGCCGCTGCCGGTTGAGCCGCGTCCGGCCCCGGAGGTCGCCACTTCACCTGCGCCTGCCTCAGCGCCGCCCGCTGACGCCCCCGCCCGCCTGCCTTTCACCGCCCTGTGGGCGCTGCTGATAGGCATTGGTATCGCCTTCACCCCCTGCGTGCTGCCGATGTACCCGCTGATTTCCGGCATCGTGCTGGGCGGCAAACAGCGGCTTTCCACCGCGCGCGCCCTGCTGCTGGCCTTTATTTATGTCCAGGGGATGGCCTTAACCTATACCGCGCTGGGGCTGGTGGTGGCCGCCGCCGGGCTGCAGTTCCAGGCGGCCCTGCAGCACCCGTATGTGCTGGTGGGTCTGTCGGCAGTGTTTATACTGCTGGCGCTCTCCATGTTCGGCCTGTTCACGCTACAGCTACCCTCCTCGCTGCAGACGCGGCTGGCGCTGCTCAGCAATAAGCGCCAGGGCGGCTCGCCCGGCGGAGTCTTTGCGATGGGTGCTATTGCCGGGCTGATCTGCTCCCCCTGCACCACTGCGCCGCTGAGCGCCATCCTGTTATATATCGCCCAGAGCGGTAATCTGTGGCTGGGCGGCGGCACGCTGTACCTCTACGCGCTGGGCATGGGCCTGCCGTTGATTCTCGTCACCGTGTTTGGCAACCGTCTGCTGCCGAAGAGCGGCCCGTGGATGAGCCATGTGAAGACCGCCTTCGGATTCGTGATCCTGGCTCTGCCCGTTTTCCTGCTGGAGCGCATCCTCGGCGACCAGTGGGGATTACGTCTGTGGTCAATGCTTGGCGTCGCCTTCTTCAGCTGGGCGTTTATCACCTCGCTGGGCGCGACCCGGCCGTGGATGCGGCTGGCGCAAATCATTCTTCTTGCCGCCGCGCTGGTCAGCGCCCGTCCGCTGCAGGACTGGGCGTTTGGCGCCCCGGCGCCCGAGCAGCAGGCGCATCTGGCCTTCACCCGCGTCAGCTCGGTAACCGAGCTTGATCGGGCGCTGGCGCAGGCAAAAGGCCAGCCGGTGATGCTCGATCTCTACGCCGACTGGTGTGTAGCCTGCAAAGAGTTTGAAAAATACACCTTTCGTTCACCTGACGTGCAGCAGGCGCTGAAAGGCGTCGTGTTATTACAGGTTGATGTGACAAAAAACAGTCCGCAAGACGCGGCGCTGCTGAAGCGCCTGCAGGTGCTCGGTCTGCCGACGATCCTGTTCTTCAACGCGCAGGGCCAGGAACAACCCGACCGGCGGGTCACCGGCTTTATGGATGCTGCGGCATTCAGCGCCCATTTGCGCGATTGGCAAGCGTGAGCGACACTTTAGGAGGAAAGATGGAGGAGAACACCGTGCTACGTGAAGACGTCCTGGCAGAAGCCATTAAAATTCTTGAAATTGAAGGTATCGCCAACACGTCGCTGGAGATGGTCGCTGAGCGCGTGTCCTGTCCGACGAGCGACCTGAAACGCTTCTGGCCCGATCGCGAAGCGCTGCTCTACGACGCGCTTCGCTATCTGAGCCACCAGGTGGATGCCTGGCGCCGTCAGCTGCTGCTGGACGACACCTTAAGCGCAGAGCAAAAGCTGCTGGCGCGCTATAGCGCGCTTACCACCTGCGTCAGCAACCAGCGCTACCCCGGCTGTTTATTTATCGCCGCCTGCACCTTCTATCCGGATGCCCAGCACCCGATCCACCAGCTGGCGGAACAGCAGAAGCAGGCTTCGCTGGCCTACACCCATGAGCTGCTGACCCAGCTGGAGGTGGATGATCCGGAAATGGTCGCCAAGCAGATGGAGCTGATTGTCGAGGGCTGTCTGAGCCGTCTGCTGATCAAGCGTAGCCAGACGGATGTCGATACGGCGCGGCGGCTGGCAGAAGATATTCTGCGCTTCGCCCAGTGCCGTATGGGCGGGGCCTTAACCTGATTCTGATATCCTAACCGCCACGTCGCGCCTATAATTTCCCCCTCACTGATTGCTGACAGGGATTGATATGCGCGCGTTCTTTTGGGCTGCCTGGCTGGGGCTGTGCTCCACACCTCTGCTGGCGGCGCCCCTGCAAGGTTTTTCCTTTGCGCAAAAAGACTGGGAGCTCGCCTGCGATAACACTGGCACCTGCCGGGCGGCAGGTTACGGCGTCCGCATGGGCGAGGTCAGCGTGCTGTTGACCCGCAACGCCGGCAGCGAACAGCACCTCACCGCCACGGCCACCTTCGCGCAGATCGAACACGATATCCCCGCCGACTCCACCGCCAGCCTGCTGATCGACGACCGGGACCTCGGCTCGCTGGATGCCGTGGATGACAGCCACTTCCGTCTGGACAGCGATCAGACCTCCGCCGTGCTGCAGGCCCTGGCGAACCAGCGCAAAATCGAATTCACGCTTAACGGCCAGCACCTGCCGCTTTCCAGCGCCGGCAGCCGCGAGGTGCTGAGTAAAATGGATGCGTTTCAGCGACGAACCGGCACCGCCGACGCGCTGCTGGATAAAGGCGACGCGGGCGACGATGCCATTTTGCCCGCTGCCCCCGCCCCGGAAATCATCGCCGCGCCGGTGATCCACAACGCGCAACCTGTACCGCTGAGCATGCTCCAGCGCCAGAAGCTGTTGCCCGCCCTGACGCCGCTGCTGAACCAGCGCTGTGAAGACTGGCAGAACCCGGCCATTCCGGCGGCAGAGCGCCAGATCACCCTCACCGCGCTGGATAAAACCCATTCGCTGGCGCAGGCGCTCTGCTGGCGAGCGCCCTATAACGATGGCTATGCCCTGTGGCTGGTCGATAACGCCCAGTTGAGCAAACCGCGGCTGCTCACTACCGAGGCCTCCAGCTACGCCAACGGCACGCTGGTCTTCCTGCACAAAGAGCGGGGCATGGCCGACTGCGTAACCGGCGAGACGCGCGTCTGGGAGGGTAAAACCTTCGTTCCCAGCCTGAAGTACAGCACCGGTATGTGCCGGGAAATCACCCCGGGCGGCACCTGGATGCTGCCGACCTTTGTCAGCCAGGTGATCCCGAAGCAGCAGAAAGAAGCGGATAACCTGGCCCTGCGAACGCTGTACAACGCGGTGCTGAAAGCGCAAAAAAGCGATCCGGAACTGGCGCTGAACCGGGTCGCCGAGCAGTTTCCGTTAACCGGCCATATTACCGATTTCACGCTCACTTACGCCGATGACAGCCTGGTGACGACCAGCAAACCGTCCCCGGATATCAGCGATGACGAGTGGCAGGCGTTTCTGCGCTCCGCAATTAGCGCAGATTCAGAAAACGGTAAAGTCAGCTTTACGCTTATCGACCTCGACGGCGACGGCAAACGCGATCTGATCATCGACAGCTACGTGGGCGGCACCGGGCTCTTCAGCTACACCGGGGTGCTCCGGCGCGGCGATGATGATTTTGCCGCCGTCAACGATAGCGACAGTGATAACGGCGATGATTTCGATGCCGGGGTGCCCGGCGCCCTCTTTTCGATCAATGGCCGCGGGGCCAACCAATGGAACCACTGGGTCAAAATCAACGGCCAGGTGTATGCCCTGTGGTACAACGGCCAGTTTGGCGAAGATAATCTCTATCTGCTGCGCCCGTTCAGCACCGCCAGCCAGACGCCCGCGGTGACGGTTCGCTACCGCTATACGCTGAACAGCATCCGCTCCCCGGAGAAAGACCAACCGCTGACCCCCAGCCTGAGCGACAGCGATAAAGCGGATCTGCTGCGCTCGCTGGAGGTGATGCAGGGCAACCTGCTGAAAGACAAACCCGCCAGCGACAACGATGCGCCGATCTGCCCCATTCCGCCCGGCGCCTCCGCCGACGAGGCGGACAACTATTACAGCGGCGTTGCCGTTAACTATATCTATGAGACGGTGGCCTATATTCCGGTCTGGCTGAACGGAAAATGTTATATCGGCACCATTTTCAGCCATCATGGCGCCTATCGTCACGGCGTGGATGCGGAAATTACGCTGAGCTCGCCGCGGGAAGATGAAGAGGTCATTGGTGATTACCTGATCTCCGGGTTGCGCCACGTTATCTCCGTCACCAGCGGCTGGAAAAGCCGTGAAGGCGATAACGGCATGCAGTGATATTGAGTCAAAATGCGCCTTTGAACGCGGAATTGCCGCAAAGATAAGCAATCGACAAGTAATTTAAGAAATTTGGTTGACGGGGTGGGCGGATTACGGTTTAATGCGCCCCGTTGCCCGGATAGCTCAGTCGGTAGAGCAGGGGATTGAAAATCCCCGTGTCCTTGGTTCGATTCCGAGTCCGGGCACCACTATTTAAAGAACCCGCCCAAAAGGCGGGTTTTTGCTTTTCTGCATCCGGACTCTTCATCGAACTCCACTCTATGATCCCCTGCCCGGCGGCGCTGCGCTTGCGCGGGCCTACGCTTTTTGAGCCTGCGCGAGGACCCGTAGGCCGGATAAGGCATTGATGCCGCCATCCGGCACAACTGCGGGTACGGCGTCTGATGTATATCGCCCGGCGGCGCTGCGCTTGCGCGGGCCTACGCTGTTTGAGCCTGCGCGAGGACCCGTAGGCCGGATAAGGCATTGATGCCGCCATCCGGCACAAACGCGGGTACGGCGTCTGATGTAGATCCCCTGGCAGCGCTGCGCTTGCGCGGGCCTACGCTGTTTGAGCCTGCGGGAGGACCCGTAGGCCGGATAAGGCATTGATGCCGCCATCCGGCACAACCGCGGGTACGGCGTCTGATGTATATCGCCCGGCGGCGCTGCGCTTGCGCGGGCCTACGCTTTTTGAGCCTGCGGGAGGACCCGTAGGCCGGATAAGGCATTGATGCCGCCATCCGGCACAACTGCGGGTACGGCGTCTGATGTATATCGCCCGGCGGCGCTGCGCTTGCGCGGGCCTACGCTGTTGGAGCCTGCGGGAGGACCCGTAGGCCGGATAAGGCATTTATGCCGCCATCCGGCACAAACGCGGGTACGGCGTCTGATGTATATCATCCGGCGGCGCTGCGCTTGCGCGGGCCTACGCTGTTGGAGCCTGCGGGAGGACCCGTAGGCCGGATAAGGCATTTATGCCGCCATCCGGCACAACCGCGGGTACGGCGTCTGATGTATATCATCCGGCGGCGCTGCGCTTGCGCGGGCCTGGGGGTCAATGAAACGTCTGCGCAAACGCAGTGAAGAAAGGTATTACTCGGCGGCGGTTTTCCCTTTGCCGGGCAGCCTGAACGCTTCGCCATAGGGCTTCGCAATGCCCATGCGATACTGCGTCTCCTTTGCCGCCTGGTGGAGATCGGCGAACTCCTCTTTCGGCGCCGGCGGACGTTGCGCCTTTTTCAGACACTGATTGCGATGGTGGCGGATCCACTCGCGGTCCTCATCGTCCAGGCAACGCTGCATCACCTCAATCCATCTGGATGCCGCCCGACGGTAGAGCCCGCAGGCTTCTAACCGCTCCGCAATACTGTCCCTTATTCTCATCCACCTCGCTCCTCTGATGCTTTCACGATATCTCATGGTATTCCGACGTGTGAGTCGGAATACCATGGTAGAGTTAATTTATGACAAAACTATTCCTCTGCGGCGCAAGGAATATAATCATTATAATAATCGCTGTGCATAGCAAACCGCCATGGCGGTAATTACTTCCAAAGAGCTCCGGAATTATATGCCGGGCGCCGCCCTGGATACCGACTGGTATCGACGGTTGTACCTATCAATATCTATTTAATTTATTACATTTCCATCGTCACATACCTTGCGATATCACCTGTTCCCTGTACAACCACGCCTTATGGCGATCGACCGGACTGGTCCAGCAGTTTATTTTTGAAGATAAATAAGCAGGCTTCATTAAAATTATCTAACCCCAGTCGCTCATAAAGCGCGGTCCGCTTGCGGTAAAGGCTTTTTAGCGAAGTATTCAGATTCACTGCCACCTCCTCCATTGTCATCCCCGCCCCAAGAAAACGCAGCATCAGCTGCTCTGTCATACTTAAGCGCAGATTGTCGAACCACTCTTTGGTCAGCCGCTTGCTCTTCATCTCCAGAAAAAGCCCAAATAAGGTCGCCATATCGGCGGGTGATAATGACATGTTTAAAAACGATTTCAGACTGAGTAAATGCTCTTCCCGATGGCGCATATCGAGGACAATACAGCATATTCGCTTTCTGGATTGTGCCGCCTCCATGACCAGATAATCGTAATGACAAAGCGGCGAACGGCTATCAACCAGCAGAGAGAGTTCATCAACCTCATTATCTAAAATCGCTTTTCCGCTAGAATCTAACTGAATGATATCAGGAAAGAAATTCTTAACCCCTTGAAAAAGATAGTGATCCTGGGTAATTAATATCATTGAATTTGCCACAAGTCTTCCCTTTAACATTTAATCAACAAATTCTCGTCAACCAGACATTTTCCTTGCCCCTGGGGAACGCTCCGCATGGCGGTAAAAATAACGAGATCTGTGATTTATCATTAGCGCGGCATCTGAATCTGGCTGTGAAAAACCTCCCTGGGTGCGGACAGAAAATAAACGGATTAATTATAAATAAAAAAATCCCACAGAAAAGATGCTTTTTTTGCTATTGAGAATTTTTGTCAGAAATCATCTTAAATATCCATGAAAAACCTTTCTCCTCACTGCAATATAAGCCACCCAACAAAATTAAAACAAAATTTCAGCCAACTCCATTTTTTATTTATTTCAGTAAGTTAAAGGAACTCGCTTCAACATGGCGATTCGAATTAAACCATTTTTACAGATTTATCTTAAAACGCAGTTCGTCATTTAACCATATTTATCCGCTGCGGTATCGGGTATAAATTATCCATTCAATTATCCACAGGAGATATGTTTATTACTTTGCAATAAGTCATTCACCCGCAGTGCCAGTCAGCTAAATGGGACCATCCTCATCCTTTAACTCACCGTCAAAGGACGGTCGTGTTGTGCAATGGATTCTTGATGAACATATGGCAAATAGAAATGGAAAGATCACCTTATTCAAATACGTTATTGTTTAATCGCAACACGAAACTCTCGCTGTCAATCGGCGTGCTTTTGCTCTTCCCGACGCTGGTTCAGGGAGCGGACTCGCTCTATGACCAGCAGATCCTGCAAGCGCGTCAAGGCCAGTACGCCCCCTTTCTCTCATATCTTCAGCAATACCAGCTGCGGCATGCCTTAACCCCTTCTCAGGTTGCAGACTGGCTGCAGGTAGCCCTCTGGGCCGGCCAGGACGACGAGGTGGTGAAAGTCTGGCGACGCTATCAGGTCTATATGCCGCTTCCCGCACGGGGCACCGCCGCCGCGGCGCAGGCGATGCGCAACCAGAAACAGTGGCAAGCCTCGCTCCTCCTCTGGCAGCAGGCTCTCAGCCAGGCCGCCGACAGTGACGACTATCGTATCGGCTATATCAAGACGCTGGCCGATGCCCGCAAGGACGGCGAGGCGCTCAGCGAAGCGCGTCGCCTGGTGGCGGAGCAGGCGAGCATTGCCCACCTGCAGACCCTCTCTTATGTCTACCTGCGGCTTGGCAAGAGCTGGGACCAGCTGCTGGTGGACACGCAGATCCTCGATCGCGAACCGCAGAATAAAGCCGCGCTGGCGAGCCTGATGGCGACCCTGACCCGCAACCGGATCGACTCCCCCGCCCTCGGCCTCGCGAATAGCGTCGAACTGACGCCCGCGGAAAAGCGCAACCTGCAGCTGAACGCCGCCGCCGAACTGGTGCGCCTTGCCGATACACCTTCCCGTGAAGAAAAGGCGCGTTACGCGCTGGCCCGCACGGCGCTGGCGCAATACGATGCGATGATCGCCGCCTGGCGTCCCGACCCGCAGGCCGCCCCGGACATCACCCGGGCGCGCATTGACCGTCTGGGCGCGCTGTACGCCAACGCAGACTACGCGCAGGTTATCCGCGAATACCAAAGCCTGATGGCGCAGCAGCAGGCGGTTCCCGACTGGGCTATCGGCTGGGTTATCTCCTCTTATATCGCGCTTAAGCAGATTGAGCCTGCGTTGGCGCTTATTCATCAGCATCCCTCGTGGCTGACGAGCCAACAGAATGAAGAACATGAGCTTTTCTACGCCCTGCTGGACACCGCTCAGTACCCGGCGGCGCAACGGTATGTCGCCCGACTCACCCGGAATGCGCCCTATATCCGTCATCTCTATGGCTCGCCGACGCCCCAGCCGAACGACGACTGGCTCACCGCGCAGTCGCTTAACGTGCACTATCTCTCCGCCACCAACGCCCTGCCACAGGCCGAAGCCCGTATGCAGCGCCTGGCGGCGACGGCCCCCGGCAACCAGGGGCTGCAGATCGACTATGCCGCCCTGCTGCAGGACAGAGGGCTGCCGCGGGCAGCCGAACGCCAGCTGAAAGCGGCGGAAGCCCTGGAGCCCGCCAGCCTGCAGCTGGAGCGCCAGCAGGCCTGGGTCGCCCTCGATCTGCAGGAGTGGCGGCAGATGGATCTGCTGACCGACGACGTTATCGCCCGCTCGCCACGAGATCTGAATACCCAGCGCCTGGCCAGAGCCCGCGAAATCCATCATTTCTCCGAGCTGCGCCTGAGCGTCGGCAAAGGGCTGCATTCCGACAACCCGGTGAGCGGTACCCACGACCTCAGTTTTGAGACGGCGATCTACAGCCCGCCGATAGCCGACAGCTGGCGATTGTTCGGCGGCCACCGCTTTGCCCAAGGCAATTTTGAAGAGGGGAAAGGCAGCCGTCGCCAGCTGTTCGCCGGTATTGAATGGCGTCCGCGCGACGCCTGGGGAGAACTTGAACTCTCCAGCGTCAATTTTCACGGCGAGAATAAGCCCGGCGTCCGCCTTTCCGCCGCGCACGACGTCAACGATCGCTGGCAGCTGGGCGGCGAGCTGGAGCGGATTTCGCAGCAGACGCCGCTGCGCGCGTTACGCAACGGCGTCAGCGCCAACCGCGGCGAAGGCTGGCTGCGCTGGTATCAAAACGAGCGCCGGGAGTACCGCGTCAGCGCGGCCGCCAGCCGCTTTACCGACCACAACCGTCGTCAGGAGTACACCCTCTCCGGTAAAGAGCGCCTCTGGCAGACCCCGTGGCTAACGCTGGATCTACAGCCCGGTCTGTCGGCCAGCGCCAATAGCCGCACCGACACCGCGTATTACAGTCCGGCCCGCGACCTCGCGGCCACCGCGGCGTTGGCGGTCGATCACACGCTTTACCAGCGGTATGACACCGTCTGGAGTCAGCAGTTGCTCGCCGGCGGCGGCAGCTACTGGCAAAAAAATCACGCCGCCGGCGCGATAACGACGCTGGGCTACGGGCAGCGTCTGCGCTGGAACAACCTCGTCGACGCCGGGGTGATGCTGAACTGGGACAAACGCCCCTACGACGGTAAACGTGAAAACAACCTCGCTATCACTGTTGATGCAAACATACGGTTTTAAGGATGACCATGCTGAACACGACCCTGCGCAACGGCCTGATGCTTCTCGGCTGGCTGTGCCTTATCTTCAGCGTGCGTGCTGAGGAGGTCCCCTTCCTCGCCCCGCAGCAACGACCCCAGCTGGAGGCCAATAACCCCTGGCCGGCGGATCGCTTTCTGGTGCTGGCCTATCATGACGTCGAAGACGACGCCGCCGATCAGCGTTATCTTTCGGTGCGGACCAGCGCGCTTAATGAGCAGATCGCCTGGCTGCTGCATCATGGCTACCATGCCGTGAGCGTTCAGGACATTCTGGACGCGCATCATGGCCTTAAGTCGCTTCCGCCTAAGGCTTTTCTTCTCAGCTTCGACGATGGTTATAGCAGTTTTTATACCCGCGTCTGGCCGCTGCTTAAAGCCTGGAACGTTCCGGCGCTGTGGGCGCCGGTGGGCAGCTGGGTGGACACCCCCGCCAACCAGCCCGTTAATTTTGGTGGCCTGATGACGCCGCGCGATCGCTTCGCCACCTGGGAGATGGTGCGCGAGCTCAGCCGCTCGCCGCTGGTGGAGATCGGCGCGCACACCTGGGCCTCGCATTACGGCCTGCCGGCCAATCCGCAAGGCAGCCGCGAGCCCGCCGCCGCCAACCGAGGCTGGGATAAAACCACCGGCCGCTATGAAAGCGACGCGCAGTTTACCCAGCGAATGACCGATGACGTGCAGAAAGTAACGGCGAAAATCCACGACGTCGCCGGGAAAGCGCCGCGCGCCTGGGTGTGGCCCTACGGTGCCGCCAGCGGCAGCACCCTGGCCATCGCCAAACAGCAGGGGTATCAGCTGGCGTTTACGCTGAACGACGGCCTGGGCAACGTGAAGGATCTGGACAATATTCCGCGCATGCTGATCGCCGGTAACCCGTCGATCAAGGCCTTTGCTAACGCCGTAACCCAGATCCAGGAAGCCGATCCTGTTCGGGTGATGCATGTGGATCTGGACTATGTCTATGACCCCAATCCCGTCCAGCAGGCAAAGAATATCGATAAGCTGGTGCAGCGCGTCTATGACATGAAAATCAGCCACGTCTTTCTGCAGGCCTTCTCCGACCCGCAGGGTGACGGCACGGTCAAGTCGCTCTATTTCCCCAACCGCTGGCTGCCGATGCGCGCCGACCTGTTTAACTTCGTCTCCTGGCAGCTGCAAACCCGCGGCGGGGTGAAGGTTTATGCCTGGATGCCGGTGCTGGCCTTCGATCTCTCGTCCGATCTGCCGCGCGTTCAGCGCTGGGATCCGCAAACCGGGAAGGCGTTACTTGCCCGTCAGCCCTATGTCCGCCTGTCGCCATGGGATCCCCGGGTTCGCCAGCAGATCACCGACATCTATGAGGATCTGGCCCGGCACGCCAGCTTCAGCGGGATTCTGTTCCACGACGACGCCGTGCTGACCGATTTTGAAGACGTGAGCCCGGAGGCGGTCGCCGCCTGGCGGCAGAGTGGCCTGGCGCACGATGCCGGCCCGGTGCCCCAAAGTCCGCAAGAGCGCCAGGCATGGATGCGTTTCAAAAGCCAAACCCTGACCCGCTTCACTCTGCAGCTGCGCCAGTCGGTGCAGGCCATCCGCGGCCCGCAGGTAAAAACGGCGCGTAATCTCTTCGCCCTGCCGATCCTTGAGCCGCAGAGCGAAGCCTGGTTTGCGCAAAATCTGGATGACTTCCTTGCCGCCTATGACTGGACGGTCCCCATGGCGATGCCGCTGATGGAGTCCGTGCCGATTGACGCCAGCCAGGCCTGGCTGACGCGGCTGGTGCAGGCCGTCGCCCGCCGCCCGGGCGCGCTGAAGAAAACCATCTTTGAGCTACAGGCCAGAGACTGGAATCGACGCCAACGCAACGCCATTCCCGACCAACAGCTGGCGGACTGGATGCATTTGCTGCGGCTAAACGGCGTCAAAAACTACGGCTACTACCCAGACGATTTCATTAACAATCAGCCTGATATCTCCCGTATCAGACCGCAATTTTCTTCCTGGTGGTACCCTGACCATGACTGATCGCATTATCGCATTGTGCATTTTATGCCTCGTTTTCGGGCTGCCGTTAGGCGTCGCAGCGGTGTTTACCGGCGAGCTTATCCTCGACTTTGTCTTTTTCTGGCCGCTGTTTATGTCGGTGCTATGGATCACCGGGGGTCTGTACTTCTGGTTCCAGCTGGAGCGCCACTGGCCGTGGGGAGAGGAAACCCCGCCGCCGTCGCTGCCGGGCAATCCGCTGATCTCGATCCTGATCCCCTGCTTTAACGAGGAGAAAAACGCCCGGGAGACCATCAGCGCGGCACTGGCCCAGCGTTACGCCAACCTCGAAGTGATCGCGATTAACGACGGCTCTTCGGACAACACTGCCCAGGTGCTCCAGCAATTGGCGCAGGAGGAGCCAAGGCTGCGGGTGATCCACCTGGCCGCCAATCAGGGAAAAGCGGTGGCGCTCAAAGCGGGCGCCGCCGCCGCGCGCGGCGATCTGCTGGTCTGCATCGATGGCGACGCCCTGCTGGACCGGGATACCGCGGCCTGGCTGGTCGCCCCGCTGATCCACTACCCGCACGTCGGGGCGGTCACCGGCAATCCGCGGATCCGCACCCGATCCACGCTGATCGGCCGCATTCAGGTAGGGGAATTCTCGTCGATCATTGGCCTTATCAAGCGGACGCAGCGGATCTATGGCCGGGTCTTTACTGTCTCCGGCGTGATCGCCGCCTTCCGGCGTCAGGCTCTGGCGGACGTCGGCTACTGGAGCCCGGATATGATCACTGAAGATATTGATATCAGCTGGAAGCTTCAGCTCCGCCACTGGGACATCTTTTTCGAGCCGCGGGCGCTGTGCTGGATCCTGATGCCTGAGACCCTAAAAGGGTTATGGAAGCAGCGTCTGCGCTGGGCCCAGGGCGGGGCCGAAGTCTTTCTGGTCAACCTGCGCCGCCTGTTTCACTGGCAGCATCATCGGATGTGGCCGCTGTTTCTGGAGTATGCCTGCTCCACGCTGTGGGCCTTTGCCTACGCGGTCACCATCCTGCTGTTTATCCTCAGCCGCCTGATGCCATTGCCGGACAACCTGACAGTGCACAGCCTGTTTCCGCCTGAGTTCACCGGCATGCTGCTCGGCCTGATGTGCCTGCTGCAGTTCGTCGCCAGCCTGTATATCGAACGGCGCTATGAGAAAAAGGTCGCCAAATCCCTGTTCTGGGTGATCTGGTTCCCGATGGTTTACTGGATGATCGGCCTGCTGACCACGCTGGTCGCTTTTCCGAAAGTGATGTTGAAACGTCAACGTTCCCGCGCGCGCTGGGTGAGCCCGGACCGGGGAAAAGGAAGCCTGCGATGAATGAAAATACGCTCATCTTAACCGAACACCGCGTGCTGCCCCGGCTGGTGGACGCCGGCTTAACGCTGCTGGCCTGGCTCGGTTTTCTGTTCTTTCTCTACGCCAATTTGCTGATGCAGTTCATCGCGCCGCCCTCCCCGCGCTGGTCGTCGTTGATGGACTCCCTGAATACGGCGCTGGTGTATTTATTGATTGCCGCGCTGAACGGCTGGTTGCTGATCCTCTGGTACCACTATAACCGACGCCGCGCCCATACCCGGCGTCACACCGCGGTGCTTACCCTGCAAGATGAGGAGCTGGCCAGCAGCTTTAACGTCGCCCCGCAGATCATCTCCGAAATGAGTCGCTATAATTTGCTGACCGTTTACCACGATCACATTGGCCAGATTATTGATTTAAAAAGCCACGCGCTGCCGCCGCCCGAGGAGAGGGATCAGGAATGATAGCAGGGCCGCCCCCGGCGGCCCTGACTGGGTAACGACGCCGCCGATCAGCCGCCGGCCTTTTTAATGGCGGCTTCGAGCGAGGCTTTATCCGCCAGCCCCGGGAAGACGGTGATGCTGGCTTCCGTGGCGCCAGTAGTCGGCATCACGATCACGCCCGGCGTGCCGCTGAGACCAATCTCCTGCGCCAGGTCGTTAATGCTCTGCAGCACCGGTTCGACGTCGGTGGCCTTCTTCGCATCAAAGCCGGCTTTCTTCGCCTGCTGCTGGATATCCGCCGTCGTCAGCTTGCCTTCGTTATGTCCGGTGGCGTAGATCCCGTTATGGTAGGCCAGATAGGCATCCGCCCCTTTCTGCTGATAGATCTGCAGGCCGGTTTTCGCTGCTTCCAGCGAGCTTTCCCAGCGGCCGCCGAAGATAGGCCACTCTTTAAAAGCGAAGCGGGTCTGCGGATGCGCTTTAATCACCTGCTCCATCACCGGCGCCAGCCGGCTGCAGTAGACACACTGGTAGTCAAAGAACTCAATCACCGTGACTTTGCCGTTGGCCGGGCCGTAGGTCGGGGTATTTTTATCCTGGGTCAGCAAGGCGGCATTCTTCAGCACCGCCTGGGTGGCCGCGCTGGCCTGCTGCTCAGCCTGAATTTGCTGCAGTTTCTGGCTTGCCTGCAGGAGAACTTCCGGGTGGGCGACCAGGTAATCGGCGGCGATTTTGCCGATTTGCGCCTCCTGTTCCGCGGTGAAAGTCGCCGGCGCGTCAGCGGCAGAAGCCATCGCTGGCAGTAAGACAGCGCTCAGCAGGGCGACGGAGAGGTATTTCTTGTGGCCAGACATAGTGGGGATCCTTGCGATAAGTGAACAGCAGGTGAGTCTGTATGACAAAATATCACCCTTTTTCGCCGAAGCCTTGCCCGACGGCGCGTTGATTCGTAACTTTATTTTTCAGGCTCAGGTTTCCCGCGCGACGGCGCGGTCCGGCGCCAGTGGTCAACGCTCCCCGGGCGGAGTCCCCGGCGCAACGGCTTTTCGTGGTATTTATTTCAGGTGGTTTCTCTCGATATGTATGCGTTTCTTCAACAATGGGACATGGCGGTGATTATGCTGCAGATTGTCGCCATCGACTTACTGCTGGGCGGCGACAACGCCGTGGTGATCGCCATGGCCTGTCGCAAACTGCCGCCACAAAAACGCACCAAAGCGATCGTCATCGGCACCGTAGGCGCCATCCTGGCGCGCATCCTGCTGCTGGCGATCGCCCTGTATCTCCTGTCGCTGCCGTGGCTGAAGATAGTCGGCGCGCTGCTCCTGATGTGGATTGGCATCAGGCTGGTCAGTAATGAGGAGGACGAGAGCGAGGTTGCCAGCTCCGGCAGCCTGTGGCGCACCGCAGTCACCATCACCGTCGCCGATGTGATCATGTCGCTGGATAACGTGCTGGCGGTGGCCGCCGCAGGCAAAGGGCACATTGCGCTGGTCGCCCTCGGCGTGGCGATTAGCATTCCGGTTATCGTCGCCGGCAGCAAGCTGGTGCTGGCCCTGCTCACTCGCTTTCCCGCGGTGGTGCTGCTGGGCGGGATGCTCATCGGCTGGATTGCCGGGTCAATGCTGGTCAGCGACCCTACCCTTCGCCAGCTGTTTCCCACCGCCGGCGACGGCATTGCGCGCCTGGCCGGCGCCATCGGCGCGCTGCTGGTGCTGTTCGCAGGCTGGCGCCGTCGTCCGCGGCCGCAGGTGAAAGATTAGCCGCGCCCACGACGCCGTTGACCCCGACGACGTCAAGTTTCCGCCACTTTTCTTCCCCTTCAGGGCGCATTTGCCCTACGCTTTATACAGACGCCTGATCCAGGGAATATGTAACCACCGCACTGAGCATAGATGAGATAACAGCATGGAATTGAAGGATTATTATGCCATTCTCGGGGTGCAACCAACCGACGATCTGAAAACCATCAAGACCGCCTACCGCCGCCTGGCGCGCAAGTACCACCCCGACGTCAGTAAAGAAAACGATGCCGAAGCCAAATTTAAGGATCTCGCCGAAGCCTGGGAAGTCCTGAAAGATGAGCAACGGCGCGCGGAATACGATCAGCTCTGGCAGCATCGCAACGATCCCGGGTTCGGTCGCCAGCAGCAGACCCACGAGCAGAGCTACAGCCAGCAGGATTTCGACGACATCTTCTCCTCCATGTTTGGCCAGCAGGCGCATCAGCGTCGCCGTCAGCACGCGTCGCGCGGCCACGACCTGGAGATCGAGGTCGCGGTGTTCCTTGAAGAGACGCTGGCTGAGCAGACCCGCACCATCAGCTATAACCTGCCGGTGTATAACGTGTTCGGCATGATCGAAAGCGAGACGCCGAAAACGCTGAATGTGAAGATCCCCGCCGGGGTGGCCGATGGACAGCGCATCCGCCTGAAAGGCCAGGGGACGCCGGGCGAAAACGGCGGGCCGAACGGCGATCTGTGGCTGGTGATCCACATCGCCCCGCACCCGCTGTTCGACATCGTGGGACATAACCTGGAGATCGTCCTGCCGCTGGCGCCGTGGGAGGCCGCGCTGGGCGCCAAAGTCACGGTGCCCACCCTGAAAGAGAGCATTCTGCTGACGGTGCCGCCGGGTAGCCAGGCAGGGCAGCGCCTGCGTATCAAGGGCAAAGGGCTGGTGAGCAAAACCCACACCGGCGATTTGTTCGCCGTTATTAAAATTGTGATGCCGCCAAAACCAGATGAAAAAGCGCGTGAGCTCTGGCAACAGCTGGCCACCGCCGAAGCCAGCTTCGATCCGCGTAAGACATGGGGGAAAGCCTGATGGCTACAGTAACAGTGACGTTTACCATTACCGAATTGTGCCTGCGTACCGGGGTGTCGGAAGAGGAGCTGACGGAGATTGTCGGCTTAGGCATGATTGAACCGCACCAGCCGCAGGCGGACACCTGGCTGTTCGACGACAGCGCGGTGACGATTGTCCATCGCGCGGTGCGCCTGCGTAACGAGCTGGAGCTGGACTGGCCGGGGATTGCGGTGGCGCTGACGCTGCTGGATGAGAACGCGCGGCTGACCCGCGAAAATCGCCTGCTGCAGCAGCGCCTGGCCCGCTTTCTCGCCCACGGATAGGGGCGACATCCCGGGTGGCGGCGTACCGTCTTACTGCCGGGTGGCTGCTACGCCTGACCCGGCCTACAAACTAAGCACAGCGCAAGCCGGGGAATTTCCCGGGTCGCGGCGTTCCGCCTTACCCGGGCTACCGGACTAGGCCCACCATTGCACTGGATCCGTAGGCCCGCGCAAGCGTAGCGCCGCCGGGCATGGCCACAGCCAGGGAGCCGCCTGTATGCCGGGTGGCGGCTACGCCTTACCCGGCCTACAAACTAAGCACAGCGCAAGCCGGGGAATTTCCCGGGTCGCGGCGTTCCGCCTTACCCAGGCTACCGGACTAGGCCCACCATTGCACTGGATCCGTAGGCCCGCGCAAGCGTAGCGCCGCCGGGCATGGCCACAGCCAGGGAGCCGCCTGTATGCCGGGTGGCGGCTACGCCTGACCCGGCCTACAAACTAAGCACAGCGCAAGCCGGGGAATTTCCCGGGTCGCGGCGTTCCGCCTTACCCGGGCTACCGGACTAGGCCCACCATTGCACTGGATCCGTAGGCCCGCGCAAGCGTAGCGCCGCCGGGCATGGCCACAGCCAGGGAGCCGCCTGTATGCCGGGTGGCGGCTACGCCTTATCCGGCCTACAAACTAAGCACAGCGCAAACCGGGGAATTTCCCGGGTCGCGGCGTTCCGCCTTACCCGGGCTACCGGACTAGGCCCCCCATTGCACTGGATCCGTAGGCCCGCGCAAGCGTAGCGCCGCCGGGCATGGCCACAGCCAGGGAGCCGCCTGTATGCCGGGTGGCGGCTACGCCTTACCTGGCCTACAAACTAAGCACAGCGCAAGCCGGGGAATTTCCCAGTCGCGGCGTTCCGCCTTACCCGGGCTACCGGACAGTGTAAACAGTAGCCCGGCTAAGCGCAGCGCAAGCCGGGGAGTTTCCCGGATAGCGCAAACCGCGAATAGCGCTTAGTCCGGCAGCGAACCGGCGAGGTTGCGCGCCGAAACGCTCTCGCTGACCGGCGCGGGCGGCTCCGGCGCCTTAGCCGGGGCGGCCGCTGGTGCGGCTGTCGGGGCGGAAGAGGCCGGCTGGATCTCAAGGAACGAGGCCAGCATCTTGCGCAGCGTTTCCGGTTTCGTGTCTTCCGCCAGCAGCGCCGCCAGCATCGACGGCAAGCGGCTATCGACTTCCCCTAACGCCAGCCCCGCCAGCAGCGCCGTGCGCGACATATCGCCACGGTCGCCGCGATGGTGGGCCTCAATTTTTGCGTCCGCGAAGCGCTCGCTGGCGCTGATATCCGGGCGCAGGTAAATCAGCACTTTTCTGCGTTCCAGAGTCATAGACGCTCCTTAGCCAATAATTTTCAGACCACGCACCAGGGCGAACTGCGGCTCTTCAGCCACCACGAAACGGTCCTCACGCAGGCCCATACGTTCACGAATGGCATCGGCAACCAGCGGCGCGCCGCCGCCAATCACGATGGCATGCGAGTAGCCTTTAAAGCTATCGATAGCCGTCAGGACGCGGGTGGTCAGACGTTCTATGCTGTTAGTGATCACCTTTTTCACCTCAGAAACCGCATCCGGATCGTTGATGTTATCGGTCAGGTACGCTTCGTCATGGCGATTGATAATGATCTGGTCGACGTTATAGCTTGAGGTATCGGTATTCGCCCGCGCCAGCGCCAGCTTAACGGCGTCGGTCACCAGCGATACGCCCAGCTTCGGGTCGCCGTAAATGCGCGAAACCGAGGTCATCTGCCCGGCGACCATCGAGATATCGAGCGTGGTGCCGCCGAGGTCGACAATCAGCACCGAATGGGAGGGCTTGAGTTCATCGCACAGGCTAATGCCCGCCGGAATCGATTCCGGGCGCACGGTGACTTTGGTGATGTTGAACACCACGCCTTTATTCAGTTTAACTTCGCGCAGCAGGCTCTTTTTCTTACGCTCAATGTTGTCGAGGCGATATTGCGCATCCTCGTCATAAAATTCAGTCAGCGGCAGCGTCACAACTATTTCGACGTCCTGTGGCTCAAGACCGCTGGTCAGCAGCGCGTGATGGACAGCGATGGAGTTCAACGGGCTGTACTGCCAGTCAATATTATTGGTCGGGAGCGCGTCGGGAGTGATCAGGTCGAATGAGTACTTTTCATCATCCACGGTGTAGTTAAAGGGCTTCCCGGAACCGAAGGTGGCAGACCAGCCGCGTTTAAAACTGTTGGGGCTGATATGGGTGAAAGTTTCGCCATCTTGCTCCCACAGCATTTTGATATTGGTTGAACCATCATCGATAAAAATGCGCATCGCATTGCTCCATCACTGAGACAAATAAGAGAAAAATGTAACACCCAAAAAGAGTAGCAAGAGTTAAAAAGCAGCGCAAGAGCACGAAAAAGAGACAATTCTGAGTTTTAATTGAGAATAATTGGAGCAAATAACAACTACATGAACCTAAAGAGAGAATATTTTGAGACAAATTAGAGAAATACGTTTTTTCTTTTCGTCCGCTTTCAACGCTCATTTTTGTCCAAAAAAGAGAGCATCCCTCCCCTCTTTCGTCAGCTGTTTTCGAACGCTTTTTACACCTGGTTGGGTACCACAATGGGCCGTTCCGGCTCAGCCACATTTTCCGGTACCCGGCGATATTTATCCAGCAGGTGAATCTGAATGCGACGCAGCATATCGCCGTTGAGCTTGTAATAGCGGAAATAGAGAAACAGCGTCAGGGCAAAAAAGAGCGTCGGCAGCGCTATCATAATCGCCTGCATCCCCAGCTGCGTCTGGGACGACTGGGCCACATTCGGCACATAACCGATGATACCGAGCACGATGGCGATAAACCAGGCCGCGAACGCCGAGCCCGCTTTCACCACCAGCGTCTGCACCGAATAGGCGATACTTTCGCAGCGGATGTTCATCGTATATTCGCCGTAGTCGACGGTATCGGCCACCATAATAACCTGCAGCACCCAGAACAGCGCGGTGCCGATATTCAACAGCACGCCGGCCAGCGAAATCAGCGCGACGTTGTAGATCCCGCTCAGCGCCATCAGCAACAGCACGCCGCAGCCCAGCACCGGCATGATCGAAGCGCCCGCCCACAGAATGCGCCGCGACAGCCCTTTCACCAGCCGCGGAAACAGCACTAACGTCAGCAGGTTCGCCGCGCCGGCGTAGGACATGTAATACGGGAACATCTCCGCGCTGCCAATCACGTAGGTAAAGTAGTAAATCGCAAAGCCAGCGATAATATTCGCCGCCGTGTTATAGGCCAGCGCCATGCCCAACAGGCAGGCCAGCTGATCGTTTTTATAGATCAGCGCCACCATCTGGCGCAGTGAGAGATGGCTGGCATCCTCGCTCACGCCGCTATCCGAGGAGTAAACCTCGTGGACGTTGCGCAGCGTGACGAGGGTGGAAACCACGAAGAAGGCGATCAACACCAGGGTGAACATCTGGAAACCGAAACCGCGGTCGGCGCCGCCCACGGCGCTGACAAACGGCAGCGTGACGCCGGCAGTGACGAATCCCGCCAGGCTGGCGAAAAAGCGTGGATACGGCACCAGCTGTTCACGTTCGCGTTTATCAAGGGTAATGGTCGGCACCAGCGACCAGAACGGCACATCCATGATGGTGTAGGTGAACCCCCACAGCAGATAGGTCAGCCACACCCATGCCAGCAGCGCCCCGCCGGAGAAGTGATGGGCGCTGAACAGCATATACAGCACTACCGAGTTGGTTATCGTGCCAATCAGGATCCACGGTTTGAATTTCCCCCATCGCGATCGCGTACAGTTGACGATCCAACCCATGATCGGATCGGCTATCGCATCGAGGATCCGCGCCACCAGAAACAAGGTGCCGACCACCCCAACCGACAGTCCAACAATATCGGTGTAGTAATACATCAGATACATGTAGACGATACCGATAGCGAAATCTTTACCAAAGGCACCAAATCCGTAGCTGAGCTTTGTTGTCATTGAAATACTCATAGGGTACAGGTCGCTGTCGCCAGCGCCTCCTTCAGTGTTTGATAGAGCATGCAGGACGCCGCCGGGTCGTTGCCCCCGGCGGCATGAGAAGATTAACGATGCAGCCAGGACGGCAGCCAGTCGCCGTGGCTGGCGATCAGATCGTCCACCAGCGCGTAGATCTCTTCGATCCCCAGCACCGCAGCGGTGTGCGGATCCATCATCGTGGCGTAATAGACGTAATCGCGATTTTCGGTGAGGATCGCCTCCGTGAGCAGCGTCTGCACGTTGATGTTGGTCTGCATCAGCGCCGCCAGATGCGCCGGCAGCGCACCCATTTTGGTCGGCTGAATGCCGTTGGCGTCCACCAGGCAAGCCACTTCCACGCAGCAGCCCTGCGGCAGGTTGTCGATAAGGCCGTCATTGCGCACGTTGCCATACACCACGCTTGGCTCGCCGGTCCAGATGGCGTTCATGATGGTGCTGGCATACTCCCGGGATGGCTTCACCTCGATGCGCTCGCCGCGCTGATAGCTCTCCAGCTCCTGATGCCAGTTGGCCAGTTGCTCGACGCAGCGTTTCGGGTATTCATCCAGCGGCACTTTATAGCGGGCGATAAGGTCCTCGCGGCCCGGCTTGATAAACCATGGCGTGTATTCGGCAAAATGCTCCGACGACTCGGTCACAAAGTAGCCGAGCTTTTTGAACATCTCATAGCGGACGATGTTTTCGCAGCGCGGGTTGCCGTGCAGGTTAGGCTTCGGCGCGCGCCCGTCAGCGTAGGCCTGCAGCAGGTCGGGATAAAGGCTGACATAGCTGCCGTCGGCGAGCTTTTTCTCCAGCGAGAGATAGAACGCCATATGGTTAATCCCGGCGCAGCGGTAGCGTAAATCCGCCGGGTTGAGGTCAAGATCGCGCGCCAGTTCTTCCGCCGTTCCCTGCACCGAGTGGCACAGGCCAACCTGTTTAATATGCGGGTAGCGGGCGTAGATGGCCCAGGTGTTCATCGCCATTGGGTTGACGTAGTTAAGCAGGGTGGCGTCCGGGCAGACCTCGGTCATGTCGTCGCAGATAGCCCACAGATGAGGTATGGTGCGCAGGGCGCGCATAATGCCCCCCGGACCCAGCGTATCGGCGATGGTCTGCTCCAGGCCATGGCGTTTACAGACCTCAAAATCAGTGACGGTACAGGGCTCATAGCCGCCAATCTGGAAGGCGACCACAACGAAATCAGCGCCCTGCAGGGCGGTTTTGCGATCGCGATGGCAGCTGATTTCGCCCTTCGCGCCGACGGAATCCATCAGCTTGCGCACCACGGTATGCGACTCTTCCAGCCGGGTGTCATCGATATCCATCAGCGCGACATGCGCCGATTTCAGCGCCGGGCGCTGGAAAACATCACCGAGAATATTTTTAACGAACACCGTCGAACCGGCGCCGATAAAGGTAATTTTTGGGGCGGTCATTACGCTCTCTCCATCAGGTCATTGAACCCTTGCAGAGTGGCACGCCGTTCAGCGTTGCGCTGCCCTGTTCCCACCGGAGCATTCCCGAAAGCTCAGATCGGCCATTAAGCGCCACAAAATCTGAGTTTTCGGGAACAGATTGCGCAAAAAGGAGAGAAAATGGGCCGATTCTTCCGCTAAGCTGTCGTCAGTTCTGGCGAAAAATGCAGCCACTCTGACAATTCAGGAATACGCTAACGATGGAATACCGCTTCACCTCCCTGCCCCCCGATCCCTTTATGTGCAACAGCGATGAAAAGCAGAGCCGCAGCCCGCTGGCGCTCTACTCTGAGTATCAGCGTATGGATATCGAGCTGCGCCCGCCGCACGCCATGCCTACCAGCCACTGGCATGGCCAGGTGGAGGTCAACGTGCCGTTCGATGGCGACGTGGAATATTTGATTAATAACGAAGTGGTGCGCATAGAGAAAGGCTATATCACTCTGTTCTGGGCCTGTACGCCGCATCAGTTGACCCGCCCGGGGGATTGCCAGCAGATGGCGATCTTTAACCTGCCGATGCATCTGTTTCTCTCATGGCCGCTGGACCGGGAGCTGATCAACCACGTCACTCACGGGATGGTGATTAAATCCCTCGCCGCCCAGCAGCTGAGCGCCTTCGAGGTGCGCCGCTGGCAGCAGGAGCTGAACCACGACAATGACCAGATTCGCCAGCTGGCGATCGATGAAATCGCCCTGATGCTGAAGCGGCTGAGCCTCGCCGGCTGGCAGCCGATTCTGGTCAACAAAACCTCACGCACCCATAAGAACAGCGTCTCGCGCCATGCGCAGTTTTATGTCAGCCAGATGCTGGAATTTATCGCCGCCCACTACGACCAGGCGCTGACCGTCAATGCCGTCGCCGAGCACGTTAAGCTCAACCCGAACTATGCGATGGGGGTATTCCAGAGAGTGATGCAGCAAACCATGAAGCAGTACATTACCGCCATGCGTATCAATCACGTGCGGGCGCTGCTGAGCGATACCGACAAGACCATCCTGGATATCGCCCTCACCGCCGGTTTCCGCTCCAGCAGCCGTTTCTACAGCACCTTTACCCGCTACGTGGGGATGCCGCCGCAGCAGTACCGTAAACTTAGCCAACAGCGTCGTCACGGTCTGGCCTTGCCGGAGGCATAAAAAATGCCGCCGGGGTTTCCCCAGGCGGCATGATTAGCAGTGAAAACAGTTAGTCGTTGATACGCGGATGCTGCTGCACCAGACGCGACCGTTTTGCCTGCAGATCGGCGATCTCCTGATCGATATCTTCGATTTTTTGCTCGATGTTATCGTAGTGCTCGCCAAGGATTTCTTTCGCTTCCTGAATATCCGACGCCGCCGGGGTCGCCCCTTTCAGCGGACGGTTAGCCGTCTCTTTCATCGACAGGCCCGTCGCCATACCCACCACCGCGATCACCATCAGGTAGTATGCCGGCATCATCAGGTTCTGGGTGGTCTCCACCAGCCACGCCGCCAGGGTTGGCGTCAGACCGGCAATCAGCACTGAGATGTTAAAGGCGCTGGCCAGAGCGCTGAAGCGGATGTGGGTCGGGAACATCGCCGGCAGCGATGAGGCCATCACGCCGATAAAGCAGTTCAGCACCACCGCCAGCAGCAGCAGACCGGCGAAGATCAGGCTCGTCACGTTGCTGTTGATCATAATGAAGGCCGGGATCGACAGGGCAAACAGCGCCACGCTACCAATCAGGATAAACGGGCGGCGGCCGAAACGGTCGCTAAGCATACCGATAACCGGCTGCACAAACAGCATCCCGACCATGATGGCGATGATGATCAGCACCCCATGATCTTCCGAGTAGTGCAGGTTATGCGACAGGTAGCTCGGCATGTAGGTCAGCAGCATGTAGTAGGTCACGTTGGTGGAAATCACCAGACCGATACAGGTCAGCAGGCTACGCCAGTGCTTAGTGGCAATCTCTTTAAAAGAGACCTTCGGCCCGTCCTGCAGACCTTCACGGTCGCCCTGCTCCATGGTGTCCACATGCTGCTGGAACGCCGGGGTCTCTTCCAGCGCATGGCGCAGATAGAGGCCGATGATGCCTAACGGCAGCGCCAGGAAGAACGGGATACGCCAACCCCACTCAAGGAAGTTCTGTTCACCCACCACGCTGGAGATCAGGACCACCACGCCGGCCCCCATCACAAACCCGGCGATGGAGCCAAAGTCCAGCCAGCTGCCCATAAACCCGCGTTTACGGTCAGGGGAGTATTCCGCGACGAAGATCGACGCCCCGGTATATTCACCACCGACCGAGAAGCCTTGCGCCATTTTACACAGCAGCAGCAGGATCGGCGCCCAGATACCTATCGTGGCATACGAAGGAATAAGGCCGATACAGAAAGTACTTATCGACATGATCACGATAGTTATCGCGAGAATTTTCTGCCGACCATATTTATCGCCCAGCATCCCGAAGAACAGGCCGCCCAGCGGACGAATTAAAAATGGAACGGAGAAGGTACCGAGTGCGGCAATCATCTGCACGCTTGGGTTGGCATCGGGGAAGAAGACTTTACCTAAGGCGTAGGCCACAAAGCCGTAGACGCCGAAATCGAACCACTCCATCGCGTTGCCCAGGGAGGCCGCGGTGATCGCCTTTTTCAGTTTACCATCGTCGATGATGGTCACATCCTTAAGGGTGATGGGCTTTATTTTTTTCCTTTTAAGCATATTTTTCCTCTGCTACTCCGCCTTGAATGCACGTCTCTTCGCCGAATGGCAAAGCCATTCGCAACGTGCGTCAGGAGCGGTGAATTGCTGTGCTCCTCATTTCAAGCGTAGCAGGTTTGCCTGCACTGTCTGCTGACAGAATGTACAACCGAACCTGTTGACGCCTGCTGTGGCTACTGGTGAATAAATGGAGCGGCTCATCGTCATCATTGATGAAATTGACCTGCTCCCCTTTTTTACCCTAACAGTGTTTATATCTGCGATCAACTTCACATAAATTTACCGCCTAATTACAGAGTCCCAGAAAATAAATAAGTTCATTTCCTGCCGATCGCCCGGAAATTATTTCGTCGATATTGTTCCATCGCCGGCGGTTAATTTCAGCAATTATTCGGTTCTTCCCGGAATAGCGCCCCGGCTATTTTTTAGCAAAAAAACACCCGACAAAAGTGGGTGATTGCGCTATAATCATAGCCACTTTCGGCTCTCAGCCGCTGTTTAAAGGACCAACGTCCTGTTTTTCGACGACATCACGAGGAACGTCATGCAACTGCCACACTGCCCAAAATGCGATTCGACTTACACTTATGAAGACAACGGCATGTACATCTGCCCGGAATGCGCCCATGAGTGGAACCCTGCCGAAGCCACGGAAGAAAACGACGTTCTGATCGTTAAAGATGCCAATGGCAATTTACTGGCCGATGGCGACAGCGTCACGGTAGTGAAAGATCTGAAGGTTAAAGGCAGCTCATCGATGCTGAAAATCGGCACCAAAGTGAAGAATATCCGCCTGGTCGAAGGCGATCACAATATTGACTGCAAAATTGACGGTTTTGGCCCGATGAAGCTGAAATCTGAATTCGTCAAAAAGAACTGATTTATTTCCGGGCAGGCGACGCGATTATTTTCCCCTATCGCCGTCGCCGCTCCCGATATCCTCACTGCCCTTCGCCTCCCTGCGCATCCAGTTATTTATCCCGCCAGCCGCCGCTATTTACGCTGCCGCCTGCAGCACTATTCCCGCCCCATTTTCGCGCTGCCGTCTGGCTCAATCCCGCTGTGGGCGACTACGCTTTACGGGTTACGGTCACTGAGGTATTCACCATGTCCTTAAGTCCCTACCTTGCCTTTGCGGGCAACTGCGCCGAGGCGATCGCCTTCTATCAGCAGACGCTGGGCGCCGAGCTGATGTTTAAAATGACCTTTGGCGAAATGCCGCCTTCGGCGCAGGAAGCTTCTGACGGCTGCCCGTCTGGCCAGAAGATGGCGGATGACGCCATCGCCCACGCCAGCCTGCGCATCGGCAACGGCGAGCTGATGCTAAGCGACAGCGCCTTCGGGCCCGATGTGCATTACGCCGGCTTCACCCTCGTCCTCGATCCCAACGATGTCGCTGAAGGCCAGCGCTGGTTCGACGCGCTGGCGGTCGGCGGGCGCATTGAGATGGCCTGGCAGGAAACCTTCTGGGCCCACGGCTTCGGCAAAGTCGTCGATCGCTTTGGCGTCCCATGGATGATCAACGTAGTCAAACAAGGCTGACCCCGCCAGGGCGGCTTGGCCGCCCTGTCATCCGTCTGGCATTAACTCTTCATCCTTTAGTCATCATCACTTAACAGAACTGCAACATAAACCGGTCAGGATCGGCTCACAACGCGAGGAGGCTCCTCGCCTATGCTGTGTGAGGCTTGATGACCATGCACCTGTCCAGACATCCGACCAGTTATCCCACGCGCTATCAGGAAATCGCCGCCCGGCTTGAGCAGGAGCTGCGCCACCACTATCGCTGCGGCGACTATCTGCCCGCCGAGCAGCAGCTGGCGACGCGCTTCGACGTAAACCGCCATACCCTGCGTCGGGCTATCGACCAGCTGGTTGAGCGCGGCTGGGTACAACGCCGTCAGGGCGTCGGCGTGCTGGTGCTGATGCGGCCGATCGATTACCCGCTCAATGCCCAGGCGCGGTTCAGCCAGAACCTGCTGGAACAAGGCAGCGATCCCACCAGCGAAAAACTGCTGTCGGTACTGCGCCCCGCCAGCGCGCACGTTGCCGAGGCCTTTGGCATTAGCGAGGGCGAGAATGTCATCCACCTGCGCACCCTGCGCCGGGTCAATGGCGTCGCCCTGTGCCTGATTGACCACTACTTCGCCGACCTGCGCTTCTGGCCGGTGTTGCAGACCTTCAGCCACGGCTCGCTGCACAACCTGCTCCGCGATCGGCTTGACGTCGAACTGACCCGGGTGCGTACCAAAATCAGCGCCCGTCGCGCGCAGGCGAAAGAGAGCAAGCTGCTGGAGATCCCCAATATGGCGCCGCTGCTCTGCGTGCGCACCCTCAACAGCCGCCAGGGCGAGCAGGCCGTCACCGAATACTCCGTCAGCCTGACCCGCGCCGACATGATTGAATTCACCATGGAGCACTGAATGCACTTCGATACCGCCACCCGCCAGCGCTGGATGTCCGTGCTGGCCCACAGTGAACCGCAAGATCTTCTGGCACGCATGCACGCCCTGCAGCTGGCGCCGGAGTATGAGCTGATCCGCTCTCCCGAGACAGGCCTGGTGCAGCTTCAGGCCCGGATGGGCGGTATCGGCGACCGTTTCTTCGCCGGCGACGCCACGCTCACCCGGGCGGCGGTACGTCTGGCCGATGGTACGCTCGGCTACAGCTGGATCTTAGGCCGCGACCGCCCGCACGCCGAACGCTGCGCGGCCATCGACGCCCTGCTGCAGTCGCCCCGCCATTTTCACAATTTAATGGAAACCCTGATAACCCCGCTGGAAGCGCTACGCAGCGCGCGCACTGAAGCCCGACGCGCCGAAGTCAACGCCAGCCGGGTCGACTTCTTTACCCTGGTTCGCGGAGATAACGCATGACCTTACAACCCGCTTTTACCCTGGCTGTGCAGGATGCCCAACACAGTTTTCGTCGCCTGCTGAAAGCGATGAGCGAGCCGGGGGTGATTGTCTCCCTGCAGCAGTTGCAGCACGGCTGGCAGCCGCTGAACGTCGCCTCCACCAGCCTGCTGCTGACCCTTGCCGATCACGAAACGCCGGTCTGGCTCGCCAGCGCCCTGCATAACGATCTGGTGGGACAGAATCTGCGCTTCCATACCGGCGCGCCGCTGGTGGACCAGCCGCAGCAGGCGGTCTTTGCGGTCGCCAATGACGGCATCAGCGCCGAGCAGCTCAACGTCCTCTCCGCGGGCACCGTCTCCGCCCCGGAGACCGGCGTCACGCTGATCGTCCAGCTCGCCAGCCTGAGCGGCGGGCGCATGCTGCGCCTGACCGGGGCAGGCATTGCCGAAGAGCGAATGATCGCCCCTCAGCTACCGGACTGCATCATTGACGAACTGACGGAGCGCCCGCACCCGTTCCCGCTGGGCATTGACCTGATCCTCACCTGCGGCGAGCGCTTGCTGGCGATCCCGCGCACCACCCACGTGGAGGTTTGCTAAATGTACGTTGCCGTCAAGGGCGGCGAGAAGGCGATCCGCGCCGCTCACGCCTTACAGGAACAGAAACGACGGGGCGATGGACGGCTTCCCGAACTGAGCGTTGACCAGATAAGCGACCAGCTCAATCTGGCGGTGGACCGGGTGATGACCGAGGGCGGCATCGCCGATCGCGAACTGGCGGCGCTGGCGCTCAAGCAGGCCAGCGGCGATAACGTCGAAGCGATCTTCCTGCTGCGCGCCTACCGCACCACCCTGCCGCGGCTGGCGGTTAGCGAACCGATCGACACCGCCAAAATGCGTCTCGAACGCCGCATCTCGGCAGTGTACAAAGATATCCCCGGCGGCCAGCTGCTGGGCCCCACTTACGACTACACCCACCGCCTGCTCGATTTTACCCTGCTGGCGAACGGCGACGCGCCGTCTGTGCCGAAAGCCGATAGCGAAGCGCCGACCTCGCCGCATGTTTTCCGCCTGCTCACGCAGCAGGGGCTGGCGAAGGCCGAGGAAGATCGCGGCACACCGCCCGACGATATCACCCGCACCCCGCCGGTCTACCCCTGCTCGCGTTCTTCGCGCCTGCAGCAGCTGATGCGCGGCGATGAAGGCTACCTGCTGGCGCTGGCCTATTCGACTCAGCGCGGCTATGGCCGCAACCATCCGTTTGCCGGCGAGATCCGCAGCGGCTACGTGCAGGTGGAGATTGTCCCGGAAGAGCTGGGCTTTAGCGTCAATATTGGCGAGCTGCTGCTGACCGAATGCGAAATGGTCAACGGCTTCGTCGCCCCGCAGGATGAACCGCCGCACTTCACCCGCGGCTACGGTCTGACCTTCGGCATGAGCGAGCGCAAAGCGATGGCCATGGCCCTCGTCGACCGCGCCCTGCAGGCGGCGGACTATGACGAAGAGATTGCCGGTCCCGCCCAGGATGAAGAGTTTGTGCTGGCCCACGCCGATAACGTTGAAGCCGCCGGCTTCGTCTCGCATCTGAAGCTACCGCACTATGTCGATTTCCAGGCCGAACTGGCGCTGCTGAAACGCCTGCAACGGGAGAATGAACGTGGCTAACCCACTGACTGGCTATAACTTTGCTTATCTCGACGAGCAAACCAAGCGCATGATCCGCCGGGCTATTCTCAAAGCGGTAGCCATTCCCGGCTATCAGGTGCCGTTCGGCGGTCGCGAAATGCCCATGCCCTACGGCTGGGGCACTGGCGGCATCCAGCTGACCGCCAGCGTCATCGGCGAGAACGACGTGCTGAAGGTGATTGACCAGGGCGCCGATGACACCACCAACGCGGTGTCGATCCGCCAGTTCTTTAAGCGCGTGACCGGCGTCGCCACCACTGAGCGCACTGAAGACGCCACCCTGATCCAGACCCGCCACCGCATCCCGGAGACGCCGCTGGTGGAGGATCAGATCCTGATCTATCAGGTGCCGATCCCGGAGCCGCTGCGCTTTATCGAGCCGCGCGAAACCGAAACCCGCACCATGCACGCCCTGGAAGAGTATGGCGTGATGCAGGTGAAACTGTATGAAGATATCGCCCGCTTCGGCCATATCGCCACCACCTACGCCTACCCGGTGAAGGTCAATGGCCGCTACGTGATGGACCCCTCGCCGATCCCGAAATTCGATAACCCGAAAATGCACATGATGCCGGCGCTGCAGCTGTTCGGCGCCGGGCGCGAAAAGCGGATCTACGCCGTGCCGCCCTATACCCCGGTGGAAAGTCTCGATTTCGACGACCATCCGTTTACCGTCCAGGAGTGGGATGAGCCCTGCGCCATCTGCGGCTCGCGCCACAGCTACCTCGACGAAGTGGTGCTGGATGACAGCGGCCAGCGGATGTTTGTCTGCTCCGATACCGACTATTGCCGCCAGCAGAGCGAGGGGCAGAAAAAATGAGCCAGCCGTTACTTGCCGTCAATCACCTGACCCATCTCTATGCCCCGGATAAAGGCTTCCGCGACGTCTCCTTCGAACTGTGGCCGGGGGAAGTGCTCGGCATCGTTGGGGAGTCCGGATCCGGTAAAACCACCCTGCTGAAGGCGATTTCCGCCCGCCTGACGCCGCAGCGGGGCGAGGTGCTGTACCAGCAGCGCTCGCTGTACGCCATGAGCGAAGCCGAACGCCGCCGCCTGCTGCGCACCGAATGGGGGGTGGTGCATCAGCACCCGATGGACGGCCTGCGTCGCCAGGTCTCCGCCGGGGGCAACATCGGCGAACGGCTGATGGCCACCGGCGCCCGCCACTACGGCAACATTCGCGCCACCGCTGAAAAGTGGCTGCAGGAGGTGGAGATCCCGCCCTCGCGCATCGACGACCTGCCCACCACCTTTTCCGGCGGCATGCAGCAGCGCCTACAGATCGCCCGCAATCTCGTCACCCAGCCGAAGCTGGTGTTTATGGATGAACCCACCGGCGGGCTGGATGTGTCCGTACAGGCGCGGCTGCTTGATCTGCTGCGCTGCCTGGCGGTGGAGCTTAATCTGGCGGTGGTGATTGTCACCCACGATCTCGGCGTCGCCCGCCTGCTGGCGAACCGACTGCTGGTGATGAAGCAGGGCCAGGTGGTGGAGAGTGGCTTAACCGACCGGGTGCTCGACGATCCGCATCACCCTTACACCCAGCTGTTGGTGTCGTCGGTATTGCAGAACTGACGCTGTTTTGCCGGGCGGCGGCTGCGCCTTACCCGGCCTGCAGATGCGTTATTCGTAGGCCGGGTCAGCGAAGCGGCACCCGGCAACTCAACCCCGTGAGGGCTAACATGATCCGCGTTGAAAACATTCATAAAACCTTTGTTCTGCACCAGCAACACGGCGTGTGTCTGCCGGTGCTGGCCGACGCCTCGCTGACCGTTAACGCCGGGGAGTGCGTGGTGCTCCACGGCCACTCCGGCAGCGGCAAATCGACCCTGCTGCGCTCGCTGTACGCCAACTATCTGCCGGACAGCGGCCATATTCATATCCGCCACGGCGACGAATGGGTCGATCTGGTCACCGCCACGCCGCGCAAGGTGCTGGAAGTGCGTCAAACCACCATCGGCTGGGTCAGCCAGTTTCTGCGGGTGATCCCGCGCATTTCGGCGCTGGAGGTGGTGATGCAGCCGCTGCTCGACCTCGGGACGCCGCGTGAAGCGAGCGCCGCCAAAGCCGCCCAGCTGCTGACCCGCCTCAACGTTCCTGAACGTCTGTGGCATCTTGCGCCGTCGACCTTTTCCGGCGGCGAACAGCAGCGGGTCAATATCGCCCGCGGTTTTGCGGTCGACTATCCGATCCTGCTCCTCGATGAACCCACCGCCTCACTGGATGCCAAAAACAGTGCTGCCGTGGTCGACCTGATCCACGATGCCAAAGCGCGCGGCGCGGCCATCGTCGGGATTTTCCATGACGAAGGGGTACGCCGCCAGGTCGCCGACCGGCTGCACCCCATGGGAATGACAGCATGATTATCAATAACGTAAATCTGGTTCTCGACGACGACGTGGTACACGGTTCGCTGGAAGTCCAGGGCGGTCGCATTCTCGCCTTCGCGGAAAGCCAGAGCCGGCTGCCGCAGGCGCTGGATGGCGAAGGCGGCTGGCTGCTGCCGGGCCTTATCGAACTGCATACCGATAACCTCGACAAATTCTTTACCCCGCGACCGAAGGTGGACTGGCCGGCCCACTCGGCGATGAGCAGCCACGATGCAATGATGGTCGCCAGCGGCATCACCACCGTGCTCGACGCCGTGGCGATTGGCGACGTGCGCGATGGCGGCGATCGTCTTGAGAATCTGGAGAAGATGGTCAATGCGGTGGAAGAGACGCAAAAGCGTGGTCTTAACCGCGCCGAGCACCGTCTGCACCTGCGCTGCGAGCTGCCGCATCACACCACGCTGCCGCTGTTTGAAAAGCTGATCGAGCGCGAATCGGTGAGCATGGTCTCGCTGATGGATCACTCCCCGGGCCAGCGCCAGTATGCCGATCGCAGCAAGTACCGCGATTACTATCAGGGAAAGTACCATCTGACGCATGACGAGATGGATCGTTTTGAAGCCGAGCAGATGGCCCTGGCCGCCACCTGGTCGCAGCCCAATCGCCAGACCATCGCCGCCATGTGCCGCGCCCGCCGTATCGCCCTCGCCAGCCACGACGACGCTACCGAGGCGCATGTGGCTGAATCCCACCAGTTGGGTAGCGTGATCGCCGAGTTTCCTACCACCCTGGCCGCGGCGCAGGCTTCACGTCAGCACGGGATGCACGTCCTGATGGGGGCGCCGAATATCGTGCGCGGCGGTTCCCACTCCGGCAACGTCGCCGCCCACCAGCTGGCGAACCACGGTTTGCTCGACATTCTCTCGTCTGACTACTACCCCGCCAGCCTGCTGGATGCCGCATTCCGCATCGCCGACGCCGAGGATAACGCCTTCACCCTGGCGCAGGCGATCCGTCTGGTCAGCAAACATCCGGCGCAGGCGCTGGGCCTTGACGATCGCGGCGTCATCGCCGAGGGGAAACGCGCCGACCTGGTGCTGGCGCACCGTCGCGGCGAGCATGTCCACATCGACCATGTCTGGCGCCAGGGAAGGAGGGTCTTTTAATGCCGGGGAAACTGATTTGGCTGGTGGGGCCCTCCGGCTCCGGTAAAGACAGCCTGCTGGCGGCTCTGCGCCAGCGCGAGCACCCGCAGCTGCTGGTGGCGCATCGTTACATTACCCGGCCCTTTAACGCCGGTAACGAAAACCATATCGCCCTCAGCGAACATGAATTTTTTACCCGCGCCGAGCAGCATCTCTTTGCCCTCAGCTGGCACGCCAACCATACTTACTATGGCATTGGCGTGGAGATCGACCTCTGGCTGCACGCCGGCTTCGACGTGGTGGCCAATGGCTCCCGCGCCCATCTGGCGCTGGCGCGGGAACGCTACGGCGAGGTGCTGGTGCCGATCTGTCTCGCCGTCTCGCCGCCGGTGCTGCGCCAGCGGCTGGAGCAGCGCGGCCGGGAAAATGCGGTGGACATCGCCCAGCGTCTGGACCGCGCCGCGCGCTATAAGCCGGACGATTGCCTGACGTTGAATAACGACGGCAGTCTCCGCCAATCGGTCGATGAATTTTTCCGCCTGCTGCGCAGCCACGTGGCACGCGTAGAGAATCAACCGGTATGAGTGAAAGGTGACACGATGAGCCTGACAATCCGCTTAACCGGCACCGGCGGCGCCCAGCTGGTACCCGTCTTCGGTTGCGACTGCGCGGCCTGCCGCCGCGCCCGCCGTGAGGAAAGCCATCGCCGCCGCCCCTGTAGCGGGGTGGTGACGTTCAACAGCGCAGTGACGCTGCTGGACGCCGGCAGGCCGGATCTGATGGAACATCATCCCGCCGGCAGCTTTCAGCAAGTGCTGCTAACCCACTATCACCTGGATCATGTGCAGGGGCTGTTTCCGCTGCGCTGGGGCGTGGGCGGGCCGATCCCGGTCTATGGCCCGCCGGACGACGCCGGCTGCGACGATCTGCTCAAGCACCCCGGCCTGCTCGACTTCAGCCATACCGTCACGCCGTTTGTGGTGTTTGAGCTGCAGGGCCTGCGGGTGACGCCCCTGCCGCTCAACCATTCGAAGCTCACCTTCGGTTATCTGCTGGAGTCGGCCCACAGTCGGGTGGCCTGGCTCTCGGATACCGCCGGGCTGCCGGACAAGACGCTGAAGTTTTTACTCAACAATCGCCCGCAGGCGATGATCATCGACTGCAGTCATGAGCCGCGCGCGCAGACCCCGCGTAACCACAACGATTTCACTACCGTTCGCGCCCTTAACCAGGCGATAGGCTGTCCGCGAGTGATCCTCACCCATATCAGCCATCAGTTTGACGTCTGGATGATGGATAACCCGCTACCGGAAGGTTTCGAAGCGGGCTATGACGGGATGGAAATAGTACTGGATTAAGCGTCGGTCTGCAGCGGGGCGATCAATAGTCATCGTCCAGACGACGCTGATCGCTTTCTAACTGGCGGCGATCGCGATCGAGCTGGCGCTGACGTTCATCCAGCTGACGGCGGCGATCGTCCAGCTGGCGTTGCCGATCGTCATACTGACGCTGGCTGTCACGACTCTGCTGGCGGCTCCCTTGATAGCGCCCGTCATCATAACGGCCATCGTCGTTGTCTCTGTCGTCGTCGTCACTGGAACGGCTACTGCCCGGGTTATAGGCGTCGTTAATGGCTTGCTGAATATTGCCGATCGCGTCATCGATAATATCGGCGCGAGCGGCCAGGCTGGTCAGCGACAGAGTGCAAAAGAGCAGTGCGGTTGCGTAACGTTTCATCGGGGCCAATCTCATCAGAGTCCTGCCGCTACCTTAATCAACGGCATGCCGCCCGGGTAGCGGAGGAATCTCAAATCCTCGCGTACGCCGCGCTTAGCGCCTGCGCCAGCTGGGCGCGGGTAAAGGGCTTACGCAGCCACTCCACCTCCGGCAGGGCCGGGTTCTGCGCCGGGCGCAAATCCTGACCGCTGATCAGCAGCACCGGCAGCGCCGGAAAGCGGCGGCGGGCGGTATGGATCACATCGGCGCCGCTCAGGGCGCCGGGCAGCATCAGATCGCTGATCAACAGGGCGATATCCGGCGAGGCCTCCAGCAGCTGCAGCGCCGCTTCTCCGCTAGCGGTTTCCAGCGTCAACCAGCCCAGCTGATGCAGCTGCTCGCACAGCGTCTGGCGAACATCCTCTTCATCCTCCAGCACCAGCGCCAGCCGCTCTCCCGCCGGGATGGGTTCGTCTTCCACCGGCGCCACCGCCTTCCCGACCTCGGTCATCGCCCGGGGCAGCTGCAGCCGCACCGTCGTCCCCTGTCCCGGCGCGCTCTCCAGCGCCACCCGGCCGCCCGACTGGCGCACAAAGCCATACACCATCGACAGCCCCAGGCCGCTGCCGCTGCCGGTGGCTTTGGTGGTGAAGAAGGGTTCAAACACCCGGGCTTTCACCGCCTGCGACATGCCGCTGCCGTGATCGATCACCTCCAGGGCCACCATATCCTGCCGCTGGCCGCTGCTGCGAGTGACCCGCTGATTCCAGGTGCGAATTTTAATGACGCCCGCGCGCCCGGCCATGGCGTCGCGGGCGTTCATCACCAGGTTGATCAGGGCGTTTTCCAGCTGGCCGACGTCTATCCATGCCGGCCATGCCGGCGACTGCGCCTCAATCTCCAGGCTCAAGGTCGCCGGCAGGGAGTGGCGCATCAGCTCGCTGAGGTTCTCCAGCAGCGGCGCCATTGCCACCGCCTGGGGATGCAGCGCCTGCTTGCGCGAAAAGGCCAGCAGCCGCTGGGTCAGCAGCGCCCCGCGTTCCGCCGCCTTCAGCGCCCTGGTGAGGCGCGGCGCATCCTGCGCATTCGGCTCCACCAGCTCAAGGCTGCCGATGATCACCGCCAGCAGGTTGTTAAAATCATGCGCCAGGCCTCCGGTCAGCTGGCCGACGGCCTTCATCTTCTGGCTGTGCAGCAGCGCCTCCTCCAGCTCCTGGCGCTTAATCCGATCGATCTCCATTTGGGTGGTCTTCTCTTTCAGCAGCCGGGTGGTGTGCTCCAGCGACGCCGTATTGCGGGCGAAAACGTTAAAGGCGCGCGCCAGTTCGCCCAGCTCGTCGCGCCGCTGCAGGGCCGGCACCGAGACGTTCGGCTCTCCCTGAGCCAGCCGCGACATCGCCCGCGAGATAGCGGTCAGGTTAGAGCCCAGGTTACGGTAGATATACCACCCGGCGCAGCCGGTGATCGCCAGCGCCAGCAGCGTGGAAAGCAGAATAAACATGCTGATGGAGCGTAGCTCCCGATGGCTCTGCGCCGCCCGCTGTTCGGAGGCTTCCGCCACCCGGGTCACGTACTGATTGATGTCGTCGTTAAGCAGCGCGACCAGTGCTTTGATGTGGTACATGTACCAGCTGATCGTCAGGTCGCTCTCCTCCAGCTGGGCCGACAGCGGGGCAAGTTTCGCCAGCTCCCGGGTGACGTCGGGAAGAACAAACGCCAGCGCGGGATCGGCGCTATGGGCCGGCAGGTCGCCGCGCAGCTGGTCGAGCTGCAGAACGATCGACCGCGGCGTGACGGTATGGATCGCGGCGACGATCAGCCGGTCCATCTCGGCCAGCCGGCGAGGATCGATCGCCCGCTCCCCGCCGCGATCGTTAAGATCGGCGAGATGGCGCAGGTTGCTCTGATTCTGGTAAAGCGAACTCAGCAGCGCATTGCGCTGCTGATGGCGGCGCTGGCCGCGCTCCAGCATCTCCGCCACGCTCTGCTGCAGCGCGTTGCTGCGGCGAATAATACTGGCCACCAGCGCCTGCTCCTGCTGCGCCAGCGGGGCCGCCGCCAGCTGGGCCAGCGAGTGCTTCAGCGCCTGCTGCGTCGCCAGCAGCCGTTCCGCTTCGCTTTTGTACTCCAGCGCGCCCACCACCTGCGACAGGCGCACCGCCGCCGTGGCGACATTCGCCGTGTCCCGCGCCAGATCCATACTGCCGCGCATATCGTTGAGGGTCTGGCGCTGCACCTGCTCCTGCAGCTGGCTGGCGTGGTGAAAGCCGAACACCGCCACGCCGCTCACCAGCAGGGTGACGACCACCATCAGCAGATTAAAGGAGAGCAGGCGGCCACGGGCGCTGGTGAAAAACGGGTGTCGGCGAGCGGTCATAGCAACTCCGGTGAAGGAACGGTCGGCAGATAAGCGTGACGGTGCAGAAAATGACGCCGCGTAACTGTGATCGCGGTTAACTATTTATCACTATGACAAATATGAATGGATTCTGACATCCTGCATTTATTTTCCGGTGGTGGACTGCAGCTATTGTTCTCGCAGACAGGAGCGCCGTGATGACCGCCACCCCGGTACTGGAAATGCGCCATATCGCCAAAGCTTTTGGCAAATTCTACGCGCTGAAGGGCGTCGACCTGACGGTCTGGCCCGGCGAGATCCATGCCCTGATGGGGGAAAACGGCGCCGGAAAAAGCACGCTGATGAAGATCCTCGCCGGCGCCTATACCGCCACCAGCGGCGAGATCCTGATCGACGGGAAACCACAAACGATCCGCGGCCCCAAGGACGCGCTGGCCGCCGGGATCACGTTGATCTACCAGGAGATGCAGCTGGCGCCGAACCTGACCGTCGCGGAAAACATCTTCCTCGGCAGCGAGCTGGCGCGCGGTGGCCTGGTGCAGCGCAAAGCGATGCTCAGCCAGGCGCAGGCGGTGATCGACCGTCTCGGCGCCCAGTTCAAGGCCAGCGACCGGGTGATGACCCTGACCATCGCCGAACAGCAGCAGGTGGAGATCGCCCGCGCTCTGCACCGTCAAAGCCGCATTCTGGTGATGGATGAACCCACCGCCGCCCTCTCCTCGCGAGAAACCCAGCGCCTGTTCGACCTCATCCTGCGCCTGCGTGACGAGGGCATGGCGATCATCTATATCAGCCACCGCATGGCGGAAGTGTATGAGCTCTCCGACCGGGTCAGCGTCCTGCGCGATGGGCAGTATGTCGGCAGCCTGGTGCGCGACAAGCTCAATGCGCCGGAGCTGGTGCGCATGATGGTCGGCCGTCCGCTCAGCGATCTGTTCAATAAAGAGCGCGATATTCCCCGCGGCCAGCCGCGCCTGCGGGTCGAGGATCTGACCGATGGCGGCAAGGTTAAGCCCAGCAGCCTGGTGGTGCATGCTGGCGAAATCGTCGGCCTCGCCGGGCTGGTCGGCGCCGGACGCTCCGAGCTGGCGCAGCTGATCTTTGGCGTGCGCAAAGCCACCGGCGGGGTGATCGAGATCGACGGCGAGCCGGTGGTGATCCACTCGCCGCGCGAAGCCATCGACCATGGAATCGGCTTTCTGACCGAAAATCGCAAGGAGCAGGGCCTGTTTCTCGAACTGGCGGCCCAGGAAAACATCACCATGGCGACGCTGGAGCGCGACGCGACCTGGGGGATGCTCAATCGCCGTAAGGCGCAAACTATTTCCGATGACGCCATCCAGTTACTTAACATCCGCGTGCCGCACGCCCAGGTGCGCGCCGGCGGACTGTCCGGTGGCAACCAGCAGAAGCTGTTGATTTCGCGCTGGGTGGCGATTGGCCCACGCATTCTGATCCTCGATGAACCCACCCGCGGCGTCGACGTCGGCGCGAAAAGTGAGATTTACCGCATCATGAACGACATGGCGCGCCAGGGCGTCGCTATTCTGATGATCTCCAGCGAACTGCCTGAAGTGGTGGGCATGAGCGACCGGGTCTATGTGATGCGCGAAGGGACTATCGCCGGCGAGCTGCAGTCCGGCGATATCAGCCAGGAACAGATCATGACGCTGGCCACCGGCGTGAACGATTCTCACCTTAAGGCAGGGCAACTATGAGCATACCGAAAGAGACCTCCGCGCCGGTCGCGACATCCGCTTCGGCGAAAAAAATGCTGATGGGCGACCTGATGCAGACCGTCGGCATTCTGCCGATCCTCATCCTGATCGTCGCCGTTTTCGGCTTTATCGCCCCCAACTTCTTCACGGAAAGCAATCTGCTGAATATCACCCGCCAGGCCTCGATCAACATTGTGCTGGCGGCGGGAATGACCTTTATCATCCTCACCGGCGGCATTGACCTCTCCGTCGGCTCCATTCTCGGCACCACCGCGGTGGCGGCAATGGTGGTCTCGCTGATCCCGGAGTTGGCGTTGCTGTCGATTCCGGCGGCGCTGATGCTCGGCCTGCTGCTTGGGCTGTTCAACGGCGCGCTGGTGGCCTTCGCCGGGCTACCGCCGTTTATCGTCACCCTCGGCACTTACACGGCGCTGCGCGGCGCCGCCTATCTGCTGGCCGACGGCACCACGGTAATCAACTCCGATATCAGCTTCGAGTGGATCGGCAATGACTACCTCGGCCCGGTGCCGTGGCTGGTGGTCATCGCCCTGGCGGTTATCGCGGTGTGCTGGTTTATCCTGCGCCGAACCACCCTTGGGGTGCATATCTACGCGGTGGGCGGCAACATGCAGGCGGCGCGGCTGACCGGCATCAAAGTCTGGCTGGTGCTGCTGTTTGTCTATGGCATGAGCGGCCTGCTCTCCGGCCTTGGCGGGGTGATGAGCGCCTCCCGGCTGTACAGCGCCAACGGCAATCTCGGGGTCGGCTACGAGCTGGACGCCATCGCCGCAGTCATTCTCGGCGGCACCAGCTTCGTCGGCGGCATCGGCACCATCACCGGTACGCTGGTGGGGGCGCTGATTATCGCCACCCTCAATAACGGTATGACCCTGATGGGGGTCTCCTACTTCTGGCAACTGGTGATCAAAGGGGCGGTGATCATCATTGCGGTGCTGATCGACAAATACCGTACCCGACACCATCAAAGTGCATAACAACACCATCTTACCTGCGAGGAAAAGCGAATGCGTTTAAAACCGATAGTCACCGCGCTGTGTGCTGGCGCGCTGCTGGCCGCCGCCCCCTTTGCGTCGGCCAAAGAGCTGAAAGCGATAGGCGTGACGGTGGGCGACCTTGCCAACCCGTTTTTTGTGCAGATCACCAAGGGCGCGGAGCTGGAAGCCCGCAAACTGGCGGGGGATAACGTCAAAGTGACGCTGGTCTCCAGCGGCTACGACCTGGGCCAACAGGTGGCGCAGATCGATAACTTTATCGCCGCTAAAGTCGATATGATTATCCTCAACGCCGCCGATTCGAAAGGCATTGGCCCGGCGGTGAAGCGGGCCAAAGAGGCCGGGATCGTGGTGGTGGCGGTTGACGTTGCCGCCGAAGGGGCCGACGCCACTATCACCTCCGATAACACCCAGGCGGGCGAGCTGGCCTGTAAATACATTAGCGATCGTCTGAACAACAAAGGCAACGTGGTGATCATCAACGGGCCGCCGGTCTCCGCCGTACAAAACCGCGTCGAAGGCTGCGAAACGGAGTTCAAAAAACACCCGGATATTAAAATCTTGTCCTCCAACCAGAACGCGAAAGGCAGCCGGGAAGGCGGACTGGAGGTGATGACCTCCCTGCTGGCGGCCAATCCGAAGATTGACGGCGTGTTCGCGATCAACGATCCGACAGCGATTGGCGCCGATCTGGCAGCGAAACAGGCGCAGCGCAGCGAGTTCTTCATCGTCGGCGTCGACGGCAGCCCGGACGGCGAAGAGGCGCTGAAGCGTAAGAACTCGCTGTTCGTCGCGACGCCGGCGCAGGATCCGCAGGTGATGGCGGCGAAGGCGGTGGAAATTGGCTACAACATCCTGCAGGGCAAACCGGCCCCAACCGCGCCGGTGCTGATCCCGGTGACCATGATCGACAAAAACAACGTCAGTTCCTACAAAGGCTGGACCGTGAAATAAGCGCAACCCGGCGCACAATCGTTCCGCCGATTGTGCGCTACGCTTAACAGGTATGACGGCGCGGAGTAGCGATCATGGAACGTAAAGGGATTATTGCCGCAGGCAACATGCTGGTCGATCATGTCCACCAGATCAGACAGTGGCCGGAGCGCGGCTGGCTGGTGGAAATTATTCACAGCGAACGCGCCACCGGCGGCGCGCCGCTGAATGTCCTGCTGACCCTGGCCAAAATGCACGCCGGACTGCCGCTGCAGGCGGTCGGCCTGATTGGCGAGGATAACGATGGCGACTACATTACCGCCATGCTCGATCAGTACCATATCAATCGCCAGCTTGTGCAGCGCACCAGCTCCGCCCCCACCTCGATGACTCAGGTGATGACCGACGCCGAAGGCCAGCGCACCTTCTTTCACTCTCCCGGCGCCAACCGCCTGCTTGACCTTCCGGCCTTTGAGCCGCTGGATGCGCCGCTGAAAATTTTCCATCTCGGCTATCTGCTGCTGCTTGAGAGTCTCGATCGCCCCGACGAAGAGTACGGCACCCGCAGCGCGCGGTTGCTGGCGCAGATGCGCGAGCGAGGCTATGAGGTTTCCCTCGATCTGGTGTCGCGCAAGGGCGACCCGCGCTACCGCCCGCTGGTCCTGCCGGCGCTGGCGCATCTTGACTACCTGACCATCAATGAGCTGGAAGCCAGCGAGTTTAGCGGGCTGGAGATTCGTCTACCCAACGGCGAGCCGCACGTCGCCCATATCGCCCGCGCCGCCAGCGCATTGCTTGACGCCGGCGTGCGCCAGCGGGTGGTGATCCACTGTCCGGAGGGGGCATGGGGCGTCTCCCGTACCGAAGCCGGGCGCTGGGTGCCGTCATGGCGGCTGCCGCCGGAGGAGATTGTCGGCAGCGTCGGCGCCGGGGATGCCTTCTGCGCCGGCCTGCTGTACGGCAGCCACGAACGCTGGCCGTTAACCGACAGTCTGCAGCTGGCCCACGCCTGCGCCCGCGCCAGCCTGCAGGCTGCCAATGCGATCGACGGCGCCAAAACGCTCACTGAGCTACAGGCGTTTATTCAGTTGCAGAATAATTAGAAGGGTTGACTCCCCCAGCAATGGGCAGGCCGGTTAGACAGCTTCCCGCCCTACGCCGCCTTCTCGCTGTGGGTCACGTCGGCGGAAAAGACATAGCCCAGGCCGCGCAGCGTTTTAATCAGCGTCGGCTGATGCGGGTTCAGCTCGATTTTGCGCCGCAGGCGCATGATCAGCACATCGATGGTGCGATCGAACACCTCGGTGCTTTCGGTATGGGTTAGCGCCAGCAGCTGTTCACGGTTCAGCACCCGGCGGGCGTTCTGCGCCAGCGCCAGCAGCAAACCGTATTCTCCCTGGGTCAGCGGGATCGCCTGCTGCTGTGGGTTATACAGCTCACAGCGGGTGGTATCCAGCCGCCAGCCGTTGAACGTCAGGCCGGCGACGCCGCCCGGCGCCTCGCTGGCCAGCGCCCCGCTGCGCCGCAGCACCGCCTTCACCCGGGCGACCACCACCCGCGAACTGAACGGTTTGGCGATGTAATCATCGGCGCCCATCTCCAGGCCCACCACCACATCGGACTCGCTGCCCAGGCCGGAGAGCATCACCACCGGCAGCTCAGGCCGCGTGCGCTGCAGCTGCTGGAGCACCTGCAGGCCATGGGTATCCGGCAGGATCATATCCAGCAAAACCAGCGCGATGTCCGCCCGCTGCGCCACCGTCGCCAGCGCGTCGCCGCCGGTCTGGCAGACCAGCACCTCAAACGCGTGCGCGCCGAGCACATCGCTGAGCAGCTCGCCCATCGCTATGTCGTCATCAACCACTAAAATGACCGGTTTCATCTTTGCCTCTGCCCGCGGGGAGTTAGTGTCAGTCTGATCGATTCTGCAAGGCTGCGCCGACAAATTCCTCTTCCGGTGACATTTTTTCAAGCGCCGTCACATCTCCAGGGTATCGACACGTCAAATCTGTCGACAGGCTGTTTTTCGTCAGCATTTCGCCCAAAAAAGCCGCGTATCATCAAGGAATACCCACAATGAAAATATGGCATAGAAGATGCATAGTGACGGCGCGATAGCGCAAACGCGCCCATTGAATAACTGGAGCAAGACCGATGAAAAAAGTCGTCACGGTTTGCCCGTATTGCGCATCAGGTTGCAAAATCAACCTGGTGGTCGATAACGGCAAAATCGTTCGGGCTGAAGCGGCGCAGGGGAAAACCAACCAGGGAACCCTGTGCCTGAAGGGCTATTATGGCTGGGACTTTATTAACGATACCCAGATCCTGACGCCGCGCCTGAAAACCCCCATGATCCGTCGTCAACGTGGCGGCAAGCTGGAAGCTGTCTCCTGGGATGAGGCGCTGGATTACGTCGCCACTCGCCTCAGCGCCATTAAAGCCAAATATGGCCCGGATGCGATCCAAACCACCGGCTCCTCCCGCGGTACCGGTAATGAAACCAACTATGTGATGCAAAAATTCGCGCGCGCCGTTATTGGTACCAATAACGTCGACTGCTGCGCTCGCGTCTGACACGGCCCTTCGGTTGCAGGTCTGCACCAGTCGGTCGGTAATGGCGCCATGAGTAATGCCATCACGGAGATTGATAACACCGATCTGGTGTTTATCTTCGGTTACAACCCGGCGGATTCCCACCCTATCGTGGCGAATCACGTCATTAACGCTAAACGCAACGGGGCGAAAATTATCGTCTGCGACCCGCGCAAAATTGAAACCGCGCGCATCGCCGATATGCACATTGCGCTGAAGAACGGCTCGAATATCGCGCTGCTCAACGCCATTGGCCACGTGATTATTGAAGAGGATCTGTACGATAAATCCTTCGTCGCCAGCCGTTCCGAAGGCTTCGAGGAGTATCGCAAAATCGTTGAAGGCTATACGCCGGAGTCGGTGGAGGAGATCACCGGGGTCAGCGCCCAGGAGATCCGCGCCTGCGCCCGGATGTACGCCAGCGCCAAATCCGCCGCCATTCTGTGGGGCATGGGCGTGACCCAGTTCTACCAGGGCGTGGAGACCGTGCGTTCCCTGACCAGCCTGGCGATCCTCACCGGCAACCTCGGCAAACCGAGCGTCGGCGTCAACCCGGTGCGCGGCCAGAACAACGTCCAGGGCGCCTGCGATATGGGGGCGCTGCCGGATACTTATCCGGGCTATCAGTACGTTAAGTTCCCGGAAAACCGCGAGAAGTTCGCCAAAGCCTGGGGCGTCGACAGCCTGCCGGCACATACCGGCTATCGCATCAGCGAGCTGCCGCACCGCGCGGCGCACGGCGAAGTGCGGGCGGCGTACATTATGGGTGAAGATCCGCTGCAGACCGATGCCGAACTCTCGGCGGTGCGCAAAGCGTTCGACGATCTGGAGCTGGTTATCGTCCAGGACATTTTCATGACCAAAACCGCCTCCGCGGCCGACGTCATCCTGCCGTCCACCTCGTGGGGCGAGCACGAAGGCGTGTATACCGCAGCGGACCGCGGCTTCCAGCGCTTCTTTAAAGCGGTAGAGCCGAAGTGGGATCTGAAAACCGACTGGCAGATCATCAGCGAAATCGCCACCCGGATGGGTTATCCGATGCACTACAACAACACCCAGGAGATCTGGGACGAGTTGCGGCATCTGTGCCCGGACTTCTACGGCGCCACCTACGAGAAAATGGGTGAGCTTGGCTACGTCATGTGGCCGTGCCGCGATGAGTCCGACGCCGATCAGGGGACGTCGTATCTGTTTAAAGAGAAGTTCGATACCCCGAACGGGCTGGCGCAGTTCTTCACCTGCGACTGGGTCGCGCCGATTGACAAACTCACCGACGAGTACCCGATGGTGCTGTCGACGGTGCGCGAAGTCGGCCACTACTCGTGCCGTTCGATGACCGGCAACTGTGCGGCGCTGGCGGCGCTGGCGGATGAGCCTGGCTATGCGCAGATCAACACCGCCGACGCCGAACGGTTAGGCATTGAGGATGAAGCGCTGGTGTGGGTGAATTCGCGCAAGGGTCGGATCATCACCCGCGCGCAGGTCAGCGACCGGCCGAACAAAGGCGCGGTGTATATGACCTACCAGTGGTGGATTGGCGCCTGTAACGAGCTGGTGTCGGAGAACCTGAGCCCGATAACCAAAACGCCGGAGTACAAGTACTGCGCGGTCAACGTTGAGCGGATTGCCGATCAGCGCGCGGCGGAACAGTACGTGATCGACGAGTACAACAAGCTGAAATCCCGCCTGCGCGAAAGCGCGATGGGTTAAGGTTCGGCGGCCTGATCCGGCTCGCGCGATGCGTAGGCCGGGTCAGGCGCAGCCGCCACCCGGCTTACAAGCGGCGCCGTGTCCGCATACCTGCGGTAGGTAGAGAGAATCCGCTCTACCTACCGATCCCTGTCATTTTCTTCTTTTTCACCTCCCTTTATACTGCGCGCTATGTTCCTTGCTGATAATAAATACAAATGAAATACCTCTTTTTATTTTTACTGGTCATTACCAGCGGCGCAGCGGTGGCCACCGAACCGGGTAGCCGGTATCAACAGCAGGCGGAAGCCGGCGATCGACGCGCGCAATATTACCTTGCGGATACCTGGGTTAGCTCCGGCGATTATCAGAAAGCCGAATTCTGGGCACAGAAAGCAGCGGCGCAGGGCGATGGCGACGCGCTGGCCCTGCTGGCGCAGCTAAAAATTCGCAATCCGCAGCAGGCGGACTATCCGCAGGCCCGCCAGCTGGCGGAAAAAGCCGTCGAGGCCGGCAGTAAATCCGGGGAGATCGTCCTCGCGCGGGTGCTGGTGAACCGTCAGGCTGGCCCCACCGACGTGGCGCACGCCATCACGCTTCTGCAGGATGCCGCCCGGGACAGCGAAAGCGATGCGGCGGTAGACGCCCAGATGCTGCTGGGGCTGATCTACGCCAGCGGCGTGCACGGTCCGGAAGATGATGGGAAAGCGAGCGCCTACTTTAAAGGCAGCTCGGCGCTCTCGCGGACCGGCTATGCCGAATACTGGGCCGGGATGATGTTCCAGCAGGGAGAGAAAGGCTTTATCGAACCGAATAAGCAGAAGGCGCTGCACTGGCTTAACGTCAGTTGCCTGGAGGGGTTTGATACCGGCTGCGAAGAGTTTGACAGGATCAGTAAAGGATAAGAAAAAGCCCGGCGCTCGCGCCGGGCTTTGTGTTTTATTGCGCGGTTTTATCAAACTTGCCCAGCACTTCGCGTTCATACGCCAGCGCTTTTTTGCGGTCGAACTTATGCTCCCACTTGGCGATAACCAGCACCGCCAGCGCATTGCCCACCACGTTCAGCGCGGTACGCGCCATGTCGAGGATACGGTCGACGCCGGCGATAAAGGCGAGGCCCTCCAGCGGGATCCCGACGCTGCCCAGGGTGGCCAGCAGCACCACAAAAGAGACGCCCGGCACGCCGGCGATCCCTTTCGAGGTCACCATCAGGGTCAGTACCAGGGTGATCTCCTGCCAGATGGAGAGGTCGATGCCGTACAGCTGGGCGATAAAGATCGCCGCGATGCTCTGATACAGCGTTGAGCCATCAAGGTTAAAGGAGTAGCCGGTCGGCACCACGAAGCTGGTGATTGACGCCGGCGCGCCATAGGCTTCCATTTTCTCGATAATACGCGGCAGCACGCTCTCGGAGCTGGCGGTGGAGTAAGCCAGAATCAGCTCATCTTTCAGGATGCGGATCAGGATCCAGATGCTCAGGCCGCACAAGCGGGCGACAATCCCCAGCACTACCAGCGCGAAAAACAGGATCGCGAAGTAAACCAGCAGCACCAGCTTGGCCAGCGGCCACAGCGAGGCGAAACCAAAGGTGGCGACGGTCACTGAAATCAGGGCGAACACCCCGATCGGCGCATAGCGCATCACCATATGGGTGACTTTGAACATGGTTTCGGAGATGGAGCGGAAGACCGTCACCAGCGGCTCACGGTGCGTCGCCGGCAGCGAGGAGAGCCCCAGACCAAACAGCACCGAGAAGAAAATAATCGGCAGCATATCGCCTTTCGCCATCGACGCCACGATGTTGGTCGGCACCAGCGACAGGATGGTGCCCATCAGGCCATGCGCATGGCTCTGCACCTCAGCGGTGGTGTTCTGGTATTTCGAAATATCAACCGCCGCCAGCTGCGACATATCAATGCCCGTTCCCGGCTGGAAGACGTTGGCCAGGGTGATACCCAGCACGATCGCCACCGTGGTGATCACTTCGAAATAGATAATGGTTTTGGTGCCGATCCGGCCTAACTGTTTGGCATCGCCCACGCCGGCAATCCCGACCACCAGGGTCGAAATAACAATCGGGACCACGATCATTTTAATCAGATGGATAAAGATATCGCCCGCCGGCGTCAGCAAATTGCTAATCAACCAATCGCGACTTTCGGCGTGGTAATGCAGATAACTGCCCAAAAGGATACCCAGCACCAGGGCTAGCAAAATTTGCCAGGCCAGACTGACTTTTTTTGTTTTCTTCACTACAGACTTCCTCAATGAAAGGCACCATTCCTTTTCGTCATGGTACCCACTGCAGGGGGTATGAATTGTGTTGCGTTGCTTTGTGGGGTTATTTAACGCGCAATATCAGTATCATTTGCACGGCATGCTGCGCAAGCCTTTAAGAATAGGGCTTTCTTCTGGTTTTCTGCATAAAGTCACGAATTTTCCCCAGTTACAATGCATAAGTATTTGTAATAAAAAATATTTCACATCTTCCGTTTCTATAAATTCATTTACGCAATTATTTCACTTCAAAGTTTCATTTGACGAAATTTCACTCAGTTGAATCATTGCGTGATCTGCCCCCCAATTAACAAACAAAGCTGCCAAAACCCCTACTATTAACGTTTGTTTGACATATATTTAACAAGTTCAAAGGAGAAAAAAAGCCATGAGCCAAATACACAAACACCCTATTCCCGCTAACATTGCGGAACGTTGCCTGATTAACCCGGATCAGTACAAGGCGCAGTATCAACAATCCATAACCGACCCTGATACATTCTGGGGCGAGCAGGGCAAAATCCTTGACTGGATGCGCCCCTACACCCGCGTGAAGAATACCTCCTTTGCGCCGGGTAACATTTCCATCAAATGGTATGAAGACGGCACCCTGAACCTCGCCGCCAACTGCCTCGACCGCCATCTCGCCGAGCGCGGCGATCAAACCGCCATCATCTGGGAAGGCGACGACGCCAGCCAGAGCAAGCACATCACCTACCGTGAACTGCATGCGGACGTCTGCCGCTTCGCCAATGTGCTGCTCGGCCTCGGGATTAAAAAAGGCGACGTGGTCGCCATCTATATGCCGATGGTGCCGGAAGCCGCGGTGGCGATGCTGGCCTGCGCCCGCATCGGCGCCATCCACTCGGTGATTTTCGGTGGCTTCTCGCCGGAGGCGGTGGCCGGACGCATTATCGACTCCAGCTCGCGCCTGGTGATCACCGCGGATGAAGGGCTGCGCGCCGGTCGCGCCATCCCGCTGAAGAAAAACGTCGATGACGCGCTGAAAAACCCGAACGTCAACAGCATTGAACACGTCGTGGTCCTGAAACGTACCGGCGGTAAAATCGACTGGCAGGAAGGCCGCGATCTGTGGTGGAGCGATCTGATGGCGAACGCCAGCGCCGAACACCGCCCCGTCGAGATGAACGCCGAAGATCCGCTGTTCATCCTCTATACCTCTGGCTCCACCGGTAAACCGAAAGGGGTGTTGCACACCACCGGCGGCTATCTGGTCTACGCGGCCACCACCTTTAAATACGTTTTCGATTACCACCCGGGCGATATTTACTGGTGCACCGCCGATGTCGGCTGGGTCACCGGCCACAGCTATCTGCTGTACGGCCCGCTGGCCTGCGGCGCCACCACTCTGATGTTCGAAGGGGTGCCGAACTGGCCAACCCCGGCGCGTATGTGCCAGGTCGTCGATAAGCATAAGGTCAGCATTCTGTATACCGCTCCGACGGCGATCCGTGCCCTGATGGCGGAAGGCGACAAGGCTATCGAAGGCACGGACCGCTCCTCACTGCGCATTCTCGGCTCGGTCGGCGAACCCATTAACCCGGAAGCCTGGGAGTGGTACTGGAAGAAGATCGGTAACGAGAAGTGCCCGGTGATGGACACCTGGTGGCAGACCGAAACCGGCGGCTTTATGATCACCCCGCTGCCGGGGGCGATTGAGCTGAAGGCTGGCTCCGCTACCCGCCCGTTCTTCGGCGTTCAGCCGGTGCTGGTGGATAACGAAGGGCTGCCGCTGGATGGCGCCACCGAGGGCAATCTTGCCATCGCCGACTCCTGGCCCGGCCAGGCGCGTACCCTGTTCGGGGATCATGAGCGCTTTGAGCAAACCTACTTCTCCACCTTCAAAAATATGTACTTTAGCGGCGACGGCGCGCGCCGAGATGAAGATGGCTATTACTGGATCACCGGCCGCGTGGATGACGTTCTGAACGTCTCCGGCCACCGTCTGGGTACTGCCGAGATCGAATCGGCGCTGGTGTCGCACCCGAAAATCGCCGAAGCGGCAGTGGTCGGTATTCCGCACAACATCAAGGGCCAGGCTATCTACGCCTACGTGACGCTCAATCACGGTGAAGAACCGACGCCGGAGCTGTATGCGGAAGTGCGTAACTGGGTGCGTAAAGAGATTGGCCCGCTGGCGACGCCGGATGTTCTGCACTGGACCGATTCGTTGCCAAAAACCCGCTCGGGCAAAATCATGCGCCGCATTCTGCGCAAGATCGCCGCGGGCGACACCAGCAACCTCGGCGATACCTCGACTCTCGCCGATCCTGGCGTAGTGGAAAAACTGCTCGAAGAGAAGCAGGCCATTACCATGCCTTCTTAAATAAGGACCGATTCCCTACACCCTCTCCCCCACCGGGGAGAGGATAAAAATAAGTCCCTCCCCCAGGATTTCACTCGCAGGAACGCCGTCAGCGAACCGTATCCCGGCCTTTAACGCCGGAGGGGTTGCTGTCGCCAGCGTCCGCTGCGTGGATGACGAAAGGGAGACCTCTGGAGACGCTAAGATGAATGAACAACTTTGTCAGCGGATAGAAAATAGTGCGCATTTCAGGGAGCTGGTGGCATCACGGCAACGGTTTGCCGCCATTCTGTCAGTGATTATGTTAGTGATCTATGTGGGCTTTATTCTGCTTATCGCCTTCGCGCCAGGCTGGCTCGGCACGCCGCTGCACGCCGGGACCAGCGTCACCCGCGGGATCCCGCTGGGCATCGGGGTGATCGTCATTTCGTTTGTTCTCACCGGTATTTATGTCTGGCGGGCCAACGGTGAATTCGACCGTTTGACCAAGAGCGTTCTCAACGAGGTAAAAGCATGATCAAGAGAGTCCTGACGGCGCTCGCCGCCACGCTGCTGCCCCTCGGCGTTCAGGCCGCAGACGCCATTACCGGCGCGGTACAGCGCCAGCCGACCAACTGGCAGGCGATTGTCATGTTCCTGATTTTCGTCGCCCTGACCCTGTACATCACTTACTGGGCGTCAAAACGGGTGCGTTCGCGCAGCGATTACTACACCGCCGGCGGCAATATCACCGGTTTCCAGAACGGGCTGGCGATTGCCGGCGACTTTATGTCGGCAGCGTCGTTCCTTGGTATCTCCGCGCTGGTGTATACCTCCGGTTACGACGGTCTGATCTACTCGCTGGGCTTCCTTGTCGGCTGGCCGATTATCCTGTTTCTGATTGCCGAACGTCTGCGCAACCTTGGCCGCTACACCTTTGCCGACGTGGCGTCCTATCGTCTCAAACAGGGACCGATCCGCACCCTCTCCGCCTGCGGCTCGCTGGTGGTGGTGGCCCTCTATCTGATCGCCCAAATGGTCGGCGCCGGCAAGCTGATCCAGCTGCTGTTCGGCCTTAACTATCACGTTGCGGTGGTGCTGGTGGGCGTCCTGATGGTGCTCTATGTCCTGTTCGGCGGCATGCTGGCGACCACCTGGGTGCAGATTATCAAAGCGGTTCTGCTGCTGTTCGGCGCCAGCTTTATGGCCTTTATGGTGATGAAGCACGTCGGCTTCAGCTTCAATAATCTGTTTACCGAAGCGATGGCCGTCCACCCGAAAGGCGCGGCGATTATGAGCCCAGGCGGGCTGGTGAAAGATCCGATATCCGCGCTCTCCCTTGGCCTCGGTCTGATGTTTGGTACCGCCGGCCTGCCGCATATCCTGATGCGTTTCTTTACCGTGAGCGACGCCAAAGAAGCGCGTAAAAGCGTGTTCTACGCCACCGGTTTTATGGGCTACTTCTATATTCTGACCTTTATCATCGGCTTCGGCGCCATCATGCTGGTCGGCGCGAACCCAGTGTTCAAAGACGCGGCCGGGCAGCTTATCGGCGGCAATAATATGGCGGCGGTGCATCTGGCGGATGCGGTGGGCGGCAACCTGTTCCTCGGCTTTATCTCCGCGGTCGCCTTCGCCACCATTCTGGCGGTGGTCGCTGGCTTGACGCTGGCGGGCGCCTCGGCGGTGTCGCACGACCTGTACGCCAACGTCTTCCGTAAAGGGGCGACCGAGCGTCAGGAGCTGAAGGTCTCCAAAATTACGGTGCTGATCCTCGGCGTGGTGGCCATTCTGCTGGGCATCCTGTTCGAAAATCAGAATATCGCTTTCATGGTCGGCCTGGCGTTCTCTATTGCCGCCAGCTGTAATTTCCCGATCATTCTGCTGTCGATGTACTGGTCGAAGCTGACCACCCGCGGGGCGATGATCGGCGGCTGGCTGGGTCTGCTGACGGCGGTGATTCTGATGATCCTCGGCCCGACCATTTGGGTGCAGATCCTCGGTCATGAGAAAGCGCTGTTCCCGTATGAATACCCGGCGCTGTTCTCCATCGCTATCGCGTTCATCGGTATCTGGCTCTTCTCCGCGACCGATAACTCACCGGAAGGAATGCGCGAGCGCGAGCAGTTCCGCGCCCAGTTCATTCGTTCACAAACCGGGATTGGTATCGAGAAAGGTCAGGCGCATTAAGCTCGCTTCCCCGGCCTGCTGGCCGGGGAAGCAACCCGCGGCATTTAGGTTAATTGTAGGTAAAGTTCAGGGTTCCGTTGGCGTTCGCCTGCCCAGCCTTCACCTCGGAACCGGTTTTATAATAGTTAGTCGTAAAGGAAAGTCTCTCTGTACCTGAAGCCCCTCCCGGGTTGTCCGGATTGCTGAATACGCGGTAACTGGCCTCTGCACCCGAATTCAAAACTGTCGTTCTGCTGGATGAAAACAATGTGAGATCCGTATTCAAGGGTAATGCCTTCCCATTAAGATTTAATTGCACGCCGACACCTGTTGCCGCATCAGGAGCCCATCCCAGGGATATCACGCTATTGTCTGGATTATCTCCTTGAGCTAAAGAGGCCGAGACCTTCAGTGTGACGTTCGTTCCTGGTTCGCAAGTCAGCGTCAGATTTTGTTGTGCAGAACCGACTTTTGTCGCCTTATTAAATTCAGAGGCGCTGACGTTGCCCATCTGAAATAGCAGACTTGTCACGTCAACATCGCACCCCATCGGCACCAGCTGGATTTGCGTGGAACCAGTGACGCGCAAACTGGAAGCTGCCATCGTGCCATCGCCATCTTTGATGGACACCGTTGAGGTTGGGTTACCCAAGGTCAGAGCACTACCGCTGGCGATAGCGCCGCCAGTGGCTATCAATTGCAATTGATAGACAGGGTTGTAGTGAGAGTGGTTATAAAAATAAAACAAGCTCCCCTGCCCCAATAGAAAATTCGCATCTCCTATATAATGTTCGCTATAGTCAGGTTTGATTTGGGTATTGTAACCCTCCATTTGCCCTGTGACATTAAGCCACACTTTTATTCTGATACCGATCCCCGGGACTGAAGTCGTATAGATATGATCGCTGGTGTGAGAACCCACCATTGAGGAAGCCCATTTAAACTGTGCGTAAATACCACCATTACAATTATTCATCGAAGTTTGCGGCCCGGTGATTTTCCCGGAGTCATAGAGAATGGTCCCAGCCGTATAGTTATTCGCACTCAGCAATATTCTTGGCGGCAGGTTGGCAATGGTGACATCCCCGCCATTTATATAGTTGCTGCAGGCCCAGCCACAAACTGGAGACAGCCACAGCAGCAGTAAAAAAAACCGTTTCATACTAACTCCATTTATATGTTTTTATGCGCACTATTATTTGTAGGTCACGTTGAAAGTAACGGTAAAAGCCACCTTTCCCGCTGTTACTTTCCCGTCAGGGGTGTACATTCTGGCAATCATATTAAAAACGCGTTCAGCGCCCTCAGGGAGGGCATAGGTATAAGTATCATTTGGCCCCAGGCTTTTCTGATCCACCGCACTTAGCAGCTGTAACCCTACGTTCTTGGCACCATAAATAAGCTCATCCTGATAAATACTGGGATAGGTACTACTATATGAATTACCGTTAAATGTTATCGTCACCGAGGTCATCCCCGTTGAGCAATGCTCAAAGGCAATGGCAACGGCCGTGGCATCACTACTCGCGCCTGGTTTACCGGTCAGACGTTGAAGGGAAACCGTTCCCAGATCGATAGTACTGGAGGGCTTTACCGACACTTCACATACGGGCTCTTCAATCTTACCGCTGACATTAAAATTAACTACACTATTGGCGTTAAAGGGCCAGGCAGGTCTTGCGAAAATGAATAAAACCCCAATGCTAATAATAAGCAATAAACTTGGTTTTATGGATAGCCGGCCATTCCCCCTCTTCATCGCCGCTATCCTGAGATTATGAATTAAAGCCTTTATCCTGATATTCATCATCGGCAATTCTCTGCATAAAAAACGATATCATCCACTGACTGATCAGATGAAAAATCATAATTGAGATAACACTGGCTATTTTGCGTATCACCCCACTTCACAAATAGCCGGCCTTTTTTGGGTAACCCGGTAATATAGACTTGCCCGGCATCGCCGACAATCGAACTACGACGCTCTTTATCATTCAGATTTTCATCCTCAAGCGTCACCACGGCGCCAAAAGGCACCGCTTTATTTTTGTAGTTGATGGTGACCATGGCCTTATAGCCGATCCAGGTATCATATTTGACTTTAACAATCGCATTTCGCGTCGGGACTACCTTTCTGACAATGTTATCAATTTCCGCACCAGAGACCTGCTGCTCATCAAGAGAGAGATTGTTTTCATGGTAGGGGCGTACAAAAGGCACAACGGCGTATCCAAAAGCATCGGTCGTAATATTCGTCTGCCCCCGAACTGCCACATCGCTGACGCCCGGCGCTTCGACCAGCGCCACGCTCTCGCCCAGATAGCGAGAAAGGGTTACCCCGCCAGAATGGGCAACCATCCCGCCGCGAAGCGAGTAATTGTAGTGCGAGCTATAGCTGTCATACCCGTATCCGGCGGCGACTTCGCCCCGGGAACCCTGATAGTTCAGATTGACGTTTCCAGAGGTACTTTTATCGCTGGCGTTGTAGCCTTCCTGCACGTTCCAGTTCAGAGAACGGTCCGCAAACGCAGAACCGCTCAACCCCAGGCTATGGGTCGTGTCGCCCGTCCGGCTGCTGTTCAGGTTGTAGTTAGCCGATATATCCGCGCCAAAAGGCATGCTCATCGTAAGCGATATCATATTATCGCTGGTCGGAGAGCTATCGCTGTTCTGGCCTGTGCTCTGCACATTTCGGCTGTAGGAGTAGTTAATGAAGTAAGAAATGCGACCCAGGGTATTGCTATAGCTCACCCCCAGCGACTCCATACGTGAATTATCCCAATAAGATTCACTGACCAGCGAGAGGGCGAGAGAACCGAACCCGGAGAAAATCTGGGAGGCCGAAGCGTCAAAACGATCTTTAGTCCGCCCCGTTAATGAACAACACCCGCTATGAGCATTTGCCCGGTCAATGAAATTCTGCAGAGAATAATAGCCATGGGTTGAATACCGATATCCGGCAACGGAGAAGTTGGTACCCGTTAATGGAAAATCTTTACTAAAACGCACGCGATAAGACTGCCCCTCGCTGGCAGTGGTATTATCCGCGGTTGGATTTTCTTTTATATCAGCCCAGGACTGAGAAGCATCCAATGAGAGTGCGCCAACAGATCCCAGATTAAACCCAGCTCCCAACAGCGCATTGCTATATTTATCTTCAAGTTGCTGAAAACCGCCGTACAGCGTAACGTTACTCAATGCACCCCAGGCAAGGGTGGATTGCAGAAAATGGTATTCCTTTCCGCCTGAGCTCGCCGAGCGAGTTTTACCGCTGCTGAAAGCATAGTCTATCTGCCCTTCCCGCTGGAGAATCGCCAGCGAGGCAAAAGGCACCACGAAGCTCTGCTCGCCGCCATCAGACTCTTTCACCGTAACATAGAGATCGCCCGCACTCCCCGTTGGATAAAGATCATTTATTTCGAATGCCCCGGGAGAGACCGTGGTTTTATAGATGCTGTATCCATTCTGATATACCGTTACGTCTGCAGTCGTCCGGGCAATGCCTTTGATCACCGGAGCAAAGCCATTCATGCTGTCCGGTAGCATCTCCCTGTCTGCATTCATCTGCACACCGGTGAAGCTGAGGCTGTCAAAGATGCCAGGATAGGTGTAAGTCTGCCCCAGTATCAGCTGGCCTTTCAGAGCATGGATATCGCGCGAAATATAGCTATAGACGGAGTCCCACTGGTTGCCATCATTATCATGATTAAAGGTGCTGTAATTACGTAAACGCCATGGCCCAACGTTCAACCCAGGCTGCAGACTAAGAAACTGACTGGATGTCGATGCGCCTCCGTGCCGCGGATCGTTTTTTTGCCCCGAAAGATTATAGTTAAGCAGTCCGGCGGTAATGCCCTGCTGCCATTGATTCTCGGGGACATAGCCCTGAGAGTGGCGCAGCATCGCGACCTGCGGCACGGTAAAATCGACTCGCTGCTGTGAAAGTAAAACCGCCGTTTCCCATCCTGGTATTGCAGGCAGTTTTGCACACTCGGAGCCCTCTATCGTGAGCTCAGGATAATCCTGCGTTTTTATTGACCACTCTTTTAGTTGCGCAACGCTAATACACGGCTCAGCAGACGAATCACTACCTTCCTTTTGTGGCTTAAAGACGATAGTGTCAGAAGCGATAAACTTGTCGTTAATATAAATATCAAGATTATACTGACCAGGAGGTACGGCTTCGCGAGAAATATAAGATAAATCTACGCTTGTCGCACTAGTTTCATTAACTTCAAGTAAATGTGGGTTAAAATACTCCCCAGCGAAAGACGTTAAGGGGATAGCGCCAAGACTGCAAAGTATGGCGATATAGCTACTTTTCAATGAGAATGCATCATTCCATCCAGCGCTATTGAATGATGGCCTTATATTTTGGTCCCGACATACCATAATCATTGATCACACTCCATGTGATTTCTTTTTTCCCAGCTGGAGAGGCATTAGCTACCGGTATTCTTATCGTTGAATAGGGTGCAACAAACCACGCCTCGGGTACTGCTTTACCATTAATAAAAATCTCAGAGAAATTCATATAGAGAGGAGAATCATTTTTTACCTTAATGGCTCTGCCATCATTTGACCATTGCAGTTTTTGAGCAAATTCTTCCGGAATAGCATTTTTTAAAGCTGCAGGCCGATAAATGAGTTTAATCCTTGAGTTAATCGCAAATTGCACTATATTTTTATCTGATACGTCATCCGTTGCAGGAATTCCTTTAATATTGAGCCACAACATAGACTCTCGATCTTCCGGCATCGGTTTGCCTGTACGAAGAATGCGTACAAATCCTTTTTCTCCTGCCTTCAAGCGAAAAAGAGGCGGGGTGGTAATAAAGGAGTCTTTCGAGGGTGATGTCTCATCAACGATGGCTAACCATGATTGGACGATATTTGTAACATTATCTTTATTCTGAACAGAGACGGTGGTTGTCTTTTTTGTTCCATCAAAGATAACGCGCGTTCCGCCAACAACTACGCTAGCCTGCGAAACTGAAATAGAGAAAAAAAAACACACTAAACATAATAATCTGTTCATAGCCTTGTCCAAACAGGGAAAGCAAACTGCTTTCCCTTGATATAGTGATTAATTAATAATAGGTTACGTTATAGGTTACGGTCGTCTTCACTGGGCCTTTAGTTGGAGCAGAGGAACCTGACTTAGCCATTTTTACGATAAACGGAATGGTCGCTTCCCCAGAAGAAATATCGACATCAGAACCTTCAGTATTGTTCTTTTGCAATACGCCAGCGCCATCAAAAATAGCAACAGCAACATTGGTTGCTGGTGTTCCTGTAGCCTGGTTTCGAAAATAATCACTATTAAACTTATCTGCTTCACCACCAAAGGTAATTCGGGCTTTGGTCAGAGCACCTTCGCCCGTAGGGCAACCGGCCAGTGTGAAAGAGAAGTTCTTCGCGGCGCTATAGACGTTCGCTGTTAAATCTGCTACAGAGACAGTCCCCATTTCAATAGATGAAGCATTATTATCAATACTGGCGGAACATGTGGTTTCGGCCACCGTCCCCGTGAAGTCGATAGTATTATTCGCATGAGACATTGCCACCAAAGAGCAGCCAGAAGATAAAGCTAAAATCTTAGCTAACGTTTTGAAATTTGCTTTCATTTGTATTCCCCTATTTATTCAGAATAACAATCAATCCATCAATTGTTTATGGCAAGCTATTAGCGAATGAGATTGGATACCAACGTTCTTAACTGCTGGTATATTTCTTAGGGAAATGTATGGCTTGCATTTAACATTAGTTCAAATGCAAGAGCTTTAATTCCACTTGAATCCATTCAATAATAAAAGCTCACGCAAACAAGATAACGGAAACCAGGAGTATTCTCAACAATAGAAGAAAGGCTAATTCAAAGTCATAAATGTCTGTCATTAATAACCATCATATATGCATTGAAAATATGCAAATAAAATCATTGAGTTATAATATCAAAATATTCATTATTAAAATATTCAAACACATACAAATAAATATAGTAAATAAAACAATATTCAAATAGAAACATTTGGTTACAAACTATCGATAAATAATCAAGAATAATCATGGCGGATTAAAGAAAAACCAGACTAGGGTTATCAATAAATAATATTAGAACTAAGACTAATTAAGGATTATTTTCCCTGGCAACAATCAGAGATAGTGATAAATCCCCAATCAAGTTGTTCCATTAATCACCATGCCACCAGGTTCATCCGTAAAAAATAGCTGAAATGAGCGCGGAGTGACTTTTAAAACAGTGCCCAGCGCACCAAAGGCGCGGCCAGCACCATCACGACTCCGGAAAGCATCATCACCAGGCTGGCGACGACGCCCTCCTGTGGGCCAAGCTCATAAGATCGTGCGGTACCAGCGCCATGTGATGCTGCGCCAAACCCCGCTCCTTTCGCCATTCCTGCGCGAATAGAAAGTCGCAGAAACAGTACATCACCTATCGCCATACCGAATACCCCGGTGACAACAACAAACAGAGCGACTAAATCAGGCTGGCCGCCCAGCGGCTTCGCTGCGGCAAGGGCAAAGGGCGTCGTTACCGAGCGCACAGCCAGGCTCCGCTGGATCTCATCAGGCAGCGTCAACCATCTCGCCAGCCAGACCGAACTGGTCACCGCAACAACCGACGCGGTGATCACCCCGGCGGTGAGTGACATCCAGTGGCGCTTAATAATCGCCAGGTTGTCATATACCGGCACGGCGAAAGCAATCGTTGCCGGGCCCAGCAGCCACAGAAGCCAGTGGGTCTCTCCCAGATAGCTTTTATAGGAGATATGGCCAAATACCAGAATCATCACCAACAGGATCGGGGTTAACACCAGCGGCATCAATGGGAGTTTATGGAAGCGGCGATATAGCCGCTTGTTGGCAAAATAAAGCCCCAGTGTGACCAGAAGGCACAGGACGCTCAGCTGAAAATCACTCATGTTTCATCCTGCTAACTTCATAGCGATACACTTTATCAACCACCCAGGCGGTTGCGCCCAGCACCATCATGGTACTTAAACCAATCACCAGAAAAATACGCCAACCATCAACCATCAGCAGCTGCACATAGTTAACGACCGCCACCACTGCCGGCACGAAAAACAGCAGCATTTCCGCCAGCAGCCAGCGGGCGCCGGCCCGCACCCAGTTTAAAGGAATCACCCGGCAGACAATCAGCGCCAGCATGATCAGCATCCCGACCAGATTCGCCGGAAGCGGCAGGCGTAGCCAGCTAACCAAATATTCAGCGCAGACGAACAGTCCGGCATAGATAAGTACCTGAACGGGTACCAGAAGACGTTGCATGACCATGGGCGTCACGCGAGCTGGCGCGAAGGCCATGAGCGATAGTCCTGAAAAAAAGAAGTCAGGCATGCAGTATAGAGAGCCGCCGACGCGGACAGAAATGAATTAAAATCATCGCAGGTATAGTCTCAGGGAATAATTATGGATATCCGAACGCTGCGCTATTTCGTTGAAGTGGTTCGTCAGCAGAGTTTTACTCGCGCGGCGGAAAAGCTGTTTGTCACACAGCCCACCATCAGCAAGATGCTCAAAAATCTCGAAGATGAACTGAACTGCACGCTGTTGATCCGCGACGGCCGCAAACTGCTGCTTACCGATACCGGGCGCGTGGTTTTTGAACGCGGCCAGGCGATCCTCGGCGAGTTCAGCCAGCTGGAGTCAGAGCTGAGCGATATCAATCACCTGCATAAGGGGGTGCTGCGTCTTGGCATTCCGCCGATGGTCGGGATGCTGATGGCGGAGCCGATCAGCCGTTTCCGCCAGCGCTACCCGGGCGTCGAGCTGAAAATCGCCGAGTTTGGCGGCCTGACGGTTCAGCAGGCGGTCAGCAATGGCGAACTTGATATGGCGATGACCGCCCTGCCCATCGAAGAGGGTAGCAGCCTCACCACCCTGCCGTTATTCAACCACCCGCTGTGCGTCCTGACGCCCAGGACCGCGGCGTGGGAAGGCAAAACGTCGCTCTCGCCGGCGGAGCTGGCGGCGCATCCGCTGGTTATCTACAACGAGGAATTTGCCCTCAGCCAGCAGCTGATGCGCCTGTTTAGCGAGCACGACGTGAAGCCGCGGATCGCTGTGCGCAGCGGTCAGTGGGATTTTCTCGCCGCCATGGTGCAGGCCGGCATTGGCGTGGCGATCCTGCCGGAGCCGATTTGCCAGCGTCTCGACCCGCAGAACTTTTGCTGGATCCCATTGCAAAGCGAGCTGCGCTGGGAGCTGGGGATGATTTGGCGGGAAGGTGTGTATATGTCGCGCAGCGCTGAGGCCTGGCTGGCGTGCAGTAAAGCGTTCTGGCTGGAATAACGCCTGGCGGCGCCAGGCTGGTGCGCATCGGGTGGATACCGCGGAGGTTGTCGGCCCGGTAAGGCGTCAGCTGCCCGCGGACACACGTGCGTTACGAGAGATCACCCGGCGGCGCTACGCCACCGGGTCTGACGATCACTGATCTTCGATCAACAGCGCTTCCAGCAGGTCGAGGTCGTGCAGCAGCTTCTGCAGCGTCTCGTTACTGATCTGCCGGGTGGCGCGCAGATGGTACAGCTCACCGCGCTCAGAGCGCAGCGCCGCCAGGCGGAAGCGCCGCTCCAGGCTCTCTTCGAGCATCGAGGTTTCCACATCGTTACGACCATCGGCGCGGCGGCGCAGGTTACCGATCACCCGCGAACTGACTTCGGTCAGCAGCTGGTTATCGATATTCTCTTTAGTATCCGCCGCCAGCCGCTCTTCCATCTTCTGGATCGCCACAATCGCCACGTCCGCCGTCGCCGCGCGTGCCAGACGCTCCTCTTTCCGCTGCTGCACATTATCGCTCGATTCAATGTGGCGCAGCAGGATCGGCAGCGCAATCACCCCAACGAACAACGAGAACAGGATCACCCCGGCAGCGAGGAAAATCAGCTCATAGCGCGCCGGAAAGACATTCCCGTCCGGCAGTAGCAGCGGAATAGAGAGCACACCGGCGAGGGTAATCGCACCGCGCACCCCGGCAACGGAGGAGATCAGCAGCTCGCGCGTGGTCCAGGAGCCAAACTCCATCGGTTTCTTCTTCAGGAAGCGCTGGCTAAGCTTACGCATCGACCACAGCCAGCCAAAACGCACCAGCATCAGCGCGGCATAGATCAGGATGATGTCGGTAAACAGCATCCAGGTCTCGACATTGGGGTCGGCTTCCGCCGCCACCAGCGAGCTGGAGAGGATATCCGGCAGCTGCAGGCCCAACAGCAGAAACACCATGCCGTTAAAGACAAACTCCAGCATCGCCCAGGTGCTGTTGGCGCGCAGGCGCATCGCCAGCGGCGCGGTACGCATCACACCGGAACGGGTGATGGTCATCCCTGCCGCCACCGCCGCCAGAATGCCGGAGACGCCGATATGTTCGGCGATCAGATAGGAGGCAAACGGCAGCAGGAACAGCAGGACGATCTGCGTGGCGGGCTCGTCACCGCCCCAGCGGCTGAGGAAGCGCATCGAGCGGCCATACGACCAGCTCACCACAAACCCGGCCAGCACGCCGCCAATCGCCACTTTCAGAAACTCGACGGTGGCGCCGCCGACGGTAAAGACCATCGTGCCCATCGCCACCGCGACGGCAAACTTGAGCGAGACCAGGCCGGAGGCGTCGTTCATCAGCGCCTCACCCTGCAAAATACCCATGATTTTTTTCGGTATCCGCCCTTCCCCGACGATACCCGAGAGCGCCACGGCATCGGTCGGCGACAGCACGGCCGCCAGCGCGAACGCCGGGATCAGCGGAATGCCCGGCACAATCCAGTAAATCAGAAAGCCGATGCCGACCACCGTTACGACCACCAGCGCCAGCGCCAGGCCGAGGATCTCGCGCCCGTGCTCAATGAATTCGCGAGTTGGCGTTTTCCAGCCGTCGGCGAACAACAGCGGCGGGATAAACAGGACCAGAAACAGCTCTGGATCAAATTCAACATGCAAACCAAAGGTCGGCCACGCCAGAAGCGCGCCAATGGCGATTTGCATCAGTGGGAGTGGAACCTGAAAGGGCAGTACGCGCGTCACTACCCCGGAGAGTGAGACCACAAGGGTCATGATGAGGATGGTAAAGAATATTTCCATGTGTTCCCTGTTTGCTGCGTTTTCTTTTATACCTGTGAGGCGTCTTGCCTTTGAATCATACGCTACCCAGATTAACGCAAATGGAAACAGGATGTGGCTTAAAAATAAAACGGGCGGCCTGAGCCGCCCGTGAGGAGCACAAAGGGTTTAAATCGCCCACCCGCCGGCGTAGAACACCACCAGCGCCACAGCGATAATCACCGTGCCGAGGTTCAGCTTGCGCCACTCGCCGGAGACCAGACGGCCGATCACCAGGGTCGCGAAACCGATCATGATGCCGGTCACGATGTTGCAGGTCAGCACGATAAACACCGCGGTGATCAGGCCAGCCATCGCGTCAACGAAGTCATTGAAATCGATCTTCGCCACGTTGCTCAGCATCAGCAGGCCGACGTACATCAGCGCCGGCGCGGTCGCGTAGGCCGGCACCAGATAAGAGAGCGGAGAGAGGAACAGGATCAGCAGGAACAGGACCCCTACCGTCACCGCGGTCAGGCCGGTTTTACCGCCGGCTGCTGTACCCGCCGCCGATTCGATATACACCGCCGCCGGCGCCGCCCCGACTAAGCCAGAGAAGACGCTGCTCAGGGAGTCGGTGGTCAGCGCTTTACCGCCGTTGATGATCTGTCCGTCTTTGTCCAGCAGGTTCGCCTGACCGGCCACCGCGCGGATGGTGCCGGTGGCGTCAAAGACCGCCGTCATCACCAGGGCCAGTACGCTGGGCAGCACGACCGGATTCAGCGCGCCGACGATATCCAGACTGCCAATCAGCGAGTTGCCCTGGTCATCGCTCAGGGATGGCATGGCGAAAATCCCGGAGAAATGGACGTTAGGATCGAAAATCAGGCCGACAATCGACACGCCGATAATGGTCAGCAGAATACCGCCCGGTACCTTCATTTTTTCCAGACCGATGATCACCGCGAGGCCAATCAGCGACATCACCACCGGGAAGCTGTCAAAGTTCCCCAACGCCACCGGCAGACCGTCCAGCGGATTTTTGATCACCAGGCCAACGCCATTGGCGGCAATCAGCAGCAGGAACAGACCGATCCCGATCCCGGTACCGTGGGCCACGCCCTGCGGCAGGTTGCGCAAGATCCAGCTACGGATGCCGGTTGCCGAGATCACCGTAAACAGGACGCCCATCAGGAATACCGCGCCGAGCGCCACCGGAATACTGATGTGCTGCCCCAGCACCAGGCTGAAGGCGGTGAAAGCGGTCAACGAGATAGCGCAGCCGATGGCCATCGGCAGGTTTGCCCATAATCCCATCGCCAGCGAGCCAACGCCCGCCACCAGACAGGTAGAAACAAACACCGCGGCCGGCGGGAAGCCCGCTTTTCCGAGCATGCCCGGCACCACGATGACGGAGTACACCATTGCCAGAAAGGTAGTAAGACCTGCAACAATCTCCTGACGCACGGTGCTACCGCGCGCCGAAATTTTAAACCAGGCGTCTAATGAACCGCCGGTACGCGCTGAAGGCGTAGACATAGAAAACTTCCCCTGAAAATTTTTATTGTTCGTTGATATGCGTGGTGGACCTTCCACTGCCAGTTAAACGCGATCTCCTTGTACCGAATCGCAGCGCCAGGGGGGCCGCAAAAAAGCAAACGTTTAACTCCGCGCATACACTACGGTGTGTCAACCTTATCAACTCCCCCCGGCTAGCAGAAAAAAGAGGGAGTAAAACAGAAAGGCAAACGATTATCCGGCCTTTAGATAACCCTTTTCAACCGATGTTTATCGTATTTCGCTAAATTTCGCTTATGACGAACAGAAAATAACCAGCCGATGCGCAAACGTTATCGTCCATGCGCAATCCGCTAACAATTTTTTAGTGAGTTGCTTTCATTTAGCCGCGTCATCGGATCCGCTGATACTTCAGGCGCCGGGTAAGGTGAAGGGGCCGCCGCGCTCGATAGCCCGCTGCCAGGCCGGGCGCTGCTCCACCCGCTGTCGCCAGGCCTCAATATGGCGAAGATCATGCATGCCGCCGCGGGCCAGCAGCGCCATCACCGGGAAGCTCATCTGGATATCGGCCATGCTCAGCCGATCGCCGGCAAACCATGGCCGCGTGGCAAGATGGTCGTCAATGAACCGCGCATGGGTGGCCAGCTGAGGATCGAGCCACGCTTTCTGGATACCTTTGCCCAGCAGCGAGCCCAGCGAGCGGACGCCAAAGGGCACCGGGGGTTTGCCGAGGCTGGCAAACACCAACTTCATTAACAGCAGCGGCATCAGCGAGCCTTCGGCATAGTGCAGCCAGAAGCGGTACTGCAGTTTGTCATCCGCGCCCTGTGGCTTCAGCAGCCCATCGCTGTCCCAGCTCTCCTGCAAATACTCAAGGATCGCTCCGGACTCCGCCAGCACATTGCCGTTGTCTTCCAGCACTGGCGATTTACCCAGCGGGTGGATTTTCTTCAATGCCGCTGGCGCCAGCATCGACTTTTCCCGCTGATAGCGGACTATCTGATAAGGCAGCTGTAGCTCCTCCAGCGCCCACAGTACGCGTTGCGATCGTGACTGATTAAGATGATGTACCGTCAGCATGGGCCTCTCCCGTGGTTTGTTCAAATTAACTATAGGAACAGGCGCTGATTGCCGGGAAAATTTCGGCAAAATAGTGAGGAAAAAACGGCGGCAGATGCCATAGTTAAAGTGTCGACGCAAACCGGAACCTCCATCAACAGATTGCGCAATACTGAGGGACGTCGACGTCGGGGGAAACCCTCTCGTGAACCAACGAGATAATGCGAAAGACCAAGACCGGAAAACAACTAAAGCGCCCAGTTGTGGCGCTTTAGTTTTATCACTCCTCCTCCAGCAGCCGGGCGCCGGTCCCCTCTTCCCCCAGTTTATCGCCCGGGTTGCGTAGCGGGCAGTCGCGCCGCGATAAACAGCCGCAGCCGATGCAGCCGTCGAGCTGGTCGCGCAGCGCCGTCAGGGTGTGGATACGCCGGTCCAGCTCCTCGCGCCACTGTGATGACAGCATTTTCCACTCTTTTGCGCTGAGATTGTGCCCTTCCGGCAGCACGCCAAACGCGTCGCCGATGGTGGCCAGCGGGATGCCGATACGTTGCGCAATTTTGATAATCGCCACCGCGCGCAGGACATCGCGCCGGTAGCGCCGCTGATTGCCGGCATTCCGCTGGCTGTGGATCAGCCCTTTACTCTCATAAAAATGGAGGGCCGAGACCGCCACGCCGGTTCGTTTTGCCACTTCCCCGGGCGTCAGCAGCATTTTGATGCGGGGTGATTTCTTTTCCATAAAGCGCTTTACCTCAAGTTAACTTGAGGAATTATACTCGCCCGCAGACAAAACGACGAATCGAGAATTGAGAGAGGCCGCTTTATGTCCCATCAGGATATTATTCAAACACTGATTGAATGGATTGATGAACATATCGATCAACCACTTAACATTGATGTAGTCGCCAGAAAGTCAGGATACTCGAAGTGGTACCTGCAGCGGATGTTCCGCACCGTGATGCATCAGACGCTGGGGGATTATATTCGTCAGCGCCGTCTGCTGCTGGCGGCGGAGGCGTTGCGAACCACCCAGCGGCCGATCTTTGATATCGCCATGGATCTGGGCTACGTCTCGCAGCAAACCTTCTCGCGGGTTTTCCGCCGGGAGTTCGACCGCACCCCCAGCGACTACCGCCATCAGATCTCCGCGTGACGCGACGGCTGAGGCACGTTCACGGGCGCGGGCGCATTGGCTAACCACTGCATAAACTCCCGCGCCGGCATCGCTTTCGCAAACAGCCAGCCCTGGCAATACTGCACGCCGCGCTTGTAGAGCCAGCTTACCTGCTCAGGCGTCTCCACGCCTTCCGCGATAGTCTTTAGACGCAACCCGCGCGCCATCTCGATGATGTGTTCGGCAATCAGGTGGCTGGTGTTGTTGGTGGTCAGCGTATCAACGAAGGTTTTATCGATTTTAAGGATATCGACGTTCAGGGCGTGCAGATTATGCAGATTCGAATAGCCGGTGCCGAAATCATCGATGGCAATTTCATAGCCCGCTTCGCGGAACGCCTGAATCACCGGCGTGGTCTTCGGTACGTCGATAAACCCCCGCTCGGTTACTTCGATTTTGATCTGCCCGATACAGACCGCATAGCTGCGCGCTTTCTCACTGATCTGTGAAATCAGCCGCGCCGAGTGGAAATCCGACGCAGAGAGATTGATCGCCACGTACAGCTGCGGATGGCTGGCAAGAAACTCTCCCATTTCGTAAAACAGCTCATCCACCACGTAGTCCGTCACCTGGGCAATCATGCCTTCATTTTCCGCCAGCGGAATAAACTCCGCCGGGTTCATCACCGGACCGTCAAACCCTGGCCAGCGCAGCAGCGCTTCCGCCCCGACGCAGCGGTTATTTTTAATATCGATAATCGGCTGGTAGTGCAGGCGCAGCTGGCGGCAGCTCAGAGCCCGCTGCAGCATATTGCGCGGCGAGTGATACTGCCGGCGGGTGCGCGACCACACCAGCACCAGTAAAATACTGCAAATGATCCCCAGCGGCAGCGTCAGGCTGGCCTGGTCACAAAAGTTATGATAATAGCTGGCCCGCGAGGTGGACATAATGACGGCGATCGGCCGGATAGCGGAGCGGGCTATCGTATACACCCGGCCATTCTGATTAAAAAAGGTATCGCCTTCGCGAATTAACGCATGGAGCTCCGCGGGCTCGACATTGTTACTCACCGAGAAAAAGAGGTTGGTTTTGGTATCGAACACGCCATAGGCTAAATCGCGATCGCTGGCGATTACCGAGCTGTACGAGAAGGGATTGACCACCACCACATAGGGCCCCTTCTGCATATAATTCATGGCAAAGCCGGGATAAAACGGCGTGTCCCGGTAATAGTAAATCGCGACATCCGGCTTTTTGGTGTAATTGGCCGCCGGCATCCGCCAGCCGGTTTGCTGATGAACGGACGTTGAACAGATAAAGCGCTGGCCGTTAGCGTAGATCAGATCTTCTACATACAGCAGGCCGCGAACGATATGCAATAAATAACGCTGATGGTCCGCTGAGCACAGCTCCCCGCGATACTGGCTGGCTTTCGCCCGGGCCTGATCCGCTTCGCGGATGACCATTTCCGTTTTTTGCAGCGCCAGCTGCGAAAATGAGTGTAATTGATCAATGGTTTCGGCTTTCGCCCGCAGTTGGGCAAACCACAATGCCAGTACCACTGGCAATAAAATAACCAAACCCGTTCCGATGAGCCTTAGCGCCTTATGCGGCGTACTGTCACCCATTTACGCTTACATCCATGCGATATGCCTTAATTAAGGTAGCCCAAACACGTTAGCAATCGCGACTGCGATAGACATCAGCCGATTTCCGCCAGCCCTCACGGGCGTCAGCTTTACCACTGACAGGGAAGAATAATACTTATTTATCAGGTATTCGGAAGATATTCCGCCAAGATTAAGAATAGACGCGCTTCTGACTCGGTTTCTCCGTGTATTAAACAAGAACAAGTAATAAAACCCGCAGAATAATAATCATTAGCAAGAGAATGAAAATAAGATCATCGGAGGTTGCTCACTAATATCCACATAAATAGCATTGTTATTAAGCGCAGCGAAAGCTCATTTTTTGACTGGTGAATAAAGCACCAAGTGTGATATAGTTCACACAAGTTGATGAAACAGAAATGGCGTTTCATCACTCTCTAGTAGGCCAGTTGAGACCAGAGCGCTATGCCATCGTCAGTCGCGCCAGGTCGTCCATGGCTCTCCGACTTTCTTTGAGGACAGGTTAATGGCTTCCATTACTACCAGTGTTGTGTTGTTGCGCTGGCCCCTGGTGAGCGCGGTACTGATGTTTCTTGCCAGTTCACTGAATATCCAACTTCGCAAAAGCGATTATGCCGGTCTGGCGGTGATCTGCAGCTGCCTCGGCCTTGCCGCCGCCTGCTGGTTCGCCACCGGTTTGCTCGGCATCACCCTGCTCGATATTGCCAAAATCTGGGGCAATATCAAAGATGTGATGATTGAAGTCATGAGTCAGACACCGCCAGAATGGCCAATGATGATGACCTGAGGTTAAAAAGCTTCCCACCGGGAAGCTTTTTCGTTTTCTGCAGCCCTTATTTCCCCAGTCTCGCCATCATCTCCGGACGCATAAATTTATGGATCACCACCATAAAGAGCAGCGATGGCGCCAGCAAAATCAGCGCGGTATTCGACAAGACCTGATAGTTACCCGACATGCTGGCGTTATTGAGCAGCAGCGGTAGCGTAGTGACATCCGGCGCCCCGACGAAAAAGGTGCCGGTAAACTCATCCAGCGACTCCAGAAAAACAAAGATGCTGGCGGCAACGATCCCCGGGGTGGATGATGTCTGCTCTGATAACGCCGCCGGCGCCGAACTGGCCGCTAACCAGCTGTTGCGCAGCGGCTGGCTCAATACTCTCCCTTCCACCTGGGCCGTCACCCTCCTGCTCGACGCCGGACTGGAATATCGCCGCTTCGGCGCGGGCGCCCTGATGCTGGCGCATGTCGCCGCCGGCCAGCTCCATGCCTATTATGAAGCGCATATGAACAGCTGGGACGCGCTGGCAGGCATGCAGTTGATTGAGGAGACGGGCGGAACGTGCAAGCGTTTCTCGCCAATGAGGGGCTACGGCGAGGTAACCGCGTGCTGGCCGGCTGCGCAGGCGTCCAGCCACGACTGGCCGCCCTGCTGGAGAAATGACGCCATACCGCCCCCGGCGTGGCCTGACTAACGCCAGGTTTCGCTGCGGGGAATATTATTCGGGCAGCGCTTAATCGCGCAAAAGGACTGGTAAAAACAGGAGTCAGACCGCTCGCCGCCGGCATGGTACGGGCACGATGGCCGCTCGCGTAATATTTCCCACTGCGCCTCGTCGTACACCGCAATATTGTAGATTTTTAATGAATGATACTGGTCATTAATTAAAACTCTTGAGGAATAGAGCTTCATTGTCTCACCGGGCAGCAGGATCACATCGGCCTCGTACCACATAATAAATTTTAAGAAACGCAGGCTGGATATCGCCGAAAAGGCGATGCCGGATTGCGGGCAGATCAGAGTATTAAGAATAGTCCATTTCATATTCCTTCCTTATATAAATGCTACAAATTGTTACCGTATATAGTGATAGCATTCATTAATATAAACTGCAAGCATCCCTGACAATTATTTGACTTAAGACAATTCCTAACAACATACTCCATTATTAGTAACGTTTACTTTTCGTCGAGAGATTAATGATTAGACGCTATAAAAATAGAAACAAATCAACCTAAGAAAAGAAAATACAATAAAAAATAAGATTAAATAAAAATAATTGACAATATGTATTAGTCCCTTTGGATGAGTCTTCATCCATTCGTATCAGACGATGTGGCGCTGAGCGTCGCCAAAGCTTCCGCCGGCAGAGAGGACGACGACAGCCAGTTATTTATTGCGCGGTTGCCTCGGCGTACGACAACAGACCCGCGCAGCCATCAGGCCGCGCTCGGGTAAATGTCTTTGGTATATCGCCATAGCGAATATCTTAGCGATAATATCGCCATGGCGATTGATCTTATTTAGCTCAATCCGTATGTCGGGGTACCGTCTACAGAATATTGCCACACCGGTCTAATAGGCCCCGCTGGGGCCTTACCAGGTTTTGCCGATATTAAACTGAAACTGCTCTGCTTTATCGCCATCATACTTTTTAAATGGCTCTGCCCATGAGAAGACCAGTGGACCGAGAGGAGACATCCACTGCACGGCAATCCCAGCGGAGAGACGAATATGACTCGGATCGCCGTAGTCAGGGATCCCTGCCGCCTGCGTCTGCGCGGTGTTTTGCCAGGAGGTGCTCCAGACCGTCCCCGCATCAACAAACAGCGAGGTTCGCAGACTATCGGCATATTTGTCATTCACAAAGGGGGTTGGAATGATAAATTCGCTGTTCAGCACCGCCATGGCATTCCCGCCGACCGCATCAGATGAGGAGTCCAGCGGGCAGGCGCTATAGCTGCTTTCGCTGCCGTTACAACGGTAATAGGCCGCTTTAGGCCCGATGGTGTTAGATGAGAAGCCGCGCACTGTCGACGAACCGCCAGCGTAAAAGTTATCGTAGAACGGCACACTTTTGCCGTCTAACCCGCCGGCATAGCCTGCACGCAGGCGTTCCATCCAGATCCAGCGCTTATTCTCGTTCAGTGGCAGATACTGGGCAGTGTCAAAGGAGAGTTTGTAATAACTGTTATCCGAGCCGGGGAGGGTCAGTTTTCCGCTAAGGCTGCTTTTGTTTCCCGCTCGCGGGAAAAAGCCGCGGTCGAGGTCGTTGTAACCCCATCCAATACTCACAAAATAATCGTTGGCGCTATATTTCGCGCCGCTGTCGCCATCTTTCGTCACCACGCTGGGCTCGATTCCGCGAGAGCTGAGGTAGCGCCAGGTCGACAGCTCCGGATCCATATTAGTCAGCCGATTATGAACATAATCCAGTCCCAGGTTCAGGGAGTTATTTTCGCTAATTGGAAACCCCAGCGTACTGCCTAAGCCGTAGCTCTGCTGGTTATAGCTCCCGGCGTCCGCATCGGAAGCATCATAGCTGTTATAAAAAATCTTTCCGCCCAGGCTAATGCCATCGACGGTAAACCACGGATTCGTCGCCCCCAGTTCAAGATAAGACTGATAGCTGTTGCGCGTCCCGTTGAAGCTAACGCTGTTGCCCGTTCCCAGCCAGTTATCCTGAGTCACGCCAAGCTGATAGCTCACGCCGCTGTCCGTTCCAAATCCCAGGCCCACGTTAAATGAGCCGGTGTTGCGCTCCTTCACCTTGTAGACCACATCGACCTGATCCGCCGTCCCACTAACCGGAACGATCTGCTGTTCAACGTTCTCAAAAAAACCCGTTCGGTCAAGACGTACTTTCCCTTGCTCGACTTTTTCGTTGTTGAGCCACGCCCCTTCCATTTGACGCATTTCACGACGCAGCACCGCATCCCGGGAGGTGTCGTTACCGGAAAAGCGGATCTGGCGTACCGAGTAGCGGCGACCCGCGTCGACCTGAATATGCAGCGTCATACGGTGATGCGCATCATCGATTTCCGGCGTGGTCGTCACTTTCGGCCAGGCATAACCATACTTGCCGAAACGCTTTTTGATCTCATTTTCAATCGTGGTGACTTGCGCCCCGCTATACCATGCCCCCGCCAGCGGCTGGGCAAGGGCCTCGATCTCCGGTCCATGCTGCGCCAGGTCGCCTGTCACCTGAGTTCGGTCGACCCGATAACGTTCGCCTTCATTGAGGGTGATGGTGATATACAGGGATTTTTTATCTGGCGTCATACTGACCTGCGTGGACTGGATAGCAAAGCGCGCATAGCCGCGATCGAGATAAAAACTGCGCAGCGTTTCCAGATCGGCTTCCAGCTTCTGTTTCTGGTATTTTTTATCCGCTACCACATTCCACCACGGCACATTATCGCGTAGCTGAAGCTGGTCCAGGAGCGTCTCTTCCCGAAACGCCTGATTACCGATAATGTTTATTTGTGCGATTTTCGCCGATACGCCTTCCTGAAAGACGAACGTTAAGTCAACGCGATTACGCGGTAACGGTGTCACCACAGCGTGAACCTGCGCGCTGTATTTCCCCGCGCTGTAATAGAAATCCTGCAACCCCTTTTCTATTTCGCTAAGCGAATTTCGATCCAGTGCGCTACCTGCTGAAATACCTGTCGCGGTGAGATTTTCCTTTAACGCATCATCCTTCACCGACTTATTCCCGGAAAAACTGATGCTGGCAATAGTGGGCCTCTCCTTAACCTGCACCACCAGCGTTTTCCCAGCGCGCAGGATCTGCACATTCTCGAAATTGCCGCTCGCATACAGCGCGCGCACTGCCTCGCTGACTTCCTCTGCCGTCACCGCTTCTCCCGCGTGCAACGGCATACTTAATAGCGCCGCCCCGACGGTCACGCGCTGCAGCCCTTCAAAACGGATATCATCAACTTGATATGAGGTTGCGGCGTACAACGTTAAAGGGGTAATCAATAATCCGCTGATGATATGAGTCTTTTTTAACATGAATGTGTCGTCTACGAGATAATGAGCAATAGCAGTTATCTGCTGGCGTTGAGCTTATTTGTTCAGATTGCGTATCTAAGATATGCGACAGAATTAACCTGAGCGAGACGCAGAATTACATGCAATTATGGCGACAAAATGGAGAAAAAAAGGATGTTAAATCATCTTTAAAAATATATTTAAGGATGGAACTTTTCCTGAACTCCGTGGTTCTAATGGCCAACACCAGAGCTATATTTAGATTTGCCTGAACGGTTTTTATTGAAAAAGCCCCCTTTCTTGCTAATGGAAAGGGGGAAGGATCTCGTTAGGAATGTTGTTCTCTGGAATCACCAGGAACAGGCACAATCATATTCTTAAAGCCAGCAGATATAATGAAGAGAAATTGAATAAATTATGCAATCGACATCACAACATTCTTTCATGTATTTACCGCCAGATGACAATGGAGAAAATCTCCATATTTTCCTCAAAATAGCAGAATACAGTAGGGACGCCTTATCAAGGCATCAAGGAAAGTCTATCGTTATCTACAATAGCCAAGCAGTGGCGCCTCGCCAGGGAAGGTGAGGCATAGGATTCACCATCCTGCCGCCTCCCACCATCAATCACAGGGAATTGCGTATGTCACGCTTACTTAAAACGATCTTACCCATCATTATCTGCACCCTCTTTGGGTTACCGTTCGCTTCGCCGGCGCAGGCTGCCTCCAGTCTGCAGATTGTTCTCCCCGCGCTGACATGCGATACGCTGAGCGCTACCGACTTCAGCGCCGCCGTTGGCGCAAAGGTCACTATCAACCACACTGAAATGCAAACCTCCGCGCAGGGAAGCTGGTGCAAGGTGAGCGCCACTATCGCCCCCCAGATTGGCGTGCAGATTGCCCTGCCGACCCAGCGCTGGAGTCAACGTTTCTTGCAGGTCGGCTGCGGCGGACTGTGCGGGAGCATTAACCTGAGTCTGTCGAATGCCAGCGGCTGCCTGCCGGCAATGAACGGCGAGTTCGTGGTGGCAGCAACCGATATGGGGCACCATGGCAGTATGATGGATGCTTCATGGGCCGAGGATCCGCAAAAGCGCATCGATTTTGCCTGGCGCGCCAACCACCTGACCGCAGTGCTGACCAAAGCGGTGATTCAGACGCTTTACCGCCAGCCGCCAAAATACGCGTACTTTATGGGCTGCTCAGACGGCGGTCGCGAAGCATTGATGGAAGCACAGCGCTTTCCGCAGGATTTTGACGGTATCAGCGCTGGCGCGCCTGCGGCCTTTTTCCAGTTTCAGAATTCCTTCTTCCACGGCTGGAATGTGGCCGCCAATCAGCGTCCCGACGGTACCGCTGTCTTGTTGAAAGATCGCTTACCTTTGATTCACCAGGCCATACTGGCTCACTGCCCGACGCTTTCCGGCGTGCAGGACGGCATCCTGCAAAACCCGTATGCCTGCCAGTTCTCTGAGACTTGGCTCCCCCGCTGTCCTGCCAACGCTCAGGACCGTTCCGCCTGCCTGACACAGGAAGAGATTGAGGTAGTGAAAAAGCTCTACCGCGGCGCTTACGACAGCCACGGCGCCCAGTTCGTCGCTGGCGGTCTTCCGCTGGGCTCCGAGCTACGCTGGCCGGTGCCGGAGACGCCGACCGGCCACTCAATGTCGGAAATGATGGTACTACCGGCTCTGCAATCCGTGCTCCTGCCGGGAGGAAAACAGAAGATCCATTCGATGCGGGATTTCCCACTTAATCAGCAGAATTTTGACGCCGTCGCTCAACTGGCACCGCTCTATAACGCGGCAAATACCAATCTTCATGCCTATCAACAGCGCGGCGGCAAGCTTATCCTGTGGCACGGTCTGGCCGATGACTCCGTCAGCCCAGCCTTTTCTATCGCCTATTACCGCGGCGTAGAAGCAGAGATGGGCCATGCCGCAACGGATACCTTCCTGCGGTTATTCCTGCTGCCTGGGGTAGCACATTGCGGTAATGGCGAAGGTTACGATCAAATTGATCTCCTTACCCCGCTGATGCGCTGGACCGAGGAAGGCATCGCGCCGCAAGAGCTTATGGCCGGAAAACGGGCGTCAGCCGCCGCCAGGCTGCCGCCGATGACAGAAAAACCAGATGCGCAAACGCAGTTTCACGGCATGCAGAAAATCAGTCAGCCTTACGCTGACGCCACTCCAGCCGTTATCGCAACGCGTCCGGTGTATCCCTTCCCAGCTATTGCCCGTTATAACGGGCGCGGCGACGTGAATGACGGCGAAAATTATCATGCAGAGCAATCAACCGCGTTTGGTCATCTGCAGGTGGCAAAACCCGCCAGCGACTATATTGGCCCTGATAACCAAAAAAATTATCAGGTTCGCCGCGGCGAGCTCACCGTTCAATAAACCCGGGGCTCCTCATTGAGGAGCCATTCGTTTTTGGGACTGGCCTCAATCATGCGTAGCAAAACGCTCCAGCAATCGGTACTAAACGACCTGATCCTTTGGATCGATAATAATCTGGATAAGAAACTAACCGTCGATGATCTGAGCGATATCTCTGGTTATTCTCCCTGGCATCTATTTCGGCTCTTTCGTTATTATTTTGATCGTTCGCCGATGGAATATATCCGTCAACAGCGTATGTCGCTCTGTCGCCGTTTATTGCTGACGACGCCTGGTTACCGTATTGTCGATATTTGTATTATGGTTGGTTATGACGATCTCAGTGCGTTTAATCGTACCTTCAAAAAATATCATGCGCTCACACCCACTCAATATCGTCATCGGGTCACGCGACAAAAATAAGGAAGGTCCCCCTCCTCCGCATCACTGCGGTTGGGAATGGAAGGGGGACAGGGGGGTATTGCAGAAGGGAAATAGCAGGATGCTATTATCGAGCCCGGTCGGGATCAACGACCTTGCGCAACGGAGATCAGTATAAAAGGATATTTTGAGCTAATAATGTAGAAGGCGTGAAGATTTTGTCACCATTTATAACCGCTTCCACCACTTTTATCTGAAATAAAAAAACCGGGCCGCGCTGCACCCGGTTTCATTCTCATCAGCACCATTAGAAATGAGTATTTACGCTCATAAAGAAGGTTCGCCCCGACTCGTTATAGGTCTCAGCACCCGCACCATAAAGGTAAGCCCCCGTCGTCGCGTTTCCAGTCGTTTGCGCATTCCCTGCCCGATAATGGCGGATATCAAACAGGTTATCTATCCCACTGGTGAAGCTCAGATTTTTGTTCACATCCCAGGTCGCGCTGAGGCCGACAATGCTGTATGGGCTGACTTCGTTTAGTTCGCTGCCGCTGACCGCCTCGCCCTTATAATTAAAGCGTTTTGGTTTCTGACGGCCATACCAGGTAAAGGTGCTCTGCAGAGAGAGATCTTCACGAACCTGCCAGCTCAAAGTCGAGTTCAGGGTAAACTGCGGGATCACTGACAGCCGGTCGCCTGTCGTCTTATTCTTGCTCTGCAGCATCCATGTCAGGTTATTGCTCCAGTTAACCGTCTCCCCCACTGGAAGATTCAGCGTTCCTTCCAGGCCTTCCACTAACGCTTTTGGTACGTTTTCCCACTGATAGATATTGGTGGTACCGTTGCTGGCAGTGCCCACCGCCGCATACCCTGACTCAATCTTGTTGTGATAGTCGTTACGGAACCAGGTAATTCCCGCCTGATAGCCATCATGCTTGTACTCAATACCGATCTCTTTATTGACGCTGGTCTCCGCTTTCAGGTCGCTATTTCCCATCAGATAGCAGGCGGAACTACTGGCGTAACAGCCTTGACCATTGCTGTAGAGAATATAGTTCGGGTTCAACTGGTAGAGGTTAGGCGCCTTGTAAGCGCGGGCAATGCCCAGCTTAAGCGTCCAGTCATCCGTCAGTTCCTGGGACAGATTCAGCGACGGGCTCCAGTTATTACCGACGATGCTGTGGTGATCGAAGCGCAGAGCGGGTGTCAGCATGGTACTGTCCGTTAGCGCCATATTATCTTCGGTAAACAGCGAGAAAATCTCAGCGCTGGAGTACGGGCTACGATCGGTAGCCGATACACCGTCGATCGCCCCGTAAGAGAGCGCCTGGGCTGTCGACACGCCGTCTTTCATCCGCTGCTGGTTCCATTCGGTGCCCAGCGTCAGATTCTGATCGACCCCCAGCGTAAACGGAATATTCACTTCGCTATGTAGCAGAACATCGGCCAGATCGATATCTGAAAACTCGTTACTGGAGAAGATCCCTTCCGTACCGCCCGCCAGCCCTTCATTCATTCGCGAGTTGCGGGTGTGTTCGTACTGGGCATAGCTGTTGCTGGTCACGCCATTATCCCAGCCTCCGGTCCATGTTACGCCGTAAGTTTGCCGGTAGAGACGGTTAGTCTCTTTCCCGTACATACTCTTCACCAGCGTACTGGTATTGGTGTTTTGTGTGTCGCCGGCATAGAGGTTGCCCTGGCGGCTGTAGCCAGCCTCAAACTCCAGGGCCTGCATCGGGGCGAATTCCCAGCGCAGCTTACTGTGAATATCTTTGTTCACCACCCCTTCACGTCCGGCTGGATAAGAGCCTGCGTAGGAACCGGTACGCTCAGCTTCATGCCCGGCGTTAATGTCCTGAGCATCGGCCTGGGTTTTACTCAGATTACCCCAGAGATTGAAGCTAACACTGTCTGACAGCGGACCATTGAGGCTAAAGTTGGTACGTTTCGTCGACCCTTCTTTACGGTGCTGCGGAGCATTCATATAAGTATTCCACGACCCATGCCATTCAGGCGTGGTCGGTTTGGTCACGATGTTGACGACCCCGCCCATCGCGCCATTACCATAGCGCGCCGCCGCCGGGCCGCGGATCACATCGATATGATCGATCATCTCTGCCGGCACCCAGTTGGTATCGCCACGGGAATCACGATCGCCGCGCCAGCCATATCGTACCGAGTTACGGCTGGTGACCGGTTTTCCATCGACCAGCACCAGCGTATTCTCTGGCCCCATGCCACGGATATCAATTTGCCGGTTGTTGCCGCGCTGACCGCTGGTGGAGTTACCGGTCAGGTTGACCCCGGGTTGCGTGCGAATTAACTCCGACACATCGCGGGCGGGGGGATGTTTGCGAATCTCCTCTGCGGTAATGGTCGACACGCCCGGCGCCTGCAGGTTCTGCCTGGCAGCGGTCACCACCATCGTTTCCTCCTGGTTTTCGGCCGTTGGGGTGCTCTCGTCACGAGTCGATTGTTCAGTAATATTCTCTGCCGCCTGCAGCTGCACGCTACAGGCGAGCAAAGGAATGACGATCCCCAGCGGGAAGTGAGACGTGTATTTCATAGAATATGCCCTGTTTTCTGTTGCTGTCGGGCATAACGCCTTCCCCAATTGAAAAAACAAGGGGATAAAATACTCGCCTCAGCGCCTCGCCAGATTTTGGCGTAGGTCAGCCCCTTCCCGATAGTCATGGGAATAAGAAAACAGCAAGAGGCATAATAAAATTAAGTGCCCTGTTTCATCATTAGAGAAAAAGCGCTTCGCGCTATTCTTTGATAGCGTAATCCAGACAGCGAATAATAAGAGTAATGTGCTGTGCTACGGTAATAAAAATGAGATTCATTATCAAGGTGATAATAATCAATATCGGATAAAAATAAAATAAATACTAATAATCAAAAGGTTAATACAAAACAGATGAGGAAGCATAAAATAAAAACATTATCATTACTTTCTATTTATCATTAAAAAAACACATTTCCGCCATATTATCTCCATAGTTAAAGTAAAGATAAAAGCACATTAATAGTAAGCGATAAAATGGGAGAAAATGATTTGTCAGCATCGTTATGTTTTTTACGCCCTTGTCGTGCCCGGCTAACGGCGGCCGTTCTGCTAAAATAAACACATCCCCCTGCGGAGTGTTCCTCCATGAACGCCAACTTGCTATCACGCCTGTTTATCGCCTGGCTCACCTGCCTCGCGACGCTGTTATTCGCCCCTATCCTGCTTGCGGCGGAGGCGGAAAAAGCACCGCCGGTGGCAACCGAAGACAACACGCTGTCAATCCATATCGACGACATGCTGCAGCCGTGGAAAGGCGATCTGCCTGGCATGCTTGATCGGCGCACCATCCGGGTATTAACCACCTACAGCAAGACCTTCTTTTTTATTGATAAGGGAACCCAACGCGGAGCGACGCACGACATTTTCATGGCGCTGGAAAAAGATCTGAATAAACAGCTGGCCAGGGATAAAAAGCTGAAACAGCGCCACCTGAAGCTGCATATCGTTTTCGTGCCGGTCAGCCGGGATAATCTCTTCACCGCGCTCAATGAAGGTAAAGGGGATATCGTCGCCGCCAACCTGACCATCACTTCGTCGCGGGAAGCCCAGGCCGCTTTCGCTCAGCCGCTCTACAGCGGCGTCAAAGAGTTGCTGATCTCCGGCCCGGCGTCGCCAAAGGTCGACAGCCTGGAGCAGCTCTCCGGTCAAACGGTCTTTGTTCGCCGCTCCTCCAGCTATTACGACAGTCTGCAAGCGCTGAACGCCCGATTTGCCAGTGAGTCAAGACCGCCGGTTACCCTGGAAGCGGCGCCGGAAGCGCTGGAGGATGAAGATCTGCTGGAAATGCTCAACGCCGGGCTGGTGCCGTTGATCGTCGTCGATCAGCATAAAGCTGTTTTCTGGAAACAGGTGTTTCCGAAAATCCAGGTCCATGACAACGTGGTGCTGCGCGACGGCGGCAACATTGCGTGGGCGGTACGCCAGGACAGTCCGCAGCTGCTGGCGCTGCTGAACAACTTTGTGAAAAAGAATCGTCAGGGCACCACGCTGGGCAATACTCTTCTGCTGCGTTACCTGAAAAACGCTAAATATGTCAAAAATGCCGCAGCGAGTCAGGAACGGCGCAAGTTCCTCGCCATGGTGGACGTCTTCCGTAAATATGGCGATCGCTACGATGTCGACTGGCTGCTGATGGCGGCCCAGGGATACCAGGAGTCGCGGCTGAACCAGTCGGTTCGAAGCCACGTCGGCGCCGTCGGGGTAATGCAGGTGATGCCCAGCACCGGAAGAGAGCTGAAGGTGGGCGATATTAAACAGCTGGATCCCAACATTCATGCTGGCGTGAAATATATGCGCTGGATGATAGATCGATACTATGCTGATGAGCCCATGACCCGGCTGGATAAAGCGCTATTTACCTTTGCTTCCTACAACGCCGGTCCAGCGCGTATCGCCCGCCTGCGCACCATGACCAAACAGCGCGGGTTTGATCCAAACGTCTGGTTCGGTAATGTCGAAAATCTGGCGGCAGAAAAAATCGGCGCGGAAACGGTGACCTACGTCAGCAATATCTATAAGTATTACATCGCCTATCGGCTGATCGTCGATGACATGGCCCGCAAACAAAAAGCGACGGCCGCGCCGCGGCAGAGGCCAGCGACACAGCCCGCCGCACCGCAGCCAGGCGTGGCGACGCCCGCAACCGCTCAGGTGCCCGCGGCCTGAAGCGCTCGCGATCCGCGATCAGTGGTCAAAACGACTCCTGAGGCGGTGGTGGAATAATCATAAAAAAAGCCCCGGCGAAACCGGGGCTTTCTGTTTTAACTACGCGGCTATTGCGTCTAAGGCAAGCCTTAGAACGGGATATCGTCGTCGAAGTCCATCGGCGGTTCGTTGGAAGGCGCTGCCGGAGCCTGCTGCTGCGGACGGGACTGCGCGCCGCCGCTGAACTGGTTGCCGCCCTGCGGCTGCTGAGGCTGACCCCAACCGCCCTGCTGCTGGCCGCCGCCTGCCGGTGCGCCGCCGCCCTGACGGCCGCCCAGCATCTGCATGGTGCCGCCAACGTTCACCACCACTTCAGTGGTGTATTTGTCCTGACCGGATTGATCGGTCCACTTGCGGGTACGCAGCTGGCCTTCAATGTACACCTGAGAGCCTTTACGCAGGTACTCACCAGCGACTTCCGCCAGTTTGCCGAACAGCACAACGCGGTGCCATTCAGTCTGCTCTTTCATTTCGCCGGTCTGCTTGTCACGCCAGGATTCGGAAGTTGCCAGCGTGAAGTTGGCGACTGCGCCGCCACTTGGCATGTAGCGTACTTCCGGGTCCTGCCCCAGATTACCGACGAGAATCACCTTGTTTACGCCTCTGCTGGCCATGATCGAATCTCCTGAATAATACGTTTTGTATAAGTGTAAACCGGGAATTCTAACACCACAAAGGGACAATTTGATAGCTGCTAAGCCAATTCCAGAAAACATGCCGCCGCTATGCAAATTTTCACACGCTTCCCGCAGCGCCATTCCAATACTGTATATCCAGACAGGTTAAATTGTGTCATAATTAGCCGTTTCTGCCGTTTGTCCTTCAAGCAAACCAGGCAATCCGTGTATCTACCTACCGGGAAAGGTGAATGGATAAGATCGAAGTTCGGGGCGCCCGCACCCATAATCTCAAAAACATCAACCTCGTTATCCCGCGCGACAAACTCATTGTCGTCACCGGGCTTTCCGGGTCTGGCAAATCTTCACTCGCTTTCGACACCCTGTATGCCGAAGGCCAGCGTCGCTACGTCGAATCGCTCTCCGCCTATGCGCGACAGTTCCTGTCGCTGATGGAGAAGCCGGACGTCGACCATATCGAAGGGCTGTCGCCGGCGATTTCCATCGAACAGAAATCAACCTCTCACAACCCCCGCTCGACGGTGGGTACTATTACCGAAATTCACGACTACCTGCGTCTGCTGTACGCCCGCGTCGGCGAGCCGCGCTGTCCGGACCACGACGTGCCGCTGGCGGCGCAGACCGTCAGCCAGATGGTCGATAACGTCCTCGCCCAGCCGGAAGGCCTGCGTCTGATGCTGCTGGCGCCCATTATTAAAGAGCGTAAGGGCGAGCACACCAAAACCCTGGAAAACCTCGCCAGCCAGGGCTATATCCGCGCACGGATCGACGGCGAAGTCTGCGATCTCTCGGATCCGCCGAAGCTGGAGCTGCAGAAGAAACACACCATCGAGGTGGTAATTGACCGCTTCAAGGTCCGCGACGATCTGGCGCAACGTCTGGCCGAGTCGTTTGAAACCGCGCTGGAGCTCTCCGGCGGTACCGCCATCGTGGCCAATATGGATGATGAGAAAGCGGAAGAACTGCTGTTTTCCGCCAACTTCGCCTGCCCGATCTGCGGCTACAGCATGCGCGAGCTGGAGCCGCGCCTGTTCTCCTTCAACAACCCGGCGGGCGCCTGCCCGACCTGCGACGGCCTCGGCGTGCAGCAATATTTCGACCCCGATCGCGTGGTGCAAAATCCGGAGCTGTCGCTGGCGGGCGGCGCCATCCGCGGCTGGGATCGACGTAACTTCTACTACTTCCAGATGCTGAAGTCGCTGGCGGAGCACTACAAGTTCGACGTCGAAGCGCCGTGGGGCACTCTCAGCGCCAGCGTGCAGAAAGTGGTCCTGTACGGTTCCGGTAAAGAGAATATTGAATTCAAATACATGAACGACCGCGGCGACACCTCGGTACGCCGCCATCCGTTCGAAGGCGTGCTGCATAACATGGAGCGCCGCTACAAAGAGACGGAATCCAGCGCGGTGCGCGAAGAGCTGGCGAAGTTCATCAGCAATCGCCCGTGCGCCAGCTGCGACGGTACGCGTCTGCGCCGCGAGGCGCGCCACGTGTTTGTGGAAAACACCCCACTGCCGACCATTTCCGATATGAGCATCGGCCACGCGATGGACTTCTTCAACAATCTGAAACTCTCCGGCCAGCGGGCGAAAATCGCCGAAAAAGTGCTGAAAGAGATTGGCGATCGCCTGAAGTTCCTCGTCAACGTCGGCCTCAACTACCTGACGCTCTCCCGTTCGGCGGAAACGCTCTCCGGCGGCGAGGCCCAGCGTATCCGTCTGGCGAGCCAGATTGGCGCCGGACTGGTTGGCGTGATGTACGTCCTGGATGAGCCCTCCATCGGCCTGCACCAGCGCGATAACGAGCGCCTGCTCGGGACCCTGATCCACCTGCGTAATTTAGGCAACACGGTGATCGTCGTTGAGCATGACGAAGACGCCATTCGCGCCGCCGACCATGTGATCGATATCGGCCCTGGGGCCGGGGTCCACGGCGGCCAGGTGGTGGCGGAAGGGCCGCTGGAGGCCATTATGGCCGTCCCGGAATCCCTGACCGGCCAGTTCATGAGCGGCAAGCGCAAAATTGAAGTGCCGAAGCAGCGCGTGCCCGCCGATCCGGAGAAAGTCCTCAAACTGACCGGCGCGCGCGGTAACAACCTGAAAGACGTAACGCTGACGCTGCCGGTGGGGCTCTTCACCTGTATTACCGGCGTTTCAGGGTCGGGTAAATCCACGCTGATCAACGATACCCTGTTCCCGATTGCCCAGCGTCAGCTTAACGGGGCGACCATCGCCGAACCGGCGCCGTATCGCGATATTCAGGGGCTGGAGCACTTCGATAAAGTCATCGATATCGACCAGAGCCCGATCGGCCGTACGCCGCGCTCCAACCCCGCGACCTATACCGGGGTGTTTACGCCGGTGCGCGAGCTCTTCGCCGGGGTGCCGGAATCACGTTCGCGTGGCTACACGCCGGGCCGCTTCAGCTTTAACGTGCGCGGCGGCCGCTGTGAAGCCTGCCAGGGCGACGGCGTGATCAAGGTCGAGATGCACTTCCTGCCGGATATCTACGTACCGTGCGACCAGTGCAAAGGCAAACGCTATAACCGCGAAACGCTGGAGATTAAGTACAAAGGCAAAACGATTCATGAAGTGCTGGATATGACCATTGAAGAAGCCCGTGAGTTCTTCGATGCGGTTCCGGCGCTGGCGCGTAAGCTGCAAACGCTGATGGACGTCGGGCTGACCTATATTCGCCTTGGCCAGTCGGCGACGACGCTCTCCGGCGGCGAGGCACAGCGCGTCAAGCTGGCGCGCGAGCTGTCCAAACGCGGTACCGGGCAGACGCTGTATATCCTCGATGAGCCAACCACCGGTCTGCACTTCGCCGATATCCAGCAGCTGTTGGAAGTGTTGCACCAGCTGCGCGATCAGGGCAATACCATCGTGGTGATTGAGCACAACCTCGACGTGATAAAAACTGCCGACTGGATTGTCGATCTCGGCCCGGAAGGCGGCAGCGGCGGCGGCGAAATTCTGGTTTCCGGTACGCCGGAAACCGTCGCTGAGTGCGAAGCCTCGCACACCGCGCGCTTCCTGAAGCCGATGCTGAAATAATTAGCGGGAAAGCTGCTGCCGGACCGGCTCCGGCAGCATTTTCACCGCCTGCTGGTAAGACGCATCGACCAGGTAGTAGATTTGCGAATCCGGCAGCGAGCCATCCAGAAAGACGGTGCTCCAGTGCGCTTTATTGAGATGCTTGCTGGGCCGGACGTCGCGATGCTGCTGCCGCAGGAGCTCCGCCAGCTCCGGACTCGCCTTCAACGCAACCGCCGGCCGCTGGTCTTCGACCTCCTTCACCATGGCAAACAGCACGTCCGAGACCTTAATCTGCGTGGCTTTCCAGTCGCTGTGGACGCTCTGCTCTGCTCCCGGCTTCGCCATGCAGTACTGCAATAACTCCGAAATTGTCATCTTTTATTCCCCCATGAGCGTCGCAACGATGTGCCGCGAACCGCCGTGTATCCGATGCTCCCCCAGCCAGATGCCCTGCCAGGTCCCCAGCCTGACGCGTCCGTCCTCGACCGGCAGCATCAGCGACACGCCAAGCATCGAGGATTTGATGTGCGACGGCATATCGTCAGGGCCTTCATAATCATGTTCGTACGGCGCATTGTCCGGCACGGCGTTAAGAAAATACTGCTCCATGTCATACCGGACGGTGGGATCGCAGTTTTCGTTGAGCGTCAGGGAAGCGGAAGTATGCTGGAGCAGGAGGTGTAGCAGGCCGACCTTCACCCCGGACAGCCCGCGGATCTGGCCGAGGATTTCGTCGGTGACCAGATGAAAACCACGGGATTTAGGCCCAAGCGTCAGGGTTTGCTGATACCACATCATCGACTCCTTTTTGCGAATGAATCCCTCTAAGTGTGCAGCAATACGTGAAAAGGTAAAACCTTCCACCCCGGATTTTGCATAAAAAAACGGCAGCGTCACCGCTGCCGTTTATCCCGTTCAGGCGCCCATCAGTATTCGGAATTGACGATCACTTCTTCGCCCAGCGCGCCGGCCATCGGCAGCGGCTTGTAGGAGGAGTTGGCGGCGCGCAGCACGCGGATCCCGCGGGCGCCCGCCTCGCGGGCAGCGGTAATGTCGTTATCCGAGTCGCCATAGAAAACCTTTATCTGCTTCGCCTGCAGCCACTGGGTCTTGGTGTTCTGACCCGGCTTATCGCCAGCGAAAATTACCGGGTTCATATTGGCGGCCGGGATGAGGAAATAATCCTGCAGGGTTTTAGAAACGGTTTCTGTTTTGGTCTGGCTGCGGCCGGTGACGAACCAGATGCTGTCGCCACGCTTCACATGCATGGCAATCAGCTGGCGCGCCACCTCTTTTGGCATGCTGAATTCGTCCCAGCCGTTGTTCATTTTTTCCCAGAACTGCGGGTTTTTCAGGTAATCCTCACTGCCGGGGGAGAAGGTTTTTTGCCCGCGCCAGAAACCGGGACTGGAGAAGAGGACGGTGTCATCGATATCAAAACCGACGGCCATCGGCGGGCGCCCCAGCAGGCTGTTCTCAATTTGCGCCACCGAAACCCAGTGGATCGGCGCCTGCTCGGCCAGCTGGGCCACGTTGGTACCGACCCACAGCGGCTGCGGCGTGGAGGCGCGCGCCACGACGGCGCTGTTCAGCGTGAACAGGAGAGAGGCCGCCGCAAGGGCGAGAGTAAGTTTGCGCATATTTATCCCTAAATCTATCAATCATTATTGTTTTCAATAATGTGCATGCTTAGTAACGTCCCGACCTTACCCGCAGGCGGCAGGGATGAAAAGCCTTTTTCGCGCAGATGTCATAGAAAAAGAGGATGATCACAATCAGAGGGGGTTGCCCCTGCCCGTTGACCGGCAGAGACAACCTGCTGGAGAGCGGCTTACATTACCGCGGCAAAGGCTTTCGCTACCTGCTGAACATTACGTGAGTTTAACCCCGCCACGCACATACGTCCGCTGGCAATCAGGTAGACGCCAAACTCGTCGCGCAGGCGATCCACCTGCGCCGCGCTGAAGCCGGTGTAGCTGAACATCCCGCGCTGCTTGAGCAGATAATCCACTTTGCTGCCCGGAGCAACCTGCTGCAGCGCGTCGACCAGCGCCTGACGCATGGTCAGGATATGCGCGCGCATGGCGTCCACTTCCGCCTGCCAGGTGGCTTTCAGCCCGGCATCGTTCAGCACCGTCGCCACCACCTGCGCGCCAAAGCTCGGCGGGCTGGAGTAGTTGCGGCGCACGGTGGCCTTCAGCTGGCCCAGCACGCGGCCTGCGGTTTCACTGTCTTCACAGACCACCGACAGGCCGCCGACGCGCTCCCCGTACAGGGAGAAAATTTTGGAGAAAGAGTTGCTGACCAGCATCGGCATCCCGGCGCTGGCGATGGCGCGAATGGCGTAGGCATCCTCTTCCAGCCCTGCGCCAAAGCCCTGGTAGGCAATGTCGAGGAACGGGATCAGCTGACGCGCTTTCAGGATCTCCACCACACGATCCCACTGTTCCGGCGTCAGGTCGGCGCCGGTCGGGTTGTGGCAGCAGGGGTGCAGCAGCACAATGTCGCGCGCCGGCAGCGTTTGCAGCGTCGCCAGCAGCGCTTCAAAGCGCACGCCGTTGGTGGCTTTATCAAACCAGGGGTAAGTACTTACTTCGAAGCCAGCCCCTTCAAATATGGCGATGTGGTTTTCCCAGGTCGGGTCACTGACCCAGACATGAGACTCAGGAAAGTAGCGTTTGAGGAAGTCGGCCCCGACCTTCAGCGCGCCCGAACCGCCGACCGTCTGAATGGAGGCGATGCGGTTTTGCTTAAGCGCGGTATGCTCTGCGCCAAACAGCAGCGGGGCAATCGCCTGGCGGTAGCCGCTCAGCCCTTCCATCGGCAGATACAGCGAGGCGCCGTGCGGCTCGGCGTTCAGGCGCGCTTCCGCTTCCGCCACCGCCTGCAGCTGCGGGATAATGCCGTCATCGTTGTAATATAGCCCGATACTCAGGTTGACTTTGTCGCTTCGCGGGTCTTCTTTGAAGCGTTCCATCAGAGAAAGAATTGGGTCGCCGGCGTAGGCGTCAACTTTTTGAAACACGCGATGTATCTCCAGGTTTACATAGGGCAGGTTCTTACACAATAAACCGGATATGACGGCAGGTCGAGAGGATGTTGAGGGGAAAGTGACTGCGCAGCGGTATAAACCGCTTTTTTGTCCGCGGCTATACCGATTGCGTACCGGACCAGCGTCTGAGCTATCCGGTACGAACGAGGCTCAGTCGAGGTATTTCATGGCGACGCGGGAGGTCAGTCGCGTAATAAGTTCGTAAGCGCTCACTTTCGTTATCTCGGCGATGCGCTCTACCGGGAGTCCCTCTCCCCATAGCACCACCGCGTCGCCGGCTTTATCCTCGGCCTGCGGGCCGAGGTCAACACAGATCATATCCATCGCCACCCGGCCGACAATCGGCACTTCGCGGCCATTGACCAGCACTGGGGTGCCCGACGGCGCGGCGCGCGGATAACCGTCGCCATAGCCCATCGCGACCACGCCGAGCCGAGTGTCGCGTTCGCTGATCCAGGTGCCGCCGTAGCCGACGGGCTCCCCTGCTTTATGCTCGCGCACGGCAATCAGGCTGGACGTCAGGGTCATCACCGGCTGACAGCCAAAATCTTTCCCGGTGGAGCGATCGTCCAGCGGCGACACGCCATACAGGATAATGCCCGGACGCACCCAGTCATAATGCGACTGCGGCCACAGCAGGATGCCACCCGAGGCGGCAATAGAGCGCCATCCCGGCTTGCCTTCGGTAAAGGTGGTGAAGATATCCAGCTGCCGTTCGGTGGCGCCGCAGGTCGGCTCATCGGCGCGGGCGAAGTGGCTCACCACGTTGACCGGCTGGCGGACGTTTTTGCACTGGCTCAGACGCTGATAAAACGCCTCAGCTTCCTCCGGGCGCACCCCTAAGCGATGCATACCGGTATCCAGTTTCATCCACACGGTCACCGGCTCGGGGAGGTCGGCTTGCTCCAGCGCCGCCAGCTGTTCGGGGCTATGCACCGCCGTATGCAGACGCTGAGCGGCGATCACCGCCAGGTCTTCCGCCGCAAAAAAGCCTTCCAGCAGGAGGATCGGCTGGGCGATCCCCCCCGCTCGCAGGCGCAGCGCCTCTTCCAGGCGGGCGACGCCAAAAGCGTCGGCGTCGGTCAGCGTTCGCGCGGTCTCAAGAAGACCGTGTCCGTAGGCGTTCGCTTTCACCACCGCAACCAGTTTGCTGGCAGGCGCCAGTTCACGCAGACGTTGCAGGTTGTGTCGCAGAGCGCGGCGGTTGATAACTACAGTTGCCGCTTGCATTTGAATTCCTTAATTAAAGAAGGAGGAAGGATTACTCATCATCATACTGAGGGCCAGCATAATTATCGAAACGCGACCACTGGCCGTTGAAGGTCAGTCGCACGGTGCCGATCGGGCCGTTACGTTGTTTACCAATGATAATTTCCGCGATGCCCTTCAGATCGCTGTTCTCGTGATAGACCTCATCACGGTAAATGAACATGATTAAGTCGGCATCCTGTTCGATAGAGCCGGACTCACGCAGGTCGGAGTTGACCGGGCGTTTATCGGCACGTTGCTCCAGCGAGCGGTTCAGCTGCGACAGCGCCACCACCGGCACCTGCAGCTCTTTGGCCAGCGCCTTCAGCGAGCGGGAGATTTCGGCGATCTCAAGGGTACGGTTGTCGGAGAGCGACGGCACGCGCATCAGCTGCAGGTAGTCGATCATAATCAGCCCGATGCCGCCGTGCTCGCGAGCGATACGCCGCGCGCGGGAACGCACTTCCGTCGGCGTCAGGCCGGAGGAGTCATCGATATAGATGTTACGTTTTTCCAGCAGAATGCCCATGGTGCCGGAGATCCGCGCCCAGTCCTCATCGTCCAGCTGACCGGTACGAATGCGGGTCTGATCGACGCGCGACAGCGAGGCCAGAGAACGCATCATGATCTGTTCCGAGGGCATCTCGAGACTGAAGATGAGTACCGGCTTGTCCTGCAGCATCGCTGCGTTTTCCACGAGGTTCATGGCGAAGGTCGTTTTACCCATCGACGGACGGGCGGCGACGATAATCAGATCCGACGGCTGCAGGCCGGCGGTCTTTTTGTTGAGGTCGTCGTAGCCGGTGTTGACCCCGGTAACGCCGTCGTGGGGCTGCTGGAACAGCTGTTCGATACGGGCGACGGTGGCGTCGAGGACATCGGCGATGTTTTTCGGCCCTTCGTCTTTATTGGCCCGGCTTTCAGCGATTTTAAAGACGCGGGACTCGGCGAGGTCGAGCAGATCTTCGCTGGTTCGCCCCTGCGGGTCGAAGCCGGCCTCGGCGATTTCATTGGCCACCGAGATCATCTCGCGCACGACCGCGCGTTCGCGCACGATGTCGGCATAGGCGCTGATGTTTGCCGCGCTGGGGGTATTTTTGGACAGTTCAGCCAGATAGGCGAAGCCGCCCACGCTGTCCAGCTGTCCCTGACGCTCCAGCGACTCCGCAAGGGTGATCAGGTCAATCGGGCTGCCCGACTCCTGCAGGCGCGCCATCTCGGTAAAGATATGACGATGCGGACGGGTATAAAAGTCGTCGGCAACGACGCGTTCGGCGACGTCGTCCCAGCGCTCGTTATCCAGCATTAAACCGCCCAACACCGACTGCTCCGCTTCAATCGAGTGCGGCGGGACTTTCAGCCCGGCGAGCTGCGGATCGCGTTCGCGGGTTTCTGTCTGTGGTTTGTTGAAGGGTTTATTTCCTGCCATAGCCTAACGTTTCACCGATACGGAAAAGAGCGTGACAGTATAGCGAGAAAGCCATTGCCGCTAAAGAACCCATTCAGCGTGACTGGCCTGAGGCGGGTAAGAAAATCCGTCGCCGCCGCCGCAGGCTGTTAAGCTTACTGGATAATCTCAGAACAACACAGGAGCGAACATGGCAACACGCATCGAATTTTCAAAACACGGGGGGCCGGAGGTGCTTCAGGCGGTTGAATTCACGCCCCGCGATCCCGCTGAGCATGAAATTCAGGTCGAAAACAAAGCCATCGGTATCAATTATATCGACACCTATGTTCGTGGCGGCCTCTATCCGCCGCCGTCGCTGCCGAGCGGCCTCGGCACCGAAGCGGCCGGCGTCGTCAGTAAAGTTGGCCATGGGGTATCGCACATTAAGGTAGGCGATCGGGTGGTGTACGCCCAGTCGGCGCTCGGCGCCTACAGCACGGTGCACAATGTGCTGGCCGACAAAGCGGCGGTCCTCCCGGACGCCATCTCTTTCGAACAGGCCGCCGCGTCATTCCTCAAGGGATTAACGGTCTGGTATCTGCTGCGCAAAACCTATGAAATTAAGCCTGATGAGATGTTCCTGTTTCACGCAGCCGCCGGCGGCGTGGGGCTGATAGCCTGTCAGTGGGCGAAAGCGCTGGGGGCGAAACTTATCGGCACCGTCGGCAGCGCGCAGAAGGCGCAGCGCGCCAAAGCGGCGGGCGCCTGGCAGGTGATTAACTATCGCGAAGAACCTATCGCGGAGCGGCTCAAAGCGCTCACCGACGGTAAGAAAGTCGCCGTGGTCTATGACTCGGTAGGGAAAGATACCTGGGAAGCCTCTCTGGACTGTCTGCAACGCCGCGGCCTGATGGTCAGCTTTGGCAACTCCTCCGGCCCGGTAACCGGCGTTAATCTGGGGATCCTGAACCAGAAAGGTTCTCTGTACGTCACCCGCCCATCGCTGCAGGGCTATATCACCAACCGGGAAGAGCTGGCGGAAGCCTGTAGTGAGCTGTTTTCGCTGATCGCCAGCGGCGTGATTAAAGTGGACGTGCCCGAGAGTCAGACCTATCCGCTGACCGAAGCGCGACGGGCGCATGAAGTTCTGGAAAGCCGGGTGACACAGGGATCGAGTCTGCTGCTGCCGTAAGCGAACAAAGGGACAAAAGTTTAGGGCTTCCACCTGGGAAGCCCTTACTTTTTTTTAGTTCGGCTGTATGTAGGGTACAGCGCGATGAATTCGTTAACGCGCTAATAGTGACAGATTTGCGCAGTAATGCCTACGCGGTTCTGTGCAAAATTGTTCAGGTTGTGACATACCCCTCAATACCTTAGTAACGCCAACGGTTATTGTCGCGAAAAGCGTTTCCGTCCGGGGTTTTCAGTGCCCGAATAACCCACACCACCACCACCGCCAACAGCAGCCACGGCAGCAATTTAATCATTAAAGCAAACAAACCGCCGACGAACATCAGCGCCGTAGCCACCACGATGGCGGCGATAATCCCCAACAGCGATACGCCGGTGACCAGCAGCATGACAAAAAATCCGATGACAAATAACAGTTCCAGCATGGCTCTCTCCCCACAGTCATTAATATGTCGCTCTGCAGGTATTACAAAAAACATGCCAACAATAACCAACTGAATTTAAAAGAATACGCCCCGCAATGGTGTGCGAGGCGTGGTCAATTTCACCAGGTTTTGGTGAGAAACTAACGCTTATCGGCCACCAGCTTCAGGGCCTGCTCCAGCACCGCAATGTCGGCGCCGGCTTTATGCGCATTCTCGCTCAGGTAGCGACGCCACTGGCGGGCGCCCGGGATACCCTGAAACAGTCCCAACATATGACGGGTGATATGGCCCAGATAAGTACCCTTGCTGAGCTCGCGCTCAATATACGGGTACATGGCCCGCACGACGGCCACCGGATCGGCATCCGCGCCGGCGACGCCGAAAATCTCCCGGTCGACCGAAGCCAGAATACCCGGATTCTGATAGGCCTCACGCCCGACCATCACCCCATCCATATGCTCAAGCTGCACTCTGGCTTCATCCAGCGATTTGATACCGCCGTTAATCGCCATCGTCAGGTGGGGGAAGTCACGCTTCAGCTGCCAGACGCGGGGATAATCCAGCGGCGGGATCTCGCGGTTCTCTTTCGGGCTCAGACCGGAGAGCCAGGCTTTGCGGGCGTGAATAATAAACATCTCACATTCGCCCTTGCCGGAGACCGTCTCAATGAAATCGCAAAGGAATTCATAGCTATCCTGGTCGTCGATGCCGATACGGGTCTTCACCGTGACCGGGATCGACACCACATCGCGCATCGCTTTGATACAGTCGGCCACCAGCTGGGCATTCCCCATCAGACAGGCGCCAAACATCCCGTTCTGCACCCGATCGGAGGGGCAGCCGACGTTGAGATTGATCTCATCATAGCCGCGCGCCTCGGCCAGCTTCGCGCACTGCGCCAGGGCCTGCGGATCGCTGCCGCCGAGCTGCAGAGCAACCGGGTGTTCTTCTTCGCTATAGGCCAGATAGTCCCCTTTGCCGTGAATAATCGCCCCGGTGGTCACCATTTCGGTATACAGCAGCGTATGCCGCGACAGCAGCCGCAGGAAGTAGCGGCAATGCCGGTCAGTCCAGTCGAGCATCGGCGCGATGGAGAAGCGGTGAGCAGGAAAAACAGGTGACGTTGATTCAGGCATCATGGCGAATAAATAAGCATCCGGGTAAAAAGGGGCGCTACTATAGCATAAAGATAAACCACAGGCGCGTAGTGCGCCGCGCTTCGCCCCTTCCCGGTGTCGATTACTTTATCCGCGGTTTGCCATCATGTGGGCCAAAGAACTGCGGCGGATGATCAACCCAGCGATCCTGGCGCGTCGCGGCATAGCCGGGATTGAGCGGGTAGTAAATTCGGTTGTACTTTTTGTTGGCCTCACCCACCACCAACAGACGAACCTCCTGCTCGGTGTTATTGAGAAAAGTGTGGCAAACGCCGGTGCCGGCGGGGAAACCTACGCTATCGCCCGGCTCCAGCTTCCAGAGATAGCCGTTTATCCACACTTCCGGATAGCCCTCCAGCACATAGATGAACTCTTCCTCATCGCTCTCCGCGTGCGGGTAAGAGGTGCGCCGCCCGGGCGGCAGTCTCTCGTGGTGGATCCCCAGCCGGTTGAGGCGTAAACCGCGCCCCAGCGGCGCGCCAATGGAAAAACGCTCCGGGCTGTCGGGATAAGTGGCATCGTCGGGCCCTTCCAGTTCGCGCCAGTGGCGAATGCAATCAGGTCGTTTCATCGTTTTCTCCCGAAAATGAGACACTTCAGATATAGCATACCCTGGGTCAGGCGTGTTGCGATTAAATCGGGCATACGGTTTTAACGACCGGCTAAGGCGCAGCCTCCACGAGCGTCAGCGGCCAGCGCCAGGGAGTGGACTGGCGCCGACAATCTGAAGTATGACCCGCATCACCCGTCGGGTCTCGGCGTTTTCCGCGGAACGTGATAAAGTAACAGATTCAATTTCACGCAACCTGAGGATGCTCATGGATAAGACCCCTTCGCAAGAGATGTTAGCGCATGCTGAAAAGCTGTGTGCGCAACGCGGCGTACGCCTGACCCCACAGCGTCTGGAAGTGTTGCGCCTGATGAGCCTGCAGCAAGGGGCAATCAGCGCCTACGACCTGCTGGATCTGCTGCGTGAGAAAGAGCCGCAGGCGAAGCCGCCGACGGTCTACCGCGCGCTGGAGTTTTTACTCGAGCAGGGTTTTGTCCACAAGGTGGAATCGACCAACAGCTATGTGCTGTGTCATCTCTTTGACCAGCCAACCCACAGCTCGGCCATGTTTATCTGCGACCGCTGCGGCGTGGTGAAGGAAGAGGCGGCTGAAGGGGTGGAAGATATCATGCACACGCTGGCGGCCAGAATGGGCTTCGCCCTGCGCCACAACGTGATTGAAGCTCATGGCCTTTGCGCGAGCTGCGTGGAAGTGGAAGCCTGCAGCACGCCGGGACACTGCCAGCACGATCATACGATTCAGCTCAAAAAGAAAGCCCGCTGAGCGGCAGCCGCAGCGGGAAAAAGGGTTAACGGCGCGTCCCTGCGCCATTTAGACAGGCACTAACACAAATGCTTCATTCTTCGGATCACGGAACGCTACCAGCGATAGTCGTTCTTATGCTCCCAGTCTGAGACTTCTTTCTCAGCCTGATCTTTCTCATAGCCGTAACGCTCCTGAATTTTGCCGACCAGCTGGTCGCGCTTCCCTTCGATTACGGTCATATCGTCATCGGTAAGTTTGCCCCACTGTTCCTTGGCTTTACCTTTCAACTGTTTCCAGTTACCGCCGATTTCGTCTTTATTCATGATAACGTCCTCATCATTCGGTGGGTTTACAGCCCGTTTTGTGCCGGACATGGTATTAACTATAGATGAGAATGCTGGCGCCGATTCGTTATTCGGAATTTTTAACCATAGCCCTCACTGGAAACGCTGAAGGTGGTTTTCCCGGCACGCGCTACGCTCGGCCGGGCTACTGAGTCGCTCCGGCAAGCCTGGCGCGACCGGAGGACGTTCACCGATAACGGCGAGCTAGAGAAAGGGCTAACTAAACCAGGTGCCGCGTCGCCAGTGGCGGCGCCAGATCAGCGCCAGCGACAGGCCTCGCAGCGCGAGAAACACCGCCAGCGCCAGCCACAGGCCGTGATTGCCGAGCGCCGGGACCGTAAGCAGCGTCACGGCGAAGCCGGCCGCGGCGACCGCCATACTGTTCCGCATCTCCGCGCCGCGCGTCGCGCCGATAAACATGCCGTCCAGCAGATAGCACCAGACCCCGACCACCGGCAGTATGGTCTGCCAGATCAGATAGCGATCGGCCAGCTGCTGCAGGGAAGGCAGTGAGGTTAACAGCGCGATGATGTACTCCCCCGCCAGGCTGTAAACCAGGGCAAACGCCAGCGCCACCATACCGGACTGCCGGCAGGCCGCCCGCCATACCTCCAGCAGCTGGCTGCCGTCGCGCGCGCCGTAGGCCTGGCCGGAGTGGGCCTCCACGGCATAGGCAAAGCCATCCAGCGCGTAGGCGGTAAAGGTCAGCATGGTCATCAGTACGGCGTTGACCGCCACGATATCGCTGCCCAGACGGGCGCCGTAGACGGTCAGCGCGCCAAAGCACAGCTGCAGCAGCAGGGAGCGCAGCATGATGTCGCGATTCAACGCCAGCAGACGGCGCATGTCGCCACGCCAGGCGTTTTTCAGCATCGCCAGCGACACGCCGCGCAGCGTCAGCACCCGCTTCGCCATCATCAGGCCGATAATGAGTGTGGCGTACTCCGCAGTGACCGTGGCCAGCGCCGCCCCCTGGACGTTCATCCGCAGGCCCATCACCAGCCACAGGTCGAGCACAATATTCAACAGATTACCGACCACCAGCAAAATCACCGGCGCCCGGGCGTACTGGACCCCCAGCAGCCAGCCGAGCAGCACAAGGTTGGCCAGCGACGCGGGAGCGCTGAGCCAGCGGATATCGAGAAACCGTCTCGCCTGCTCGAGAACCGCCTCGCTGCCGCCGACGATATGCAGGGCGAGGTTAATCAACGGCAGGCGAAACAGGATAATCAACACCCCGGCGCCCAGCGCCAGAGCCAGCGGCTGCACCAGCGCCCGCGCCAGTCGCAGCGGATCTTTGGCCCCCCAGGCCTGAGCGGTCAGCCCGGTGGTGCTCATGCGAAGAAACAGCAGCAGCATAAACAGGAAACTGGTGGCCGTCGCTCCGACCGCGACGCCGCCGAGGTATACCGGGCTGTCAAGGTGGCCGATCACCGCGGTATCCACCAGCCCCAGCAGCGGGACGGTGATATTGGAGAAAATCATGGGGAGTGCAAGGCGCCACAGCGCTTTATCGGCAGCGTTGAGCAGCATGTTCGGAGACCTGATTGAGGACAAACGTCGCAGCGTCATGCATCAGATGACGCTGCGCGGGGGCAGGCGTTACAGCCATTCTCCATTACGGATCACGCCAACGGCCAGACCCTCAATGGTAAAACTCTGCTGACGCAGATCGACAACGATAGGGGTAAATTCGCTGTTTTCCGGCAACAGTTCGACGACGTTGCCCTGCTTTTTCAGGCGCTTCACCGTCACTTCATCGTCAATGCGCGCTACCACCACCTGGCCGTTACGCACATCCTGGGTTTTGTGGACCGCCAGCAGATCGCCATCCAGAATACCGATGTCTTTCATCGACATCCCGCTGACGCGCAGCAGAAAATCGGCGTTGGGCTTGAACATCGACGGGTCGACCTGATAGTGGCCTTCAATATGCTGCTGCGCCAGCAGCGGCTCACCGGCGGCGACGCGGCCGATCAGCGGCAGGCCGTGCTCTTCTTCCGTCAGCAGGCGGATACCGCGCGAGGCGCCGGAGACGATCTCGATTGCGCCTTTACGCGCCAGCGCTTTCAGGTGTTCTTCCGCCGCGTTTGGGGAACGGAACCCCAAGCGCTGAGCAATCTCCGCACGCGTCGGCGGCATGCCCGTCTGGCTGATATGATCCCGAATGAGATCAAACACCTCTTGCTGCCTGGTCGTTAACGCTTTCATTCCGCCCCCTGGGTGTATATACAGTTATGCTGTGAGTATATACAGCTAACGGTGATTTTGGAACCACATGGCACACAAAAATCGGCAGATTGTTTATATTTTGCGAGGGTTAGCGAAGAACGTTAGTGATAATGGCTCCACAGCAGCGTTCCCCAGGTGATCAGCGCGATGATTATCGCCAGCAGGACCGCCGCCGACCCCATGTCTTTGGCGCGCCCTGAAAGCTCGTGATAATCCGAGCCAATACGGTCCACGACCGCCTCAATCGCGCTGTTGAGAATTTCGACTATCATCACTAGCAGGACCGAGCCAATCAGCAATACGCGGGTGATGGCGTCGACGTCCAGCCAGCAGGCTATCGCGACGGCCACGATGGCGGCGACACCTTCCTGACGAAACGCGGCCTCGTTGATCCACGCCGCGCGAAATCCTTTCCAGGAGTAACCTGCCGCCTTAATGATTCGGGTTAACCCGGTGGTATTATTGGCCATCACAAAACCTTTTTATGTAAATGACGTCGATGAGTGTACGCGTTTGCCGCGCGGTAACGGAAATTTTGCCCGCTTTCTGTTATTCTTGCCGCGCATTTGCATGATTAACCAGAGGCTTCACATCGTTTATGTCCGGCTGGCAACGAATTTACTATAAATTACTGAATTTACCATTACGGGTGCTGGTAAAAAGCAAGTCTATTCCGGCAGAGCCTGCTCAGGAATTAGGACTCGATACCTCGCGTCCGGTCATGTACGTCCTGCCCTATAACTCCAAGGCGGACCTGCTGACGCTGCGCGCCCAATGTCTGGCGCATGATTTACCTGACCCGCTTGAACCGCTGGAAATCGACGGCGCCCTGCTGCCGCGCTACGTATTCATCCACGGCGGGCCGCGCGTATTCACCTACTACACGCCAAAAGAAGAGTCCATCAAGCTGTTCCATGACTACCTCGATCTGCACCGCAACCATCCGGATCTCGATGTGCAAATGGTGCCGGTGTCGGTGATGTTCGGCCGCTCGCCGGGTCGTGAGAAAGGGGAAGTTAATCCGCCGCTGCGGATGCTTAACGGCATTCAGAAATTTTTCGCCGTCTCCTGGCTCGGCCGCGACAGCTTCGTGCGCTTCTCGCCTTCCGTATCGCTGCGCCGCATGGCGGATGAGCACGGTACCGATAAGATCATCGCCCAGAAACTGGCTCGCGTCGCGCGGATGCATTTTGCCCGCCAGCGCCTGGCCGCCGTCGGCCCGCGTCTGCCGGCCCGCCAGGATCTGTTTAACAAGCTGCTGGCATCGAAGGCCATTGCCCGGGCGGTGGAAGACGAAGCGCGCAGCAAGAAAATTTCCCACGAGAAGGCCCAGCAGAACGCGATTGCGCTGATGGAAGAGATTGCCGCGAACTTCTCTTACGAGATGATCCGCCTGACCGACCGCATTCTCGGCTTCACCTGGAACCGCCTGTACCAGGGCATCAACGTGCATAACGCCGAGCGCGTACGCCAGCTGGCGCACGATGGCCATGAGATTGTCTATGTCCCCTGCCACCGCAGCCACATGGACTATCTGCTGCTCTCTTACGTCCTGTACCACCAAGGGCTGGTGCCTCCGCATATCGCGGCGGGTATCAACCTTAACTTCTGGCCAGCCGGGCCAATCTTCCGCCGCCTCGGCGCATTCTTTATTCGCCGCACCTTTAAGGGCAATAAGCTCTACTCCACGGTGTTCCGCGAGTACCTTGGCGAACTGTTCAGCCGCGGCTATTCCGTGGAGTATTTCGTCGAAGGCGGCCGCTCCCGTACCGGCCGTCTGCTCGATCCGAAGACCGGTACGCTGTCGATGACCATCCAGGCGATGCTGCGCGGCGGCACCCGGCCGATCACCCTGGTGCCGATTTACATCGGCTACGAGCACGTGATGGAGGTAGGGACCTATGCCAAAGAGCTGCGCGGCGCCACCAAAGAGAAAGAGAGTCTGCCGCAGATGGTGCGCGGCTTAAGCAAGCTGCGCAATCTTGGCCAGGGCTACGTTAACTTCGGCGAACCGCTACCGCTGATGACCTATCTGAACCACCATGTGCCGGAGTGGCGGGAAGCGATTGACCCGATCGAAGCGGTCCGCCCTTCCTGGCTGACGCCGACGGTGAATAACATCGCCGCTGACCTGATGGTACGCATCAACAACGCCGGCGCGGCCAACGCCATGAACCTCTGCTGTACGGCGCTGCTGGCCTCCCGCCAGCGTTCGCTGACCCGTGAGCAGCTCACCCAGCAGCTGGAGTGTTACCTCGCGCTGCTGCGCAATGTGCCCTATTCGCCGGATGCCACCGCGCCGTCCGCTTCGGCCAGCGAACTTATCGACCACGCGCTGCAGATGAACAAGTTCGAAGTCGAGAAAGACACCATTGGCGACATCATCATTCTGCCGCGCGAGCAGGCGGTGCTGATGACCTACTATCGCAACAACATCGCCCATATGCTGGTGATGCCGTCGCTGTTAGCCGCCCTGGTGACTCAGCATCGTCATCTCAGCCGCGCCGAAGTGCTGCGCCATGTGGAAACGCTCTATCCGTTCCTCAAAGCCGAGCTGTTCCTGCGCTGGGAGAAAGCGGAGCTGGCCGGAGTGATGGATGCGCTGATTGCCGAGATGCTGCGTCAGGAGCTGATCGTCATCGATGGCGATGTGATGAGCCTCAACCCGTCGCACTCTCGCTCTCTGCAGCTGTTGGCCGCAGGCGCCCGCGAGACGCTGCAGCGCTACGCCATTACCTTCTGGCTGCTGAGCGCTAACCCGTCGATCAACCGCAGCTCGCTGGAGAAAGAGAGCCGTACCGTGGCTCAGCGCCTGTCGGTGCTGCATGGCATCAACGCGCCGGAGTTCTTCGATAAAGCGGTGTTCAGTACCCTGGTATTGACCCTGCGCGATGAAGGCTATATCAGCGATACGGGCGATGCCGAGCCGGAAGAGACCCTGAAGGTCTATCGGATGCTGGCGGATTTGATTACGTCGGATGTACGTCTGACGATCGAAAGCGTCACGCAGGACGACGCGTAACGCGGCGTTTGCTGTCCTCCTCGCCCCCCGGCAAACCGGGGGGATGGGGACAGGGATTTTACAGGTAGCTCATCGCCAGGCCGAGGAACAGCACCAGCCCGACGTAGTTATTGTTCATAAACGCTTTAAAGCAGTTATCGCGGTCGCGATTGAAGATAAGCTTCTGCTGCCAGCCAAACAGACCCGCCGCCACGAACAGCGACCAGTAGTATTCCCAGCCCAGCCCGTTCAGCCAGCCTACCGCGCCCATCAGCGCCATCACGGCCACCTGCAGGATACCGATAATCAGACGATCGTTTTCGCCGAACAGGATCGCCGTCGATTTAATGCCGATCTTGACGTCGTCATCGCGATCCACCATCGCATACTGGGTATCGTAGGCCACCGCCCACAGAATGTTGGCGAGGAACATCAGCCAGCAGCTCAGCGGCAGCGATTCGCTGACGGCCGAGAAGGCCATTGGAATCGACCAACCAAAGGCCGCCCCCAGCACCACCTGCGGCAGATGGGTGTAGCGCTTCATAAACGGATAGACCCACGCCAGCGCCAGCGCGGCCACCGACAGCAAAATCGTCATGGTGTTGAGGGTGAGCACCAGCAGGAAAGAGAGCAGCACCAGAACGATAAACAGTGTTCGCGCCTCTTTCTCGGTGACGTCGCCGCTCGGCAGCGGACGGCGGGCGGTACGCTTTACGTGACCATCAAATTTTCGATCGGCATAGTCATTCACCACGCAGCCGGCGGCGCGCATCAGCCAGACGCCGGCGACGAATACCGCCAGGATCCACAGCGGCGGGACGCCCGGCGAGGCCACCCACAGCGCCCACAGCGTCGGCCACAGCAGCAGCAAGGCGCCGATCGGTTTGTCAGTGCGCATCAGGCGATGAAACGCCAACAGCTTATTCTGCGACAGACTCCACTCCATTTTTTCTTCCTCTTAGTACAACGGCGACGCAGGCAAAAAAAGCTCGGTCAGCAGCAGGGGTTTGCCACTCAGCCGCAGACGGGAACGACGCCCCCACAGCGCTGCATCGCGACCAATTTCAATAAAATCGCGGGTTAACGTCGACGACGTGAACAGGTATCGGCCCAGCGGGGTCTGCCCGAGCTGCTGTAGCGCCAGCTCCGGCCCACACAGCGTCGACTCCGGCACCACCGTGCGCCCGGCCAGCCAGGGCTCGCCATCGGCATTGAGTATAATCTCCCGCAGCCAGTAGCGCGGCTCGTCGGGCAACAGCGCCGCTTCGTCAGCCAGCGCCTCACGCCCGATATACCCTTCGTTAACCAGGGTGACGGTGACCTGCTTTCCTTGTTGCTCAAAACGCTGGGTCATTGAGTCCTCCAGCAGCAGCCAATCACTCAGGGGCGGCGCCAGGGGCGGCATAACGGCAAAATAGCGCAGCGCACGCAGTCGCGTAAGCGCAGGATGGGACATGCCTGATTCTCCGGTACATAACGTGAGAGCATTGTATCGCAGAATAGGCGGTTGGTGGCGGGCAAACGTCAATATACGATCATTCACGCAACAGCCATGCAACAGACCGCCGCGCGTGCAAAAAAAGGTGCATCCCGGAGGATGCACCTAAAGGCTGTGCCTAAACATCAGCATTGTGGGGAGACGATTACCCCTTGCCTTTTACACTGCTGATAAAGGTGGAACGAGCGGATTTCGAGCCGAGGCGCTCAGCTTCGTTCATCAATTTCAGGGCTTTGTCGATGTCACCTTGTTTCACCGCCTGCTTAATACCGTTGTTGAAGTAGGTCTCGGTATCGCTGAGCATCGGTTCGCTTTTGGCGGCCGGCGCCGCAGCGGCTGCGGCGGCTGGCGCAGCTACCGGCGCCGCGGTGTTACCGACGGTGACCGGGCCCGGGCCGGAGGAGCCGAACAGCGGCCCCACCAGCACGCTGGAGGTGCTGTTGGTTTTCACTTTCAGCTTCAGCACGCCATCGGTGGTATGTTTGGCGATCGGATCCGGGATGTCCGGCGCCGCATTGCCTGCGCCTTTGGCATAGGCCTTCGCCGGATCCAGCAGGGTGGTGGTCTGCTGGAGATCTTTTTCAGTGGTAAACACCAGCACATAGAGCTTCTGCTGGCCCAGCGCCGGGGTCAGGCGCATCACTCCGCCCAGGCGATCGGCAGTCATCACGCCCGGCTGCTGATAGGTAAAGTAGTTGCTGGGAAAGAACGCCGCTGGCGTCATGTTCTGGTCGAGAATCAGCACGTTCGGCGCAAAAATCTGTTTATGTTTGTTCAGTTCGCTGTCGAGGGTTAGGGTCAGCTCACCGATATTGGCCGGCACGCTCCAGGCGGCGACCGGTCCGACGATCCCTGGAACATCCAGGCGTTGACCGCCGGTGGTTAAATCTACGCTCTGCGTCTTCGATTGATCGGCAGGCGTCCAGATCAGCTGCTGCAGCGCGCTGGCTGGAATAGACGGCGCGGCGCTGGTGTTCTGCGGTACAAAGTTAACATCGGCAAGGCTCATCCCCGGCACGCATGCCAACATCCCTGCGGATAAACACAGAGCGACGAGAGTTTTCTTCATTTTCATTCTTCTCACCTTGGATAGCATCGGTTTAGCGGTAGCCAGGCAATAGCGCGCTAACCCTGAATAGTCAGGAGGGGCCGATGCCCCTCCCAGGTTACACCCGTCCTGCGGACGGTATTACCACCACACTTCCATCTGGGCACCGAAGGTAACTTCGCTGTCGTCACCGCGGCTGGAGGTGAAAGCGCCGCTTCCGCTGCTGTCTTTCGTCTGCAGACCAGAGGTGTTGCTGTAGCCCCAGTTTTCATCCCACTTCGCGTAGGTTGCGAAGATACGGATAGCCGGACGAGACCAGACGCTGTTGCCTGCCTGCCACTGTTGAGCCAGAGTGATTTTGTACTGGTTGTTGTTTTCGCTGGTACGCTGAGATTTCACGTTGTCGTAACCGATTTCCAGCTGGGTGCTCATGATCGGCGTCCATTTGTACATCGGACGAACACCCACGGTGTACCAGGTGGAGCCGTTTTTGCTGTCCAGATCCACGTCCTGGTACATCGCAACGTACATCAGGCCCCAGTCATCGTTGAAGTCCATCGCGCCGTGATCCAGAACGCGGATCATGCTGCCGTTGTTATCGATGCTGGTCCCTTGAGAGTGGCCGCTGTTCCAGGAGGTCATTGCGTCAGTGGCGTACTGAACCACAAATTTGTTGAAGCCGCCCCAGATGGACTGAGTATGTTCACCGGTCCACATCCAGCCGTCTTTCGACGCGCCGTCTTCCAGGCGATAGTCATCCTGCGGGTTCGCACGGCCGTAATCGACGCCTAACTCCAGTACGCCGCCCGGGTTGGTTTCCAGGCCCGCCAGACGGATGTCAAAGACGTCGTTGGCAGTTTTCGCAGCATATTTCTTGGTGTCATCGCTGGAGAAAGTATAAGAACCGCCGCTTTCTGTGTTACGGGTAGCGGCCAGAGAGAGCTTACCGAAGCCAAGGTCAACGTTTTCCAGACCTGCACCCGGGCCGGAGATATCCCAGTAGTAGAAGTCGATCATGTGAACGTCATGACGCTGATAGAAGCGTTTACCCGCCCACAGCGTGGAGCCCGGCAGCCAGTCGATCAGGTTTTTACCCTGGATGTTGGCTTCACGGAACGCCGGAGAGGTGCTTTCCCAGTCATCTTCCTGATTCACGGAATAGGCAACGTTAGTATCGAAATAAAAACTCTTATCTCCTTCCTTCCACAGCTCCTGGCCCAGCTTCAGTTCCGCATAGGTTTCACATTCGTTACCAAGACGGTATTTACTTTGAGCGCCGGTCGCTTTGAAGCACTGTTGCTCGCCGCCGCTGCCGGTCCAGCCAATGCCGGAACGCGCGTAGCCATGGAAATCGACAGCCAGCGCCTGAGCAGACATAACGCCTGCCGCGACGGCGACCGCCAGTGGAAGTTTGCGCAGAGTAATCATCATTCTATCTCCTGAGATCATTGCTTTTCTTTGCACGCTTCGCCGGTGTACCGCCAGCCGGGTTCGCGCCTTTTTTTAATGGGAAGCCTTACACGCCCGGCTCTTTATGCAGCCGACGACAAGCGGTGCCATCCTCACGGAATAAATGGCAACGTTCTGGCGGCAAACCGATAGCGAATGTGGCTCCCTCTTCTACCAACACCACGTCGTTCTGGCGGTAGACCAGGTTTTGACGGATGGCGGGGATCTGGATATGAATTTGCGTTTCGTGACCTAACTGCTCGACAACCTGAACCTCGCCTTCGAGGGTCACATCGGCGATATCGCTGGGCAGTAAATGCTCCGGGCGGATACCTAAGGACATGTTGGCGCCCACCTGAACATTGGCGCTGTCCACCGGTAGCCAGATTTGCTGACGGTTTGGCAGTTCAACCTGCACCTGATCGATAGCCGTCGCGGTAACTTTGACCGGCAGGAAGTTCATCTTCGGTGAACCGATAAAGCCGGCGACGAAGCGGTCAGCCGGATAGTGATAGAGTTCCAGCGGTTTCCCGACCTGCGCCACACGGCCGGCGTCGAGGACCACGATCTTGTCCGCGAGGGTCATCGCTTCCACCTGATCGTGGGTCACATAGATCATGGTGCGGCCCAGTCGCTTATGCAGACGGGAGATTTCGATACGCATCTGAACGCGCAGGGCGGCATCGAGGTTGGAGAGCGGCTCATCCAGCAGGAAGACGCTCGGCTCAGCCACCAGCGTACGGCCAATCGCCACACGCTGGCGCTGACCGCCGGAGAGGGCTTTCGGTTTACGCTCCAGCAGATGGGCCAGCTGCAGCACTTCCGCCACCTGGGTCACCCGCTGGTTAATCAGATCTTTTTTCGCGCCGGCCAGCTTCAGGCCAAACGACATATTTTCCGCAACGGAAAGGTGGGGATAGAGCGCATAAGACTGGAATACCATCCCAACGCCGCGTTCTGCCGGTGGGATCTCGTTCATGCGGGTGTCACCGATAAACAGGTCCCCGCTGGTAATAGTTTCTAACCCGGCAATCATACGCAGCAGGGTAGATTTGCCGCAGCCCGATGGCCCGACAAACACGACGAATTCCCCTTCGTGGATATCGAGATTGATATCTTTCGATACCACCACGTCACCCCAGGCTTTCGTTACATTTCGCAGCTGTACGCTCGCCATGCCCTTCTCCCTTCGTTACAACCTGTCACTAACAGTCACATTCAAGATGGGTCGACTATGCGGCATTCATTAGCCGGGCAAATCCTCCACCCCCCGGCTTTTTTATGGGGGAGGAGATGGGAGGATGAGAGATTGGCTCTCGCCGCGGGGGATGGCGGGCAGCGGGTGATTTCGTGATGGAGGCGACAAAATTGGGCGCTTTTTTCTGTGCTCCAGGACGCAATACGGCCGTTTTTGCAATGGAGATCACACAACCAGCGGGTGGGGCGTAGACCTGGGGAGGATGGAAAGGGGTTGTTAAAAAAGGAAACTCATCATCGTTAAGCCACCGAAGTGTATCCACGAGTACAACACCAAAAAGGACGGGTATATGAAAATCAAAACTGGCGCTCGCATCCTCGCGCTGTCGGCACTGACCACGATGATGTTTTCCGCCTCTGCCCTCGCGAAAATTGAAGAAGGTAAGCTGGTTATCTGGATTAACGGCGACAAAGGCTACAACGGCCTCGCTGAAGTGGGTAAAAAGTTTGAAAAAGACACCGGCATTAAAGTTTCTGTAGAACACCCGGACAAGCTGGAAGAGAAATTCCCGCAGGTTGCGGCGACCGGCGACGGCCCGGACATCATCTTCTGGGCGCATGACCGTTTCGGCGGCTACGCGCAGTCCGGCCTGCTGGCGGAAATCACCCCGGACAAAGCGTTCCAGGACAAACTCTATCCGTTCACCTGGGATGCCGTTCGCTATAACGGCAAACTGATCGCCTACCCGATCGCGGTGGAAGCGCTGTCCCTGATTTACAACAAAGACCTGGTGCCGAACCCGCCGAAGACCTGGGAAGAGATCCCGGCGCTGGATAAAGAACTGAAAGCGAAAGGTAAGAGCGCGCTGATGTTCAACCTGCAGGAACCATACTTCACCTGGCCGCTGATCGCTGCCGACGGCGGATACGCGTTCAAGTTTGAAAACGGCAAGTACGATGTGAAAGACGTCGGCGTGGACAGCGCAGGCGCGAAAGCGGGCCTGACCTTCCTGGTTGACCTGATCAAGAACAAGCACATGAATGCCGATACCGATTACTCCATCGCGGAAGCGGCCTTCAACAAAGGTGAAACCGCGATGACCATCAACGGTCCGTGGGCGTGGTCTAACATCGATAAGAGCAAGGTTAACTACGGCGTGACCCTGCTGCCGACCTTTAAAGGCAAACCATCGAAACCGTTCGTTGGCGTGCTGAGCGCGGGGATCAACGCCGCCAGCCCGAACAAGGAGCTGGCGAAAGAGTTCCTCGAAAACTACCTGATGACCGATCAGGGTCTGGAATCCGTTAATAACGACAAACCGCTGGGTGCGGTGGCGCTGAAATCCTTCCAGGAAAAACTGGAAAAAGATCCGCGCATCGCTGCCACCATGGCGAACGCCCAGAAAGGCGAAATTATGCCTAACATCCCGCAGATGTCTGCCTTCTGGTATGCCGTTCGTACCGCGGTTATCAACGCCGCCAGCGGCCGTCAGACTGTCGATGCTGCGCTGAAGGATGCCCAGAGCCGTATCACTAAGTAATGCTGTAGCGTACGTGCCGGATGGCGGCATGAATGCCTTATCCGGCCTACACAATCCGTAGGCCGGATAAGCGCAGCGCCATCAGGCACTGACGCCGACAGATGTTTAACGCTGTAGAGGATGATCCCCATGGATGCCGTTAAAAAGAGACACTGGTGGCAAAGTCCGCAACTCACATGGTCTGTGATTGGCTTACTGTGCCTGCTGGTGGGTTACCTTGTTGTTTTGATGTACGCCCAGGGGGAGTACCTGTTCGCCATCATGACGCTGATTTTAAGCTCAGTTGGCCTGTATATTTTCGCTAATCGCAAGGCCTATGCCTGGCGCTATGTCTATCCCGGCCTCGCCGGCATGGGCCTGTTTGTCCTGTTTCCGCTGATCTGTACTATCGCTATCGCGTTCACCAACTACAGCAGCACCAACCAGCTGACCTTTGAGCGCGCGCAGCAGGTGCTGATGGATCGCTCCTTCCAGGCCGGCAAAGCCTATAACTTCACGCTGATCCCGGCAGGCGACGAGTGGAAGCTGGCCCTGACCGATGGCGAGAACGGTAAAAACTACCTTTCCGACGCCTTTAAATTCGGCGGCGAGCAGAAGCTGGCGTTAAAAGAAACTGATGCCCTGCCGGAAGGCGAGCGCGCCAACCTGCGCGTCATTACCCAGAACCGCACCGCGCTGAACCAGCTGACCGCCGTACTGCCTGATGACAGCAAAGTGATCATGAGCTCGCTGCGCCAGTTCTCCGGCACCCAACCGCTGTATACGCTTGGCGAAAACGGCGAGCTGACCAACAATCAAACCCACGTCAAATACCGCCCGAACAACGACGTTGGTTTCTACCAGGCAATCAACGCCGACGGTAGCTGGGGCACAGAAAAGCTGAGCCCGGGCTACACCGTGACTATCGGCTGGGATAACTTTACCCGCGTCTTCCACGATGAAGGCATCCAGAAACCGTTCTTCGCCATCTTCGTCTGGACGGTGGTGTTCTCGGTTCTGACCGTGGTGCTGACCGTCGCGGTGGGGATGATCCTCGCCTGCCTGGTGCAGTGGGAAGCGCTGAAAGGCAAAGCGATTTACCGTGTCCTGCTGATTCTGCCGTATGCCGTACCGTCATTTATTTCGATTCTGATTTTCAAAGGCCTGTTCAACCAGAGCTTTGGTGAAATCAACATGATGCTCAGCGCGCTGTTCGGCATTAAACCGGCGTGGTTTAGCGACCCGACCACTGCGCGTACCATGATCATCATCGTCAACACCTGGCTGGGCTACCCGTACATGATGATCCTGTGCATGGGGCTGCTGAAGGCGATTCCGGACGATCTGTACGAAGCGTCGGCAATGGATGGCGCCGGCCCGTTCCAGAACTTCTTTAAAATTACCTTCCCGCTGCTGATTAAGCCGCTGACGCCGCTGATGATCGCCAGCTTCGCCTTTAACTTTAACAACTTCGTCCTGATTCAACTGTTGACCAACGGCGGTCCGGACCGTCTCGGCACCACCACCCCGGCCGGTTATACCGACCTGCTGGTGAGCTACACCTACCGTATCGCCTTTGAAGGCGGCGGCGGTCAGGACTTCGGCCTGGCGGCGGCTATCGCAACGCTTATCTTCCTGCTGGTTGGCGCGTTAGCGATTGTGAATCTGAAAGCCACACGCATGAAGTTTGATTAAGGGAGATAACGATAATGGCTATGGTCCAACCCAAATCGCAGAAGCTACGTTTATTTACCACGCATCTCCTGCTACTGATTTTTATCGCCGCGATTATGTTTCCGCTGCTGATGGTTATCGCTATCTCGCTGCGCGAAGGCAACTTCGCCACCGGCAGCCTGATCCCGGATACCATCTCCTGGGAGCACTGGCGTCTGGCGTTAGGCTTCAGCGTCGAACACGCGGATGGCCGCGTCACGCCGCCGCCGTTCCCGGTCCTGCTGTGGCTGTGGAACTCGATTAAGGTCGCCGGGATTACCGCGATCGGTATCGTCGCCCTCTCCACCACCTGCGCCTACGCTTTTGCCCGTATGCGCTTCCCGGGGAAAGCGACCCTGCTGAAAGGGATGCTGATTTTCCAGATGTTCCCGGCGGTGCTGTCGCTGGTTGCCCTGTACGCGTTGTTTGACCGCCTGGGCCAGTACATCCCGTTCGTCGGCCTCAACACCCACGGCGGCGTGATCTTTGCCTACATGGGCGGTATCGCCCTGCACGTCTGGACGATTAAAGGCTACTTCGAAACCATCGATGGCTCGCTGGAAGAAGCGGCGGCGCTGGATGGTGCGACCCCATGGCAGGCGTTCCGCCTCGTGCTGCTGCCGCTGTCGGTGCCGATTCTGGCGGTGGTCTTTATTCTGTCGTTCATCGCCGCCATCACCGAAGTGCCGGTCGCCTCGCTGCTGCTGCGCGATGTGAACAGCTATACCCTGGCGGTAGGCATGCAACAGTATCTCAACCCGCAGAACTATCTGTGGGGCGATTTTGCCGCCGCGGCGGTACTCTCCGCCATCCCAATCACGGTAGTGTTCCTGCTGGCGCAGCGCTGGCTGGTGAACGGCCTGACGGCGGGTGGGGTGAAAGGTTAAGTTTTTTTTGTAACACCGGCCCCAAATTTCAGATGGGGGCCGACGGTCTAGCCGCAATACACGACCCCAACCGGGTATTGTCGCCGTCGCCCTCAGCTGAAAAAGTAAGGCCAATGCCACTGCTATCCTCAACTGGACCCTACATAAATTCTATTTGTGACTGTTGGTCAGCGGCCCTGGAGGCCGCTTTTTTTTATTCGCGTTTCAGGCGATTGGAGTTACACAGCCAGAGCGTAATCACCAGGATCAGGATCGCGGCGGAGTATATGAGCACCGCCATCGGCGATTCATGATCGATGATGATCAAACGCACAATCGCGGTGATGCCGATATAGACGAAATAGCGCAGCGGGAAGTGGAACCCCGACTGAAAATACTTGACGATCAGCGCGATAAATTCGAAGTAGAGAAAGTAGACCACCAGTCCTTCCACCAGCCGGTACTTACTGGTCGGCTCCGGGGTAAAGAGGACATCGGCCAGATGCAGCGTCTCTTTACCGAGGAAGACGATCAGGATAATCCCTAGGCACAGCAGCCCCAGATTCAAAACCGTTTGCATCGCAGTGGCGATAAAATTCACCAGTGGGCGATAAACCGACGACATATTCACACCTCATAATCAGTCCTTGTTGCGTCCGGTATAGCGCAAAAGTGTGATCCAGATCTACAGTTACCCCTCACCGCGTGGGCTTTACACGTTTGCGCCCTCAGGACAGGATTTCGGCAAAAGAGAAAAATGCCCTCCTTAACGGCGTGTGATCGACATAACTGAATCCCCTTTTTTGTATAAAACTATCCCTGCACAGTCATTGTTAATCAATAACTTAATTTACATACAGGCCTGCATGTTTAGATAAGGCTAAAAATAAAATTTTTCTCCAGACCTTAATAAATAAAGGGTTATTTGAGAAAGTTTTTTTCTGCCGATTCCCTTAGCATATTTCCTCATCATCTTACGTCCAGGAATCATAATAATGTCTGACCAAGCATCCTCACTTTTTATTCGCTGGCTACAGCGAGAAGTCGCACCAGCATTAGGTTGTACGGAACCTGTTGCTATTTCATTTACCACCGCTTACGCCGCGAAACATTTAGCGACACCCTGCGAAAAAATTAGCGGTTTTATTTCTGCCAATCTGTACAAAAACGCCACGGGCGTCACGATTCCCGGCACGACAGTTAATGGCGTCGCGCTGGCCGCCGCCATCGGCGCCTTTGGTGGCGATGCCGATAAGGGATTACAGACCCTGGCAGGCATTACTTCACAGCATGTGGAACAGGCACAAGCGCTGGTGGATGCCGGCCACGTTACTATTGATGTCCAGGATACACCTGACTTTATTCATCTCGATCTCACCCTCAGCGCCGGTGACCAGACCTGTCGCGTCGTGGTAAAAGGCACGCATACCAATGTGGTCGAGTTATATATTAATGGCGAACAGCAGCCATTACACGCCGGGGAAAATAGCGCCACAGCGCAGACTGAACTGCCAACTTTCTCTCTCCAGGAAGCGTATGACTTTATTATCTCCACGCCGGTTGAGAATATTACGTTTATTCTGGAAGCCGCCCGCCTCAATAGCGCACTGGCTGCAGAAGGCAAATCGAAAAAGTATGGGTTGAATATTAACGGAACATTCTCTGAAGCCGTTAAAAATGGTTTGTTAAGTAATGACTTAATGAGCGAGGTCATTATCAACACCGTCGCAGCTTCCGATGCGCGTATGGGCGGAGCCCCGGTGGTCGCCATGTCGAACTTCGGCTCTGGCAACCAGGGGATCGCGGCGACCATGCCGGTAGTTACCGTCGCCGAGCATCTGAATGCCGATGAAGAGACGCTCGCTCGCGCGCTGGCGCTCTCGCATCTGACGGCCATTTCCATCCATTCGCGCTATACCCGCCTGTCCGCACTGTGCGCGGCCTCCACCGCCGCCATGGGCGCCGCCGCCGGTATGGCATGGCTGTTTACCCGCAATATCGAAACCATCAACACCGCCATCATCAATATGATTAGCGATGTTACCGGTATGATTTGCGATGGCGCTTCCAACAGCTGCGCGATGAAGGTCTCCTCGGTGGTTTCCAGCGCCTTTAAATCTGTGTTGATGGCGATGCAAAACCGCTGCGCCAGCGCCAACGACGGCATTGTCTGCGCCGACGTCGAACAGTCGATTAATAACCTGTGCCGCCTCGTGATTAAGCCTATGGCGCAAACCGATAAAGAGATCATTCGCATTATGGTCAGCAAATAAGACCAGCCCTTTTGTACCCTACGCAATAATGATTTATTGCCTGCACCAACAGGTATTTTACGATGAATAAAAAAGTCATATTACGCGGCGCCAGCGCCATTATGCCCCTGTGCATCGGGGACTTTCCTTTCTCGTTCATTGTTGGCGCGTTAAGCGTCAGCGCCGGCATGAGCGTCTGGCAAAGTACCGCGTGGTCGGCGATTGTGATTGCCGGTTCGGCGCAAATGCTGGCACTGAATATGTTAAAAACCGGCGCCACGCTCGGCGTGATTATTTTCACCACATTAATTATTAATCTTCGCCATGTGCTGTATAGCGCCTCTATTTCCGGCACCGTGCGCGAAGCCTCATTCTTTAAAAAATGCTTTATGTCCTATGCGCTCACCGACGAGGTGTATGCCACCACCGTCAAAGAGATGGAAGGAAATAAAAAGGAAAAATATCTGTTTTATGGTTCGGCGATGGTCACCTTCTGGGCGATTTGGGTGCTGGCCGATTTTCTTGGCGCGCTGGTCGGCGCCTCGTTTCCCCACATTGAGAAATACGGTCTCGATTTCGCCATGGTCGCCGCCTTTATCGCCATCGTGGTGCCGCAAATTAAAAGCCAGGCCTGCACCGTCGCCGCGGTAGTGGCCGCCGTTTCCGGCGTGCTGTTAGTGGTCCTGCCCTACTCGCTGGGTATCGTTGTCGCCTCCGTGCTCGGCGTCCTTGCCGGCCTGTGCGTCGACCTGGCGGAAGAGCGCAAGCAGATGGCAACAACCGAATCCGATATGCCGTTAGTGGAGGCGCTGGAAAATGAGTAATAGCTATTTTATCGCCCTGACGCTGGGCATGGCCGCGGTCACTTTTCTTATTCGTTTCTCGTTTATCGGCCTGGCCGGCAAGATCCAGATGTCTGAGCGGGTGACCAAAACATTGCGCTTCGTGCCGGTCACCGTCCTGCCGGCCATCATCACCATTCAGATCCTGAGCGTGAATTCCAGCATGGAGTTCGACTTAAAAAATCCGAAGGTGATCGCCGCCATTATCTGTACGCTCGCCAGCTTCCGTTTAGGTCTGGTGTGGGTGGTGGTGAGCGGCGTCGGCTCGCTGGTGCTATTGAATTATTTTCTGTAACTGTTTGAAGGGGTAACCACATGATTATTACTACCGCTGACGCGCCCGCCGCGATTGGTCCGTACGTTCAGGGCGTCAATCTCGGCGCGATGACCCTCACCTCCGGCCAGCTGCCCATTAATCCGCAGGACGGCACCATGCCCGACGACATTGCTGAACAGGCGCGCCAGTCGCTGGAGAACGTGAAAGCCATCGTCGAAGCCGCCGGCCTCACCGTTGGTCAGATCGTCAAAACCACGGTGTTTGTGAAAGACCTGGCGGATTTTGCCGCCATCAATGCCGCCTACGAGGCCTTCTTTACCGAACATCAGGCGGCCTTTCCGGCGCGCTCCTGCGTGGAAGTGGCCAGGTTACCGAAAGACGCTGGCGTCGAAATCGAAGCGATCGCTTTCGCCCGTTAATCCCCCCGGCTGGAGGGAGAACCTCCAGCCCCTTCCCCACCGATTTTTGTCGTTCCACGTTGTTCATATTACAGGCACTATAGCCACTGAACGACCCGAGGAACGCAGCATGTTAACTATCCGAAAGGCATTGCCCGAGGACGCGCCACAACTGAGCGCGATGGGTTATGCCAGTTACCAGCACCACTTCGCCCATCTCTGGCGCAATGCCGATGAACTGGCGTTATTTCTTAAGCAAGAATATGCCGAAGATGCGCTACGTCGGAGTCTTACCGATGCTAACCATCATTGGCTCATCGCCGAAGCCGCTTCCCCCGTTGGTTTCGCTAAATATAGCTATCAGCAGCGAATGGCTGAAGATGGCACGATGGGTACGCTGCTGCATAAGCTCTACCTGATGCCGGGGGAGACTGGCCACCGCTACGGCGAGCAGATTTTTCACGCCGTCGAGACGCGAGCAAAAACGGCCGGTGAAAGCTGGCTGTGGCTGGAAGTACTCGCCGCGAATCCCGCCGCGCGCCGTTTTTACGAACGCCAGGGGATGCAGCACATCAAAGACGCAACTTTTCATTCCGCCAGCCAGCAAAGCACCTTACATATTCTGGGCAAACCGCTATGAGAGGAACTATGCCTGAGCTTCGTGACACCGGCGTACGTAACGTCGTCTGTGGGAAAAATGTCGTTATTTACCAGCCCGCCAACCTGTACGACTGCACGCTGGGTGATAACGTCTTCGTTGGACCGTTCGTTGAGATCCAGGGGAATACCCGCATCGGCGCGGAGAGTAAAATCCAGTCGCATACCTTTATCTGCGAGTACGTCACCATTGGCCGGCGCTGTTTTATCGGTCACGGGGTGATGTTCGCCAACGACCTGTTTCGCGACGGCAAACCAAACGCCGACCGCGCCAGCTGGGGGCGGATTGAGATTGGCGATGACGTGTCGATCGGTAGCGGCGCCACGATTCTGGCCGTCAACATCTGCGACGGCGTGGTGATTGGCGCGGGCAGCGTGGTGACGAAGTCCATCACCGAGAAAGGCGTGTGGGCGGGAAACCCAGCCCGCCTGCTGCGGAGGCTGTAAAAAAATGCCGACCATAAGGTCGGCATTTCGTCTTAACGGCGCAAGCGTTATGCGCGCCAGGCTTTATAACGGTTAATCAGACCGTTAGTGGAGCTGTCGTGGCTGCTGACTTCGCTGCCGTCTTTCAGCTCCGGCAGGATGCGGTTAGCCAGCTGTTTGCCCAGCTCAACGCCCCACTGGTCGAAAGTGAAGATGTTAAGGATCGCGCCCTGGGTGAAGATTTTGTGCTCGTACAGAGCAATCAGCGCCCCGAGGCTGAACGGGGTGATCTCACGCAGCAGAATAGAGTTAGTCGGACGGTTGCCTTCGAACACTTTGAACGGCACCACGTGCTCCAGGGTCGCCGGATCTTTACCCTGATCGCGATATTCCTGCTCCACCACTTCACGGGATTTACCGAAGGCCAGGGCCTCGGTCTGGGCGAAGAAGTTGGACAGCAGCTTCGGATGATGATCGGAGAGCGGGTTGTGGGTGATAGCCGGGGCGATGAAATCGCACGGTACCATTTTGGTGCCCTGATGGATCAGCTGGTAGAACGCGTGCTGACCGTTGGTGCCCGGCTCGCCCCAGATGATCGGGCCAGTCTGGTAGTCCACGGCGTGGCCGTTACGGTCGACATACTTACCATTGGACTCCATGTTGCCCTGCTGGAAGTAGGCGGCAAAACGGTGCATGTACTGGTCGTACGGCAGAATCGCTTCGGTTTCCGCACCGAAGAAGTTGTTGTACCAGATACCGATCAGCGCCAGCAGCACCGGCAGGTTTTTCTCCGCCGGGGTGGTGGAGAAGTGTTTATCCATCGCATGCGCGCCAGACAGCAGCTCAACGAAGTTGTCGAAGCCCACGGAGAGAATGATGGACAGGCCAATCGCCGACCACAGGGAGTAACGGCCGCCAACCCAGTCCCAGAATTCGAACATGTTGGCGGTGTCGATGCCGAACTCGCCAACCGCTTTCGCGTTGGTGGAGAGCGCCGCGAAGTGTTTAGCCACATGCTTGTCGTCGCCCGCGGTCGCCAGGAACCAGTCGCGTGCGCTGTGGGCGTTGGTCATGGTCTCCTGAGTGGTGAAGGTTTTGGACGCGACCAGGAACAGGGTGGTTTCCGGGTTGACGTTCTTCAGCACTTCGGCGATGTGGGTGCCATCGACGTTGGAGACAAAGTGCATGTTGAGGTGATTTTTATATGGACGCAGCGCTTCGGTGACCATGAACGGACCGAGGTCGGAGCCACCGATACCAATGTTGACCACGTCGGTGATCGGTTTGTCGGTGTAGCCTTTCCAGCTACCGGAGATAATCGCTTCAGAGAAGGCTTTCATCTTCTCCAGCACAGCGTTCACTTCCGGCATCACATCTTTGCCATCAACCACAATCGGCGTATTGCTGCGGTTGCGCAGCGCGACGTGGAGTACCGCGCGATCTTCGGTGCGGTTGATCTTTTCACCGGAGAACATCGACTTGATGGCGCCTGCGAGATCGGTCTCTTTCGCCAGATCCTGCAGTTTAGCCAGCGTCTCTTCGGTGATGCGGTTTTTGGAGAAGTCCACCAGCATCAGATCGTCGAACGTCGCGGAAAACTTAGAAAAACGGTCGCTATCTTTGGCGAACAGCTCGCTGATAGTGACATCTTTCATTTCGTCGAAGTGTTTCTGTAATGCCTGCCAGGCAGAGGTCTGCGTTGGGTTGATGTTTTTCATTAGCAATACTCTTCTGATTTGAGATTGTGACTTCGGTCGATTGTAGCGCCGGTGACGGAAAATTGTGATGATTTTTGTGACTTGTCCCTGACGCCGGTCAGGAATCGGGTCAAAACGGAGTAAAAAGCCCCATTAGTATAGCTATCATAAGGCTTTTTTCTGTTAGCCGCAGGGGCATGAAAAATCCGCATAACCGCAGCGTTGACATAGCTGGCGTTAAGCCTTTATATATCCGCAGTGCTTACGTGTTGTAAGTATCTATTGCTCGCGCATTTCACGCTACAGCGAAAGGGTATTCGCGGGGGATATAATGTCCTTATTCCCCCGGCCAGGTGAAAGACGTCGGTAATTGCCAGAAGAGGTGCGTTGCCCAGGTAACCGTATTGGAGGAACCAGTCCGGCGAAAATACGTGAGGGGGAGCAACGCCGAGGTGAAAGAGCGTCTGGTTACGCTCCTCACCGGCCACAGGGGCTGAATCCCCTGGGTTGTCACCAGAAACGTTCGCAGTCGGGCGTTTCATACCCGAACACTTCAGCGCCCAGAGCGGTGAGTCGGGTCTACAAGGTGGAGCACTTCTGGGTGACATCGTAGTTGTTTATCATTCTGCGCCACCCTGTTTATCGCTCTTCCCTTGTGCCATGGCTGAATAATTTGGCCTGGCTTATTAAGACATTTTGTTGCGATCCGGCGGCATCCAGCCCCTGCCAGGATCGGTGTTCAGGAATCGTTTTAATAAGTCAGGCCCCCTGACACGAGGTTGTTATGACAGATTTAGTCGTCGCCAAATTTGGCGGCACCAGCGTTGCTGATTTTGACGCGATGAACCGCAGCATTGATGTGGCGCTGCTCGATGCCAATACCCGTATTGTTGTGCTCTCCGCCTCTGCCGGCGTGACCAACATTCTGGTGGCCTTAGCGGAAGGGCTGGAACCCACCGAACGTTTTTCCCAGCTGGACGCTCTGCGCCAGATCCAGTTCAATATTCTGGAGCGTTTGCGCTATCCCAACGTGATCCGCGAAGAGATTGAGCGCCTGCTGGAAAATATCACCACGCTGGCGGAAGCCGCCGCGCTCGCCTCCTCTAGCGCGCTGACTGACGAACTGGTCAGCCATGGCGAACTGATGTCCACCCTGCTGTTTGTGGAGATTCTGCGTGAGCGCGGAATTCAGGCGCAGTGGTTTGACGCCCGTAAAGTACTGCGTACTAACGATCGCTTTGGTCGCGCCGAACCGGATATCGCCGCCGTCGCCGAACTGACTCAGCAGCAGCTGACGCCGCGTCTGGCGGAAGGCCTGGTGGTGACGCAGGGCTTTATCGGCAGCGAAGCGAAAGGCCGCACCACCACCCTCGGCCGCGGCGGCAGCGACTATACCGCCGCTCTGCTCGGCGAAGCGCTGAATGCCACCCGCGTCGATATCTGGACCGATGTGCCTGGGATCTATACGACCGACCCACGCGTCGCGCCTGCGGCGAAACGCATCGACGTCATCGCCTTTGAAGAGGCGGCGGAAATGGCCACCTTTGGCGCCAAAGTGCTGCACCCGGCAACCCTGCTGCCTGCCGTGCGCAGCGATATCCCGGTATTTGTCGGCTCCAGTAAAGAACCTAAAGCGGGCGGTACGCTGGTGTGTAAAACCACCGAGAACCCGCCGCTGTTCCGCGCGCTGGCGCTGCGTCGCCGCCAGACGCTGCTGACGCTGCACAGCCTGAATATGCTGCACTCCCGCGGCTTCCTCGCCGAAGTGTTCGGTATTCTGGCGCGCCATAACATCTCCGTCGATTTGATCACCACCTCCGAAGTGAGCGTGGCCCTGACCATGGACACCACTGGCTCAACCTCTGCGGGCGATACCCTGCTGACCCAGGCGCTGCTGACCGAGCTCTCCTCGCTGTGTCGCGTGGAAGTGGAAGAAGACCTGGCGCTGGTTGCCCTGATCGGCAACGAACTGTCGAAAGCCTGCGGCGTCGGCAAAGAGGTGTTTGGCGTCCTTGATCCGTTTAACATCCGCATGATCTGCTATGGCGCGTCCAGCCACAACCTCTGCTTCCTGGTGCCTGGCGCCGATGCGGAGAAGGTGGTGCAGACGTTGCATCATAATTTGTTTGAATAAAATTCCTTAGCACGATAAACAATACCTATAGCCGGGCTCGAACCCGGCTTTTTTATAACAACATCAACACAACCAGCTGACCTGCTCGCCGCCCTACCGGGACGGCGCGGCCGGTTTGCGTATCGCAAGGAACACAACATGCTCGCAACTCTGACGCGGCTGTTCCCGTTATGGGCACTGCTGCTCTCCGTTCTGGCCTATTACACCCCCACCACCTTCACCCCGATCGGCCCGTGGGTTACCACCCTGCTGATGCTGATTATGTTCGGTATGGGGGTTCATCTGAAGCTGGCGGATTTCAAACGCGTCCTGTCGCGTCCGGCGCCGGTCGCCGCAGGGATATTTCTGCACTATCTGGTGATGCCGCTCGCCGCCTGGCTGCTGGCGCTGCTGTTTCATATGCCGCCGGAGCTTTCCGCCGGGATGGTGCTGGTGGGCAGCGTCGCCAGCGGGACGGCCTCCAACGTGATGATCTTTCTGGCCAAAGGGGATGTGGCCCTGTCGGTGACCATTTCCTCGGTCTCCACCCTGGTCGGCGTCATCGCGACGCCGCTGCTGACCCGTCTGTACGTCGACGCGCACATTCAGGTCGACGTCATGGGGATGTTGCTGAGCATTCTGCAGATTGTGGTCATTCCCATCGCCCTGGGGCTGATTGTCCATCATCTGCTGCCGAAGGTGGTGAAAGCGGTGGAGCCGTTCCTGCCCGCTTTCTCGATGGTGTGCATTTTGGCGATCATCAGCGCGGTGGTGGCGGGTTCTGCGGCCCATATCGCGTCCGTCGGCCTGGTGGTGATTATCGCAGTGATCCTGCATAACACCATTGGCCTGCTCGGCGGCTACTGGGGCGGACGTCTGTTTGGTTTTGATGAATCCACCTGCCGTACGCTGGCGATCGAGGTGGGGATGCAGAACTCCGGCCTGGCGGCCGCGCTGGGTAAAATTTACTTCGGCCCACTGGCGGCGCTGCCGGGAGCCCTGTTCTCCGTCTGGCATAACCTGTCCGGTTCGCTGCTGGCCGGGTACTGGTCAGGGAAGCCCATCGCCAAAAAAACCAGCAAGCGCTGAGCGTGACACGTCCGGGCGCCGGCCGGACGTGTGCCTGCTTTAGTTGCCATACAGGCTATCAGTAAAATATTCATTGCCGTACACTGGGTGCTCTGGTCTGACTGAGGGCACCACCATGGCACTCCCCCGTATTACACAAAAAGAGATGACCGAGCGCGAACAGCGCGAATTGAAAACGCTGCTTGACCGCGCGCGCATTGCGCACGGCCGCCCGCTGAGCAATGCGGAAACGAACAGCGTAAAAAAGGAATATATCGATAAACTGATGGCCCAGCGTGAAGCGGAAGCGAAGAAAGCCCGCCAGGTGAAAAAACAGCAGGCTTATAAGACGGATAAGGAAGCGACCTTTTCCTGGTCGGCGAATACGCCGACCCGCGGCAGGCGTTAACGCCCTTTCTTTTTACGTCCCGGCTGGGTGAAACGTTTGCCGTTGCCAGCCGGGCGGCCCTTATCGTTGCTATTTTCCATCTTCACCACCGGGCGCTTGATGCCGGGGGTCGCCGCTTTGGCCTTCGGCTTAGCTTTCGGCTTCGCTTCGGAAGAAGAGTTTTCAATCAGCTTGAACAGATCGATCAGCTCGTCATCGGTCAGATCGCGCCACTCACCCAGCGGGATCCCCGTCAGGCTGACGTTCATAATCCGCGTACGCTCAAGCTTCGTCACTTCATAGCCAAAATGCTCGCACATGCGACGGATCTGGCGATTCAGCCCCTGCACCAGAGTGATGCGGAAAACGAACGGCGCTTCTTTCTTTACCTTACATTTTTTGGTCACGGTCCCGAGAATCGGTACCCCCGCGCCCATGCCGCGAATGAACTCATCGGTCACCGGCTTATCGACCGTAACCAGATACTCTTTTTCATGGTCGTTGCCGGCGCGCAGGATCTTATTCACCAGGTCGCCGTGATTGGTGAGGAAGATCAGCCCCTGGGAGTCTTTATCCAGACGGCCGATAGGGAAGATACGCTTGCTGTGGTTGACGAAATCGACAATGTTGTCGCGCTCGCCGTCTTCCGTGGTGCTCACAATGCCGACCGGCTTATTCAGCGCAATCAGCACCAGATCATCCGCTTCGCGCGGCTCAATCAACCGTCCGTTAACTTTGACCAGGTCGCCAGGCTTCACCTGATCGCCAATCGTGGCGCGCTTGCCATTGATAAAGACGTTGCCTTGTTCAATAAAGCGGTCCGCTTCGCGACGCGAGCAGATGCCGCTTTCACTGATGTATTTGTTTAATCGGGTTGATGAGTCGGGCAGCATAGATTCTCCTGTAAAAGCGAAATATACCCTACCTTGCGGGCGAGAAAAAACCTGGATTGCGTTATTCATTATTCAACGGCTTCGTCGGGCTCATGAACAGCATTCCGCTTACCCACATCATGCGCCATGTCAGCGCGCCGGTATCGGGGCGATGCTAGAATTTCTGCTTCAATAATAGGTTTAAAACAGGAAGAAAAGATGGAACTGCTGCTACTCAGTAACTCCACGCTGCCGGGGAAAGCCTGGCTGGAACACGCCCTGCCGCTGATGGCCGGTCAGGTCAAAGGCCGCCGGACGGCGGTATTCATCCCCTTCGCTGGCGTGACGCAAACCTGGGATGATTACACGGCCAAAGTGGCTGCGGTTATGGCGCCGATGGCGGTCAGCGTAACCGGTATCCACCGCGTCGCCGACCCTATCGCCGCCATTGAAAGCGCCGAGATGGTGATCGTCGGCGGCGGGAACACCTTCCAGCTGTTGAAAGAGTGCCGCAGCCGCGGGCTGCTGGCGCCGATTGTCGATGTCGTCAAACGCGGGGCGTTGTATATCGGCTGGAGCGCAGGTTCAAACCTCGCCTGCCCGACCATTCGCACCACCAACGATATGCCGATTGTCGATCCGCAGGGATTTGATGCGCTGGGGCTGTTCCCGCTCCAGATTAACCCGCACTTCACCAACGCGTTGCCGACCGGGCATCAGGGTGAAACCCGCGAACAGCGTATCCGCGAACTGCTGGTCGTGGCGCCGGAATTAACGGTGATTGGTTTACCGGAAGGAAACTGGATCCAGGTCACCGATGGTCACGCGACCCTTGGCGGCCCGAACCCGACGCTGTTGTTCAAAGCGGGGGAAGCAGCGGTAACCCTGCCTGCAGGCCACCGCTTCTGAGCTGGTATGGCTAACGTTTCCCGGATAGCGGCGCGTTGCGCCTTATCCGGGCTGCCTCAACGAAACGTCCTAACACATAACCCCGGTTAGCGCAGCGCCGCCGGGGAAGTTCTCAGTAGTCATCCCGTTCGTCGTCTTCATCCGGCTGCTCCATCACGCTGTAAGCCACCGAGCAGAACAGGCTGTTCAGACGCTTCATATCCCCCAGCAGCGCCAGGTGCAACGTACTGGTTTCGATACTCTGCACGTTCTGCTGATGCAGACGGTCAACGTGCGCATGCGAGTAGCGGCGGTTAAGAATGCGGAACCGGTGTTTACTGCGCCGCAGGCGACGGGCGCTGGGCACATCGCTAGAGAAGAAGACCGACATCGCCAGCTGCAGGTTGCTGAGCAACAGATCGTACAGGGCGTCCAGCTCCTTTAACCCTTCCACCGAGAAGGCGCGCCGCGCCGCCAGCGATTTATCAGCGATCTCGCTGCCCATCCGCTCGACGATATCGGAGGCCTGCTCGAGGTTTAACGACATCTCAATAATTTCCGCCCAGCGCCGGGACTCCTCTTCCGCCAGCTCATCCTTTGGCATTCGCGCCAGATAGAGCTTAATGGCGGTGTAGAGTACGTTGATATCGTCCGCCATGCGGCGTAGCTCTTTCTCCTGACGCGGTTCGCCATGCATCACCTTATGCAGGCTCTCCAGCATTTGCTCCATCGCGTCACCAATGCGCAGCGTCTCGCGCGCGGCATTGGCCAGCGCCAGCGCCGGGGTGTCCAGCGCCGACGGGTCGAGATGCTTGGGTTTGAGATGGTTATCCAGCTCGGGTTCATCGCGGATCATGCGCTGGCACAGCTTCGCCATCGGTCCGGCAAAAGGCACCATCGCGATGCAGCGCAGCAGGTTGTAAAAAACGTGGAAGTAGATAACCAGCTCGGACTCGGCCAACGGCAGCTTGTGCATCGCCGCGGCCAGCGGATGGACGAACGGCAGAATGATCAGGCTCCCCACCAGCTTAAACAGCAGGCTGCCCAGCGCCACCCGGCGCGCCGCCGCGTTCGCCGCGCTGTTGTTGAGCATCGCCAACAGCCCCGATCCCAGGTTGGCGCCAATCACCAGGCACAGCGCCACCGGAAAAGAGATCGCTCCTGCCGCGGTCAGCGTCGCGGTCAGCAGCACCGCCGCCAGGCTGGAGTAGCTGATGATCGCGAATACGGCGCCAATCAAGGCATCCAGCATAATATCCCCGGTCAGCGAGGCAAAAATCACCTGCACGCCGTTGGCCTGGGTAATGGGATGGACGGCCTGCACAATCAGCTCCAGGGCCAACAGGATCAGCCCAAGGCCAATCCCCACTCGCCCCAGCTGCCCGGCGCGGGTCTGCTTGCGGCCGAGGAAGAAAATCACCCCGATAAATATCAACAACGGCGACAGCCACGACAGGTCGAAGGTCAGCACCCTCGCCATCAGCGCCGTCCCGACGTCGGCCCCCAGCACCATCACCAGCGCCGGCGTGAGGCCCACTAAATCCTGGGCGACAAACGAGGTCACCAGCATGGTGGTGGCATTGCTGCTTTGCACCAGCGCAGTCACGCCAAGACCCGCGCAGAAGGCGAGCGGCTTTTTCTCTACGCTGCTACTGAGAACGGTACGCAGGCGAGCGCCATAGACGCGCATCACCCCGGTACGCACGATATGCGTGCCCCACACCAGCAGAGCGACCGCGGACAACAGGTGTAGCAGAGTTAACACGGAATCAGCTTCTCCTTATCGTTATAGGTGTTCCGACGTTCTGGAACCTATCTCAGTATAAGGGGTTAACCTCAATAAAGAGACAAGGCGCTCACAGAGCGCCTTGTTTGTTGTAAGGAAAGATGACGACTAGTCCGCATCATAGCCCAGATTAGGGGCTAACCAGCGCTCGACTTCCGCCGGGGTCATCCCTTTACGCAGCGCGTAGTCTTCGACCTGGTCGCGCTGGATCTGCGCCACGGCGAAGTATTTGCTGTCCGGATGGCTGAAGTACCAGCCGGAAACCGATGCCCCCGGCCACATGGCGAACGATTCGGTAAGCTTCATGCCGGTATGGGCTTCGACGTCCAGCAGCTGCCAGATGGTGCCTTTTTCGGTGTGCTCCGGACAGGCCGGATACCCCGGCGCCGGACGGATCCCCTGGTAATTCTCGCGAATAAGCTCCTCATTGCTGAGGTTCTCATTGGCCGCATACCCCCAGTAGACCTTGCGCACTTTCTCGTGCAGATACTCGGCGAAGGCTTCCGCCAGACGATCGGCGATGGCCTTGATCATGATCTTGTTATAGTCATCATGCTGCGCTTCATAGGCTTCCGCCAGCGCGTCCTCTTCCAGGCCGCCGGTGACGGCGAAGGCGCCGATGTAGTCCGCTTTGCCGCTCAGCTTCGGCGCCACAAAGTCGGCGAGGCAGTAGTTGGCGAAGCCGACCTTCTCCGTCTGCTGGCGCAGGTGATGGCTCACCGTCAGCACGTGGGTGCGGGTTTCATCGCGATAGATTTCAATATCGTCGCCCACGCGGTTGGCCGGGAACAGGCCCACCACGCCGCGCGGGTTGAGGGTTTTCTCTGCGCTCAGCTTATCCAGCAGCTCGTTAGCGTCTTTGAACAGGCGCTGCGCCTCTTCCCCTACCACGTCATCTTCCAGAATGCGCGGATATTTGCCCGCCAGCGACCAGGTCATAAAGAACGGCGTCCAGTCGATGTAGTTGCGTAGCGTCTCGATACTGGCTTCCACCTCCTGAATCCCCAGGCGATGGGCCACCGGCGGAGTGTAGCTCTCCCAGTCAAAGGCCAGATCGTTTTCCCGTGCGGCGGCCAGGGTCACCGGCGGGGTGCGCGGTTTTTTACGCCCATGCTGGATACGCACGGTTTCATACTCTTTGCGCGTACGGGCGACAAACTCATCGCGCTGCGTGTCCGAGAGCAGCGCAGCCACCACCCCGACGGTGCGCGAAGCGTTCTGTACGTAAACGGTCGGGCCGCTGTAGTTCTGCTCGATTTTCACCGCCGTATGCGCTTTAGAGGTGGTCGCGCCGCCGATCAGCAGCGGGATGGTAAAGCCCTGGCGCTCCATCTCTTTCGCCACGTTAACCATTTCGTCGAGCGACGGGGTAATCAACCCGGAAAGGCCGATGAGATCCGCGTTCACCTCTTTGGCGGTTTTGAGAATTCTATCCGCCGGGACCATCACGCCAAGATCGATAATTTCGTAGTTATTGCACTGCAGCACCACGCCGACGATGTTTTTGCCGATGTCATGAACGTCGCCTTTTACCGTGGCAATCACCATTTTGCCGTTACTGGAGCCCTGCTCTTTACTGGCTTCAATAAACGGCTCCAGGTAGGCCACCGCCTGTTTCATGACGCGGGCGGATTTCACCACCTGCGGCAGGAACATTTTGCCTTCGCCGAACAGATCGCCGACCACGTTCATGCCGTCCATCAGCGGCCCTTCGATCACCTCAATCGGGCGAGCGGCCTGCTGACGCGCTTCTTCGGTGTCCTGTTCAATAAATTCGGTAATGCCCTTCACCAGCGAATATTCGAGGCGTTTTTTCACCTCCCAGCTGCGCCATTCCGCCTGCTGGGCATTGGCGCCGTCGTCAACTTTACTGCCGCGATATTTTTCCGCCAGCTCGAGCAATCTTTCGGTGCTGTCATCGCGGCGGTTGAGGATCACGTCCTCCACCGCGTCGCGCAGCTCGGCGGGAAGGTCGTCGTAAATCGCCAGCTGGCCGGCGTTGACGATGCCCATGTCCATGCCGTTACGGATCGCGTAGTAGAGGAATACTGCGTGGATCGCCTCACGTACCGGGTCATTGCCGCGGAAAGAGAAGGAGACGTTGGAGACGCCGCCGGAGATCAGCGCATGCGGCAGCTCGCGTTTGATGTCTTCGCAGGCGCCGATAAAATCCTGGGCATAGTTATTGTGTTCTTCGATACCGGTCGCCACCGCGAAGATATTCGGGTCAAAGATAATATCTTCTGGCGGGAAGCCGACCTCTTCGGTGAGGATTTGGTAGGCGCGACGGCAAATCTCAATTTTACGTTCGCGGGTATCGGCCTGACCCACTTCGTCAAAGGCCATCACCACCACCGCGGCGCCGTAGCGGCGCACCTTTTTCGCATGCTGGATGAACGGCTCAACGCCCTCTTTCATCGAAATCGAGTTAACGATGCCTTTGCCCTGAATGCATTTCAGGCCCTTTTCAATGACTTCCCACTTGGAGGAGTCGATCATGATCGGCACGCGGGCAATGTCCGGCTCGCCGGCAATCAGGTTGAGGAAGCGCGTCATCGCCGCTTCGGCGTCGAGCATCCCCTCGTCCATGTTGATATCGATGATCTGCGCGCCGCTTTCCACCTGCTGACGCGCCACGTCCAGCGCTTCGCTGTACTTCTCTTCTTTGATTAAGCGTTTAAATTTCGCCGAGCCGGTAACGTTGGTACGTTCGCCGACGTTAACGAACAGGCTGTCATCGCCGATATTCAGCGGCTCCAGGCCGGAAAGACGGCAGGCGACGGGGATCTCCGGCAGCTGGCGCGGCGGCAGGCCGGCCACCGCGCGGCTCATGGCGGCGATATGTTCCGGCGTGGTGCCGCAGCAGCCGCCGACGATATTGAGGAAACCGGCTTCCGCCCATTCGCGGATCTGCGCCGCCATGGTATCGGCATCCAGATCGTATTCGCCGAAGGCATTGGGCAGGCCAGCGTTCGGGTGCGCGGTAACGTAGCACTCAGCGATACGCGACAGCTCCTGGACGTACTGGCGCAGTTCGTCCGGCCCGAGGGCGCAGTTCAGACCAAACGATAAGGCTTCGGCGTGACGCAGCGAGTTATAGAAAGCTTCGGTGGTCTGCCCGGACAGCGTGCGGCCGGAGGCATCGGTAATGGTCCCGGAGATCATCAGCGGCAGGTCAACGCCCAGCGCCTCCAGCTCCTCTTTCACCGCATAGATGGCCGCTTTGGCGTTCAGGGTGTCAAATACCGTTTCAATCAGGATCAGATCCACGCCGCCTTCCACCAGCGCTCGGGTGGATTCGCGATAGGCAGCCACCAGCTGATCAAAGGTTATATTGCGGAACGCCGGATCGTTCACATCAGGCGAAATAGAGGCGGTGCGGTTGGTTGGGCCAAGCACGCCCGCGACGTAGCGCGGTTTTTCCGGCGTGCGGGCCGTCCAGGCATCGGCGCTGGCGCGGGCCAGCTTCGCCGCCGCAAAGTTGATCTCTGCCGACAGGGACTCCATCTGGTAATCCGCCATCGCGATGGTCGTCGAGTTAAAGGTGTTGGTCTCAATGATATCCGCGCCGGCCTCGAAGTAGGCGTCGTGGATCTCGCGGATCACCTCGGGCTTGCTGAGCACCAGCAGGTCGTTGTTGCCTTTCAGGTCGCACGGCCAGTCAGCAAAGCGCTCACCGCGAAAGTCCTGCTCACTCAGACGGTAGCCCTGGATCATGGTGCCCATGCCCCCATCCAGAACCAGAATACGTTCTTTTAACTGCTGATGCAGTTGCTCAACTTTGCTGCTCACACTTGCTCCCGACAACGCTCAACACAGGCCAAATAGCCAACAAACCATACTGGCATAAACCACCGGAGCGGAAAAGACAACAACGGGCAATATGAGACATGTTCAGCTTCACTCCTCCGATGAGTCCGGTTGTGATTGCATTATCGCCAAATAAAACGAAAATCATTTCCACGATACAGAAAAAGGAGTCCGCGATGGCCACTACCCCCGTTCCCGCGAAACGCGGCAGAAAACCCGCGGCTGCCACCGCCCAACAGGCTGGCGGTCAGGTTCAGTCGCTGACCCGCGGCCTGAAATTGCTCGAATGGATTGCCGAGTCCCACAGCAGCGTCGCTCTGACCGAGCTGGCGCAGCAGGCGGGTCTGCCCAACTCAACCACTCACCGCCTGCTGACCACCATGCAGCAGCTGGGTTTCGTTCGCCAGGTCGGCGAGCTGGGCCACTGGGCCGTCGGCGCGCATGCCTTCGTGGTCGGCAGCAGCTTTCTGCAAAGCCGCAATCTGCTGGCGATTGTCCACCCGATCCTGCGCCAGCTGATGGAGGATTCCGGTGAAACGGTGAATCTGGCGGTGCTTGACCAGAGCGACCACCAGGCGATCATTATCGACCAGGTGCAGTGCACCCAGCTGATGCGTATGTCGGCGCCAATCGGCGGAAAACTGCCGATGCACGCCTCCGGCGCCGGGAAGGCGTTCCTCTCGCAGCTGAGCGAAGAGCAGGTGACCAGCCTGCTGCACCGTAAAGGGCTGCATGCCTATACGCATGCCACGCTGGTCTCGCCGCTGCATCTGAAGGAAGATTTAGCGCAGACCCGCAAGCGGGGCTACTCGTTCGATGACGAGGAGCACGCGCTCGGCCTGCGCTGCGTCGCCGCCTGCATTTATGATGAACACCGCGAACCGTTCGCGGCAATCTCCATCTCCGGTCCCATCTCACGCATGACCGATGATCGGGTGACCGAGCTGGGCGCGCTGGTGATCAAAGCGGCGAAGGAAGTGACGCTGGCATACGGCGGGGTTAAATAAAAAAATGCCCCGCAGGGGCATTTTAAGTAGGCCTGATAAGCGTAGCGCCATCAGGCAGATCGGCGCACCTTGCCGGATGGCGGCGTAAACGCCTTATCCGGCTTACTGTCGGCGCCATAGCGCACGCTAAAACGCTGCTTACGCCGGTAAGCATAGACATCTTCCACATGACCGTTTTTAATCCGCGTCTGCAGTTCGCGCCAGTAGTCGGCACGCAGCAGGTCGGCATGCATCTCCTCAAACAGCGGCCCAATGCGCGGGTCGGCGCACAGCCAGTGGCGGAACTCCTCCGGAAACACATCCCCCGGCGAGACGCTGTACCACGGCTCGCTGGCCAGCTCATCCTCGGGATAGCGCGGCGGCGGGATCTGGCGGAAATTCACCTCCGTCATATAGCAGATTTCATCATAGTCGTAGAACACCACCCGGCCGTGGCGGGTGACGCCGAAGTTTTTAAACAGCATATCGCCGGGAAAGATGTTGGCGGCGGCCAGTTGGCGGATAGCATTCCCATACTCTTCTACCGCATCGCGCAGCGCCTGGCCGTTAACCTGCTCCAGCCACAGGTTGAGCGGCACCATTCGCCGTTCAATATACAGATGACTGATGACAATCCGGTCGCCGAGGTCGGTCAGTTTGTTCCCCGCTTCCGCCTGCAGCAGCGCCAGCAGCGCTGGCGCGATTTGTCGTTTCTCCAGCACGAAATTTTCAAACTCCTGCGTGTCCGCCATCCGCCCGACGCGGTCATGCTCCTTTACCAGCTGATAGCAGGCGCGTACGTGGGCGGCGGTCATCTCCTTCTGCGGCGCGAAGCAATCTTTGATCACCTTGAACACCCGGTCAAACCCCGGCAGGGTAAACACCAGCATCACCATCCCGCGAATGCCCGGCGCCTCGATAAACTGCTCATCGCAGCGAGCGATGTAGTGCAGATATTCGCGATAGCTTTCGGTTTTGGCGTGCTTCTGGCAGCCAATCGCCATATACAGCTCGGCCGTGGTTTTACCCGGCAGGATCTCGCGCAGCCATTCCACCAGAGCGCCGGGCAGGGGCGCATAAACCATAAAATAGGAACGCGCGAAGCCAAAAACGATGCTCGCTTCGGCATGGGTGGTCAGGCAGGTATCGACAAACAGCTCGCCCTCGTCGCTGCGATGGATCGGCAGCAAGAAGGGCAGCGTGGTCATCGGCATCACCAGTTTGCCCACCAGCCAGGCGGCTTTGTTGCGATAGAACAGCTCATTGGCGACCTGTAGATGACAGGTGGCGAGCGGTTCCTCCCCCAGAGCCTCCTGCAGACTGGCAATGATATAGCCGATATCCCGCGCTTTATTTTGCCACGGCAGCCGCAGCGGCAGATCGGACAGCACTTTACCCAGCAGGTGCGACCAGCCGCGCTCTGGATAGAAATCTTTCGCCAGCGGGCGCGGAAGGGTGCGAAAAGGACGCTCGGGCTGCGAGCTGAAAATAAAGAGCCGCTCGGGGGTCAGCGAGCGGTGGTCAAACAGGCGGCAGTAGACCGAATTGAAAAAGCTCTCGGCAATTTCAAAACGAGGGTAATCCGGCAGCAAACGGGTGTAGTGGGCTTTCACCCGCAGCAAAAAGTCGGCATCCGTGCTTTTTCCCTCCGTGATGCAGCGCAGCTGCTCCACCACCAGACCCACATGGTGGTCATAGAGATGGATCCGCTGTTTCATCGCCTGCTGCACCGCATGCCAGTCGGCCTGTTCAAAGCGCTGCTGCGCGCCGGAAGTCACTTCGAGAAAACGCCCATACTGAGCGTCAAATCCCTGCAATATCGTTTGGGCAATCAGTAATTCCAGACCACGCGTCATCGAACTCCCCCATCCGGTACCACGTCAGGCCGGATGGCGCGCTCGCTTATCCGGTCTGGATCCCTTCACAGGCCCGGTGAGCGTCCTGCCACCGGGCATGGCTCAAAACTGATCTTCTTCGGTCGAGCCGGTCAGCGCCGTCACCGACGAGGCGCCGCCCTGGATAATGGTAGTGACCTTGTCGAAGTAGCCGGTGCCCACCTCCTGCTGATGCGAGACGAAGGTATAGCCTTCCGGCCCGGCGGCGAATTCCGGCTGCTGCACTTTTTCAACATAGTGGCGCATCCCCTCACCCTGAGCGTAGGCATGGGCGAGGTCGAACATGTTGAACCACATGCTGTGGATCCCGGCGAGGGTAATAAACTGGTATTTGTACCCCATGTCCGACAGCTGCTGCTGGAAGCTGGCGATGGTTTTATCATCGAGATTTTTCTTCCAGTTAAACGACGGCGAGCAGTTATAGGCCAGCAGTTTGCCCGGGAAACGCGCATGAATGGCTTCGGCAAAGCGACGCGCCTGCTCGAGATCCGGTTTCGACGTTTCACACCACACCAGGTCCGCATACGGCGCGTAAGCCAGCCCGCGGCTGATCGCCTGCTCGATCCCGGCATGGGTGCGGAAGAACCCTTCGCTGGTGCGATCTCCGGTAATAAACTCACGATCGTACGGATCGCAGTCTGAGGTAATTAAATCGGCAGCGTCAGCATCGGTACGGGCGATCACCAGCGTCGGGACCCCCATCACGTCGGCCGCCAGACGCGCCGCCACCAGTTTCTGTATCGCCTCCTGGGTTGGAACCAGCACTTTACCGCCCATATGACCGCACTTCTTCACCGACGCCAGCTGATCTTCGAAGTGAACAGCCGCTGCACCGGCTTCAATCATCGATTTCATCAGCTCAAAGGCGTTCAAGACGCCGCCGAAACCGGCCTCCGCATCCGCCACAATCGGCAGGAAGTAGTCGATAAAGCGCGGATCGTTCGGCTCAATCCCGGCTGACCACTGGATCTGATCGGCGCGGCGGAAGGTATTGTTGATCCGATCCACCACCGCCGGTACCGAGTTGGCCGGGTACAGCGACTGATCCGGGTACATGCTGGACGCCAGGTTAGCATCCGCCGCCACCTGCCAGCCGGAGAGATAAATGGCTTCGATGCCGGCCTTCGCCTGCTGCAAGGCCTGGCCGCCGGTCAGCGCGCCAAGGCTGTTGATGTACCCTTTCTTCGCCTCACCGTGCAGCAGACGCCACATTTTCGCTGCGCCAAGCTGCGCCAGCGTGCATTCCGGGTTCACCGAGCCGCGTAATTTCACCACCTCTTCCGCGCTGTACGGGCGGGTAATCCCTTTCCAGCGCGGGTTCGTCCACTCTTTGTTTAATTCTTCGATTTGTTGGGTACGGGTTTTCATGTGCAGATGCTCCATATTATTTCCTGGCTCCCCAGGCGTCATTGGTGAAGGACTAAATGGCGAACAACACCATCTGGCGATTAGGCCAGCAGGCGGTAGCCCGGTAATGTCAGAAAATCAATCAGTTCGTCGGAGGTGGTGATCTGCTCCATCAGCCGCGCCGCATCGTCAAAGCGGCCATGGCTGAAGCGGTGCTCCCCCAGCTCCTCCTGAATCACCATCAGCTCTTCCGCCAGCCACTGGCGGAACAGCGCTTTCGTGACCGGCGTGCCGTCGTTCAGGGTTTTCTGATGATGGATCCACTGCCAGATAGAGGTGCGCGAGATCTCGGCCGTCGCGGCGTCTTCCATCAGGCCATAAATCGGTACACAGCCGTTGCCGGAGATCCAGGCTTCGATGTACTGCACCGCCACGCGGATGTTGGCGCGCATCCCGGCTTCCGTGCGCTCGCCCTCGCAGGGGGCCAGCAGCTGTTCGGCGGTAATTGGCGCGTCCTCCCTACGGGTCACCGAGAGCTGATTCGGCTTGTCGCCGAGCACGCGGTTAAACACCGCCATGGCGGTATCCGCCAGCCCAGGATGGGCGATCCAGGTGCCATCGTGACCGTTGTTCGCCTCCAGCTCTTTGTCGGCGGTGACTTTATTCAGCACCTGACGGTTACGCTCGGCCTCTTTACTCGGGATAAAGGCCGCCATTCCACCCATCGCAAACGCCCCGCGTTTGTGGCAGGTCTTAATCAACAGCCGTGAGTAGGCGCTGAGGAAGGGTTTATCCATCGTCACCACCTGGCGGTCCGGCAGTACGCGGTCAGGATGGTTTTTCAGCGTCTTGATATAGCTGAAGATATAGTCCCAGCGGCCGCAGTTCAGGCCGACAATATGGTCGCGCAGCGCATGCAGGATCTCATCCATCTGGAACACCGCCGGCAGTGTTTCAATCAGCAGCGTGGCCTTGATGGTGCCGCGCGGCAGGTCAAAGCGATCTTCAGTAAAGCTGAAGACATCGTTCCACCATGCCGCCTCCTGCCAGGCCTGGGTTTTTGGCAGATAGAAGTAGGGACCACTTCCTTTCGCCAGCAGCGCCTGGTAGTTATGAAAGAAATAGAGCGCAAAATCGAAAAGACTGCCGGGAATGGCCTCATTACGCCAGGTCACATGCTTTTCCGGCAGGTGCAGGCCGCGCACACGGCATACCAGCACAGCGGGATTGGGCTGCAGTTGGTAGATTTTGCCAGCCTCATTGGTGTAGCTGATGGTCCCGTTCACGGCATCGCGTAGGTTGATTTGGCCATCAATGACTTTACGCCAGTCCGGCGCCAGCGAATCCTCAAAGTCCGCCATAAAGACTTTTACGTTAGCATTCAGCGCGTTAATGACCATCTTGCGCTCGACGGGGCCGGTAATTTCAACGCGGCGATCCTGCAAATCCGCCGGGATACCGCGAATGGTCCAGTCGCCATTTCTAATGGAAGCAGTTTCCGAAATAAAATCCGGCAGTTGCCCATCGTCAATGGCCTGCTGCTGCTGCAGACGCGCGGCCAGCAGTTTATTGCGCGCCGGCGTAAAGCGGCTCACCAGTTCCGTCAGGAATTCTACCGCCTCAGGCGTCAAGATCTGCTTCTCCTGCTCGCCATAGGGCTGACTAAAGGCCAGTTCATCGGTGATTGTCGCCTGCTGCGTCATTGTGCTGCTCCTCTTGGTTGATCCGCTGGAAGCGAGCGAAAGATCGTTGTGCAGTTTTCGCTCAGCACAATTAAGACTACTCAATTAATTTTCAAAATCAAAAACAATTTCCATTTTAATTTTAAAATGAGATTAACATATTGATAACAATGAAATTAAAGTTATCATCAGCCATGAGGTGAATTTCGGAAATAAAAAAGGCACCCGAAGGTGCCAGAGGCAAAGTGCTGAAACGCTTTAGGATCGTTTCGTGCGGAGTATTACTCCAGCGTTGGATTCATATGACGCAGATCGTATGGTGTAATCTGGTAGACGTAATAGTTCAGCCAGTTAGCGAACAGCAGATTACCGTGGCTCCGCCAAGTGGCGCGCGGTTTGTTCTGCGGGTCGTTTTGCGGAAAATAGTTGTGGGGAATCTCAGGGTTCAAACCGGCTTCCACATCGCGGAAATATTCACTTGCCAGGGTATTGGCATCGTACTCGGGGTGGCCGGTGACAAAGGCTATACGCTTATCTTTACTGGCGAACAGATACGCATCGCCCTCTTCCGTCTCCGCGAGGATCTCGAGATCGGTATAATCCCGGATAAGCCCTGCAGGAAAGTCAGCATAGCGTGAGTGTGGGGCCAGGAAAGAGTCGTCGAAACCGCGGGTCAGTAAAGCGTGTGGATGAAGAATATGGTGTTCATAAACGCCAGAAATCTTTTCGGCGCGGGTCTGCTTGGGAATGCCGTACAGAATATTCAGCGCGGCCTGAACCGCCCAACAGACGAACAGCGTCGAAGTGACGTGATCCTTGGCCCACTCCAGCACCTGTTTGATCTGCGGCCAGTAAGCGACATCATTAAATTCAACCAGGCCTAAGGGAGCGCCGGTGACGATCAGGCCGTCGAAGTTCTGATCGCAGATCTCATCGAAATTGCAGTAAAAGTTATTCAGATGCTCCGCCGGCGTATTACGTGACTCACGCGCATCGATACGTAATAACTGGATGTCCACCTGCAGCGGAGAGTTCGACAGCAGACGCAGGAACTGATTCTCCGTCTCGATTTTCTTCGGCATCAGGTTGAGGATTAACACCTTCAGGGGGCGGATTTCCTGAGTTGTTGCACGCGTTGTCGTCATCACAAAGACGTTTTCATTGCGCAAGAAATTGACGGCTGGTAGCTCGTCCTGCACCCGAATTGGCATAACTCTATTACCTCATAGCATACGTATAAACGTTTAGACATCCAGATAGCTGAAGATAACCAGGAATCGGGTGAATGTCGAGTCTGCATGTTCACGGTGAGAAAATTTCACGGCGCGCATTGAGTTAGAATATAAGAATGAAGAAAAGGAGAAAATATGGTTATTAGCATCCGCCGTTCCCGGCCTGATGAAGGGGATAAACTGATTGCGATCTGGTGTCGGTCAGTCGACGCCACGCACGATTTTCTGTCAAAAGCGTATCGGAGAGAGCTGGAGGAGCTGGTACGTGCCTTTTTACCGGAGGCTCCGCTGTGGGTGGCGGTTAACACGGAGGACCAGCCGATCGCCTTTATGCTGCTGACCGGAGATCATATGGATGCGCTGTTCGTCGATCCGGATGTCCGCGGCTGCGGTGTGGGGAGATTGCTGATCGCGCATGCGCTGTCGTTAACGCCAACACTGACGACCAACGTAAATGAGCAGAATGAACAAGCGGTCGGGTTTTATCGGAGAATGGGTTTCAAAGTGACAGGTCGCTCTGAAACGGACGATCTGGGTCAACCGTATCCGTTATTGAATTTGATACATGAGCAGCAGGCTGAAGCAGACTACGATTGACGTCGGTAACTTTGCGGCATTGATGTCCCCTCGGCCAGCAGGTGGCCGAGGATCCGTAGCCCCGGTAAGCGCAGCGCCACCGGGGGAGGCATGCCGCACACAGCAAAAAACTCCGCACCTTTCGGGACGGGGTTCTTTTTAAACGCAAAAACAAAAGGCT
>NZ_JBMEZS010000010.1:0-283443 GCF_048822555.1 Klebsiella sp. C283
CCAACGAGCTGGCAGAGCGCCGGCTGGAAATGACCATCCAGAACATGCGCATCAACCATAACGCAGTTTCAGCTACTCACTGCCGCGACTGCGGGGAAGAGATACCCGAGCGGCGCCGGGAACTGGTGGCGGGCTGTCAGCGCTGCGCTGATTGTCAGGAAGATGAGGAATTACGCGGTAAACACCGGAGGCCGTGATGTTCAAACTAATTCAGAGAGGTCAGCTCTTTGCCGATTGCCACGGATGGCCGGTAATTATCGCCAGCAGCGACGACAAGACGGTTCGCTACTGGCGCCAGGGGCGGGTCAACACCGCAAGCATAGACCGCTTTAACAATGACTTCGAGCCGCTCTCTCACGAAGAGGCCCAGCAGATAAAGGCAGAGCTGGAGCAGAGCGAACACATTAAGAAACTGCGCGCCCAGCGGGCGGCGTAACCGGGAGGAAATATGGCGTCTGACAAACCGATAACAGCACAGCAGGCCGCCGATTTGCTCATCGTGTCGGCGCGGGTGATCTATCGTCTCATTGAATCTGGGGAGCTCGCCGGCCGCAAGGTCGGCAACAAGTACAGAACGACCGAGGCGGCGTGTATTGCATATTTGAAAACCCCGCGCGATCCTGTCATCGCGAACGCGGGTGAACATAAAGGAGAAGTTTTATGTCAATCACCCTCAGGGGCGGCGTGTGGCACTGTCATTTCTTTACGCCGTCAGGAAAAAGAGTTAGGCGATCTCTTGGCACGGGGGACAAAAAGCAGGCTCAGGAGCTCCACGACAAACTGAAGGCGGAAGCGTGGCGGGTTGACCAGATCGGCGACCTTCCCGTCAGAACCTTCGAAGAGTGCTGTATCCGGTGGTTGCGGGAGAAAGACCATAAGCGATCGCTGGATGATGACAAAACCAAGATTGAGTTTTGGCTGCAGCATTTTTCCGGCCGTGATGTCTCGAAGATAACAGCTGAGGAAGTCCACGAAGCCGTTAACGGGATGATCAACCGTAAACACCTGCAGGTGTGGGAGAGTAAGCGTGATGCCGCGCTGAGGAAGGGTAAGCCTGTTCCGGAGTACAAACCACGGCAGGTTTCGCAGGCGACGAAGGCGCAACACCTTTCCTTCATTCGTTCCCTTCTCAGGGCCGCGGCGAATGACTGGGGCTGGATAAAAACAGCTCCTGTTATCAAAACCCGCAAGCCGATCAGTAAGCGGATACGGTGGCTGACCAGAGAAGAAGCTGAGCGGCTGATCGAGTGCATGCCGGAGAGCATTAAGCCAGTGGTGATATTTGCACTGGCAACCGGCCTGCGCCGCTCAAACATCATCGGGCTTGAGTGGCAGCAGGTCGATATGCAGAGAAAGGTTGCATGGGTAAATCCGGAGAACGCAAAAGCGGGCAAGGCGATTGGCGTAGCTCTGAATGATACCGCATGCAGGGTATTAAGGGATCAGATAGGGAAGCACTCCCGGTGGGTGTTCGTTCACACGACGGCAAAGCATCGCCCTGATGGGACACTGACGCCCGCGGTTAGAAAAATGCGGGTGGATGACAATAACGCCTGGCGCGCCGGGTTGAAAAAAGCGGGTATTGAGGATTTCCGTTTTCATGACCTCCGGCACACCTGGGCGAGCTGGCTGATCCAGTCCGGCGTCCCGCTTTCTGTTTTACAGGAAATGGGAGGATGGGAGAGCATCGAGATGGTACGTCGCTATGCTCACCTGGCACCGAACCACCTGACCGAACACGCACGGAAAATTGACGCCATTTTTGGCGCTAGCGACACAAATACGACACAAGGAGGAAATCAGGCTGGTTTAAAACTGGCGTAAGTGCTTGTTTCTTAATGGCACGCCCTACAGGATTCGAACCTGTGACCTACGGCTTAGAAGGCCGTTGCTCTATCCAGCTGAGCTAAGGGCGCCCTGAGAAGCGAGTGCTTCGCGGAGTGAAACGCCTGGAATTATACGGTCCACGTCGGTTGAGTCAATCCATTTTGCCAGGAAACTGCGGGGCTTATACGACGCTGGCGAAATATCCTCCGCCAACTGTACAAGAAGCATACCACCGGGGCTCTTACGCCAGTAAATCGACTGAGTGGCCAGGCGCAATACACCAATAACCATGCAATGAAAAGGGTCAAAAACTGGCTAAATTTGCCCCAGACAGGATAAAACAGCAAACGAGGACTGACAGCGAGGCCGGCTTCTGACAAAATATCCTCATCCCCCTTTCGTAAAGATACAGATGGAATCCTCTCTCTGATGGCAGCAAAAATTATTGACGGTAAAACGATTGCGCAGCAGGTACGCTCTGAGGTTGCGGAAAAAGTGAAGGCTCGCGTTGCGGCCGGAAAACGCGCCCCTGGGCTGGCCGTCGTGCTGGTCGGCAGCAACCCGGCCTCGCAGATTTATGTCGGCAGCAAGCGCAAAGCATGTGAAGAAGTGGGCTTCGTCTCCCGCTCTTACGATCTCCCGGAAACCACCAGCGAAGCCGAGCTGCTGGAGCTTATCGACACCCTGAATGCCGATAAGACCATCGACGGTATTCTGGTTCAGCTGCCCCTGCCGGCAGGGATCGATAACGTCAAAGTTCTCGAGCGCATCGCGCCGGATAAAGACGTCGATGGCTTCCATCCTTACAACGTTGGCCGCCTGTGCCAGCGGGCGCCGCGCCTGCGTCCGTGCACCCCGCGCGGTATCGTGACGCTGCTGGAGCGCTACAATATCGACACCTACGGCCTGAATGCGGTGGTCATTGGCGCGTCCAATATCGTCGGCCGCCCGATGAGCATGGAGCTGCTGCTGGCCGGCTGCACCACCACCGTCACCCACCGCTTTACCAAAAACCTGCGCCATCATGTCGAAAACGCCGACCTGCTGATCGTCGCGGTGGGTAAACCGGGCTTTATTCCTGGCGAATGGATCAAAGAAGGGGCGATTGTGGTCGATGTCGGCATTAACCGTCTGGAAAGCGGCAAAGTGGTCGGCGACGTGGTGTATGAAGATGCCGCTGAACGCGCATCCTACATCACCCCGGTTCCCGGCGGCGTTGGCCCGATGACCGTCGCCACCCTGATTCAGAACACGCTGCAGGCGTGCGAAGAGTACCACGACGTTGAGGAGGCCTGAGATGGCGACATTTTCCTTAGGAAAACACCCGCACGTTGAGCTGTGCGATCTGCTGAAGCTGGAAGGCTGGAGCGAAAGCGGCGCCCAGGCGAAGATTGCCATCGCCGACGGGCTGGTAAAAGTCGACGGCGCGGTGGAAACCCGCAAACGCTGCAAAATCGTCGCCGGTCAGACGGTGAGCTTTGAAGGCCAGAGCGTAACCGTCACGGCCTGACCGCGAAAAGGAAAACGCCCGCTTAAGCGGGCGTTTTTTTATGACTTACTTCCGGCGCCAGGTGGTGCCCTGCGGGCCATCTTCCAGCACGATCCCCATCTCGTTAAGACGATCGCGCGCCGCATCCGCCGCCGCCCAGTCTTTCGCTTTACGCGCGTCCAGACGCTGCTGGATAAGCGATTCAATTTCCGCTACTTCCGCGTCGTCAGCCTGCGCGCCGCTCTGCAGGAAGGCGTCCGGCTCCTGCTCCAGCAGCCCCAGCACCGACGCAAGCTTACGCAGGTGGGCCGCCATGGCGTTCGCCGCGGCCGCGTCCTCGGTTTTCAGGCGGTTTACTTCGCGCGCCATATCGAACAGCACCGAGTAGGCTTCCGGGGTGTTGAAGTCATCGTCCATCGCCTCGATAAAGCGTGCTTCGAAGGCTTCGCCGCCCGCCGCGTCGACGGATTTGTCGGTACCGCGCAGCGCGGTGTACAGACGCTCCAGCGCCGAGCGCGCCTGCTTGAGGTTCTCTTCGCTGTAGTTCAGCTGGCTGCGATAGTGGCCGGACATCAGGAAGTAGCGAATGGTCTCCGCATCGTAATACTTCAGCACGTCGCGGACGGTAAAGAAGTTGCCCAGCGATTTCGACATCTTCTCGCGGTCGACCATCACCATGCCGGAGTGCATCCAGTAGTTAACGTACTCGCCGTCATGGGCGCAGGTGGACTGAGCGATTTCGTTTTCGTGATGCGGGAACATCAGATCGGAACCGCCGCCGTGGATGTCAAAATGGTTGCCCAGCTGTTTGCAGTTCATCGCCGAGCACTCGATATGCCAGCCCGGACGGCCCGCGCCCCACGGCGACGGCCAGCTTGGCTCGCCCTCTTTCGACATCTTCCACAGAACGAAGTCCATCGGGTTACGCTTGACGTCAACCACGTCGACGCGCGCCCCCGCCTGCAGCTGATCGAGATCCTGACGCGACAGCAAACCGTAGTTCGGGTCCGTCGGCACATCGAACATCACGTCGCCGTTATCCGCCACATAGGCATGGCCTTTGGCGATCAGCTGCTCGGTAATCTCGATGATTTCCGCAATATGATGCGTCGCGCGCGGCTCGCTGTCGGGACGCAAAATATTCAGGGCGTCAAAATCCTTGTGCATTTCGGCGATCATCCGATCGACCAGCGCGACAAAGCTTTCACCGTTTTCATTAGCGCGCTTAATGATTTTGTCATCGATATCGGTGATATTGCGCACGTACTTCAGCTTATAGCCGAGAAAACGCAGATAACGCGCCACAACGTCAAAGGAGACGAAGGTACGCCCATGGCCGATGTGACAGAGATCGTAAACGGTAATACCACACACGTACATGCCGACTTCCCCGGCATGGATAGGTTTAAATTCCTCTTTCTGGCGCGTCAGTGTATTAAAAATTTTTAACATCGAAGATTCCGTGTAGACGTGTGTGGGTAATGAAGCCTCTATAATACCCATAATTCACACAGGACGCAGCACACATTGCAAGGTGCATCGACCCCCGCGGTTATGCTATAACACCCCCCTATATCTCACCCGACACCGGGTGCTGGCACCACACTCATCGGAACAGGATGCAAAAATGGTTACTTTCCACACCAATCATGGCGATATCGTAATCAAAACGTTTGACGACAAAGCGCCGGAAACAGTTAAAAACTTCCTGGACTACTGCCGCGAAGGTTTCTACGACAACACCATTTTCCACCGTGTTATCAACGGCTTCATGATTCAGGGCGGCGGTTTTGAACCTGGCATGAAACAAAAAGCGACCAAATCTCCGATTCAGAACGAAGCGAACAACGGTCTGAAAAACACCCGCGGCACGCTGGCGATGGCCCGTACTCAGGCGCCGCACTCTGCAACCGCGCAGTTCTTCATCAACGTGGTTGACAACGACTTCCTGAACTTCTCCGGCGAAAGCCTGCAGGGCTGGGGCTACTGCGTCTTCGCGGAAGTGGTTGAAGGCATGGACGTGGTTGACAAAATCAAAGCGGTTGCCACCGGCCGCAGCGGCATGCACCAGGATGTGCCGAAAGACGATGTGATCATCAAAAGCGTCACCGTCAGCGAGTAATTCGTGGCGACACTTTTTATTGCAGATTTGCACCTGCAAACAGAAGAACCGGCGATCACCGCCGGTTTTCTGCGTTTTTTACAGGGGGAAGCCCGTCAGGCGGACGCCCTGTATATCCTTGGCGATCTGTTCGAGGCATGGATCGGCGATGACGATCCGAACCCGTTGCATCAGCAAATCGCTACGGCAATCAAAGCCGTCGTCGACGCCGGCGTGCCCTGCTACTTCATTCACGGCAACCGCGATTTTCTCGTCGGCCAGCGCTTCGCCCGCCAGAGCGGGATGATCCTGCTCGCCGAAGAAGAGCGACTGGACCTCTATGGCCGTGAAGTCTTGATTATGCATGGCGACACGCTGTGCACCGATGACCCGGGCTATCTGGCGTTTCGCGCGAAAGTCCACATCCCGTGGATCCAGCGCCTGTTCCTGGCCCTGCCGCTGTTTATCCGCCGCCGTATTGCCGCCCGCATGCGCGCCGACAGCAAAGCCGCCAACAGCAGCAAATCAATGGAAATTATGGATGTGAATCCGCAGGCGGTGGTTGACGCGATGGAGCGGCATCACGTGCAGTGGCTGATCCACGGCCATACCCATCGCCCGGCGGTCCATGACCTGATGGCCAACGGCCAGCCCGCATGGCGCGTGGTGCTTGGCGCCTGGCACAGCGAAGGATCGATGGTCAAGGTGACACCGGACGACGTCGAACTGATCCACTTCCCGTTCTAATTCCTGCGCGAGCATAATTCCGAAACCGCCTTTTGCCCGGGCGGAGGTATGCGCCTCCCGGCATTCCGCATGCTAGTCTTCCTCGACATCACTCTCAAGGAACGAGCATGAACAGGAAAAAGTGGAGCCAGCCGCTGATCTGGGGAATGATCATCGCACTCCTCAATCCGTTAGGGATAAGCTATATCGCCTTAATCGGCGTCGCTCTCGGCAACACGCTGACGTTTGTCTGGTGTGCGATGCTGGCGTGGGCTATTTATTTCTATGCCATTTATTTGCTCTGTACCCGCCCTCACGAGAGCCGGTCAGTACAAATCTATTTACTGATGATGGGCACCCTGATGCTCCCCTGGGGGTTAGTACTGCTTATCACTTGTTGCATGAATGAGATCAAGGCCAATAAGCCGCGATCGTCGTCATCGCAGAGCGAGACAAAAGACGGCTAACCATGCACACGCAACCGTTTTCCTTGCCGGCAGTTCATGCTATTCTCTGTGCCCTCTAAAGCAGTGTGAAACACACCCACAGGAGTTTTAAGACGCATGTCTTCCCGCAATAATTCGGCGCGTATCGCCATCGTGATGGGGTCCAAAAGCGACTGGGCTACCATGCAGTTTACCGCAGAAATCCTTGATGCCCTGAACGTTCCGTACCATGTCGAAGTGGTCTCCGCCCATCGCACGCCCGATAAGCTGTTCAGCTTCGCTGAAAGCGCCGAAAGCCACGGTTATCAGGTGATTATTGCAGGGGCAGGCGGCGCGGCGCATCTGCCGGGCATGATTGCGGCGAAAACCCTGGTGCCGGTGCTCGGCGTACCGGTTCAGAGCGCGGCCTTAAGCGGTGTCGACAGCCTCTACTCCATTGTGCAGATGCCGCGCGGTATTCCGGTCGGTACCCTGGCCATCGGCAAAGCCGGGGCTGCAAACGCCGGTCTGCTCGCCGCGCAGATCCTCGCCCAGCATGATGCTGAACTCCACCAGCGCCTGAGCGCCTGGCGTCAGGCGCAAACCGATGAAGTGCTGGATAACCCGGACCCGCGGGGTGCGGCATGAAACAGGTATGCGTGCTCGGTAACGGCCAGTTAGGCCGTATGCTGCGCCAGGCCGGCGAGCCGCTGGGTATCGCCGTCTGGCCGGTGGGGCTGGAAGCCGATCCGGAAGCGGTGCCGTTCCAGCAGAGCGTCATCACCGCAGAAATTGAACGCTGGCCGGAAACCGCCCTCACCCGCGAGCTGGCCCGCCACCCGGCGTTCGTCAACCGCGACGTCTTCCCGATTATCGCCGATCGCCTGACGCAAAAGCAGCTGTTCGATAAGCTGGGCCTCGCCACTGCCCCGTGGCAGCTGCTGGCGGATAAAAGCGAGTGGCCGGCGGTGTTTGCCCGCCTTGGCAAACTGGCGATCGTTAAGCGTCGCGTCGGCGGCTACGACGGCCGCGGCCAGTGGCGTCTGCGGGAAAACGAGATCGATCAGCTACCGGACGATAACTACGGCGAGTGCATCGTCGAGCAGGGGATTAACTTCTCCGGCGAAGTGTCGCTGGTAGGCGCCCGCGCCCAGGACGGCAGCACCGTCTTCTACCCGCTGACCCGCAACCTGCATCAGGACGGTATTCTGCGCGCCAGCGTCGCCTTCCCGCAGGCCAATGCCCGCCAGCAGGAGCAAGCGGAAAGCATGCTGACGGCGATCATGAACGAGCTGAACTACGTCGGCGTGATGGCGATGGAGTGCTTCGTCACCGCCGAGGGGCTGCTGATTAACGAGCTGGCGCCGCGCGTACACAACAGCGGCCACTGGACGCAAAATGGCGCCTCCATCAGCCAGTTTGAGCTGCATCTGCGAGCGATGACCGGCCTGCCGCTGCCGCCGCCGGTGGTTAACAGCCCGTCGGTGATGATCAACCTGATCGGCACCGATCTCAATTACGACTGGCTGAAGCTGCCGCTGGTCCACCTGCACTGGTACGATAAAGAAGTGCGCCAGGGTCGTAAAGTCGGCCACCTGAACCTGACCGACAGCGATACAGACCGTCTGAGCGCGACGCTGGAAGCGTTGAAGCCGCTGCTGCCAGCGGAATACGCCAGCGGTATCGTCTGGGCGCAGGCGCAGCTCAGCTAAGCCCTTCGTGCCGGGGATTTGATCTATCCCCTTCCCCGGCACACCTTGAGGCGCGTACAATCCCCCCCTTGCTGTAAAGCCCATTTCTGTTTTGACTTCAGAGGATACCCCATGACCAATGGGACGGATTATCGCGCCATTCTCGCCAGCGATACGCCACTGATTGACGTGCGCGCCCCGGTGGAGTTTAGCCAAAGCGCGATGCCGGCGGCGATCAACCTGCCGCTGATGAATGATGAAGAACGCGCCGCGGTCGGCACCTGCTACAAGCGCCAGGGGCCGGAAGCGGCGCTGGCGCTCGGCCATAAGCTGGTCCAGGGCGACCTGCGCGCCAGCCGGATCCAGGCCTGGCTGGAAGCGTGCGCCCGTTACCCGCACGGTTTCCTGTGCTGCGCTCGCGGCGGCCAGCGCTCGCATATCGTCCAGCAGTGGCTGAAAGAAGCTGGTGTGGATTACCCCCTGATCGTCGGCGGCTATAAAGCGCTGCGCCAGGCGGCGATCCAGGCCATCGACGCGCTGGTACAGCGACCGATCGTGCTGATTGGCGGCTGCACCGGCAACGGCAAAACCCAGCTGGTTTGCTCGCGACCGGACGGTATCGATCTGGAGGGCCATGCCCACCACCGCGGCTCTTCGTTTGGCCGCACGCTACAGCCGCAGCATCCGCAAGCCACCTTTGAAAACCACCTTGCGGTCAGCCTGCTCAAAAAAGCCGAACAGCAGACGCGCTGGGTGCTGGAAGATGAAGGCCATATGATCGGCGCCAACCATCTGCCGGAGTGCCTGCGCATCCGCATGGCGCAATCGCCGCTGGCGGTGGTGGAAGATCCGTTTGACGTTCGCCTCGAACGGCTGCGCGAGGAGTATTTCGATCGCATGTATCGCGACTTTATCGCCGCCTATGGCGAAGAGAAAGGCTGGCAGGCATACGGCGAGTATCTGCATCACGGCCTGTTTGCCATCCGCCGTCGCCTGGGGCTGCAGCGTTTTGCCCAGCTCACTGAACGCCTCGATGAGGCGCTGGCGCAGCAGCAGCGCACCGCCAGCACCGAGGCGCACTTCGCCTGGCTGGTGCCGCTACTGGAAGAATACTACGACCCGATGTATCGCTATCAGTTGGGGAAAAAAGCCGGGAAGATTATTTTTCGCGGCAACTGGCAGGAGGTCGCTGCCTGGCTGGCGGAGTAATCACACCCTCTCTTGTCCCGGCTTGCGGCGTAAACGCCTTAGCCGGGCTACGGGTCCGCAGACGGCGGTGAACCTGTAGCCCCGGTAAGCGCTGCGTCACCGGGGAATGGTTACCGCTTAGAAGTCGTAGCGCAGACGCACCAGGTTCATATCGCCCAGGTTGTCGGTGCTGGAGGTAAACACGTGCTCGTAGTCAACGCGGAAACCATAATCCAGCTGGAAGCTGATCCCCAGACCGTTATCAATACGCTGGTAGTTACGGCCGTTCACATATTCCAGGCGGTCGCCCATAAAGTACGGCTGAATAGATTTAACGGCATATTGATTGATCGGGAATTTATAGCCCGCAAAATATTCAATCCCCCAGGCGTCGCCGGCGAAGTAATTATGGACATCGGTTTTTTTGGTAGTGAGGAAGTTCTGATACCAGCCGCCGCCGAAGGAGAAAGTCCAGTTATCCGGGGTCCAGCTCAGCGCGGTACCGACGATGTTCTGGTCATAGGTTTTGCTGTCGGAACTTGACGGGTCGCGCATTTCGGCGCGGGTGTAGTTCCACGCGGTCCCCCAGGTCAGATCCTTCATGATGTGGTAGTCCGCGCCAATAGAACCGCCGCCTTTACGTTTATAGCGCAGACCATTACCCGGCAGGTATTCGCTGTCTTCGAACAGATAGGAGCCGTAAAGATCGACATCGCCAACGGTTTTCTTATATTTCAGCATATTACGTGAACGATAAGAACCATCATAATCGCCGTTAATACCGTTGCCCGGCGCCTGGGCAATCATATCGTAGTCCCAGATATCGGTTTTCACCCCGACCACATCATAGTAAATACTGTTTTGCTGACCGTAGGTTAACGTCCCCCAGGTATCGCTTTTCAGGCCGGTATACAGCATGCGGCGGGTGGTATTGTTCGCCCCTTCCGCGTAGTGATTATCCCAGTCGAACAGCGCCGGAATATTCACCCCCAGTTCGTAGTAGCTGATCCAGCTAATATCATCGAACAGATAGTAGTCCGCGGCGAAACGAAAGCGGGTGCCGCCGTCGAAACCGTTGCGCTTATAGGAGCCTTTATCCCCGTCGCCGGTCATCATATTGAACTGCGGGCGGATACTTCCGCCGACGGTAAAGTTAAGCCGGCTTAACGGATCCCCCGCCTGCGGATCCTGTTTTAGCAGGGTGATTTCCGCGTGGGCAGCCAATGACGTTAACGCTAATGTTGCGCCGATCGAGATCGCCAGCGTTTTTATTGTGTGTGCCATAGTTTTTCCTTGATTAATAAGCAACCTTATATTTTCCAGTTGAATATTAACCGCGAATCAGCACAGCGTGTTGCTGGGTTTTTAATGTTTCGTGCGCTTAAAAATCAATGGTTTATCAATTTGTGCGCTTAAAATAAAAGCGCCGCCAAAAACGGCGGCGCATCATCAACATGTAATATTCTTACTGGCTAAACTGACGGAATAGCGCTTTCCCTTTTAATAAACGCAGCCCCAGCCCGCCGCCGCACAAGGATAACAACACCGCTCCCGTCAGCGGCAGCATCACCCACAGCCGCCAGTCCGGCGCCCAGGGAAAATCAAAGACTTTAGTCTGCAGCATCGCCAGCGCCACTTCGGCGCCTATCGCCGCCACCAGGCCGGAGACCAGCCCCAACAGGGCAAACTCCGCCCACAGCGTGGCGCGCAGCAGCGATTTCCCGGCCCCCAGCGTGCGCCAGACCACCAGCTCCTGATGACGCTGACGCATACCGACCTGCACCTGCGCCAGCAACAGCAGCACGCCGCAGGCCGTCACCAGGCCTACCATCACCTCCAGCGCCCGGCTGACCTGGGAGAGCACCTGGCCGACCTGACGCAGGATAGCGCCAATATCCAGCAGACTGACGGTGGGAAACTCGCGGTTCAGCTGGGTCAACATCGCAGGACCATTATCCCAGCGGAAGCTGGTGAGCCAGCTCTGCGGCTGCCCGTCCAGCGCCCCGGTGGGGAAAATAAAGAAGAAGTTTGGCCGCAGGCTCTCCCAGTCGACTTTGCGCACGCTGCTCACCTTCGCGCTGAACTCCTGCGTATCGCCGGTAAAGGTCACCGTATCGCCGATTGTCACTCCCAATCGCTGCGCCAGCCCCTCCTCAATCGATACCTCGCCCTGCTTCGGCGGCCAGCTGCCGGCCACCAGCGGATTATGATCCGGACGCTGTTCGCTCCAGGTGAGATTAAGCTCGCGATTCAGCGCTTCGTCTTTATTCCCGTCCGTGGACTGGCCGTTGATCTGCGTCAGACGAGCCCGGACGATCGGATAGAATTCCGCCGCCCGCGTCTGATGTTCGGCGAGGAAGGTCTTCACCGGCATTATCTGCTCAGGGGCGATATTGATCAGGAAGTAGTTCGGGCTCTCCGGGGGCAGCTGCTGCTGCCAGCGGTCGAGCAGATCGCCGCGCAGCACCAGCAGGAGCGCCAGCAGCATAAACGACAGGGAAAACGCCGCCAGCTGGCTGAGGGTCGACCACGGCTGGCGAAGCAGGCGATTCACCGCCAGACGCAGCGGCAAGGCTCTGAGCGTCAGGCGTTTGAGCAGCCACAGCAATCCCCAGCCCACCAGGCCGCACAGCAGCGCCAGCACCACCGCCCCGGCCAGCACTGACCACAGCAGCGGACTGCCGCCCATCAGCCACGCCAGCAGGCCCACCACCACGGCGCTGACCGTCGGGATCCAGATTTTTAACGGCCAGACGCTGGCCACCACGTCCTGGCGCAGCACTCGCAGCGGCAGGGTCGCCAGCAGCAGCCGATACGGCCGCAGGCCCACCAGCAGGGAAATCACGCCGGTCGCGCCCACCGCCCACAGCCACGGCCAGCCGCTGGCCGGCGGGAGCGCGGCGGGAAGAACCGGTTTGAGCACCAGCAGCAGCAGGCGCTCCAGCGCCAGCCCCGCCACCCCGCCGGTTATCACCGACAGCGCCAGCAGCAGCAGCCACTGACCGACAATCAGCTTGCGCAGCTGCGCCCGTCCGGCGCCCAGCGTCTTGAGTATGGCGACCAGATCGTAGCGGCTGCGGCAGTAGTGGCCCATCGCCACGGCCACCGCCGCGACGGCCAGCAGCAGCGTCAACAGCGCGGATAACAACAAGAATTGCTGCGAGCGTTCGAGGGATTTGCCCAGCGCGCTGTCGTCTTGTTCAAGACCAATCCAGCGATGCTCCGGGCCGAGTTTCGGCAGCAGCCACTGCTCATAACGGGCCAGCTGTTCAGCGTCGCCGGCGAACTTATAACGCCATGCGACGCGACTGCCGGGCTGCACGGCGCCGGTCTTTGCCACGTCGGCCATATTCATCATCAGCCGCGGCGCCATCTGGAAGGGGTTAAACCCCGCATCCGGCTCCTGAATCACTTCCCCGGCAATGCGCAGCGTGGCGTCGCCAACGTCAATCGTATCGCCGGTTTTCAGGTTCAGCAGCGCCATCAGCCTTGGCGCCAGCAGGACGCTGCCCGCCCGGGGCTTCAGCCCCGGCGGCTGCGTCTCGAGAGTGCCATACAGCGGATAGCGGTCATCCACTGCCTTGACGTCCGCCAGCTGCGGCGTATCGCCCGCAAAGGTCATGGTGGCGAAGCTCAACTGTTCGCCGACGCTCAGCCCTGAATTCCGCGCTTGCGCGATCCACTCAGCGGGCACCTCGCGCGAACTGCGCAGCGTCCGGTCGCCCGCCATAAACTCACGGCTTTGCTGGCTGAGGCCTTTCTCCATTCGATCGCTTATCGACCCCAGGGCCAGCACGCAGGCCACGGCGAGGCTTAACGCCAGCCAGACGATCAGCAGCGACGGCGAGCGCCATTCGCGCCAGAACCAGCGGGCGATCATGCTTCCTCCCGCAGCTGGCCATCCACCAGGCGCAGACGGCGGTCGCAGCGCGCCGCCAGCAGCGGATCGTGAGTGACGAGGATCAGGGTGGTGCCGTGTTCGCGATTAAGCGAGAACAGCAGATCGGCAATTTTGTCCCCGGTCTGGCGATCGAGGTTGCCGGTGGGCTCATCGGCGAACAGAATGGCCGGACGCCCATTGAAGGCCCGGGCCAGCGCCACCCGCTGCTGTTCGCCGCCGGAGAGCTGCGCCGGCAGGTGGTGCAGGCGTTTGCCAAGCCCCAGCTGCTCAAGCAGCGCCCGGGCATCGCCCCGGCTCTGGCTATCGCTGGCGCCGCGCAGCAGCGCCGGCAGCTCGACGTTCTCCAGGGCGTTGAGCGTTGGGATCAGCATAAACGACTGAAATACAAAACCGACGTGCTGCGCCCGCAGCGCCGCCCGCGCCTCCTCATCCATCCGATGCAGCGGTTTGCCCAGCATCGATACTTCCCCGCTGCTGCCATCGTCCAGGCCGGCGAGGATCGCCAACAGGGTCGATTTACCGGAGCCCGACTCGCCGATCAGGGCGATGGTCTGCCGCGGTTTGACAACCAGCTCAACTCCGGTAAGGATGGTGAGCTGATGCTCCCCCTGACCGACGGACTTCTTAAGATGATGAACTTCAAGTATGTTTTCCGCTGGCATGTGCCTTTCCTGTTTTTGTTCCTGTTTACCTGCCGCGCGATGGCGGCGGACACGCTGCTGATCCTCGGCGACAGCCTGAGCGCTGGCTATCGGATGGCGGCCAACGCCGCGTGGCCTGCGCTGCTCAATGATAAGTGGCAGGCGAAAACGCCGGTGGTGAACGCCAGCATCAGCGGCGATACCTCCCAGCAGGGACTGGCCCGTCTGCCAGCGCTGCTTAAGCAGCATCAGCCGCGCTGGGTGCTGGTTGAGCTCGGCGGCAACGACGGGCTGCGCGGCTTTCCGCCGCAGCAGACCGAGCAGACGCTGCGCACCATCATTCAGACGATCAAAGCGGCCAACGCCGAGCCGCTGCTGATGCAAATTCACCTGCCGGCGAACTATGGCCGCCGCTATAATGAAGCCTTCGGCGCGATTTACCCGGCCCTGGCCAAAGAGTTCGCTATTCCTCTCCTGCCCTTTTTTATGGAGGAGGTGTATCTGAAACCCCAGTGGATGCAGGACGACGGCATTCACCCGAATCGCGACGCGCAGCCGTTTATCGCCGACTGGATGGCGAACCGGCTGGCTCCCTTAGTTAATCATGACTCCTGAACGCCAGGGGTCGCTGACAGGTAAAGTTATGCAAAAAACGGTTTTAGTGACAGGCTGTTCCAGCGGAATTGGTCTGGAAAGCGCGCTGGATTTAACCCGCCAGGGCTTTCGCGTGCTGGCGGCCTGCCGCAAAGCGGAGGACGTGGCGCGAATGCAGGAGCTGGGGCTAACCGGTATTTTGCTCGATCTGGACGACCCGCAGAGCGTGGAGCGCGCGGCGGCGGAGGTGATTGCGCTGACCGATAATCGTCTCTACGGCCTGTTCAATAACGCCGGATACGGCGTCTATGGCCCGCTGAACACCATCAGCCGCCAGCAGATGGAACAGCAGTTTTCCGCCAACTTTTTTGGCGCCCATCAGCTCACCATGCTGCTGCTGCCGGCGATGACCCCGCACGGCGAAGGGCGCATCGTGATGACCTCCTCGGTGATGGGGCTTATCGCCAGCCCCGGCCGCGGCGCCTACGCCGCCAGCAAATATGCCCTTGAGGCATGGTCCGATGCGCTGCGCATGGAGCTGCGCCACAGCGGTATTCAGGTCAGCCTGATTGAACCGGGCCCGATCCGCACCCGCTTTACCGATAACGTCAACCAGACGCAAAGCGACAAGCCCGTTGAAAACCCGGGCATCGCCGCCCGTTTTACCCTCGGGCCGGAGGCGGTGGTGGAAAAAGTGCGCCACGCTTTTACCAGCGATAAGCCGAAGCTACGCTACCCGGTCACCCTGGTCACCCACGCGGTGGCGCTGCTCAAGCGCCTGCTGCCAGCTCGCGCGATGGACAAAATTATCCACGGCTGAGTTGAAGCGCGGAATGCCGCCCCCATGTAAAACAGAAATCGACTAACGAGAAATGCCCATGTCCGAACAGAATATTGTCAACATTAGCGAAGCGAACCTGCAGCAGACGCTACAGCAGTCTATGAACGTCCCGGTGCTTTTTTACTTCTGGTCTGCCCGCAGCCAGCACTGCGAACAGCTGACCCCGGTTCTTGAGCGTCTGGCCGCGCAATACAATGGCCAGTTTACGCTGGCGAAGGTCGATTGCGACGCTGAGCAGATGCTCGCTTCACAGTTTGGTCTGCGCGCCATCCCTACGGTTTATCTGTTCCAGAACGGCCAGCCGGTGGACGGTTTTGAAGGCCCGCAGCCGGAAGAAGCGATCCGCGCCCTGCTGGATAAAGTCCTGCCCCGCGAAGAGGAGCTGAAAGCTCAGCAGGCGCTGGCCCTGATGCAGGAAGAAAAATACGCCGATGCCCTGCCGCTGCTGAAGGAAGCCTGGCAGCTGTCGAATCAGGAGAGCCAGATTGGCCTGCTGCTGGCGGAAACGCTGATTGCCCTGCACCGTTCCGATGAAGCGGAAAGCGTGCTGAAAACCATCCCGCTGCAGGATCAGGATACCCACTATCAGGGTCTGGTGGCGCAGATTGAGCTGCTCAAACAGGCCGCCGACACGCCGGAAATCCAGCAGCTGCAGCAGCAGGTGGAACAGAATCCGGAGGATGCGCTGCTGGCCTCCCAGCTGGCGCTACAGCTGCATCAGGTCGGGCGTAACGAAGAAGCGCTGGCGCTGCTGTTCAGCCATCTGCAGAAGGATTTAGGCGCCGGCGACGGCCAGGCGCGCAAGATGCTGCAGGAGATCCTCGCCGCCCTCGGTACCGGCGATGCGCTGGCCGCCAAATACCGCCGTCAGCTCTATTCGCTGCTGTACTAATTCGTTGCCTGCCCCGGATAGCGCTGCGCTATCCGGGCTATGCGAACGAGGCGCAACGTAGCCTTAGCAACCCGGGATCGTTCACGGGCGTTTTTTCAGCTGCGTCACCACCAGCTGATGGCGGGCGTTGAAGAACTTCCGGTAGGTCAAATAGCCGGCGATAATCGTCGACAGGCTGGCGGTCGACAGCAGCATAAAAGTTACCATGATCTGGTACTTAATCGCCTTCACCGGGTCAATACCGGCAAAAATTAGTCCCGACATCATCCCTGGCAAACTCACCAGGCCGACCGTTTTCGCTGAATCGACGGTGGGAATCAATGACGCGCGGATGCTGTCGCGGATCAGCCGCGCCGAGGCCATCTTCGGCGTCGCGCCGAGGCTGAGCTTCTCCTGAATCTGCTGCTGCTCGCTGCTGAAGCGCTGGCCCATATTGTTGTAGCACAGCCCCACCGCCACCATGGCGTTCCCGGCCACCATCCCGGCAATCGGGATCACCTGCATCGGCACGAAGGCTATCGAGCCAGAGAACACCAGCACCGCCAGCGTCAGCCCGGCGCCGGTGGTGATGGCGATAAATGACGAGACAAACGCCTTATCGATATATTTACTGCGCTTTTTGGCATTCCACGCCGCGTTAAAGCAGATAAACAGCACCATCAACAGCGTCAGAACCGCATGGTTGACGTTAAAGATATATTTCAGCACATAGCCGACGATAATCAGCTGCACGATCGCCCGGCAGATGCTCCAGAGAATATCTTTTTCCAGCGCCAGCTTTTCCCGATAGCTCACCAGAATAGCGATCAGCACCAGCACCATCGACAGCGCCAGCGATTCGTTCGTAATGTTATGCCCGTTCATGCTGTGCCTCCCGCATGTTTCCGCCGGCAGGTTGCAGCGTAATTACTTCATCGGCATGCGAAATTTCATTGCGATCGTGGGTGACCCAGAGAACAGCGACCTGTTTTTCCGTCGCGTAGCCATGAATAATGTCATTCACATTCTGTTTATTACTGTCATCCAGCGCGCTGGTAATTTCGTCCAGCAGCAGCACGCGCGGCAGAAATTGTAAATTGCGGATCAGCGATACGCGCTGCTTTTCACCGCCCGACAGTTCGTTAATCGATTTTTCCAGCATATTTTCGCCAAGACCAAAGCGCTGCAGATCGGCCACCAGCGCCTGCGGATCCGGTTGTTTATTACGGATCTGCCACGGAAAAATCAGGTTATCGTAAACCGAATCCCCGAACAGCGCCGGCGTCTGCGCACAATAAGAGACCTGCTGGCGATACCTTTCCGGCGACAGCGTCGCGACATCGGCATCATCGAAAAACAGACGTCCGGAGGTCGGGCTGAGCAGCGAGGCGATAATTTTCAGCAAGGTGCTTTTCCCGCAGCCGGAAGGCCCGGTAATCAACTTGAATTCCCCGGGTCTGAGCTGAAGGTTGATATTATGTAAAATAACTGCGTCGTCGGTCTTAAATCCCACATCCTCGAGACGCAAAAGCGCGTTATTTTCCTTCATGAGTCTTCCTGATTATTTTCTGAAACACCGCTAGTTTACCCCACTTTCCTTTCTCCAGGATGAGGAGAAAGATATACTCAATTTAAACATGCGCTATTTCCTTGTAGCGCCCCACCAGGCAACAAGACAGGAGGTTTTTGATGCTGATTTTTATTCCTATCCTTATTTTCGTCGCGCTGGTCATTGTGGCCGCGGCGGTGAAAATCGTCCCGCAGGGCTACCAGTGGACGGTGGAGCGCTTCGGGCGTTTTACCCAGACGCTGCAGCCGGGATTAAGCTTAGTCGTGCCGTTTATGGACCGCATCGGCCGCAAAGTGAACATGATGGAGCAGGTGCTCGACATCCCGTCACAGGAGGTGATCTCCCGGGATAACGCCAACGTCACTATCGACGCCGTTTGCTTTATTCAGGTGGTTGACGCGCCGAAGGCCGCCTACGAGGTCAGCAATCTTGAGCAGGCGATCGTCAACCTGACGATGACCAACATCCGTACCGTGCTCGGCTCGATGGAGCTGGACGAAATGCTCTCCCAGCGCGACAGCATTAACACCCGCCTGCTGCATATCGTTGACGACGCCACCAACCCGTGGGGGGTGAAAATCACCCGCGTCGAAATTCGCGACGTTCGCCCACCGGCGGAACTTATCGCCTCGATGAACGCCCAGATGAAAGCCGAACGAACCAAGCGCGCTTATATTCTCGAGGCCGAAGGGGTGCGTCAGGCGGAAATACTGAAAGCGGAAGGGGAAAAGCAGTCGCAGATCCTCAAGGCGGAGGGCGAGCGGCAGTCCGCGTTCCTGCAGGCGGAGGCCCGCGAGCGTTCCGCTGAAGCGGAAGCCCGCGCCACCCAGATGGTCTCCTCGGCGATCGCCTCAGGCGATATTCAGGCGATCAACTACTTCGTGGCGCAGAAATACACCGATGCGCTGCAGCAGATTGGCGCCGCCAACAACAGTAAAGTGGTGCTGATGCCGCTGGATGCCAGCAGCCTGATGGGATCGATCGCCGGGATCAGCGAGCTGATCAAAGAAGGCGCTGGCGATCGGAAAAAATCATGATCGACATGATCCTCGCCCACCCCCATCTGTTCTGGCTAAGCCTCGGCGGGCTGCTGCTGGCGGCCGAGATGCTGGGCGGCAGCGGATACCTGCTATGGAGCGGCGTCGCCGGCGTGGTGACCGGCGCCCTGACCTGGCTCCTGCCGCTGAGCTGGGAATGGCAAGGCACGCTGTTTGCCGTCCTCACTCTGCTGGCGGCGTGGCTGTGGTCGAAGTGGCTGCGCAAGCGCGTCAAACTGCAGCGTCCTGCCGATGCTCAACTCAACCAGCGCGGGCTACAGCTGATTGGCCGCCGTCTGACGCTGGATGCCCCGCTGGTAAACGGCCGCGGCCACGTGCGCGTGGGCGACAGCTCCTGGCCGGTAATTGCTGACGAAGACCTCGCGGCGGGCAGCAAGGTCGAAGTGGTCGCCGTGGAAGGGATTACGCTGCGGATCAGACCCGTTGTTCGTTAAGCCTGCGCCTTGCGATGACAACAGCCGGAAAGATTATCGATAATCGGGCACTCCGCGCTGTCGTCGCCGGGGCAGGATTCAGCCAGCGCCAGCAGGTGCGCGCGCATATTTTGCAGCTCGCGGATATGGTTCTCGATATCCGCCACTTTCTCCAGCGTGCGTTTTTTCACATCGGCGCTGTGCCGTGACGGGTCGTTGAATAGCGCCACCAGCTCGCGGCACTCTTCCAGATTAAACCCCACCTGCCGCGCCTGACGCAGCAGCGTGAGCTCATCGAGATGCTGCTGACCGTAGGTGCGGTAACCGTTTTCGCTCCGCAACGGCGGCGTCACCAGCCCCTTCTCTTCGTAAAAACGAATCGCTTTGCTGGTTAAACCGGTTTTTTTCGCCACATCGCTGATATTCATTTTTTCTCCTTGACCTTCCCCTTGCTGGAAGGTTTAACCTTCTTAATACTCGATGAAAGAGTGGTTCTGGTCAATCGTTGACCGGAAAATTATTCAGGAGTTATTTATGTCTAACACTATCGACCTGACGCTGGATGGCCTCTCCTGCGGCCACTGCGTTAAACGCGTGAAAGAGAGTCTGGAGCAGCGTCCTGACGTTGAGCAAGCGGAAGTCACCCTCACTGAAGCCCATGTGACGGGCAGCGCCAGCGCACAAGCGCTGATTGAAACCGTTAAACAAGCCGGATACGGCGCGGAGCTCAGCCACCCAAAGGCTAAACCGCTGGCAGAATCATCAATCCCGTCGGAAGCACTGACAGCGGCCACTCCTGAGCTTCCGGCAGCCCATGACGAAGATGACAGTCAACAGCTGCTGATCAACGGCATGAGCTGCGCCAGCTGCGTCTCCCGGGTACAGAACGCGCTTGCCGCGGTGCCGGGCGTCTCACAGGCGCGGGTTAACCTGGCGGAACGCACGGCGCTGGTGATGGGCAGTGCGTCCGCCGCAGAATTAGTGCAGGCGGTGGAGAAAGCGGGCTACGGCGCGGAGGCGATCGAGGACGATCTGGAACGCCGCGAACGGCAGCAGGAAACCGCCATCGCCACCATGAAACGTTTTCGCTGGCAGGCGATTGTCGCCCTGCTGGTCGGCGTGCCGGTGATGGTCTGGGGCATGATCGGCGATAACATGATGGTCAGCGACGACAACCGTTCGCTGTGGCTGGTCATCGGCCTCGTCACCCTGGCGGTGATGGTCTTCGCCGGCGGCCACTTCTACCGCAGCGCGTGGAAAAGCCTGAAAAACGGCACTGCCACCATGGATACGCTGGTGGCGCTCGGTACCGGCGTCGCCTGGCTGTACTCGATGAGCGTCAACCTGTGGCCACAGTGGTTCCCGATGGAAGCCCGCCATCTCTATTACGAAGCCAGCGCAATGATTATCGGCCTGATTAACCTCGGCCATATGCTGGAGGCCCGCGCCCGCCAGCGCTCCTCAAAAGCGCTGGAAAAACTGCTCGACCTGACGCCGCCTTCGGCGCGGGTCGTTACGCCCGAGGGCGAGAAAGATCTGCCGCTCGCTGAAGTTCAGGCCGGCATGACGCTGCGCCTGACGACCGGCGACCGCGTCCCGGTCGACGGCGTGATAAGCCAGGGGGAAGCCTGGTTTGATGAAGCGATGCTCACCGGCGAACCGGTACCGCAGCAAAAAGGCGACGGCGACGCCATTCACGCCGGCACCGTAGTGCAGGACGGCAGCGTGCTGTTCACCGCCAGCGCCGTCGGCAGCCAGACCACGCTGGCGCGTATTATCCGCATGGTGCGCCAGGCGCAGAGCAGCAAGCCGGAGATCGGCCAGCTGGCGGATAAAATCTCCGCGGTGTTTGTCCCGGCGGTGGTCGCCATTGCGCTGATTAGCGCTGCGATCTGGTACTTCTTCGGCCCGGCGCCGCAGATCGTCTATACCCTGGTGATCGCCACCACGGTACTGATTATCGCCTGTCCGTGCGCCTTAGGCCTGGCGACGCCGATGTCGATTATCTCCGGCGTTGGCCGGGCGGCGGAATACGGCGTGCTGGTGCGCGACGCCGATGCTCTGCAGCGCGCCAGTGAACTCGACACCCTGGTGTTCGATAAAACCGGCACCCTGACCGAAGGCAAGCCGCAGGTGGTGGCGGTGAAAACTTTCGCAGACGTTGATGAGATGACCGCGCTGCGTCTTGCCGCCGCGCTTGAGCAGGGTTCAAGCCATCCGCTGGCGCGAGCGATCCTTGATAAAGCCGGAGACAGCCCGTTGCCGGAAGTGAGCGGCTTCCGCACCCTGCGCGGCCTGGGCGTCAGCGGCGAAGCGGAAGGCCATCGCCTGCTGCTCGGTAACCAGGCGCTGCTCAACGAGCAACATATCGCCACCGGCGATATAGAAAGCGAGATGATGGCGCAGGCCTCGCGCGGGGCTACGCCGGTGCTGCTGGCGGTAGATGGTCAGGCGGCCGCGCTGTTCGCCATCCGTGACCCGCTACGCGAAGACAGCGTCGACGCTCTGGCGCGCCTGCATCGTCAGGGCTACCGCCTGGTGATGCTCACCGGGGATAACCCCACTACCGCGAATGCTATCGCCAAAGAAGCCGGCATTGATGAGGTGATTGCCGGCGTGCTGCCGGACGGTAAAGCCGACGCCATTAAGCGTCTGCAGAGCCAGGGGCACAAAGTGGCGATGGTGGGCGATGGGATTAACGACGCCCCGGCGCTGGCGCAGGCGGATGTCGGGATCGCCATGGGCGGCGGCAGCGATGTCGCCATTGAAACGGCGGCGATCACCCTGATGCGCCATAGTCTTCACGGCGTGGCCGATGCGCTGGCGATTTCGAAGGCGACCTTACGCAATATGAAGCAGAATCTGCTGGGGGCCTTTGTCTACAACTCGCTGGGCATCCCGATTGCCGCCGGGATCCTCTGGCCGCTGACCGGCACGTTGCTCAATCCGGTGGTCGCCGGCGCGGCGATGGCGCTGTCGTCGATTACCGTGGTGAGTAACGCTAACCGCCTGCTGCGCTTTAAACCAAAAGCGTAAGCGTTGTCGAGGAAAGCGGGCGCTGACAGGGTCGGCGCCCGCTTTTTTACCGGGACAAGAAAAGCCCGCCGGAAGGGTGACGTGTATCACCATATGCGCTAGCATGAATGCCTCACACTTCGGAGCGCGTATGGGCCTGTTAAACCGGATAAAAATGCTGTGGCGAGCCGCCGTCGGCTCGTCTTATTCCTGGCCTGCGATGGATATCGTCCTGCCCGGCGAACGCTATCTGCACCTCGTCGGCAGCATCCATATGGGCACCCGCGATATGGCGCCGCCGCCAGCGAAGCTGCTGAAAAAAATACGCCAGGCCGATGCGTTAATCGTCGAGGCCGATATCAGCGGCAATGAAACCCCGTTTAGCCATCTCCCCGCTTATCCGCCGCTGGCGGAGCGCCTGAGCGACGCGCAGCTGAGCGAGCTACAGACGCGAGCCGGTGAACTCGGCCTGTCGGTCGCGCTATTCGACAGCCAGCCGCTGTGGCAGGTGGCGATGGTTCTGCAGGCCACCCAGGCGCAGAAGCTGGGGCTGCGGCCGGATTACGGTATCGATTATCAGTTGCTGATGGCCGCCCGCGAGAGCAACATAGCGGTGATGGAGCTGGAAGGCGCCGACAGCCAGATCGCGCTGCTGCGCGACCTGCCCGATGGCGGAATGGCGCTGCTGGAGGATACGCTGACCCACTGGCGCACCAACGCCCGTTTACTGCAGGTCATGATCGGCTGGTGGCTGGAGCAACCGCCGTCGCGCGGCGCGGTATCGCTGCCGACGACCTTCAGCCAGTCTTTATATGATGTGCTGATGCACCAGCGCAATCTCGCCTGGCGCGAGACGCTGCTGGCCCTGCCGCCGGGGCGCTACGTGGTCGCCGTCGGCGCGCTGCATCTGTATGGCGAAGGGAATCTGCCGGATATGCTGACATAAAAAAATGGCCAATATTGCTATTGGCCCGTCAAAGAGGAATTTCATCATTATTATTATCCCGGGATTTGCATCCCGGATCGTCTGATTGTCGCTCAAAGTGACCATCACTGCCAACACTATTGCGCAAGATGGTACTATTTTTTAGACAACCTGCGGGCGTATTCTGACGTCACGCAAAACCGGTTGGTAAGAAGGATAGCTATGACTCCCGCCGTTAAATTACTCGAAAAAAACAAAATCCCCTTTCAGATCCACAGTTACGATCACGATCCCAATGAGACCAACTTCGGTGATGAAGTGGTGCGCAAGCTCGGCCTCAATGCCGACCAGGTTTACAAGACCCTGCTGGTCGCCGTAAATGGCGATATGAAGCATCTGGCGGTCGCCGTCACCCCGGTCGCCGGGCAGCTGGATTTGAAGAAAGTGGCGAAAGCGCTGGGCGCCAAGAAAGTCGACATGGCCGACCCGATGGTGGCGCAGCGTATCACCGGCTATCTGGTGGGCGGTATCAGTCCGCTGGGGCAGAAGAAGCGCCTGCCGACGGTGATTGACGCCCCGGCGCAGGAATTTGCCACCATTTACATTTCCGGCGGCAAACGCGGGCTGGATATTGAGCTGGCGGCCAGCGATCTGGCGCAGCTGCTGGATGCGAAGTTCGCCGATATCGCCCGCCGCGATTGATGACGCGCCCCGTGCCCGGTGAGCGCAGCGCCACCGGGAAAGCGCCCGGATAGCGACGCAGCGCGCTTTATCCGGGCTTCCCCTCAGGGTTACTGCCAGCTCACCTCGCCTTTCGGCTCATAGGCGGCGGCATCCAGCGGCGAGTTCTTCTCGATATACTCTTTCAGCACTTCGGCATCGATAAAGCCGGTATTCACATACCCGGGTTTATCGGCGATGTTCGGATAGCCATCGCCGCCGGTGGCGTTAAAGCTCAGCGTCGCCATCCTGTAGGTCTTCGCCGGATCCACCGGTTCGCCTTTGATTTTCAGATCGTTCAACTTGCCGTCTTTGGCCACAAAGCTGACGTTCGCAAACTGCGGATAGGCGCCGGAATCCGGCTTCATCTGCGCGACGGCGGTCAGGTAATCCACCACCTCTTTGCCGCTCATATCGACATAGGTCAGCACATTGCCGAACGGCTGGACCTTCATCACATCCTTGTAGGTGATATCGCCCGCCTCGATGGAGTCGCGGATCCCGCCGCCGCTCATCACCGCGAAATCCGCGTTACTGCGCGCCATCTGCGCCGCCAGCAGCAGGTGGCCCATATTGGTCTGTACGAAGCGCACTTTACTGCGATCGCCCTCCAGATGACCATTCACGCTGCCGATCTTGACCTGCAGTTGCGCCTTACCTTTGTTCTGGAACGGCGTCAGCAGCGACATCATCTGCGGGTTCTCCGCGATCTGCGGCGTATACAGCACCCGCTCGCTTTGGCCGTTATCGTATGTCACTTTTTTCTTCAGGTTGACCGGGATCAGCTGATAGTGCACCAGCTTCATCTCACCGTTGCGGAACTCAAAATCGGCGCGGCCGACGTATTTGCCCCACTCATGCGCCTGGACGATCCAGATACCGTTCTGACGATCCGGGGCGCACGGCGTCCCCGGCACATAGTCGACCTGTTTTTTATTTTCCGACGCCATGCACACCGGATCCTGCGAGTGACCGCCGACGATCAACGCCAGCGAGCCCGCGGGTAAACTGCGTGCCATCTCGACATCCCCCGGCGCGTTAGACCCGTGGTTGCCGTTGTCATAGTGGCCCATATGGGTGGTGGCCAGGATCACGTCCGGCTTTTCATTCTGCTGCAGCTCCTGGATCACCAGCTTCGCCTCTTCCGCCGGTTTGCGGAATTCGATATCGGTGAAATATTCCGGATTGCCAATCTTGGCCGTATCGTCAGTGGTTAAGCCAATTACCGCGATTTTTAACCCGCCGCGTTTAAACAGCGCCCAGGGTTTGAACAGCCGTTCGCCGGTGCTTTTCTGATAAATATTGGCCGACAGGAACGGAAACTTCGCCCACTTTTCCTGCTGGCGCAGCACGCTCAGCGGATTATCAAACTCATGGTTCCCCACCGCCATCGCGTCGTAGCCGATCAAGTTCATGCCGCGAAAATCGGGCTCTGCATCCTGTAAATCAGACTCCGGCACCCCGGTATTGATATCCCCGCCGGACAGCAGCAGAACGCTACCGCCTTCGGCCGCCACCTCTTTACGAATACCGTCCACCAGCGTTTTTTGCGCCGCCAGGCCATATTCGCCGTAGTCATTGCGCCAGAAATGGCCGTGGTGATCGTTGGTGTGCAGGATGGTAATTTTATAGGTTTTATCCTGCTCATAGGCCTGCGCGGACAGGCTGCCCAGCGATAAAGCGGCGAATAACGCCAGCGCCACGCTGTGTTTGAAATAATGCATGCTTCACTCCCTGACTTAATCCCAAGTGCCGAAAGTATAGCGAGTTAGCCGCGTTGACAAATATGTTTTCAGAATTGCGACTTCCTTCAAACCTTATCAACAGGTATGTTAGTCGGATAATAATTCTACCCGTCATACTTCAAGTTGCATGTGCGTTGGCAATAACTCGGCCCATCCCTGGGCCTCGCCCTTACGGGCGCAGTGAACTGCGTTCAAATTCGTTCCTGACGAATTTGTCCTCGCTCACCCCAGTCACTTACGAGAGTAAGCTCCTGGGGATTCGCTGCGTCGCCGCCTGCCTGCAACTCGAATTATTTAGGGTAACAACCTGCATTCTCTACAACAAATCGAACTCGCTGAAGTGAACCTATGACAACCAACCAATCCGCTCAGACCTTACCCAGTACCGACGCGCCGCCGCAAAAAGCGCGCACCTCGTTTGGCATCTTAGGCGCGATCAGCCTGTCCCATTTGCTTAACGATATGATCCAGTCGCTCATACTCGCTATCTACCCGCTGCTGCAAGCCGAGTTCTCCCTTACCTTCGTGCAGATTGGGATGATCACCCTCACCTTCCAGCTCACCTCATCGCTGTTCCAGCCGGTGATTGGCTACATCACCGATAAACGATCGATGCCGTGGTCGCTGCCGGTGGGCATGTGCTTTACCCTCTGCGGTTTGATCCTGCTGGCGCTGGCCGGTAGCTTCGGTATGGTGCTGCTGGCCGCCGCGCTGGTGGGTACCGGCTCCTCGGTTTTCCATCCGGAATCATCCCGCGTGGCACGGATGGCCTCCGGCGGCCGTCACGGCCTGGCCCAGTCGCTGTTCCAGGTCGGCGGCAACTTCGGCAGTTCGCTTGGCCCGCTGCTGGCGGCGGTGATCATCGCCCCGTATGGTAAAGGCAACGTCGCCTGGTTCGTGCTGGCCGCCCTGCTGGCTATCGTCGTGCTGTCGCAAATCAGCCGCTGGTACGCCGCGCAGCACCGGATGAATAAGGGCAAACCGAAGCCGGCGATCGTCAATCCGCTGCCGCGCAATAAGGTGATTCTGGCGGTAGGTATTCTGCTGATGCTGATTTTCTCGAAATACTTCTATATGGCGAGCATCAGCAGCTATTACACCTTTTATCTGATGCATAAGTTCGGCTTATCGGTGCAAAATGCCCAGCTGCACCTGTTTGCCTTCCTGTTCGCGGTGGCCGCCGGGACGGTGATTGGCGGGCCCGTTGGCGATAAGATTGGACGAAAATATGTTATTTGGGGCTCTATCCTCGGCGTGGCGCCTTTCACCCTTGTTTTACCCTATGCCAGCCTGGAATGGACCGGAATTTTAACGGTGATCATTGGTTTTATCCTCGCCTCGGCCTTCTCCGCTATCCTGGTCTATGCCCAGGAGCTGCTGCCGGGACGTATCGGCATGGTTTCTGGCCTGTTTTTCGGCTTCGCCTTTGGTATGGGCGGTCTTGGCGCCGCGGTCCTGGGCCTGCTGGCGGACCATACTAGCATCGACCTGGTGTACAAAATCTGCGCCTTCCTGCCGCTGCTGGGATTCCTGACGATATTTCTTCCTGATAACCGGCAAAAAGCCTGATTAACCGGCGGCCAAAGTGTAACGCTGGCCGCCGTTACCCCTTGCGCCATCGGCCTGATGCGCGCATTCCTACCTCGATTTTCCCTTCTGTGCCTTTTTATCCCCTAATTGCATTTTTTTGCACAATTCAAGAATTATTCATAAACAAAGTGAACGTTTTTGTCATAAACTATTACGCGGACAGGGTAGAAAATGGACCGATTCACCACTGGAAAGGAGACGGAATGCACCACGCAACACCGCTAATCACCACCATTGTCGGCGGCCTCGTGCTCGCCTTTATTCTCGGCATGATTGCCAATAAGCTACGTATTTCTCCTCTGGTGGGATATCTCTTAGCGGGCGTGCTGTCCGGACCTTTCACCCCTGGCTTTGTTGCTGACACCAAACTGGCTCCGGAACTGGCGGAGCTCGGCGTGATCCTGCTGATGTTCGGCGTCGGCCTGCATTTCTCCCTCAAGGATCTGATGGCGGTAAAGTCGATCGCCATTCCCGGGGCCATCGCCCAGATAGCCGTGGCGACGCTGTTGGGTATGGCGCTCTCCGCCGCCCTTGGCTGGTCGCTGATGACCGGCATCGTCTTTGGTCTGTGCCTCTCCACCGCCAGTACCGTGGTGCTGCTGCGCGCCCTGGAGGAACGACAGCTGATTGACAGTCAGCGCGGGCAGATCGCCATCGGCTGGCTGATTGTGGAAGACCTGGTGATGGTCCTGACGCTGGTCCTGCTGCCGGCGGTGGCCGGTATGGCGGAGAAAGGCAACCTCGGCTTCGCTTCCCTGGCCCTCGACCTCGGGATCACCATTGGCAAAGTGGTGGCCTTTATCGCCATCATGATGCTGGTCGGCCGGCGGCTGGTGCCGTGGATCATGTCGCGCAGCGCGGCCACCGGCTCGCGCGAGCTGTTCACCCTGTCGGTGCTGGCCCTGGCGCTGGGCATCGCCTTCGGCGCCGTGGAGCTGTTTGATGTCTCCTTCGCCCTCGGCGCCTTCTTTGCCGGCATGGTGCTTAACGAATCCGAGCTGAGCCACCGTGCCGCTCATGACACCCTGCCGCTGCGCGACGCCTTCGCGGTGCTGTTCTTTGTCTCCGTCGGCATGCTGTTTGACCCGATGGTGCTGGTCCAGCAGCCGCTGGCGGTGCTGGCGACGCTGGCGATCATTATCTTTGGTAAATCCGCAGCCGCCTTTTTCCTCGTGCGTATGTTTGGCCACTCGCCGCGTACCGCACTGACCATTGCCGCCAGCCTGGCGCAGATTGGTGAATTTGCCTTTATTCTCGCCGGCCTGGGGATGGCGCTTAACCTGCTGCCGCAGGCCGGGCAAAACCTGGTGCTGGCCGGAGCGATCATCTCGATTATGCTCAACCCGGTACTGTTCACTCTGCTGGAGAAATATCTCGATAAAACCGAAACCCTCGACGAGCAGACCCTGGAAGAGGTGCTGGAAGACGAGAAGCAGGTGCCGGTCGATATCTGCAACCACGCGCTGCTGGTCGGTTTCGGCCGCGTCGGCAGCCTGCTGGGCGAGAAGCTGATGGCCCAGGGGATCCCGCTGGTGGTGGTTGAAACCTCGCGCACCCGCGTGGATGAGCTACGCGAGCGCGGGATCAGCGCGGTGCTGGGCAATGCCGCCAATGAAGAGATCATGGAGCTGGCGCATCTCGACTGCGCCCGCTGGCTGCTGCTGACCATTCCCAACGGCTATGAGGCCGGCGAGATTGTCGCTTCCGCACGGGAAAAATGTCCGCATATCGAGATTATCGCCCGCGCCCATTATGATGACGAAGTGGATTACATTATCGACCGTGGGGCCAATCAGGTGGTGATGGGCGAGCGGGAAATTGCCCGCGCCATGCTGCAGCTTCTGGAAACGCCACCCGCCGGTGAAGTGGTCACCGGCTGATGTTCTGCCCTCTCCCGTCGGGAGAGGGACTCGCTTACCGATCCCAGTACGCCTCTTCCAGGCTGTCCTCACGTTCCGGCAGGCCGCGGGTTAAGCGCGGCGAGTGCTGGTTCAGCACCTGATAGCTCACGCGGTTGGCATATTTACACACCTGCGCCAACGAGGAGTAGGTCAGCCATTTGCATTTGTGTTTGCTGGAGTTGGGGACGTTATTGCGATGGTAGTTATTGGCGGTGATGTCATGCAGCAGCGCCGCCAGCGCGCCGTCCCCTGCGCCGTTGGTGTTCATGATCTTCTCCGGGCCGCCCATATACGGCGCAATGTGCGAATAAATCCGCAGCGGATTGACGCAGTCCTGGTGACGCATCGCGCGACTGAATTCGAACTGGTTAAATTCCGGGATCGCCCCCGGCAGCAGCGGATGCTGGGTCTTACGCTTCGCCTCTTCTTCAGTGAAGCCCGCCATATACAGCCCCGCCGGTCCGGCGGTGCACAGCACCAGGTCGACCCAGTCCAGCGCTTTATCCGCCGCCGTCAGCGGATCGGCAAATCCGGTCAGTGCTTCCCCTTCCTCTTCATTCATCGCCAGAATCGAGACATGCTCCTGCAGGAACTGCTGCCACCACGCCGGGTTATCGGCAATCACGTATTTGGTTCCAAGAGTTAACACCACCGGCACATCATGCTTTTTGGCATACTCGATGGCTTTCATCGTCGCGTCCGGCATCGGCTCGCCCGGCTTGCAGCGTACCAGGTAGGAGGTCAGCACCAGCGCCGAGGCGCCGGCGATCACCGCTTCCGGAATGCTTTCCGGGCGCAGCTTGTTCATATGACCCGGGCTGATGGCGAAGGTGCGCTCGCCGCTGTCGCTGATCAGGGTGAAGCAGCGGCCAATGGCGCCGTCGACGCCCTGCAGATAGTTCAGATCGGTACGGCTGGAGGTATTGCACAGGTAGCGATAGGCATAGCCGCCGATTTCGATATTGCTGCACATGACGCCAAGCAGCACCGAGCGATCGTCCGCCAGCACCGAGTAGTTGTGCATGGTATTGCCGATCGTGCCGCCGGCAAACTGATGGGTAATAAGATTATTGCGCACCAGCTCCTGGTACAGCGCCTCGGCGACGTCATCTTCAATCACCAGCGAGTGGCCCGCGCTCAGGCCGTAGCGCACGATAAACGACTCATCCACTTTCGCTTCGATATCCACCAGCGTCTGGTCGATACCCACCACCCAGGAGACGCTGGATTCATTCTCCGGCTGAATTTGCTGCAGCAGCGGGTCGCGGGCGTTAACGGGAAAATAGTGTTTGGATTTGCGTTTACCGGGAAATTTCATAGTGGCGCTTAAATAACAGGGAACAAGCGGGAAATAGTAGCATATTCCCCGCCCTGCGCGCGATCAGCGATAAGGCGCCGTCAGGTTGACCATCATCTCAATATGCGCGGCGTCCGCGTTAAGCGCCGGAATGTATTCATATTGCTTTCCGCCCGCTTCGAGGAATATTTCCCGGTTCTGGACGGCGATCTCTTCCAGCGTTTCGAGACAGTCGGCGGCAAACCCCGGGCACAGCACCTGAATATGCTTCGTCCCTTTCTCGCCGAGCATCTTCAGCGTCTCATCGGTGTACGGCGTCAGCCAGGGTTCCCGACCAAAGCGCGACTGGAAGGTCATCATCACCCGCTCCGGCGGCAGCCCCAGCGCGGAGACCAGTTCCCGCGTGGTATCGCGACAGCGCTGAGGATAATCATCCCCCTGATTGGCATAGCGCTGCGGGATCCCATGATAGGAGAGCAGCAGCAGATCCGGTTCCCCATGAACGGCAAACGAGGCGCGCACGCTGGCCGCCAGGGCATGGATATAGTCCGGGTGCCCGGCGTAATCGCGAATAAACGAGATACCGGGAATGGCGCGTTTCTTCGCGAGGATCCGCGCCAGCTCATCCCAGACGGCAGCCACCGTCGAGCAGGAATATTGCGGATACAGCGGCAGCACTACGATGTGCCCCACCCCCTGCGCCAGTAAATCATCCACCGCGCTGGCCAGCGACGGCGATCCATAGCTCATGCCCAGCGCCACCGGGGTATCCGGCAGTCTGGCGGCCAGCGCCTGCTGCTGGCGACGGCTGTATACCATCAGCGGCGACCCCTCTTCCATCCAGACGGACTGATAGAGTTTAGCCACGCGGGGAGAGCGAATCGGCAGTATGACGCCGCGCAGCAGCGGCCACCATAGCAGACGAGACGTATCCACCACCCGTTTGTCGCTGAGGAATTGTCGCAGATAGCGCTTCACCGCACCGGGGGTGGGCGCATCGGGAGTGCCTAAATTGGCCAGCAAGATACCTGTTTTCGTCTGATGCATTACCGCCTCTTAACCATTTGAATCGCAGCCAATTGTAGCTGAAATGGCGCTAAACGGAACCAATCATAGCAAAAGGTAGGAATGAGAGAAGTTCTCATCCTGCCGCAGCAGGATGAGAAAAGGCTTTATCAGCCGAGGATTTTTTCCAGTTCGGCGCGCACGTCAGCCACCGCTTTGGTGCCGTCGACTTTGGCGTATTTGGTGTTGCCCGCCTGCGCTTCTTTGGTGTAGTAGCCGATCAGCGGCGCCGTCATCTGATGATATTCCACCAGACGCTTACGCACGGTCTCTTCCTGGTCGTCTTTACGGGTGGTCAGCTCTTCGCCGGTCACGTCGTCTTTGCCTTCCACCTTCGGCGGATTAAATTTGATGTGGTATACGCGACCGGATGCCGCGTGAACGCGACGGCCAACGATGCGGTCGACAATCAGTTCGTCCGGCACATCGAATTCCAGCACGTAATCAACGGTAATGCCCGCTTCTTTCATGGCGTCAGCCTGCGGAATAGTGCGCGGGAAGCCGTCCAGCAGGAAGCCGTTACGGCAATCTTCCTGGGCGATACGCTCTTTAACCAGCGCGATAACCAGCTCATCGGTCACCAGCTTGCCGGCGTCCATGATGTCTTTCGCTTGCTTACCGAGCTCGGAGCCGGATTTTACCGCAGCGCGCAGCATATCGCCGGTGGAGATTTGCGGAATACCGTATTTCTCCATGATGAACTGAGCCTGAGTTCCTTTACCCGCGCCCGGAGCGCCAAGCAGAATAATACGCATTACGAAAATCCCCTCAAAAGTCGATTCAATTTTTCAAAAACGCTAAACCATACCACCAGAACGGCGATGGCTCAAGGAAGGCGGTGCGGCTGAAACGGTTAATGGTGAGATATTTTATGCCATCCAATGTGAAATGCCCCGCCGGAGCAAATCGCTCAGACGGGGCATTTATACCGTTCCCGGCGTCGCGTCGCTCGGCCGGGCTACTCGTTCAGGTTCGCGTCAGGAAGCCAGCAGCTGGTTCATACGGCGGATAAACTGGTTCGGATCTTCCAGCGTGCCGCGCTCGGCCAGCAGCGCCTGATCCAGCAGCAGTTCCACCCATTCGCCGAACTGCGCGTCATCCTGGGTATCGGCTGCGCGTTTCACCAGCTGATGCGCCGGGTTCAGTTCGAAGATGTATTTCACTTCCGGCGCCGCCTGGCCCGCAGCCGCGAACAGCTTCGCCATCTGGGTGCTCATCTCGTCGGCATCGGTGGTGACAATCGCCGGGGTGTCGGTCAGACGATGGGTCAGACGCACCTCTTTGACCCGGTCGCCAAGCAGGTTTTTCACACGCTCAACGAACGGCTCCAGCGCTTTTTCGGCTTCTTTGGTGGACTCGTCCACTTCGTCCGCCAGTTTGTCCAGCGACTCGTCGGCTTTAGCGACAGACTGGAACGCTTTGCCGTCGAATTCGGTCAGGTAGCTCATCATCCACTCGTCGATGCGATCGGAGAGCAGCAGCACTTCGATCCCTTTCTTACGCAGCAGTTCGAGGTGTGGGCTGCTTTTCGCCGCCGCATAGCTGTCGGCTGTGATGTAGTAGATCTTCTCCTGACCGTCTTTCATACGCGAGACGTACTCTTCCAGCGACACGGTCTGCGCGGAGGAGTCGGTATGGGTGGTCGCGAAGCGCAGCAGTTTGGCGATCGCCTCCTGGTTGCTCGGATCTTCCGCCGGGCCCTCTTTCAACACTAGGCCGAACTGTTTCCAGAAAGTCTGATATTTTTCGGCGTCGTCTTTCGCCAGCTTATCCAGCATCTGCAGCGCGCGTTTGGTCAGCGCGGTGCGCAGGTTACGGGTCACGCTGCTGTCCTGCAGGATTTCACGGGAGACGTTCAGCGGCAGATCGTTGGAGTCTATCAGGCCGCGTACGAAGCGCAGGTAGTTCGGCATAAACTGCTCGGCGTCGTCCATAATGAACACGCGCTGGACGTACAGCTTCAGGCCGTGTTTATGATCGCGGTTCCACATATCCCACGGCGCCTGCGACGGGATATACAGCAGGCTGGTGTACTCCTGCTTACCTTCCACGCGGTTGTGGCTCCAGGTCAGCGGGTCGCTGTAGTCATGGGCAATGTGCTTGTAGAACTCTTTGTACTCGTCGTCGTTAACTTCAGACTTGCTGCGGGTCCACAGGGCCTGCGCCTTGTTGATTTTTTCCCAGCTGATAACGGTTTCGCCGTCTTTCTCTTCCTGTTTTTCAATCTCAACCGGCAGCGCGATGTGGTCGGAATACTTGCTGATGATGGAGCGCACGCGCCAGTCGTTGAGGAAATCGTCCTCACCTTCGCGCAGATGCAGGGTGATTTCGGTCCCGCGATCGGCTTTGGTGATGTCGGCCACGGTATATTCCCCTTCGCCGGCGGATTCCCAGAACACGCCGTTTTCAGGTTTATCGCCTGCCGCACGGGTGCGCACGGTCACTTTGTCCGCCACGATGAAGGCCGAATAGAAGCCGACGCCGAACTGGCCAATCAGCTGGCTATCTTTTGCCTGGTCGGAACCCATGGATTCCAGGAACGCTTTGGTGCCGGATTTGGCGATGGTGCCGAGATGATCGATAACCTCTTCCCGGTTCATGCCGATACCGTTATCGGCGATGGTCAGGGTACGGTTGTCTTTATCAAACGAAACCCGCACGCGCAGCTCGCCGTCTCCCTCATACAAATCCGGCTGCGACAGCGCGCGGAAACGCAGCTTATCGGCCGCATCAGAGGCGTTGGAAATCAGCTCACGCAGAAAGATTTCTTTGTTGGAATAGAGGGAATGGATCATCAGGTGCAGAAGCTGTTTTACTTCTGACTGAAAACCACGAGTTTCTTGTCCTTTCATCTGATTCAACCTCAACAATGCCATTTTAAATGGGTAAAAAACCGTTGAGTGGGAGATGGGGACAGCGGGGAAATTTTTCAAGCGGAGGCGGCGATGGCCGCCTCCATTTGTTCAGAAAGTAATCTTGTGGCGACCGGCCAGCGAGTGGGACAGCGTAGTGCCGTCGACCATCTCCAGCTCGCCGCCCACCGGCACGCCGTGGGCGATTCGGCTGGCGTCGACGCCATACTGCGCGCACAGCTCTGCGATGTAGTTGGCCGTCGCCTCGCCCTCAACGGTCGGGTTAGTGGCAAGGATCACCTCGGTGATCGACTCCGCCTCCAGCCGTTGTTCCAGGCGATCGAGCCCGATGTCGTCAGGCCCGATGCCGTCGAGCGGCGACAGGTGCCCCATCAGCACGAAGTAGCGGCCGGAATACTGCCCGGTCTGCTCAATGGCGTAGATGTCCGCCGGACTCTCCACCACGCAGATTTGGCCGTTTTCCTGGCGACGCGGGTTGCTGCAGATATTGCACACCTCCTGCTCGGTGAAGGTGCGGCAATCGGCGCAGTGGCCGATCTCCGACATCGCGCGCGTCAGCGCCTGCGCCAGACGCATCCCGCCGCTGCGATCGCGCTGCAGCAGGGTAAACGCCATGCGCTGCGCGGACTTAGGGCCGACGCCCGGCAGACAGCGCAGCGCTTCCATAAGCTGAGTTAACAGCGGGCTGGTTTGCATCAGAACGGCATCTTGAAGCCTGGCGGCAGCTGCATACCGGCAGAGACGGAAGCCATCTTCTCTTTCTGGGTCTCTTCGATACGGCGCGCGGCGTCGTTGAACGCGGCAGCCACCAGATCTTCCAGCATCTCTTTGTCATCTTCCAGCAGGCTTGGGTCGATCTCCACGCGGCGGCAGTTGTGCGCGCCGTTGATGGTCACTTTCACCAGACCCGCGCCGGACTCGCCGGTCACTTCCAGCTGAGCGATCTCTTCCTGCATCTTCTGCATTTTGTCTTGCATCTGCTGGGCCTGCTTCATCAGGTTACCCAGGCCGCCTTTTCCACCAAACATAGGCTTCTCTCTCAGTCAGTCATCATTAAAGGTACTGACTGCAAGTCAAACTTGCAGTCAAATGGGGCGGATACTCTCTTCATCCAGATCGGCGTCGAAGAAACGACGCAGGGTCTGAATGTTATTATCCGCAATAATCGCGTCGCGCGCCTGCGCGAGCTTCTCTTCATAAATAGCCTGCCGCCACTCCAGCGGCGTGCGCATCGCGGGATTATCGTCTTCCACGATGGTCAATTCAACCGGCGTACCGTACAACACCCCCAGCGCTTCAGCCAGCTTTTGCTGCGCGCCGGCGGAATTGAGGTGGCGCTGACTGGGGCGCAGATGCAGACAGACGCGATTGCCCTCCTGCTCTTTCCACGCGTTGAGCGCCACCTGCTCGACCAGCTTCGGTACCGCCAGCTGGCTCACTTCCGCCGCCCAGCTGTCGCGCTCGACCGCTTCAACGGCAAGTTTAGCCGCCAGCTCCGGCGTTTTTTCATGCTCCAGCGCTTTTTTCAGCGCTTTAGGCGTGGCGACTTCGACTTTGGTCTCTTCAACCACCGTCGTCGCCTTCCAGCGATAGGCCTCTTTCTTCGCCGGGGCCTGCTCCAGCGCCGCCGCGGCCGGACGAGCCTGGACGCGCTCGGTAATCGAACTCAGTCGCTCCAGCGCAGCGTTATTCACCGGCCGCGCGCGGGAAGCGGCTGCCGGTTCACTCTTTTTTGGGGTGGTTGCTCCCTGGCTGCGCTGCAGGTGGCTGCGGGCCGCCAGCACCTGGCTGGTGGTCGGCGGCAAACTCTGCGACGGCTGCGGCGGCGTCGCTGCGGGGGAAACCGGCTGGCGCGGCGCGGGCGCGGCGGCCAGTGCCGGCTGCACCTCCGGCTCGGGCAGCGGCTTACGCGGATGAAACGCCAGGGCGCGCAGCAGCGTCATTTCGACGCCCATCCGCCGGTCCGGGGTATAGGGCAGCTCTTTGCGGCCAATCAGCAGCGTTTGGTAGTAGAGCTGAACGTCGCCCGGCGGTACGGTGCGCGCCAGTTCGCGCATTCGCACTTCGACCGCGGCCATGTCGGCGCCCAGCGCCGAAGGGGACAGCTGAACCATGGCGATGCGGTGCAGCAGGCTCTGCATCTCCACCAGCAGCGCCTCCCATTCAACGCCGCGCGCGGCGGCGTCATTGACGCCCGCCATGACCCGCTCGCCATCGGCGGCGACCAGGGCTTCAATCAGCGACAGCGCCTGATCGTCATCGAGGGTGCCGAGCATGGCGCTCACCGACGCCGCCGTCAGTTGCCCTTCTCCACTGGCAATAGCCTGATCGGTCAGACTTAATGCATCACGCAGACTGCCGTCGGCGGCGCGCGACAGAAGCTGCAGCGCGCGGGGCTCGAAGGCAATCTGCTCTTCGCCAAGAATATGCTCCAGCTGATGGCGGATCTGTTCAACGTCCAGCGCCTTCAGGTGGAACTGCAGGCAGCGGGATAAGATCGTCACCGGCAGCTTCTGCGGATCCGTCGTCGCCAGCAGGAATTTGACGTGCGCCGGCGGCTCCTCCAGCGTCTTTAATAACGCGTTGAAGCTGTGGCGCGACAGCATATGGACTTCGTCGATGAGATAGACCTTAAAGCGGCCGCGGGCCGGCGCGTACTGGACGTTATCCAGCAGGTCGCGAGTATCTTCGACTTTGGTTCGCGAGGCGGCGTCAATCTCAATCAGATCGACAAAGCGCCCCTGTTCTATTTCCCGGCAGTTATCGCACACGCCGCAGGGGGTGGCGGTGATGCCGGTTTCACAGTTTAACCCTTTCGCCAGCAGGCGGGCGATGGAAGTCTTACCGACACCGCGGGTACCGGAAAAGAGATAAGCGTGATGAATGCGCCCTAACGACAAGCCGTTCGCCAGTGCGGTCAGCACATGTTCCTGGCCGACGACGTCAGCAAAGGTTTGTGGGCGCCATTTACGGGCTAAGACCTGATAACTCATGGGCTGGCTCTGAAACGCTGGAAGGTGAAATCACGAAGGGGTCATGCTATCACAGCCCCGCCCGATCGGCGAGGCTATGTGGAGGGATTTGCTTAGTGGCCCGGGAACGGCACCAGACTGTAGCAGTGGACCCCCAGCTTCTCCAGGCGCTGTTCGCCGCCCAGATCGAAGAGATTGATAATGAAAGCGGCATCCTGTACTTCGCCGCCGAGACGGCGGATCAGTTTGACCGTCGCGTCGATGGTTCCGCCGGTCGCCAGCAGATCGTCCACCACCAGCACTTTGTCGCCCGGTTTGATGGCGTCAACGTGGATCTCCAGCTGATCGGTGCCGTACTCCAGCTCATAGCTCTCAGCGATGGTTTCACGCGGCAACTTACGCGGCTTGCGTACCGGAACAAAGCCCACGCCCAGCGCCAGCGCAACCGGTGCGCCGAAAAGGAAGCCACGCGCCTCAGTCCCTACCACTTTGGTAATTCCCGCGTCTTTGTAGCGCTCGGTCAGCAGTTCAATGCTGAGCGCGTAAGCTTTCGGGTCTTCCAGTAAACTGGTGACATCGCGGAAAAGAATGCCAGGTTTTGGATAATCCTCGATACTCTGGATGCTGTTCTTCAGATATTCAAGCTGCTGTGCAGTTGCGGTCATAAGTGTATGCCTGATTGAAACGGTGTTACCCACGGGCGTGCAAAAGGGGCCAAAGAAACATTTGTTTAACCTTTGACCAGGCTTACCCGCGCTCGAAAACGCCAGAATTTACTGGCTGTCAGCAACAATTGCAACAGGCATTATTGCGCATCAGTGCTTTTGTTGCTTTGCGTCAACCACCGGAATGCGCCACATAAAGATCAGCAGACAGGCCAGAATGACCAACAGCATGATGCGCACCCACGTAAGCTTAACCAGCCACAGCGAAATAGCAAAAGTCGCCACGATCATGGCAATGGCGCGCGGTTTGGCGCCGCGGGGCATGGCGCGGTACTGCTGCCAGTGGCGAAGATAGCCGCCGAACCATGAGCGATACAGCAGCCACTGGTGAAAGCGTGGCGATGAGCGGGCAAAGCACCAGGCGGCGAGCAGAATAAACGGCGTCGTCGGCAGCAACGGTAAGAAGACGCCCAGCGTACCCAGCGCTACCGCCAGCCAGCCGATAATGGTTAAAATAACAGGTGGCATAATGCGAATCGTTATCAACAGATACGGCTACTGTAGCACAGTTGGCTGATGGAAAATGGAGGGGGTGGGTGAAAACAGCTCAACTTTTACAAACGCTGAACAATCAGCTCAGCGAGCTGGCCGCGCTGGTGGCGCCGCTGGCGGAGCACGCGACCCTCAGCCCGCGCTTTGACCGCCAGCTCTTCCACACCCGCAGCACGCTGATGCAGGCCTATCTGGCGGAAGCCCAACACAACTTCAGCCAGCTCCGCCAGGCCGTCGAGCGCCAGCAGCTGCCGCAGGTAGCCTGGATCGCCGAGCGGCTGGCGGCGCAAATCGCCGCGCTGCGTCGCGAAACCGCCACCTGGTCGCTGCGCAGTTGGGACCATGCCTCGCCAACGCTGAGCCGCTGGCAGCGCCGTCGCCTGCAGCATCAGGAGTATGAGCGCCGCCTGCTGGCGATGCGCGACCAACGCCAGCGCCAGCTGACGCAGGCTACCAGCCTTGACGAGCAGCAGCGGCTGGCCAGCGAAGTCGAGGTCTACAGCGGACGGCTGGCGCGCTGTAGACAGGCGCTGGACAAGATTGAAAACGTACTGGCGCGGCTGACGCGCTAACAGGAGAGTCCGATGTCGCTGGAAAATGCCCCCGATGAGGTCAAACTGGCCGTCGATTTAATCATGTTGCTGGAGTCGCATCAGATCCCGGCGCAAACGGTGCTGGACGCGCTGGAAATTGTCAGGCGGGATTATGCAAACAAGTTAAAAAACGCGGAAAGCGCCTCGCAAACGCCGGAGAAGTAAGATGTTGCCCACGACGACGTGCTGGCAGAGTGCTCCTCTGCGCATAACGCCGATGGAGGCAATATTGATGGAAAAGGTCAGTCAAACCCCGCACGATGCGGTTTTTCGCCAGATGCTGATGCATCAGGCGGTGGCGAAGGATTTCCTGCAGCTGTATCTGCCCGCGCCGTTTCTGGCAATTTGCGAGCTGGATTCACTGCAGCTGGTCTCCGGTAGCTTTGTTGAAGAGGACCTGCGCGCCAGCTATTCCGATATCCTTTACTCACTGCGCACCCGCCACGGACCGGGCTATGTTTACGCGCTGATTGAGCACCAGAGTACCCCGGACAAGCTGATGGCGTTTCGCCTGCTGCGCTACGCGCTGGCCGCCATGCAGCGTCATCTGGACGCTGGCCACGACACGCTGCCGCTGGTGGTGCCAATTCTGTTTTATCACGGCAAGGTCAGCCCCTGGCCCTGGCTCCGCAACTGGCAACAGCTATTCGCCGAACCGGCGCTGGCGAAGGCGCTCTATAGCGGTGATTTTCCGCTGGTGGACCTCACCGTTATGCCAGATAATCAGATCGTCCGTCATCGGCGTATGGCCATGCTGGAGCTGTTGCAAAAGCATATCCGCCATCGCGATCTGGCCGAGCTGCAGGTGCCGCTGATTGCGCTGATGACGCAAGGCTATCTGACAGAAGCGCAGTTAAATACGCTGCTGCGCTATATGTTGCAGGCGGGTACCACGGAACATCCGGGGGCGCTGATCCGCGCGCTGGCGGCGCAGTCGCCCAGACATAAGGAGCTGATGATGACCATTGCCGAATGGCTGGAAGAGAAAGGCCGTAAACAGGGGCAGCAGGAGGGCGAGCAGGAAGCCACTCGCAGCATCGCCGCCAGAATGCTGGCGCGCGGCCTCGAACGTCAAATCGTGCGGGAACTCACCGGGCTTAGCGACGAAGAGCTCGCCGCGCTGACGCCCTGATGCAGCAGGGGCGGCTTTGCGCCGCCCCTTTTCAGTTAAGACGCGACGGAGGGAGCTAAATCGTCACCCTTTCCGTCCCGCTTCACTTCCGTGACCTCGTCGCCCTTTTCATTTCGCAGATGGACTTCCAGCTGGTTAAAGGCAATGTTGATGTCATTCTCCCGGCACAGACGGTCGATGGCGCGGTTGAGCTCATCCACCGTGTAGCTGCGATCGCGCAGTTCACGGACATACAGACGCAGTTCATGATCCAGGGTACTGGCCCCGAAGGTGGTGAAGAAGACCGCTGGCGCTGGCTCCTGCATCACTTTCGGATGATCGTGCGCGACCTTCAGCAGCACCTCCTTCACCTTATCCAGATCGGAACCGTAGGCGACGCCGAGGCGGATCACCACGCGGGTCACGGTGTCGGAGAGCGACCAGTTGATCAAGCGCTCGGTAACGAACGCCTTGTTCGGGATGATCACCTCTTTACGATCGAAGTCGGTGATGGTGGTGGCGCGAATACGGATTTTGCTTACCGTACCGGAGAAGGTGCCGATAGTCACCGTATCCCCAATGCGCACCGGACGTTCGAACAAAATAATCAGGCCGGAGACGAAGTTACCGAAGATCTCCTGCAGACCAAAACCTAAACCAACCGACAGCGCGGCCGCCAGCCACTGCAGTTTATCCCATGAGACGCCCAGCGACCCGAATACCGTCATCGCCCCGATGGCGATAATCGCATAGTTAAGAATGGTGGTGATGGCGTAGGAAGTCCCCTGGCGCATGTTGAGCCGCGACAGGACCAGCACCTCCAGCAGCCCCGGCAGGTTGCGGATCAGCGCCCAGGCAACCATCGACGCCACAATGGCAAACAGCAGGCTGCCCATCGTGACGCTGCGCACCACGCTGGCCCCTGCCTCGGTGCCGTTGTAATGCCAGAGAGTAATGCTGTCGAGGTAGGCGAAAACGGTGATCAAATCCGACCAAATCGCCCAGAACATGACCGCGAACAGCGCGATCATCACCAGCATGGTGATGCGTAACGTCTGCTGGTTGACCTGCTCGAGGGCGATAGTCGGCTCCTCCTGCGGCTCGGCGCCTTCCGCGCCCTCCTTCACCAGATGCTGACGGCGCGCCAGCGCCCGGCGCCAGGCGATGCGCCTCGCCGCCACGCTCAGGCCGCGCAGTACAGTCTGGTACAGCAGGTTCCAGATCATGACCAGATAGACGGTCTCGATCCAGCGTCCCGCCAGGCGCAGCGTGGTGTAGAAGTAGCCGGTCGCCGTCAGCACCATCAGGGCCACCGGAACGATAGACAGCACTGTGATCGTCAGCAGGCGCAGGCTGTGCGACTCTTTATCGCGCCAGCTTTCCCGGCACATCGGCCAGACCAGCACCGCTATCAGCAGTAAGTTGAAGAAAATCACCAGCTGCCCCAGCACGTCGTCCATCAGGTTCAGCGGCGACAGCTCGGAAATCACCGACCAGAAATTCAGCGGCAGCAGCGCCAGGCTGACGCGAACAATCTGCCGTCGCCAGTGGCTGGTCAATTGCGCCGGCATATTAAAGTGGCTGACCGCTACGCCGTTCTTTTCCAGCACTTTCCAGCACAGGCCAAACACCAGCCAGAACATCGCCAGCTTTTTACTGTATGCCCACAGTAGAGCACTGATATTGAGCTGCATGGTGAGTAAGATCAGGCCAATCGCCAGAATCACCAGCACCACCGGTAAGGCGCGGATCAGGTCGATAAGGATCGCCTTCGGCGTATGCAGTTGGGTATCATTGCGCAGCTGGCCTACCTGGGAAGCAAGCTTTGCCTGATAATCCTTGAGCCACTGCAAACGCCAGCGGATCAGGCCGGCAATCAGCAGCAGCGGTAATCCGGCAAGAAAAGCGACAAACACCGCCGGCCACGCTTTTTCCCAGTTCACGGTGATTTTCATCGCCTTAAACTGACCTTTCAGCGCTTCCGGGAAGGCCTTAATCCACTCCCAGTCCATCGGTTTATTGCTGTTCACCCAGAAAATTTGCTGGGTCAGAATTTCTTTCAGGCTGCTCGAGACGCTCATCAGCTGCTGCTGGTTGATCTGCAGGTTGATGGCAATCATCAGCTGATTCCCCAGCTGTTTATTGAACTGGTCGAGCAGCTCCCGGCGCATGTCGATCACTTCCAGCAGCGCGGCGTGCACTTCATCGTTTACTTCGGCGCTGTGCCCCTCTTCCAGCTTAGCGACATAGGCATCGCTCTGGAACAGCGCGTCGCGTTTCTGATTCACCTCGAACTGTTCGAGCCGCAGATCGGCAATGCGATTGGTCATATCCTGCAGCTCATCCGCCGACGGCAGCGTCTGCTGCTGCTGGTAGAGAATGCGCGACAGCAGCAGGCTGCCCTTGAGCACGGAAATTTGCTCTTTAATATCCCGCTCAGACTGCAGGGCGCGGTCGAGCCAGTTCTTCACCTGAATATTGCGCTGCACCAGCTGGTTGCCGTTCTCCGTCGCCTGAATCAGTTTCTCGCTCAGCTGGTGGTTGATATCCAGCTCCTGCTTGACCAGCGGGTTGGCCTGAATACGCGCCGTTTCGTCGGGCGTGACCGCCTCCTGGGCGGTTTTCTCAGTCAGCGTCAGCCGCTTGCTGTTCACCGCCTCCTGCAGCAACTGCAGCTGATGCTCCAGCCGGTTGCTCCAGGCGGTGACGTAGTCACGCTGCTTCTGCAGGGTATCCTGCAGCACCGTATTGCCTTCGAGGCTCTTGCGCTGCTGCTCGATCTGCGCGTTAAGCAACGCCTGCTGGGCCTGCAGCAGCACCAGCTGGGTCGGACGCAGAGTCTCATCCCCCACCGAGGTGCCATTCAGACGATTGCGGATCTGCTGCAGCTGCTGGGAGGCTTTGTACATCGCATTTTGCACGCGTTCCGGCTGCGTTTGCAGGGAAACCAACTGGCTGTTGTAGGTCGCCAGGTCGTTTTGCGCATTCTGCAGATCGTCCAGCGTTTGGGTGACGCGCGATTCCAGCTGACGCAGGGAGAGCGTGCTCAGCGTTTTGCGCGTCGCGTCGTCGTTCGGGACATCACTCAGATTGTTAAGGCTGTCCACCGCCTGGCGCAGCTTCGCCGGGGCTTGCTCGACCTGCTGGCGGAGCTGCGTCGTCTCGCTCTTGATGCGATCGATTTTATCCAGCGTTTCCAGGGTCTGGGTCAAATCCTGCTGGACCAGTTTGTCCTGCGGAGTCAGTTCTTTTTGCTTGTTTAATGTATTGAGCTGACTCTGCACTTCCGCCCGGTCAGGGAGGTCCGCGGCGCGGCCCTGAACTGGACTGAAAAGGCCAATAAAACAGAGCAGCATAATGATAGTGATGAACGTGGCGCGTTGCCTGGAGATCGTGTGCAGCATAGTTAATATGAATGAATGCAAATGCCGGAGAATACCGGGGGTCGTCGCAAGCGCGAAGAATAGCACTTCTCATCGCTGGCGAATAGCGGCGAACGGCGCTAAAAATTCACGTCCCCCCGCGCGCGACGTTTACGCTGACAGGTTCTCCGGGCCGCGCAGCGTGGGGCAGAACTGATACATCTCCAGCAGGATGGCGACATAGTCGCGCGCTTCCGCATGCAGGTCGAACGAGTCGGGGGCAAACAGCCAGTTCTCCATCAGGCCGGAAAGATAGCTGCGCATTAAAATCGCCGCTCGCCGGGTGAGTAAATTGGCGGGCAACAGCTTCGCGGCGATGCACTCTTTCAAGGTCTGCTCGATGCGTTCGTAGCTCGCCAGGGATAACTGCCGCTGGGCCTGCTGCACCACGGTCATTTCACCGACGAATTCACACTTATGGAAGATAATCTCCATCATCAACCGACGGCGCTCCTCTGTCACCGTCGCTTCAAGAACATAGACTAATATCTCCCTGATAACTGAGAGTGGATCGTTAGGGAATTTTGCCCGATACTCAATTTCGAGATCGCTAATACTGGCGTCTGACAGCTCCCAAATTTCGTTGAATAAATCTGATTTATTCTTGAAATGCCAGTAGATAGCCCCCCTCGTTACACCCGCAGCTTTTGCAATTGTTGCCAACGAGGTAGATGATACGCCTTGCTGCGAAAACAGACGCAGAGCAACATCCAGAATCAGTTGCCGGGTTTCACGTGCCTGTTGTTTGGTTTTTCGTGCCATAGGTTAATGACTTTACAGAGGTTACGTTTACATACATTTGTGAATGTATGTACCATAGCACGACCATAATAGAAAGACTGTAGTGGGTTTGTGGTTGTTTGAGCCACTGAACATTTTGAAATTGGACACTCGAGGTTTACATATGAACAAAAACAGAGGGTTAACGCCTCTGGCGGTCGTTCTGATGCTCTCAGGCAGCTTAGCGCTAACAGGATGTGACGATAAACCGGCTCAACAGGGAGCCCAGCACATGCCGGAAGTCGGTATTGTGACGCTCAAATCCGCACCTCTACAAATGACCACCGAACTGCCAGGCCGCACCAGCGCCTATCGCATTGCGGAAGTCCGCCCTCAGGTCAGTGGCATTATTTTGAAACGTAACTTCGTCGAAGGTAGCGATATCCAGGCCGGCGTCTCCCTGTATCAGATCGATCCAGCCACCTATCAGGCCAGCTATGACAGCGCCAAAGGCGACCTGGCAAAAGCCCAGGCGGCGGCAAACATGGATCAACTGACGGTCAAGCGTTATCAGAAACTGTTAGGCACTAAGTATATCAGTCAACAAGACTACGATACCGCCGTCGCGACGGCGCAGCAGAGCAATGCGGCCGTGGTCGCGGCGAAAGCGGCCGTGGAAACCGCGCGCATCAATCTGGCCTACACCAAAGTCACCTCGCCGATCAGCGGCCGCATTGGTAAATCCGCGGTGACCGAAGGGGCGCTGGTGCAGAATGGTCAGTCAACCGCTCTGGCAACCGTTCAGCAGCTGGATCCGATCTATGTTGACGTCACCCAGTCGAGCAATGATTTCCTGCGCCTGAAACAGGAGCTGGCCGATGGCCGTCTGAAACAGGAAAACGGTAAAGCGAAAGTGGAGCTGGTGACTAACGACGGTCTTAAGTATCCGCAGTCCGGCACCCTGGAGTTCTCGGATGTGACCGTCGACCAGACCACCGGCTCTATCACGCTGCGCGCCATTTTCCCCAACCCGGATCACACCCTGTTACCGGGGATGTTTGTCCGCGCGCGTCTGGAAGAAGGGGTTAACCCTGACGCCCTGCTGGTGCCGCAACAGGGCGTGACCCGTACGCCGCGCGGTGACGCCAGCGTCATGGTAGTGGGTGAAGGCGATAAGGTCGAAGTCCGCCAGGTCACTGCTTCTCAAGCGATTGGCGATAAATGGCTGGTCACTGACGGTCTGAAATCCGGCGATCGCGTTATCGTCACCGGCCTGCAAAAAATCAAACCAGGCGTGCAGGTAAAAGCGCAGGAAGTAGCTTCTGATGATAAACAGCAAGCCGCAGGCAACGCGCCATCAGAACAAACCAAGTCTTAACTTAAACAGGAGCCGTTAAGACATGCCTAATTTCTTTATCGATCGCCCCATATTTGCATGGGTGATCGCCATCATCATCATGCTGGCTGGGGGATTATCGATCCTCAAATTGCCGGTGGCGCAATATCCGACGATTGCGCCGCCAGCAATTTCCATTACCGCCATGTACCCCGGTGCTGACGCCGAAACCGTGCAGAACACCGTGACTCAGGTTATCGAACAGAATATGAACGGTATCGATCACCTGATGTACATGTCCTCGAATGGCGACTCCACCGGTACGGCGACCATCACCCTGACCTTCGAATCCGGTACCGATCCAGACATCGCCCAGGTTCAGGTTCAGAACAAGCTGGCCTTGGCCACCCCTCTGCTGCCGCAAGAAGTACAGCAGCAAGGGATCAGCGTTGAGAAAGCGTCCAGCAGCTTCCTGATGGTTGTCGGCGTTATTAACACCAACGGCACCATGAACCAGGACGACATTTCGGACTACGTGGCGGCCAACATGAAGGACCCGATCAGCCGTACCAGCGGCGTCGGCGACGTTCAGCTGTTCGGTTCCCAGTACGCGATGCGTATCTGGATGGATCCGAATAAACTGAATAACTTCCAGCTCACGCCGGTGGACGTGATCAGCGCGCTGAAAGCGCAGAACGCCCAGGTCGCCGCTGGTCAGTTAGGCGGTACGCCGCCGGTGAAAGGCCAGCAGCTCAACGCCTCCATCGTCGCACAGACGCGTCTGACCAATACGGAAGAGTTTGGCAACATTCTGCTGAAGGTGAACCAGGATGGTTCCCAGGTTCGTCTGCGTGATGTCGCCAAAATTGAACTGGGTGGCGAAAGCTATGACGTGGTGGCGAAGTATAACGGCCAGCCTGCGTCCGGTCTGGGTATTAAACTGGCTACCGGCGCGAACGCGCTGGATACCGCCAACGCGATCCGCGCTGAACTGGCGAAGATGGAGCCGTTTTTCCCGTCGGGGATGAAAATCGTTTACCCGTATGACACCACCCCGTTCGTGAAAATCTCTATTCACGAAGTGGTTAAAACGCTGGTGGAAGCGATCATCCTGGTCTTCCTGGTGATGTATCTGTTCCTGCAGAACTTCCGCGCCACCCTGATCCCGACCATCGCGGTGCCGGTGGTCCTGTTAGGGACCTTCGCGGTGCTGGCGGCGTTTGGCTTCTCGATAAACACCCTGACGATGTTCGGGATGGTGCTCGCCATCGGCCTGCTGGTGGATGACGCCATCGTGGTGGTCGAGAACGTCGAGCGCGTCATGGCCGAAGAAGGCCTGCCGCCGAAAGAAGCGACGCGTAAATCGATGGGGCAGATTCAGGGCGCGCTGGTAGGTATCGCCATGGTGCTGTCGGCGGTATTTATCCCGATGGCGTTTTTCGGCGGCTCAACCGGGGCCATCTATCGCCAGTTCTCCATCACCATCGTTTCCGCGATGGCGCTATCGGTACTGGTCGCGCTGATCCTGACGCCGGCGCTGTGCGCCACGATGCTGAAGCCTATTCAGAAAGGCAGCCATGGCGCGACCACGGGTTTCTTCGGCTGGTTTAACCGCATGTTCGATAAGAGCACGCACCATTACACCGACAGCGTAGGCAACATTCTGCGCAGCACCGGTCGTTATCTGGTGCTGTATCTGATCATCGTGGTGGGTATGGCGTGGCTGTTCGTTCGTCTGCCGAGCTCGTTCCTGCCGGACGAAGACCAGGGGGTGTTCCTGAGTATGGCCCAACTGCCTGCCGGCGCCACCCAGGAGCGCACGCAGAAAGTGCTGGATGAGATGACGAATTACTATCTCACCAAAGAGAAGGACAACGTGGAATCCGTGTTTGCGGTTAACGGCTTCGGCTTCGCCGGCCGCGGCCAGAACACCGGTATCGCGTTCGTCTCGCTGAAAGACTGGAGCCAGCGTCCAGGCGACGAAAACAAAGTTGAAGCGATCACCGGTCGGGCGATGGGCTACTTCTCGCAGATTAAAGACGCGATGGTCTTCGCCTTTAACCTGCCGGCTATCGTTGAACTGGGTACCGCGACCGGCTTTGACTTCCAGCTGATTGACCAGGGCGGCCTGGGACACGAAAAACTGACCCAGGCACGTAACCAGCTGTTTGGCATGGTGGCGCAGCATCCTGACGTGCTGACCGGCGTGCGTCCTAACGGTCTGGAAGATACACCGCAGTTCAAAGTCGATATCGATCAGGAAAAAGCCCAGGCGCTGGGCGTCTCCATCAGCGACATTAACACCACGCTGGGCGCCGCCTGGGGCGGAAGCTATGTCAACGACTTTATCGACCGCGGCCGCGTGAAGAAAGTGTACATCATGTCCGAAGCGAAATACCGTATGCTGCCGGAAGACATCGGCAAGTGGTATGTTCGCGGCAGTGATGGCCAGATGGTGCCGTTCTCCGCCTTCTCCACCTCGCGTTGGGAATACGGTTCGCCGCGTCTGGAACGCTACAACGGTCTGCCATCAATGGAAATTCTTGGCCAGGCAGCGCCAGGCAAGAGTACCGGTGAGGCGATGAGCCTGATGGAAGAGCTGGCGGGTAAACTGCCGTCGGGTATTGGCTACGACTGGACCGGGATGTCTTATCAGGAGCGGCTGTCCGGTAACCAGGCCCCTGCCCTGTATGCCATCTCGCTGATTGTCGTCTTCCTGTGTCTGGCAGCGCTGTATGAGAGCTGGTCGATTCCGTTCTCGGTCATGCTGGTCGTACCGTTGGGTGTGGTCGGCGCGCTGTTAGCCGCCACCTTCCGCGGTTTAACCAATGACGTTTACTTCCAGGTCGGCCTGTTGACCACCATCGGCCTGTCGGCGAAGAACGCGATACTGATCGTTGAATTCGCCAAAGACCTGATGGAGAAAGAGGGCAAAGGGCTGATTGAGGCGACGCTTGAAGCGGTACGTATGCGTCTGCGTCCAATCCTGATGACCTCCCTGGCGTTTATCCTTGGGGTTATGCCGCTGGTTATCAGCTCCGGAGCGGGCTCCGGTGCGCAGAACGCTGTAGGTACAGGCGTAATGGGCGGGATGGTGACCGCGACGATCCTGGCAATCTTCTTCGTGCCGGTGTTCTTTGTGGTGGTTCGACGCCGCTTTAGTAAGAAATCGGAAGATATTGAGCACAGCCATCAGGTTGAGCATCATTAATCTGCACTGATGAACAAAGGGCCGCTACCGCGGCCCTTTTTTTGATCATTACCCACAGGGCACATATTGCCATTGTTTATTTTTCGCGCTGCATTTAATATATATTGATGTGTTCCCGGCTATATCTATCACGCTGTTTAGCCCTTAGGATCCTCTTACGCTCATTTACCAGGAATAATCCTAATATCATCACGGCCGGCGGTTTCTGAACGCGACGACTGCCTGCCTTAAGCCAATGATTGATAAGACATCTCTATTTTTCAGGCTGCGCGCCCGGGCCGGAGAAATTAATTCGTCTCTTTTTAAGATAATTTCTCTCTGATAATTGTAATTTTTCGTAATAGCACGATGAAATCTGTTGGAGAGTGGATTATAGTTAAATCAGCAGGATTACTCAGTTAGTGTCAGGTCAGTTAGTCGTGTTCATCCCACAACGGTGTTTGTTAGTCGTCGTTTAAACCACTCAAAAGGGGATGCGTTATGGACGAATACTCGCCAAAAAGACATGATATCGCACAACTACGCTTTCTCTGCGAAACGCTGTATCATGACTGCCTTGCAAACCTGGAAGAGAGCAACCATGGCTGGGTCAACGACCCGACATCGGCTGTCAATCTCCAGTTAAATGAACTGATCGAGCACATTGCCACGTTCGCCCTTAATTATAAAATTAAGTACGCTGAGGATAATAAGCTGATCGCTCAGGTTGACGAATATCTGGACGATACATTTACGTTGTTCAGTAACTACGGCATTAACTCTACGGATTTGCAAAAGTGGAAAAAATCCGGTAATCGGTTATTTCGTTGTTTTGTCAACGCCAGCCGGGAAAATCCGGCCAGTCTTTCGTGTTAGGATTATTACAATCAAAAGGTGGAATTATGTCTGATAAGCCATTAACTAAAACAGACTATTTGATGCGCTTACGCCGTTGCCAGACAATTGACACGCTGGAGCGCGTCATTGAAAAAAACAAATATGAACTTTCTGATAATGAGCTGGCGGTATTTTACTCAGCCGCCGATCATCGTCTGGCTGAACTGACCATGAATAAGCTGTACGATAAGATCCCGACGTCCGTCTGGAAATTTATCCGCTAATTACCGCGCCCGACGCGGTCTGCTGACCGGACGGTCATCGCCAGCCTCAGCAGGGTATCTTTGTGATAGTCATCACATCATTTAGCCAACAGCAAACCTGTAACCGGTTTCTTTTTTATACTGCTTTGGCCATCTAACGTCAGGTATAAGGAAGACCAATGAGTGAAGAAAAACGCAAAATGATCGCCGGTGAGCTCTATTTATCTGGCGACCCAACGCTACGCGCCGATCGCCTGCGCGCCAGACAGCTGCTGCACCGTTATAATCATTCCGCCCCGGATGCGCAGGAAGAACGTCAGCGTATTCTCGCCGAGCTGCTCGGTCGCGCTGGCGATGCGTATATCGAGCCAAGCTTTCGCTGCGACTACGGCTACAATATCTTTCTCGGCGCCGGTTTTTACGCCAATTTTGACTGCGTGATGCTGGACGTCTGCCCTATCCATATTGGCGATAACTGCATGCTCGCCCCGGGCGTCCATATCTATACCGCCACCCATCCGCTGGATGCTGAGGCCCGAAACAGCGGCCAGGAATATGGCAAACCGGTGACCATTGGCCACAATGTGTGGATTGGCGGTCGGGCGGTGATCAATCCCGGGGTGACCATTGGCGATAATGCGGTCATCGCGTCCGGAGCGGTGGTCACTAAAGACGTCCCCGCCAGTACCGTTGTCGGCGGCAACCCGGCGCAGATCATCAAGCGCCTTCCGCCGCCAAATGCGTAACTGTTATGCTTTTCTGTAACTGATCTGTTACTTTCTCCGCAGAATACTGCAACATAAAATAGCCTTCAGGCTGAGCCTGCCACGCCCGAGCCACCGGGCGCACGGTGCAGGCTTATTGCAGAATTCGGGGACCAAGATGACAGAAATACAACGCCTGCTAACTCACACCATTGACGAACTGAACGTGCAGGAAAAACGCGATAATCGCCCGCGTTTTAGCATCAGTTTTATCCGTAACCATCCGGGCCTGTTTGTTGCCATGTATGCCGCATTTTTGGCGACGCTGGTGGTGATGCTGCGCTCTGAAACGCTGGTGGATTCGGTCTGGTTGTTGGTGGTGCTGTTCATCCTGTTCAACGCTTTTTTCTTCTTTGACGTCTATCCACGCTATCGTTACGAAGATATCGACGTCCTCGACTTTCGCGTGTGTTACAACGGCGAATGGTACAACACCCGCTTTGTCCCCCGACAGCTGATCGACCGTATCCTGCAGTCGCCGGACGTCGATAGCGAGCAGAAGGCGCAGCTTAAAAAAATGGTCGACACCAAAGGCGATCTCTCCTTTTACGATGTCTTTACGCTGACCCGAGCCGGTACTGCGCAATAAGACGATTCAGCGTCCGCAGCGCCAGCGGATAGCGGGAAGCAGAAGTATTGCCATACCCCAGCACCAGCCCGCTCCGCCCCCGCCGCGGGTCGAGATAGAAATGACTTAGCGCAGCGGGCGCCAGCTGAAACTGACGCGCCTGCTGCGCTATCGCGCGATCGTCGATCCCCTCTATGGCCAGCGTCAGATGGAGCCCCCCTTCCCCACCAAGGACTTCGCACGGCACGGTGATCTCTTGCGCCAGCGCCTCGCGCAGCAGCTGCTGACGTTTGCGGTACAGACGACGCATCGCCGCCAGATGACGCGCATAGTGCCCCTTCTCGATAAAACTGGCCAGCGCTCGCTGTTCAGCGCGGTGCCCTCCGCGCAGCAGCGCGCCAATGGCCTCCTGAGCGGCATCCGCCAGCGCGGGCGGCATTACCATAAAACCGATACGCAGCGCCGGAAAAAGGGTTTTGCTGAAGGTGCCGAGATAGACCACCGGGGCATCCGGGACCATTCCCAGCATCGCCGGGATCGGCTCTCCGCTGTGGCGAAACTCGCTGTCGTAGTCATCCTCCACAATCCACGCGCCGTGCCGATGGGCATACTCCACCAGCGCCAGACGCCGCGCGGCGCTCATAACGCTCCCAAGGGGATACTGATGAGAGGGAGAAGTGAAAATCAGCCGGGGTGGCTCTGCCGCGCCGTTGGCCATACACATCCCTTCATGATCGACGGCCATCCCGCAGACCTGCAGCCCCGCCCGCTGGAAACCACTCCTGGCGCCCAGGTATCCCGGCTCTTCCTGCCACACGGTGTCGCCCGGGTTGGTCAACAGCGAGGCGCATAAGTTGACCCCTTCCAGCGCCCCCTCGGTGATGACGATCTGCCGGATATCGCACTGAATACCCCGGGAGAGCGCCAGATGGCGAGCGATCGCCTCCCGCAGTTGGGGATCGCCCGCGGCCTCACCGTAACCCAGCAGCATGCTGCCCTCGTCGCGCAATGCTTTATCCATTAATCGCCGCCACAGCGGCAGCGGGAAATAGTTCACCGCCGGCATGCCAGGCGTAAACGGCAGCGCCGGCGAGTCACGGCGCATAGCGGCTGGCAGCCCCTGCAGCCGCTCAGACAGTACAACGGGTGGCGCGTTAACCTCCTGCCGGCGGCTGGCGGCGAGCGGCACAACCTGCGTCCCCTGACGGCTTCGCGTCAGGTATCCTTCCAGCGTCAGCTGCTCGAGTGCGGCATTCACTGTATTGCGCGACAGATGCAGTCGACCGGCAATCACGCGCGATCCTGGCAAACGGCAGCTGGCCGCCAGGGTTCCCTGCAGGATGGCATGGCGCAAAGTGTGGTAAAGGGCGCGCTGCAGGGTTTCGTCCGTTCGCTGCCGCATCCCCTGCGTCACCAATCCATAAAACGCATCGTCCGGTATGTTCATGTCACCTCCTCGTGGATCCATAAGAACATACTCTGGTGGCACTTTTTATGGAACCAGCCAGCGCGTACGCTGCCTATACATCCCCAATAAGGAAACCGCAATGTGTGAATACAATCAGTTTGGACAGGCGCTCGGCGCCGCGCTGCCCGACTGGCAACCCCGCCCCTGGCCAACTCGGCAGGTACTTCAGGGCAGCCGCTGTCGGCTCGAACCGCTCACCCTCGCCCACGCCAGCGATCTGTTTGCTGCCCACCAGCTGGCGCCCGACGCCCGCAGCTGGACGTGGCTGCTGCGCGAACCGGAAACCAGTCTGGCTGAATTTAGCGCCTGGGTGGCGCAGGTTGCGATGCTGACAGATCCTATCCATTTCGCCGTCGTTGACCAGCAGCGCGGGACGGCGGTCGGGTCGCTGGCGTTAATGCGCATCGATGCCAACCACGGCGTGGTCGAGGTGGGGCATGTCCATTTCTCTCCGTTGCTGAGCCGAACGGCTATGGCCACCGAAGCGCACTGGCTGTTGATGCAGTATGTTTTCGGGACGCTCGGCTACCGTCGCTATGAATGGAAATGCAATAGCCTCAATACGCCGTCAGGCCGGGCGGCAAGGCGACTGGGATTTCAGTACGAAGGACGTTTTCGTCAGGCGCTGGTGAGCAAAGGACACAACCGGGACACGGACTGGTTTTCAGTGATTGATGGCGAATGGCCGCAGCTGGATAGCGCCATGCGCCAATGGCTGGCCGCCGACAATTTTACCGCCGACGGCCAGCAGCGCCGTCCCCTGGAAAGCTTCCGTTAACGACGTTTTTTGCGCCCCTGCACCGCTTTAAAGCGGGGGTTGCTCTTACAGATCACGTACAGCCGCCCTTTGCGTTTGACCAGCTGGCAATCCGGGTGGCGCTGTTTGGCGCTGCGTAATGAGTTAACGACCTGCATCATGCCTTCCTTTTTGCATCAATAAAGCCGCCGAAGCGCTGGCGGAAACGGGCCGCGCTACCCTCGCTGGCGAACGTTTTTTGTTTGCCGGTGTAGTAAGGATGCGATTTCGATGAGACATCGATCGTCACATACGGATACGTCTCACCGTCGAGCTCAATCACGCGTTCGGTGCGGATGGTTGAGCCAACTTTAAAATATTCATTGGCGCTGGTGTCGTGAAACACCACCGTGCGATAGGGAGGATGGATATGGGCTTTCATGATGACCTCGTCATTATGTTATAACATAACAATTAAGTTACGCCGTTCCACGACAAAGATCAACCATGGTTATAGCAGGGGTAATAACAAAGAGGCGAGTTTCCTCGCCTTTGGCTTCAGGGCGCCAGACGGTGAGCGATTGCGCGAAGTTGCTCCGCGATGGCCTGCAGATCTTTCCCCTGCTCGACTCTGGCGCCGCTGGAATGGCGAATCACCAGGCGCGCCGGCAGGATGGATGAGGTATGCGCCGCGCCGCTGGTACTGGCGAGGATCCGCCGCACCGCCTCTTTACCCTGCAGGTCGAGGTCCAGCGATACCGTACTCAATGCCGGATAGAAAAAGGAGCTTTCGTAGGTATCGTCATAGCCAATCACCGATTTCTCTCCCGGCACCGCCACCTGATGCTGATGGAAGGCGCTGAGCACCCCCAGCGCCATCTGGTCATTGCCCACCAGCACAGCGCTGAAGTTCGGCGTTTCACGCAGCATCTGCAGCGCGCCGGCATAGCCGCTTTGCGCATCCCAGTTGCCGTGCAGGACGGTCACCGGCTTCAGACCGTAGCCATCCAGGGTCTCCAGCCAGCTTTTCAGCCGCAGTTTGGCCGATACGGAGCTGTCCGGCCCCGCCAGCAGCGCGATCTCCCGATGCCCCATCTCGTAGAGATATTTGACGCTGGCCCGGGTGCCGTCCGCCGGGTTAAACGAAACGTTAAACACGGAGCTGTAGGGATCAACATCGAGAAACAGGCAGACGATATCATCGTTGTCAGCGGCGATTTTCTGCGCCTGTTCGGTCTCCAGCGGCACGTTGATAATGACCTTATCCACCCTCTGAGACTTCAGCTCATTGATGGAATCCTGGATGCTTTGGTTGACGCTCTCATCGATCATCGAAATCAGGACCTGGTAACCTTCCAGATTGGCATAGCGTTTTACCGCCGCCGCCACCTGGGAGGGGGCATGCCAGGCCAGCGAAATCGTCACCAGCCCCACCGTCTGGCTCTCCTTTCCCACCAGCTGCTGCGCCAGCCGGTTGGGCACATAGCGTAGAGCCTCTATCGATTTCTCCACCTTGCGGCGCGTCGCTTCGGATACATTGGCAGATTTGTTGAGTACCCTGGACACGGTCTGGTAAGAGACACCCGCATGACGTGCGACGTCTTCCAGAGTAGCGCTTTTAGACTTCATGGTCCGGTTCCTTATGTTGTTATCCCATGATTGTAACAGGGGCCATTTGAAAAAACGCTCACCGCCACTTCTCACCGCAAAATTAGACCACAAAAAGTATTACGTTCACAAACAGGTTAATTGTGAATCACCTCACTCATCACAACAAAAACCAGCGTTATTATTTGCACTTAGTCACACAATAATCATATCTCGTTTGCCTGAAGTTACATTTAGGCATTTTATTACATCAGTTATGTGAACGTAATACAAAACAATAAGAGGATAGAGATGAATACGACACTGCGCGCCCTTTCTACAGCATTAGCCGCTGCGCTAATCACCCCTTCCGCCTTTGCGGCTACCGCTGCGATCCCGACCGTTGATTTTCATGGCTATTTGCGCGCCGGGGTTGGGGTCTCCGGCGACGGTAGCGAAGCGGAATGGCAAAAGAACAAGCTGGGCCGGTTGGGGAACGAATCGGATACCTATGGCGAACTGGAATTGGGCTCCGAGGTCTACAAAAAAGATGATGTCAGTTTCTATCTCGACAGCATGGTCAGCATGGTCTCCGATGGCTCTAACGATAATGAAACCACGTTGAACGATGACGCGCAGTTCGGCTTACGTCAGCTGAATCTGCAGATCAAAGGGCTGATCCCGGGCGATCCGAATGCGGTGATCTGGGGCGGCAAACGTTACTATCAGCGTCACGATCTGCACATCATCGATACCAAATACTGGAACATTTCCGGCTCCGGGGCCGGGGTGGAAAACTACACCCTTGGCCCGGGCGCCGTCTCGCTGGCGTGGATCCGCGGCGATGCCAACGACGTTGACTATCGCGTCGATGGCGACAGCAACGTCAATATCAACTATATCGATTTACGCTATGCGGGATGGAAGCCGTGGTCCGGGTCGTGGACCGAATTCGGCATCGACTACGCCATGCCGAACACCACCAAAAAACAGGACAGCTACGGCGGGCTGTACGATGCCGAAAATGGCGTGATGCTAACCGGTGAAATCAGTCAGGATATGCTGGGCGGCTATAACAAAACCGTGCTGCAGTATGCCAACAAAGGGCTGGCGCAGAATATGGTCTCCCAGGGCGGCGGCTGGTACGATATGTGGAACTACGTGAATGACGCCACCGGCTATCGCGTGATTAACACCGGTCTGATCCCCATTACCGAGAAGTTCTCCATCAACCACGTTCTGACCTGGGGCTCGGCGGATGATATTACCGACTACACCGACAAAACGCGGATGCTGTCGCTGGTCGCCCGCGGGCAGTATCAGTTCACCGACTACGTGCGCCTGATTGGCGAAGTCGGCGGTTTCTATCAGAAAGACAGCTACAACAATGGCACCAGTTACAAACAGGCCGGTGAGAAATATACCATTGCTCTGGGTCTGGCGGACGGGCCGGACTTTATGTCACGTCCGGAATTACGTATTTTCGCGTCGTATCTGAATGATTCCGAAGATGGTAAACCATTTGAAGACCAGACGGCGAATAATACCTGGAATTTCGGCGTGCAGGTTGAAGCCTGGTGGTAATATCGCTCTGGTAAGAAAAATACGTTATTGATATCTCCAACGCTAAGGTCATTAATTACCCTCCGGTAATCATTATTGCCACTGCTGTCTTTGTCTTATTTTCGGGATAACCTGTTTTCAGGTTATCCCATTTTATTTATTTCCGCGCGGCAAAATGGTCATCCAGCAATTGACGTAGCGCATCGGACTGCTTACCGAAAATAGCATGAACCTGCTGACCAAGAATAATGACGCCCAGCGCGCCCTGCTGCTGTAATGCGTCAGAGTCCACGGCCGCCAGATGACGAACCGTTACCCGCAGACGGGTAATACAGGCGTCCACTTGGGAAATATTCGCTTCACCGCCGAAGGCCTGAATCAGCGCCTCGATTTGCTGTTTTTCCGCTTCGCTTAACGGCTGTGCCGGACGCGCAGGCGAGAAATAGTGCAGGAAAGATTTTAAACTCACCATCATAAACTCCAGGGTAATAGATAAAAAAAAAGCCTGCTCGGCAGAGCAGGCGTGGAGAATAAGGATTACGCGTGGCGACGGAGAATACGGCAATCCCATGCTGACAGGGTCAGTGGGTCCGACACCGCCGCGTCGGTCAGGCAATCCCGATACCCTGGCGGCAGGCTCAGGGTATGGCTTTGCGCGCTGTAGTTCTGCAGGAAGACAAACGTACTCTCACCGTCGGTGCGCGCGGTGGCCACCACTCCGGGCGGTAAATCCGCCGCGATCGCCCGCGGCAGCGCCAGCTCCTTGCTCAGGGCGGCAAAAAAGTCGCGCTGGAAGGCCAAATCGTTGCGGGAGGCCACATGCCAGGCTTTACCTTTCCCGAAGCCGTTCACCGTCACCGCTGGCCTTCCGGCATAAAAATCATCCCGGTAGGTGGCCAGCGTCTGCGCGCTTTCGGTATGGATCAGTTCACAGAGATGGCGCACCTGATAGGGGCCCTGAAGACCGCACTGATTCCCGGCCAGGCCCTGCACCAGATTAAACTCGCCGTCATTCAGACAGTCGATCTCTTCCGCCCAGATGCCCAGAAGATTGCGCAGCGGGCCCGGGAAGCCGCCGAGATAGCAGAGATCGGACTCGTTGACGATGCCGGTCCAGTAGGTGGTCACCAGATGGCCGCCGCTGGCGACGAACGCCTCCGCCCGCCCGGCAAAGCCGTCGCGCACCATGTATAACATCGGGGCGATCACCAGCCGATACGGCGTTAAATCAGCGTCGGCGTCAATCACATCGACGGCGATGCCCTGCTCCCAGAACGGACGGTAGTGCTCATTGACCGTCTTCTCATACTCCATACCCAGATTGCGCGGCCCCTGGGCGTCATCAAGCGCCCAGCGGTTCTGCTGGTCGAAAATAATCGCCACTTTCGCCTCGGTGCGACACCCCCTCACCGCCGGCAGCTTGCTGAGGATCTCGCCGAGCTGGCTGACTTCACGGCCAATGCGGGTATCAATATGCCCAACGTGGTCGACCACCGCGCCGTGGAATTTCTCAACCGAACCACGGCTCTTGCGCCACTGGAAATACTGCACCGAGTCGGCGCCATGCGCCACCGCCTGCAGCGAAGAGAGAATATGCATCCCCGGTTTCTTCAGTTTGCTGGTCGGCTGCCAGTTGGTGGCGCCCGGCGTGGACTCCATCAGCACAAACGGCTGGCCGCCCTTCAGGCTGCGCATCATGTCGTGATACATCGCGGTATAGCAGGCCAGCGCGGTTTCGTCTTTGTCGCGATGCCACATCGGATAGCTGTCCCAGGAGATAAAGTCCAGCACCTCCGCCAGCTGCCAGTAGTCGTAATCGTAAAAATACTCCATAAAGTTGGTGGTCACCGGCAGGGCGGCATTCGCCGCCTTCAGCGGGGCGATTTCATGGCGGCAGAAATCGGTCACCTGGGCGGTATTAAAGCGATGCCAGTCCAGATTCAGGCCGTGGATCGACACCTCGCCCTGCGGCGCAGGCGATTCAATCTGCGACCAGTCGCTGTAGGTATGGCTCCAGAAAGTGCTCCACCAGGCCTGGTTGAGATTCTCCAGGGTCCGATACCGCGCCTTCAGCCAGTCGCGAAAGCGAGTCTGGCAGCGCTCGCAATGACATTCGCCGCCATATTCATTGGAAATATGCCAGCCCAGCACCGCCGGATGCGCAGAATAGCGCTCCGCCAACAGGGTATTGATTTTAAGGGTCTTCTCACGATACACCGGCGATGACATACAGTGGTTGTGACGGCCGCCGTGCAGGGCTGGCACCCGATCGCGCCCCACCCGCAGAACCTGCGGATAGCGCTGTGACATCCACGCCGGACGCGCGCCGCTCGGCGTGGCCAGAAAAACATGAATGCCGGCGGCATACAGTTTATCGAGGATAGTATCCAGCCAGGCGAAATCAAATACCCCTTCGCGCGGCTCAAGTTTCGCCCAGCTAAATATTCCCACCGACATCACATTGCATTTTGCCTGCTGCATCATGGCAATGTCTTTATCAATAATATCGGGGTCATTCTCCCATTGTTCCGGGTTATAATCTGCGCCATGCAGCAGCGTATTAACCTTTGGATGTAAAGGTGCAAATTTATTCATAATAAACTTCCTGAAAAGAACGACAAAAAATTAATTAAATACTTTTACCGACGGCAATACTTTTCCCTGGCAATCGAATAGCGCCTGATTTTCACGCGCATTGCCCTCTTTCCATTCGTCATGGATATATTTCATCCCCGCCGGGGTGGCCCAGGTATTTCCCGGAACGGCAATCCACGTGGGCTCCCAGTAAAAAATCCCTTTGCCGCGCTGGTCGGGAACATCGATGACCGCCTGCATCAGATCGTGGATATAGCGATATTGTCCCTGCACGCTGGCGGGATATCCCCCGTCCTTTTCCTCTTTGGCCTGGAAACTATTTTCCGCGTTATCGCAATTGGCCAGGGTATAGGCATAGGCCGCCTCGACGACAATAACGTCTTTGTTATAGCGTTTGCTGATGTCATCCATATTGGCCTTCAGGGCGCTGATCGGCCCGTTCCAGTAGGTGTACATCGACAAACCGATCACGTCATACGGCACATGGCGTTTCTCTATTTCGTCAAACCACCAGCGGAAGGTATCGTTTTTGGTCCCTTCAGCCAGATGCAGCATGATTTTCACCTGCTCGCCGTTGTGCAGGTTCGCCTTCAGGCCATCAATGGCCGCGTTCAGCAGACCAGCCAGCCGGTCGAATTCTCCGCCCCCCTGCCCCCAGCTTTTCCCTTCCGGCCACAGCATACCGCCATTGATCTCATTGCCGATCTGCACCATATCCGGCAGGACGCCCGCCTGCTTAAAGCGGGCGATGGTATCCCGGGTATAGTCATGAATCGCCGTTTTCAGCTGCGGGTAATCCAACTTTTCCCAGGCCTTCGGTTTGAACTGCTTGCCGGGATCGGTCCAGAAATCGCTGTAATGAAAGTCGAGCAGCAGCTTCATTCCCTGGGCTTTCGCGCGTTTCGCCAGCGCCAGGGTCGTGGCCAGATCGTTATTCCCGCCGCCATAGCCCTCGCCGCTTGCCGATTGTGGATCCACCCACAGGCGGAGGCGAACATAGTTGACGCCGTTCTCTTTCAGAATGGCGATCGGATCCTTACGCTGGTTATTCTGGTCGTAGAAGGTCGCCTCGTGCTTTTCAGCATCCAGCAGCGTGGAGATATCCGCGCCTTTAATAAAGTCCGCCGGCATGCCCTGAAAGGCGCGGGTTTCAAGCGCGTCCGCCGCCAGCGAAGGGGGGGAAAAACTGCATGCCAGACAAACCGCAAGCCATGCGGGTGTAAATCTTTTCATGTGCTTATCCTTTAGTACTGCCCGAGGTCAGGCCGGAGACGAAGTATTTTTGTAACGCCAGATAGAGGATCGCGACCGGCACGGCAATCAGCACCGCCCCCGCCGCGTAGGTGGTGTAGCTGGCCCCCATTTTTTGCGCCACCAGGTTATACAGACCGATAGGCAGGGTGTATTTATCCGGGGTACGCAGGATGGTGCTGGAGAGGATGAAATCCCCCAGCGGGCCGGTGAAGGAGAACAGCGCCACCACCGCGAGGATCGGCCTCGACAACGGCATGATGATCTCGATAAAGATGCGAAAGCTGCTGGCGCCGTCCATGCGGGCGGACTCATCCAGATCTTTGGGGATCGCGTCGAGATACCCCTTCATCAGCCAGGTGTTCATCGGGATCATTCCCCCGACGTAGATCAGCACCAGCGCCAGATGGCTGTTAATCAGGCCAAGCAGTTGCGACAGCACAAAGATGGCAATCAGCGCGGAAAACTGTGGGATCATCTGCAGCAGCAGGAACAGCATCAGCCCGTTCTGCCTCCCTTTAAAGCGGAAGCGGGAGAAGGCATAGGCGGTAAAGCTGACGCTAATCAGGGTCAGCACCATGGTCAGGAAGCTGATTTTCATCGAGTTCCAGTACCAGGTAAGGTAATTCACATTGCCATTGAACAGATCGGCATAGTGCTGGAACGACAGATTTTCCGGAATGATCGAGGTACTCAGCAGGCTATTGCCGGCGTTCAGCGACGCCCCGACGGTCCAGACCAGCGGATAGATAATCACCACCGAGACCAGGATAACCACCAGCCAGGTGAGAGAGAGTCGGATCCACTTTTCGCGTTTAATACTGGGTGATTGAGCCATGTTGCTTCCCTTACGCCATGTCGTCATTTTTGAAGGATTTGGTGGCGCGGAACTGCCACAGCGCCAGGCCGACGACGAAGATCGACAGCAGGATAGTGATGGTCGCCGCGATGGCGTACTGCGACGAGGACATCGTCAGCTTATAGATCCACGACACCAGAATATCCGTCCCGCCGGCGTTAGATCCCGCCACCGCAGGGCCGCCGTTGTTAAACAGATAAATGATGTTGAAATTATTAAAGTTGAAGGTGTACTGGGTGATGATGATCGGCGCGATCGCGTACAGCACCAGCGGCAGGGTAATGGTGCGCAGGCGGGTAAAGGCGCTGGCGCCGTCCATCGTCGCCGCTTCATACAGATCGTCCGGGATCGCCTGCAGCACGCCGGTGGTCATGGCAAAGACAAACGGGAAGCCAAGCCAGGTCTGCATCATGATCAGCGCGGTTTTGGTCCAGAACGGGTCGGTCAACCATGCCTTTGGACTGATGCCGAAGAATGACAGGATCGCGTTGTTAATCACCCCGAAGGAGTCATTGAACATCCCGGCAAAGACGAGGATGGTGACAAACCCCGGCACCGCCCACGGCAAAATAAAGATAGTGCGGATCAGCGGCTTAAAGCGCAGATCTTTTTGGTTCACCAGAATCGCCAACAGCACGCCCACCGTACACTGCAGGGTGGTCGCCAGCAGCGTCCACACCACGGTCCACTGCAGCACATCCAGGAAGGTGGAGCGCCAGATGGAGAGGGTGAAAATATTGACGAAGTTTTTCAGGCCCACCCAGTCCACCAGCTTCGCCGGCGGCGTGTGGTACAGGTTATAGTTGGTGAAGGCGATGGCGAAACCAAACAGAATGGGAAAGATCACCACAAAGACCAGCAGAATAAAGCCTGGCGTGATCATCAGGTACGGGAAGCCGTCGCTCAGCAGCATCTGGTACTGCTTACGCACGCTGTTCAGCGCGCCCCCCTCATCGCGTTTTTTGCCGTTCAGCCACGCGTCCCGCAGCGAGAGAAAATAAATCAGCACGCCAAAAGCGACGATCAGCACGCTGATAATCCCCTCCGCTAACAGGAAGATAGAGTTATCCCGGGGCACCTCTTCACCCAGGGTATAGAGCCCCCACAGCCCCTCGCGCAGGAAGTCATAAAAAATACCCAGAAAGCTGCTCAACAACACCAGGAAGACCAGCCCCTTCAGCCACTGGCGATGATAAAACTGACCGAAACCCGGCACGATTGCCAGCAGCAGGCCGCACCACGCATGGCGCCCGGGCCCGCGCGCGTCGCTATAATTTTCGCTGGAATGGATGCTCACACTCGACTCCTTCTACAAACGGGAGGTCCCCCTCCCGCTCGGTGACTTCACGTGACGGTAAATTACTGATTGCTGGCCTGCATCGCTTCGATCTGCATCTTGATCTGTTTCACCGCGTTATCGAGCGCGGCCTGCGGCGCCTGCTTGCCGGTGAGGCTCAGTTCAAGCGCGGCATTAGCCGGCCCCCACACTTCCCCCATCTCCGGAATGCCCGGCATGGCCATCGCCCGCGCCGACTGTACGGCGACGGCGCTGGCCTTTTCGTCATTTTTAATCACCGGGTCGTCAATCATCGCCTTCAGCGGCGGGATTTCGCCGGTGGCGACATAGCGGGCTTTTACATACTGCGGCTGGTTGATGAACTCGATAAACTGTTGCGCCAGCGCCTTGTCTTTACTCCAGGTCGATACCACGTAGCCCTTAACGCCGAGGAAGGAGCTCATCGGCTTGCCGTCCGGCAGGGTCGGCAGCGGCACCACGCCATAGTTGATACCGGCGGCTTCATACGGCTGGAAGGCCCAGGGGCCGTTGATCACCGCTGCCGCTTTTTTCTCGGTAAACAGCGAATCAATGGCGTTCAGCCCGTTATCGCCGAGGATCCCTGCAGGGAAAGCCTTCTCGGCATAGAATTTTTTCAGGAAGGTCACGGCTTCCACGGCGCCGGGAGTATTGAGCCCCACCTGCTGCGGGTTGAAACCGCCGCCGTCGTTCTTCGCGAAGATATAGCCGCCCATCGGGCCAATGGCTCCCCAGCTGTAGTAGATCTGATCAAACTTCGCCAGCAGGCCGTATTTGTTCTGCTCACGCTGGGTCTTCGAGTAGTCCAGCCAGGCCTGCAGGCTGTCCAGCGGCTTGTCGATCAGGTCCTTGTTGTAGATAAGCACCAGGGTTTCCACCGCTTTCGGGATCCCGTACAGCGCGTTGTCCATGCGGAAGGCATTGATAGAGGCTGGCGTAAAGGCATCCTGTTTCGCCTGCTCGACGTTGAGCGGCGAGAGAAGCCCCTGAACGACGGCGCCGCCGAGCTGGTCATTCGGGATCACCAGCACGTCCGGCCCAATGCCCGCCGGGCCGTCGAGGCGCAGCTTTTCCAGCTGTTGGGCATAAGGCATCTCCTGCAGATTGACCTTCACGTTGTACTGCTTCTCAAAATCGCTGACCGCGGTTTTGATGCCAGTGGATTTTTTAATGTCTTCCCAAACGTTGAGCTGCCCGGCGGCATGCGCCTGCAGGCTGGTAAGTTGCCCCGCCGCGAGGGTGGTAAGGATCAGTGCAGCAAGCGTGTTCTTTTTCATTATCAACCTCATGTGAAGGTATAACAATTTAATGGTTTTTATTTGAATCACATCTGACAGTTAGAAAAAAAATCATTTCAAACTGCGTTGTTACATAGAAAACAGACGCTGATTCGCTTTTGTTATACGCTACGCTTTGATTGGGGATAAAACTACCATAAGCTGCCAGTTGTGTGATCATCCTTGCAGAAATGAAACGCCGCTGTATGGCGCAAAAAACGCGGAAGTTATAGTCAGGACATGATTTTAGCGCTGTTGAATATCGTCACGCTGTTTTGTTACACGTAATACAAATTTAATCAACTCAGCGACACGCCAACGGCAAACAACGGCTACTCACTTCGGGGAATGTGGATGTCCAATATACGACTGAGGAATGTCACCAAAAGGTTCGGCAGCACGGTGACGCTGCACCAGGTCAATCTCGATATTGAAGATGGCGAGTTTGCGGTCTTCGTCGGCCCTTCCGGCTGTGGAAAATCGACGCTGTTACGTATGATTGCCGGGCTGGAAGAGGTTAGCGACGGGGAAGTGCTGATCGGCGATGAGGTGATGAACGATGTGGTCCCCGCCCACCGCGGCGTGGCGATGGTTTTTCAGTCCTATGCGCTCTACCCGCACATGACGGTGGCGGAGAATATGGGCTACGGGCTGAAGGTGAATAAAGTGCCGAAAGCGGAGATCCGTCGCCAGGTGGAAATGGTGGCCAAAACGCTGCAGCTCTCTCACCTGCTGGACCGTAAACCGAAGCAGCTCTCCGGCGGCCAGCGGCAGCGCGTAGCCATAGGCCGCGCTATCGTGCGTAATCCCCGGGTGTTTATGTTCGATGAGCCGCTTTCTAACCTCGACGCGGAACTGCGCGTCGATATGCGCCTGCATATTGCCCGCCTGCACCAGGAGCTGAAGACCACCATGGTGTATGTCACGCACGATCAGGTGGAGGCGATGACTCTCGCTGATAAAATCGTGGTTATGAACTACGGAAAGGTTGAACAAATGGGTTCGCCGATGGCGCTGTACTACAATCCGGTCAACAAATTCGTCGCCGGTTTTATCGGCTCGCCAAAGATGAACTTTTTACCCGCCACCGTCAGCGACTGGCAGCCAGAGCGTTTAACGGTCACCCTCGCCCAGGATCATCAGCTCACCCTGAACGTTGCCACCCAACCGCTTAAGCCTGGCGCCGCGGTAACGCTGGGGATCCGGCCAGAGCATCTCACGCCTGAAGTCTCCACCGGTACCGTGGTGGAGTTTCAATGTGAAGTGGTGGAACGTCTGGGCAACAATACCTACCTGTTCGGCCAGTGCTATGGTCACGATAACGTCAAGGTTCTGCTGCCCGGCGACGTCCATTTCCGCCCGTGGCAGAAGATTAATCTGGCCTTCGATGACCGCTTCTGCATGGTGTTTGATGAGAACGATCTGCGCATCAGCGCCGATATCACGGCGCCAGACGCGCACTAAGCCAACATATTGCTGTCATCTGCGCAGCGTATGCTGCGACTGAATGCCGGAATACATCCTGCCCGGCATTCACACCCTCATTTTTATTCTGCTGCATCGGAATCATCCTTCTCTCCCGGCATCGCAGGCTATTGTGATGCCGGTTTTTTTCCCCGCACAGCGCGATTTCTCCCACTGCGCCCGGTTTATCTTTCGCATATACTGATGACACCCGGCGAACGATAAGGACACAGGCATGAGGACCCGGCATCTGATGGCGCTGTTTACAGGGGTGCTGATACTGGCCATCATCCTGCCCATCTCGCTCAGCATCTGGCAGGCGGCGCGGCAGGCCAAAATGCAGTTCTATCGTGAACTGGATGATTATTCCAACCGCATCGTCGCCCGCACGCTGCAGGTCGCCGATCAGGCCCGGGAAGCGCTGCGGGAGGCTGACTCACACCCTGCCGCCTCCTGTAGCCCTGAACATCTGCTCACCCTCCGCCGGATCGCCTATACCCACCGCTACGTTCAGGAAGTGCTCTGGCTGCTGAATTCCGTTCCGCAATGCTCCTCCCTGGAAGACCATAGCGTCGCGGTGACCTTCCCGCCACCGGACCACATTGCCTCCGACGGCTATCGCACCTGGCTGACCTCGATTAACGATCTTGGCCTCAATCACCAGATGACGGCCATGGCCAGCCAGCAGCATATGGTAATGATCGATCCCATCTCCTTCATTGATGTGGCGCCCGTCAGCGAGGAGAAGATCCATAGCATGCTGTTTGGTTTGGACCATCTGAAAATGGTGATCAGCAGCCAGCCGCTGCCGGCGAAGGCCTGGCAACGGATTAAAGACCCGCACCTGAATATGCTTACCCTGGATAATACGGTCTACCGGATCCAGCGCATTCCCGAGCTGGGATCCGGCATTGTGACCTGGTCATCCACCCTGCCCCTGCAGCAGCACATACGGCAGCAGTTGATCTTCTGGCTCCCGGCCGGCATCTTCACCAGCCTGCTTGCCACCTGGCTGCTGCTGCGCCTGCTGAGACACCTGCGTTCACCGCGTAACAGTATGCTGGACGCCCTCCATTCCCAGGCGATTCAGGTTCACTATCAGCCGATTATTTCATTGCAGGACGGGAAAATCGCCGGAGCCGAAGCGCTGGCGCGCTGGCAGCAACCCGACGGTACCTATTTATCGCCGGATATCTTTATTCCCCTGGCCGAGCAGACCGGACTGATCACCCAGCTGACGGAAGATATCGTCAGGAAAATTTTCGCCGATCTGGGCCCCTGGCTGAGGCAGCGGCCGGAAGTGCATATCTCCATCAACCTGTCGGTGGATGACTTACGCTCTCCCACCCTGCCCACGCTGTTACACGATCAGCTGCAGCACTGGGGGATCGCCGCCGAACAGATCATCCTTGAGATCACCGAGCGCGGGTTTGTCGACCCGGAGACCACCATGCCGGTGATCGCTCACTACCGTCAGGCTGGCCATCGGATCTCGATTGACGATTTCGGTACCGGCTACTCCAGTCTGAGCTATCTGCAGAAGCTGGACGTCGACACGCTGAAAATCGATAAATCCTTTGTCGATACCCTCGAGTACCGGCCGCTGACGCCGCACATTATTGAAATGGCCAAGGCGCTCAATCTGACCACCGTCGCCGAAGGGGTGGAAACCGAAAGCCAGCGCGACTGGCTGCGACAGCATGGCGTTCAGTACGCCCAGGGATGGCTGTACAGCAAAGCGCTGCCAAAAGAGTCATTTATTCAGTGGGCGGAAGATAATCTCCATGCGCATTAAGCGGCAGGCAGCCTGCGCAGAAGGTCAGCGGGCGCGGCCTCTTCGCCGCCCTCTGCCGGAGGCTACTTCAGATAGGATTTAATCACCTGCATCACCGTCTCCAGATCCGCTTCACGCTGCGTCTCATCTGGCTCTTTCACCACATGGTCGGTCAAATGCCCCTGGATAACCTGCAGCATCATGCCATTGACCGCGCCGCGGATCGCCGCCAGCTGCTGTAGCACCTCAGCGCACTCATGCTCGCGATTAAGCATTTTCTCTAATGCGGTACTCTGCCCCTGAATTTTCTTCAGCCGGGTCAGTAACTTCTTTTTGTCTCTCACTGTGTGTGACATTGCGCGATCCACCGTTTTATTCTGCCGTCATTGCCCGACCTTCGACGCCGGCAACGCCTGCCAGCATAGCATGATCCCTTTTATCAGCCTCTTTTTCTACTGGGGGGTAGTATTTAACTACTGGGGGGGAGTAGCATAGAGCCACTTTTGGCAAGGATCCCGATATGAACGATTTCACTTCCCTTCTGCAGCAGGGCAATGCCTGGCTGTTTATTCCCAGCGCGATACTGCTCGGCGCGCTGCACGGCCTTGAACCCGGCCACTCAAAAACGATGATGGCCGCCTTTATCGTGGCGGTACGGGGAACCTTAAAGCAGGCGGTTCTGTTGGGGCTGGCGGCGACGGTCTCGCATACCGCGGTGGTCTGGCTGATCGCCATGGCCGGCCTGTGGTTTGGCCGCGGCTGGAACGCCCAGACTTCTGAGCCCTGGTTTCAGCTGATCTCGGGGGTTGTCATTGTGTTGATTGCCTGCTGGATGCTCTGGCGCACCTGGCGCGAATCGCGGCCCCACGCCCACCCCCATCATCATCAGCACGGGCACGACCATGACCATCACCATGACCATCATCATCATGAACATCATGACCACCATCATTCTCACTCCCCTGGCGCGCCGCTGGTGGCGGAGGAGTGGCAGGACGCGCATCAGCGGGCCCATGCTCAGGAGATTAACCGGCGCTTCGATGGCCGCCAGGTGACGACCGGGCAGATTGTGATGTTTGGCCTGACCGGCGGGCTGATCCCCTGCCCGGCGTCCATTACCGTGCTGCTTATCTGTTTACAGCTGAAGAAATTCTCGCTGGGCGCCACGCTGGTACTCGGCTTTAGCGTCGGTCTGGCGCTGACGCTGGTGGCTTCCGGGGCTATCGCCGCCCTGAGCATGAAACATGCCACCCGCCGCTGGCCGTGGCTTAACGACATCTCGCGCAAAGCGCCCTGGATCTCAGGCTTACTGATTATTGTGGTGGGGATCTACATGATGCTTCATGGCCTGAGTGGCCTGTAAACCACAATGCGCCCTATTCTTGACGACGAGGGCGCGGGTTCCCTTCAGGAGACGCTCTCCCGGGGAGTGCTGACCGCCCGGCGGCGGACGGGCTGGCTGAACCACGGCAGGCACAGCTGGATCAGCGGCCCAATCGACAGCGCGTAAATGACGGTTCCGACGCCAAACTTGCCCCCCAGCAGACAGCCAATCAGCAGTACGGAGAGCTCGATCGCCGTACGGATACCGCGCAATGACCAGCCGGTACGAGCGTGCAGGCCGGTCATCAGGCCATCGCGCGGTCCCGGGCCAAAGCCCGCGCCAATGTACATCCCGGTGGCGATAGCGTTCATCACAATCGCCACCACCAGCAGCGCACTGCGCGCCACCAGCGACTCCAGCGGAGGCAGGACGGCCAGCGTGGCGTCCGCCGCCAGCCCCAGCACGATAACATTACTCACCGTGCCGAGCCCCGGCATCTGCCGAATCGGGATCCATAGCAGCAGCACCGCGGCGCCGGTCAGGATAATCACGGTCCCGAAACTGATCCCCAGCTGTTTAGCCACCCCAAGATGAAAAACGTCCCACGGATCGGCGCCGAGATTAGCATGCACGAAGAGCGCCGTGGACACGCCGTAGAGCACCAGACCGATATATAACTGCAGCAGGCGACGAAGCATATTTTTTCCTCAACATCATTGCGAATGCCCTCATCATCAGCAAAAATGGACTGATAATTAATGGCCAGTTTTGGAAAAGTGGATCGCTATGTCAGCCCGACGCTTTGGAACACAGTCCCTGGTACGCCTGCTTGGCAACTGGCAGGAGTCCAGTTCCCGCACACCGCTATGGCGCCAGCTGGCGGAAGCGCTCCGCCTGCTGATCCTCGATGGCCGTCTGACGCTACAGACGCGCCTGCCCGGCGAGCGCGAGCTGGCGGCGGCCCTCAACGTCAGCCGGACGACCATCGCCAGCGCCCTCGGTCAGCTGCGGGAGGAGGGGTTTCTCCATAGCCGCCAGGGGAGCGGGTCGCGCATTGTCCTGCCGGAACGCCCTGCCGATCTGCCGCCGCCCTCTGCGACCCCCTCGACGATCAATCTCTCTACCGCTGCCCTCAGCGCCGGTCCGGAGCTCCATCAGGCCTTCCAGCACGCCATGACCCTGCTGCCGCCCTATCTCACCCAGACCGGCTACGATCAGCAGGGGCTTCCGGTGCTGCGGGAAGCGATTGCCCGGCGCTACAGCGAACGTGGCCTGCCGACGCGGCCCGATGAAGTGATGGTGGTCAACGGCGCGCTCAGCGCCTTTGCGCTGATCCTGCGTCTGTTCACCGGCCCCGGTGACCGGGTGGTCATTGACGCCCCGACCTACCCAATGGCCATCAGCGCCATTCAGGGCGCCTCCTGCCGGCCCGTCGGGGTCGCACTCCCCCAGCAGGGATGGGACTGCGATGGATTAGCGGCGACCATTGCGCAGACCGCGCCGCGTCTGGCATGGCTGATGCCGGATTTTCACAACCCTACCGGGCGCTGTATGGATGCCCCTACCCGCCAGCGGGTCGCGGACATCGCGGCCAGGACGCGAACAACGCTGGTGATCGATGAGACCATGGTCGACCTCTGGTATAACGCCCCGCCCCCGCCGCCGCTGGCCTGCTTTAATCCCGACGCCGCGGTGATCACTATCGGTTCGGCCGGGAAAAGTTTCTGGGGGGGACTGCGCATCGGCTGGATCCGCGCCAGCGCGCGAACGATCGCCTCGCTGATTCAGGCCCGCGACTCTCTGGACCTGGGTACGCCGCTGCTGGAGCAGTTGGCCTGCAGCTGGCTGCTGGCAAACGCCGCCACGCTGCTGCCGCCGCGACGGGAGATGCTGCAGGCGCGCCGGGACATGTGCGAAGTGCTGATGAAAGAGTATTTTCCCCGCTGGCGCTTTACGCCACCGGAAGGCGGACTCTCTTTTTGGGTGGAACTCCCTGACATGCTGGCCACCCTGTTCTCTGCGCGGGCGGAAAGCCAGGGGATCCATATCGGCACCGGGACGCGGTTTGGTCTGGAGGGCGCGTTCGATCGCTATTTACGTCTGCCGTTTACCTTGCCGGACGAAGCATTGCGCCAGGCCTTCTCCACGCTACAACCATTGTGGCATAGCCTTGCAGAACAGCGGGAAAATACGCGTTTGCGGAAAATAATATAAGAAAATATCGACGGGCTGGCTTCAGCCCGTCAAAAGTCCGTCATCCATGAGGTATATGAGATGTTTTTATAAAATTGCCTGAGTATCCTGCCATCTGGTTATGGCAACCCGGTGACGGAAATAAGGCAATTTCATTAATGCTGGCGCGGAATAGGAAACCCTTTCAGGGAAATAATAAAGCCATCTTCATCTTTTTTAATTTTAGCGCCGGTGTCGCACCAGTCGGAGGCAATGCGAAAGAACTCATCACTACCGATATTCCAGTTCAGGCGAACGTGTTTTACGTATCCTGAGCGCAACATATCGCAGGCTTCGCTATAGTTGCTGGCTGTAGAGAATTGTTGTTTCATTTTTTCTTCTTCAGAAGTTTTCTTAATGCTTTGATTTCTTTAGGGGTTAATGGCGTCGCTTCCTCTTCGGTATGCTGGCTGTCAATGTCCTCTTCCGTCACCCCCGCCTCACCTGCTGATGCCTCCAGCTGAAAAGCCAGCTGCAGCAGCTTTTCCGTTGCCGTACCCAGGTTCTCGTTATTCACTTCCGCATAATGACGCAACTTCTCTTTTAACTCAGCGTCAATTTTTACATTCAAAACCACTGTGGTCATAGCTACGCTTCCCGTGCAATAAAATCATCATAATTAATACACGAAGTTAACATGCTGATCCAGAGATATATTTTATAGCATGGATCTGGCAACAAATTCCCAGCAATAAGATGCGCTTTATTTATGACACGAAAATGACATTAATATTGCAGTAGCATTTCAGATTTATGACAAGTCAATATTATGGAATAAAAACGGGTTGTTTTAGCAACAAAAAATAATATGTGATCTGTATCAGGTATTAAATATAGCAGGAATAAAGACCGGGAAAATATAAGGGATATATCATGAGGGCGAAATGGGTGGGGGCCCTGCCAGCTACATCCCGGCACACACGTCGTCTGCTCTGGCTGCTTCCTTCCGGACCTGACCTGGTAAACAGAGTAGCGTTGCGGGAGAACCAACAGAGCCCCCATTGAGAGCGTTGTTACCCAACGCGCTGGCGCATTATCCCTGCTGACCTGGTGAATTGCAAGCGCGCCCCGACTGCCTGCTGGTTTATTGCGCAATAACGCGAATAAAACCAGTCACTCACGCTCAATCTGTGAGAGTGAGAGCGTGCGCTCAGCACACAGCCGGGATATCCACCATACTTATCCACCTTATGTTCTCTTTTATCATCAGCGCATTGTCTCTACGGTAATCGAATGACTGACTCATCACCACAGACCATCACTCTGCCTTTGCCCGCCATTGAAGGGATGACCATCGCCTTTCAGGGGGTGAATTATCTGCGCCCTGAAAAAATGCTCGACTTCGTGACTATCAGTCAGGCGCCGGTGCGGGCGGTCACGCCGCTGGCGCTGCTCTATTCCACCGTCGGCGTGCTGCGTCAGGTGGAACTGCGCAAGCTACCGGTCTACATCAGCGGTCGGGTGGTATACCCCATCTCGTCGCTGACCATGCCGGGCCTGCGCGCGAAGCTGATCATCAACGCTACCTCGCAGCGGTTAAAATTCCTGGAGAGCCTCATCGCCAGTTCACCTTCCGACAATGTCCATGGCATGCAGATCCTCGGCCTGGCCCTGACGTTCACCGTCGAACAGCCCGCCTGATCTGCAGGCTGTACAGCCTGCAGATCAGCGCTTATGCTGGCGTTTTTCGGGTAACAGGACTGAATATGGATCCGCTCGATACATTTCCCCAACGTGTCTGGCACATTGTGGCGTCAATACCGGAAGGGTATGTCACGACCTATGGCGATGTCGCCAGGCTGGCCGGTTCTCCGCGCGCGGCGCGCCAGGTGGGCGGTGTGCTGAAGCGTCTGCCGGAAGGGTCCACTCTGCCCTGGCATCGGGTGGTCAATCGCCATGGCGATATCTCCCTCACCGGCCCCGATCTGCAGCGGCAGCGTCAGGCATTGCTGGCCGAAGGGGTACAGGTCTCCGGCAGCGGCCATATCGATCTCCAGCACTATCGCTGGGTTTATTGAAGACAAAAAAAGCCCCCATCCGGGGGCTCATCGAGCTTACTGTGCGACAGGCACGGCGGTCTGCTGAACCGGAACCAGCGTCAGGTCGGCATGGGTGCCCCCCTGGTTGATCACCGTCTGCACGGTATCGGTAATGAACATCAGCTGGCCATTAACCGTAATCGCTGCGCTCAACAGAATGCGGGCGTTCGGTTGAATATCTGCCGGGTTGTAAGGCAGGGCAAAGTTAAATGGCGCCTGCTTGCCTTCGGTACGCACCGCTTTTTGCGACAATACGCGGGCTGGCGCATCTGCCAGAGAAGCATCCGACAGGGTCACCGTCAGCACCGCATCCGGCGGTAATGCGATTCTCTGGCGGATATTAATCGTCCCCGTGACGCTCGGCTGCTGCTGCGCCACGCTCAGCGTCGCAATACCGTAAGGGTCGGGTGCGGCTGCCTGAGCGGAAGAACTGGTGGAGTGGTGATTAGCACAGGCGGTCAGCGTCGCGGCGACGGCTAAGGCACTAAACATATAGGCAAATTTCATGATGTTCTCCTTATCATCCCTTTATACCCAGGAGGATGTTCCGCCGCTTCGCCGGCAGGAACTTTCGTGTCGTCAATAAGTGTGGCACAGATCTCAGATTTCTTCCTGTTGACCGGTTGTTATTCAGATTATTACACCCATCGGACCACTTGCGATTCCAGGTTATACTTTGCCACATTACGCGCACGGCGCCGCCATTGTTAATTGAGGATAAGTATGAGTCAGGCACTCTCTAACCTGCTGGCATTATTAGATCTGGAAAAAATTGAGGAAGGGTTGTTCCGTGGACAGAGCGAAGACCTGGGATTGCGCCAGGTTTTTGGCGGCCAGGTGGTGGGCCAGGCGCTGTATGCCGCAAAAGAGACCGTGCCCGTTGAACGTCTGGTGCATTCGTTTCACAGCTACTTTCTGCGCCCCGGCGACAGTCAAAAACCGATCGTCTACGATGTGGAGGTCCTGCGCGACGGCAACAGCTTTAGCGCCCGCCGGGTCGCCGCTATCCAGAACGGGAAGCCGATCTTCTATATGACCGCCTCCTTCCAGGCGCCAGAGCACGGCTATGAGCATCAGAAAGCGATGCCGGACGCCCCCTCCCCTGACGGACTGCCTTCGGAAACCGACATCGCCCGCAAGCTGGCGCATCTCCTGCCGCCGCAGGTGAAAGACAAATTCCTCTGCGATAAGCCGCTGGAGATCCGCCCGGTGGAATTTCATAACCCGATGAAAGGCCATATCGCCGAGCCGGCGCGCCAGGTCTGGCTGCGCGCCAACGGCGCCGTTCCCGACGATCTGCGCATTCATCAGTATCTGCTGGGCTATGCCTCGGACTTTAACTTCCTGCCGGTGGCGCTGCAGCCGCACGGCGTTGGTTTCCTTGAGCCCGGCATGCAGGTCGCCACCATCGACCACTCAATGTGGTTCCATCGGCCGTTTAATATCAATGAATGGCTGCTGTACAGCGTTGAAAGCACCTCGGCCTCCAGCGCCCGCGGCTTCGTTCGCGGCGAGTTTTACACGCAGGATGGCACGCTGGTTGCCTCAACGGTCCAGGAAGGGGTGATGCGCAACCGCAACGCATAAAAAAAGCCTCCCTGACGGGAGGCTTTTTGCTACATGGAGAAGGGTTTTCTGTCAGGCGTTGTAGGCGTTTTCGCCATGGCTGTTGACGTCCAGCCCTTCGCGCTCCTGCTCTTCCGGTACGCGCAGCCCTACGGTCATATCCGCCACTTTGTAGCCGATGAAAGCGACGACGCCGGACCAGACCACGGTAATGCCGATACTTTCCAGCTGCACCAGCAGCTGATGGCCCATGGTGACGCCTTCCGCATAACCGACGCCGCCCAGAGAAGTCGCCGCGAAGATACCGGTCAGGATACAGCCGACGATGCCGCAGACGCCGTGGACGCCGAAGACGTCGCAAGGGTCATCCACACGCAGCCAGCGTTTCAGCGCAGTCACGCCCCAGATACCCGCCAGGCCAGAGGCGATACCGACGATCAGCGCGCCGCCGACACCGATATAACCACACGCCGGCGTAACGCCAACCAGACCGGCAATTGCCCCGGAGCAGGCGCCCAGCAGTGAAGGTTTGCCGCGCAGAGCCCATTCGCCAAAAGTCCACGCCAGGATAGCCGCGGCGGTCGCCACGACGGTGTTAACGAACGCCAGGGCCGCGATTTCATTCGCTGCGCTGGCAGAGCCGGCGTTGAAGCCGAACCAGCCCACATAGAGGATAGCGGTGCCGGTGAACACCATCGGCAGGTTATGCGGTTTGAACGCTTCTTTGCCGAAGCCCACGCGTTTGCCCATCATATAGGCGCCCACCAGCCCGGCGACCGCGGCGTTGATGTGCACAACGGTGCCGCCGGCGAAATCCAGCGCGCCATGGGTCGCCAACAGACCGCCGCCCCAGACCATATGCGCAATCGGCACGTAGGAGAGCGTCATCCACACCACCACGAAAATCAGCACCGCGGAGAAACGGATACGTTCAGCCAGCGCGCCGACGATCAGCCCGACGGTGATGCAGGCGAACGAGCCCTGGAAGGCGACGTGGATATACTGATAGAAGGTGCCCATCAGCGCTTTCAGTTCAATATTTTTCAGCATTACCCAGTCAAAGCTGCCGAAGAAGCTGCCGCCGGTGCCGAAGGCCAGGGTATAGCCATAAATGACCCACAGTACGCAGACGAGGCCAAAGGTGACAATCACCTGCGTCAGCATGGAAAGAACGTTCTTACCGCGGATCAGCCCGCCGTAAAACAGCGCAATCCCCGGGATAGTCATAAACAGAACCAGCGCGGTGCAAATCATCATAAACGCATTATCGGCTTTGTCCGCCACCGCAGGCGCGGCCATCGCCAGCCCCGGAAGAAGGGCTAACGCCCCCAGACCCGATTTCATTGTTGCCATTTTCATTGTTTCGTTCCCCATCACTGTGTGGTCTGGAAATTACAGTGCCGCTTCGTCAGCTTCGCCGGTACGGATGCGAATGACGCGCTGCAATTCAGCGACAAAAATTTTGCCGTCGCCAATTTTTCCGGTGTAAGCCGCTTTGCTGATGACATCGATAACTTCATCCAGCTGATCGTCGGCGATCGCCACATCAATCTTCACTTTTGGCAGAAAGTTGACGCTATACTCGGCGCCGCGGTAGAGCTCCGCATGACCTTTCTGACGGCCAAATCCTTTGACTTCAGTGACCGTCAGGCCCTGAATGCCGATGGAAGACAAGGCTTCACGCACGTCTTCCAGTTTGAATGGTTTGATTACCACGGTAACCAGCTTCATAAGTCCCCTCCAGTCAGTATTCGGTAATGGCCGCAGCTAACACGATGGATATAAAGCAAGGGCTATGCCAGAAATGAAAAAAGGCCGCTGAGCGGCCCTTTGATGGCAAAAAACAGGCGAGAGGTCAGGCATTAGCCTGCGTAAAGGCGTTTAACGGGCAAAAATGCACCACGGCGGTGCATTTGATGTAACGTTTTTGCACCACGACAGGCCGACCCGCCTTCGCTGCCTGCTGGTGGTGCATCAGGCGCTGAGCGACTCTTCTCTGGCGCTGGCCGCCAGCTCTTCACCAGCCAGCTGTAGCTGATACATCTGCCAGTAGCGGCCTTTCGCCGCCAGCAGTTGCTGATGGTTGCCCCGCTCGACGGCCTGACCGCGATGCAGGACCAGAATGGTATCCGCCTCAACGATGGTCGACAGACGATGGGCAATGACCACCAGAGTGGTATGCTGGCGAACCTTCGCCAGCGCCTGCTGGATCGCCTGCTCGGTGCCGGAGTCGATGTTCGCCGTCGCCTCATCCAGAATCAGAACCTGCGGGGTCTCCACCAGCACGCGCGCCAGCGCCAGCAGCTGCTTCTGTCCGACGGAGAGATTATTGCCCTGCTCGCCCAGCTGGGTATACAGGCCGTCGCGCATGCTGCGCGCCACCGCCGCCAGCTGCACCGCCTCCAGCGCTTCCCAGACCTGTGTTTCGCTGATGTCCCGGCCCAGCGCGACGTTGGCGTAGAAGGTATCCGCCAGCACCACCGGATCCTGTTGCACCATCGCGATGCCCCGACGCAACGCGCTGTGGCTGAGAGAAGAGAGCGGCCGGCCATCGATGCGGATCTCCCCGTGGGTTAACGGGTAATAGCCCATCATCAGACTGGCGAGGGTACTCTTCCCACTGCCGGTATGCCCGACCAGCGCCACAAAACTGCGGGAAGGGATATCCAGCGTGATATCCTGGAGGACCAGACGATCCCCGCGGTAGGCAAAGGAGAGATGGTCGATTTCCACCCGACCGCTGCTCAGCGGCGCGTCATCGGCGCCCCACGCCTGGCGCGGACGGTCCATCAGTTCGAAAACGCGTTCGCCGGCGACCACCGCCTGCTGCAGCATCGACTGCTGGGTGGTCAGCTCAATGAGCGGCTCGTTGAGGCGTCCGAGATAGCTGATAAACGCGTACAGCACCCCGACCTCAATCGTGCCCGCCGCGCTAAAGCCGAACAGCATCAGCAGCCCGCACAGCACCAGCGAGGAAAAGAGGCTCAGCAGCGGACGCAGCAGAAAACCGTCCAGGCGCAGCGTCTGCATCCGCGCCAGGTAGTGGGCGTAGCTGGCCTCGCGCATCCGTTCGCCAAAGCGCGCCTGCTGGCGGAACTGCTGGATGACCCCCATGCCGTTGATCACTTCGTTAAAGCCATCGTTGATGTCGGCAAGCCAGGCGCGCACCCGGCGCACGATCGGCGTGCTATAGCGCTGATAAATGATCATCACGATCAGCACCGCCGGGAAAATCGCGATCGCCACCAGCGCCATCCGCCAGTCGAGGCTAAACATCGCCACCAGCATCGCGCCGATCAGCGCCGCGCTGCGGAGCACCGTCGCCACTACCGTCACATACAGGTCACGAATGACTTCGGTATCGTTGGTCACGCGTGAGATCAGCTGCCCGACCGGCTGAGTATCAAACTCGCTGAGCGGCTGATGCAGGGCGGCATCCATCACATCGCTGCGTAACTGCTGGACCACGCCGACCGCGGCGCGGTTAAACAGCAGCGACTGGTTATAATGCAATAGCGCCGCCAGCAGCTGCAGACCGATATAGGCTGCCGCCAGGCCTGCCACCAGCTTCAGCGGCAGAGTCTGTTTCGCCACCATATTGTCAATGAAATAGCTGATAAGCAGCGGGCCGCTCACCTCCGCCGCCGCCGCGATCCACATCATCGCCACCGCGATGGCCAGCGGCTTACGCCACGGTGAACCATAGGCCAGCAGGCGTCTAAGCGTCGGCCAGAGTTCGGTAAAGCTACGCATCCAGGGCCTCCTCTTGCTCCTGGGGAACCTCGTCGAGCGCGGCTTCCAGCTGCTGATACCGATACATGTCGCGGTACCAGCCGGGCTGCACCGCCAGCGCCTCATGGCGGCCGCGCTGGGCGACATGCCCATGCTGCAGCACCAGGATTTCGCTGGCCTCAGTCAGCGCCGACAGGCGGTGGGCGCTGATGATCACCGTCCGCCCCTCTCCCCACTGGCGCAGGTTATGCAGGATCTGGTGTTCGGTGCGGCCATCCACCGCGGATAAAGCATCATCAAGGATCAGAATTTCGGCCTCCAGCAGCAGGGCGCGGGCAATCGAGATGCGCTGTTTCTGGCCGCCGGAGAGCATCACGCCGCGCTCGCCCACTTCGGTATCGTACCCCTGGGGCAGACGCAGAATGTCGTCATGCACGCTGGCCAGCCGCGCCACCCGCTCAATCTGTTCCGGCGTCGCGTCCGGTTTTCCCAGCGCGATATTATTGGCGACGGTATCGGAGAATAAAAACGGCGTCTGATTGACCACCGCCAGCCGTTCGCGCCAGCTGTCGAGCTGCAGACGCGGTAGCGGCAGATCGTGAAAGCGGATCTCGCCGCTGGTGACGTCAAAATGGCGCTGCAGCAGGGCCAGAATGGTGCTTTTGCCAGCGCCCGTCGGCCCGCAGATGCCCAGCATTTGCCCCGGCTGCAGGGTAAAATTAACCTGTTCCAGCGAAGGCTTGCTCGCCTGCGGATAGATGAAATCGCGGATAGCGACCTGCAGGACGCCGCGGCCAGCCGGTACCGTCTCGGTCCCGTCGTCCACCGCCGGCGCCTCTTCGAGCATGGTGCGAATACGGCCATAGGCCGCGCTACCGCGCTCCACGATGTTAAACATCCACGCCAGCGCCAGCATCGGCCAGATCATCAGACCAAGGTACATCACAAAGCTGGTGAGCTGACCCAGCGTCAGGCTACCGTGGATCACCATCCAGCTGCCGCCGCCGATGGCCAGCAGATTCGCCGCCCCGATGGCGATATAGATAGTAGGGTCGAAGCGAGCGTCAATGCGCGCTACGCGCATATTTTTCGCTCCGGTATCGGCCGCATCGGCGGCAAACTGCGCCGACTGGCGCTCCTCCAGCCCGAACGCCTTAATCATGCGGATGCTGGTCAGACTCTCCTGCGTGCGATCGTTGAGGCTGGAAAAGGCCGCCTGGGCAACGCGAAAACGTTCGTGAAGGGCATCGCCGTTGCGTTTGATCGCCAGGGCCATCAGCGGCATCGGCAGCAGCGCCAGAAGGGTGAGCTGCCAGCTAATCTGCGTCGACATCACAATCAACACCGCACAGCCCATCACCAGAGAATCCACCAGGGTTAACACCCCTTCACCGGCGGCAAACACCACCCGGTCCACGTCGTTGGTGGCGCGGGCGATCAGATCCCCGGTGCGATGGCGCAAATAGAACGCCGGATGCTGGCGGCTCAGCTGCCGGTAAAAGTCTTCCCGCAGTTCAACCGCCAGCTGGTAAGAGGCGCCGAACAGCAGCACGCGCCAGACATAGCGCAGCAGGTAAACCATCACCGCGATCAGCACCAGCGCGCCGATCCACATCCACACCTTCTCCGCGGTGTAATGTTGTTGCGTCACGCCGTCGACCACAATGCCCACCACCTTCGGCGGAACAAGCTGCAGGACGGCAATAATGGCCAGCAGGGCAATGGCGCCAAGATAGCGGCGCCACTCCCGGCGGAAATACCAGCTGAGTTGTGCAAATAATCGCAAGCAGTAAGATCCTGATTTTGTTATGGGTTACGGCGCAATACCGTTATTCGACAGGCAAGGCGGTGGTGTATTTTATCTGTTCCATGGCAAAACTCGAAGTGACATCCGACAGCCCCGGCACGCTGTTCACCAAACGTTTATAAAAGTCGTCATAGCGCTTCATATCGGCCACCTGCACCCGCAGCAAATAGTCATACTCCCCCGCCATCCGCCAGAAGCCGAGCACTTCAGCCATCTGCGTCACTTCGCTCACAAAATGGCAATACCAGTCGCTGCTGTGATGTTGGGTCTTGATCAGGACAAACGCCGTCAGCCCCAGCCCCACCTTTTCCGCATCCAGTAAGGCAACGCGCCCGCGGAGAATACCGTCATCCTCGAGTCGTTTCAGGCGTTTCCAGCAAGGGGTCGTGGTCAGATTAACGGCATCAGCCAGCGCCTGCAAAGAGAGGGTGCAATCTTCCTGCAGCAGCGCCAGCAGCTTACGGTCAATTTTATCTAACATAAGGCCACCAGAGAGAATAATTTACTCCTGCAATTGTAATTGAAAGGCTAAATAGCAACAATTTTTCCCGCACAATCCGCTAAGCTGGGCACAAAATGACAAACAGGAATCCGAGATGAATAGCGCCTGGGTAAAACACGCCATTAGTGAAATTAACGCCGACTATCAGCGTTCCGCCGATACACACCTGATTCGCCTGGCGCTGCCTGGTTTTCCCGGGATCCCGATTTATCTGAAGGATGAAAGTACGCATCCGACCGGTAGCCTCAAACACCGTCTGGCGCGGTCGCTGTTTCTCTATGGCCTGTGCAACGGCTGGATCAAAGAAGGCACCACGATTATCGAATCGTCTTCGGGTTCGACCGCGGTTTCTGAAGCCTATTTCGCCCGCCTGCTGGGGCTGCCGTTTATCGCCGTGATGCCCTCCTGCACCGCCAGACGTAAAATCGAACAGATCGAGTTCTACGGCGGACGCTGCCATTTTGTGCAGAACGCCTGCGAAATCTATGCGGCTTCCGAAACGCTGGCGCGCGAGCTGAACGGTCACTATATGGATCAGTTTACCTTCGCCGAGCGGGCCACCGACTGGCGCGGCAATAACAATATCGCCGACAGTATTTTCCGCCAGATGAGCCATGAGCCGCACCCGCAGCCATCGTGGATCGTGATGAGCGCCGGCACCGGCGGCACCTCAGCGACCATTGGCCGCTATATTCGCAGCCAGGGCTACGAGACGCAGCTGATGGTTGTCGACCCGCAAAATTCGGTGTTCCTCGATTACTGGCAGACACGCGACGCCAGCCTGCGCAGCCCGGTCGGCAGCAAAATTGAAGGCATCGGCCGCCCGCGGGTCGAACCATCGTTTATTCCCGACGTTGTAGATGAGATGCTGCGCGTGCCGGATGCGGCAAGCGTGGCCACTGCTTTGTGGCTGGAAACGCAGCTTGGACGGAAAGTCGGCGCCTCGACCGGAACCAATATGTGGGGGGTGCTGCAGCTGGCCGCGCGGATGCGCGAGGAAGGACGCACGGGTTCCCTCGTGACCCTGCTGTGCGACAGCGGCGAGCGTTATCTGGAAAGCTATTACAACCCACAGTGGGTGGCGGCCAACATCGGCGATATCGCCCCCTGGCAGGCGGAGCTAGCCCGGCTGGTCAGCAGAACATAAAAAAAGCCAGATAGAATGCTATCTGGCTTGCTGGAAGGGTCTCTCTATTCGGGGGAATAAGGAAGATCAGGATTATCCAGCCAATGCGTTAAAAAATGGGAGACCGCCTGATGCCGGCAGTCGCCGATAACCGGGAGATGCGGAAGCTCGGCTTTCAGCTGCGGCATCGCGTTGCCCATGATGAACCCCCGCCCGACGCTGCGAAGCATCTCGCGATCGTTCATCGCATCGCCGAAGGCCATGCACTCCTGTAGGGTGAGGCCCAGGTGCTGGCTCAGCCTCGCCAGCGCCGCGCCTTTATTGCAGCCAACCGGCAGCACTTCCAGACAGTCCAACGCCGAGAAGCAGAGAAACGCGCGCTGGCCCAGCGCCTCATTCAGTTGGATCCGCAGGCGGCGCAGATCGTCATGATCGCCGCAGAAGCAGATCTTGGTGACATGATGCGCCGACATACGTTTCGGATCACACAGTTGATAGCGAAACCCGCTAAAGACATGCGCCTTCAGCAGCTCAGGCCTTGCCTGGCCGGTGAACCAACCGCCGTCATTAAACACGTGCATGCTGGCCCGGGTATCCCATCGACTATGCAGCACTTCTTCCGCTACCTCGGGATTGAGATCCTGACGGTACAGCTCCTCCCCTTCCAGCGAGTGGATGCGCGTCCCGTTGCCCGTGATCAGAAAGGCGTCCAGGGAAAACTCACCCATCACATGGTGCATCTCCAGCGCATGGCGGCCGGTGGCGAACGTCAGGGTGATATCGCGTTCCCGCAGCCGTTTCAGCGCGGTGAGCGTCTTTTCTCCGAGACGATGGTCCGGCATCAGCAAGGTGCCGTCCATATCAAATGCTGCCAGTTTTGCCATGGTGTTTTCCCCAATGTGTGATGGGCTTCGCTTGTGTTGCAGTATCACCTGGGATATACGGAAGTAATAGTGAATAGATAATATAAATTGTTCCGGGTTTATTACGGCCCGGTGGACGACAGCGCTTATGCGACTCTTACACCGTTTAAATCAGTACCAGCGGCTGTGGCAACCCTCAGCCGGGGCGCCGCAGCAGGTCACCGTCGGCGAACTGGCGGAACGCTGTTTTTGCAGCGAACGCCATGTCCGTACCCTGCTGCGTCAGGCGCAAGAGGCCGGATGGTTAAGCTGGCAGGCCAGCTCCGGGCGCGGCAAGCGCGGACTGCTCTCTTTTTATAAAACGCCGGAACGTCTGCGCAATGAGATGATGGAGCTGGCGCTGCATAAAGGTCAGCAGCAAAACGCGCTGGAGCTGGCGCAGCTGGCCCCGGTGGAGCTGAAAGCCCTGCTCCACCCCTTTCTGGGCGGTCAGTGGCAAAACAATACCCCGACGCTGCGTATTCCATACTATCGCCCGCTGGAACCGCTACGCCCCGGCTTTCTGCCCGGACGCGCCGAGCAGCATCTGGCCGGGCAGATCTATGCCGGGCTGACACGCTTCGACGAAGGCGACACTATGCCAATCGGCGATCTGGCGCACCACTGGCAGGTCTCCCCTGACGGCCTGCGCTGGCAGTTTTATATCCGCTCCACGCTGTGCTGGCACAACGGCGATGCAGTGGAAACCGCACAGCTGCGGCAGCGCTTACTGCTGCTGCTGGATCTGCCCGCCTTGCGGACCCTCTTCGCCAGCATCAGCCGCATCGACGTCACTCACGCCCAGTGCCTCACCATCACGCTGCATCGTCCTGACTACTGGCTGCCGTTCCGCCTCGCCAGCTATTGCAGCGTGCTGGCCCATCCTGACGATCCGGCCATCGGATGCGGACCGTTCCGCCTGAAGCGGTTTAGTCCGGAACTCGTCCGCCTGGAGAACCATCCCCGCTACCATCTGCGGCATCCGCTGATCCAGGCGGTGGAGTACTGGATCACCCCCCAGCTCTTCGATCGCGATCTCGGCACCAGCTGCCGCCACCCGGTGCAGATCACGATTGGCGATCGCGAAGAGCTCCATAACCTGCGCCAGGTCAGCAACAGCATCAGTCTTGGCTTCTGCTATCTGACCCTGCGTCACAGCCCTCGGCTTAGCAAAGCGCAGGCCCAGCGGCTGGTATCGATAATTCACCGCTCATCGTTGCTGGAAACGCTGCCGCTCGACGAGGATCTGATTACGCCAAGCCATGAGGTGTTGCCGGGATGGTCCATCCCGCAGGGGCCGGAAAACAGCGCGGTGCCGCTGCCGGCCAGGCTCACGCTGCTCTACCATCTGCCGGTCGAACTCCACGCCATGGCCGAACAGCTGAGACAGCGGCTGGCTGTGCTGGGCTGCGAGCTGACGCTTCTGTTTCATGACGCCAAAAACTGGGAGGGCTGCCAGCATCTGGGGCAGGCCGACCTGATGATGGGCGACCGCCTGATCGGCGAAGCGCCAGAGTATGCCCTGGAGCAGTGGCTGCGCTGCGATATGCTGTGGCCCAATTTGCTGACCGGGGCGCAATATGCCCATCTGCAGGCGACATTAGACGCGGTACAGACGCAGCCGGAAGCCCGCAGCCGCAACGATGCGCTGCGCAACGTATTCAACAACCTGATGGAAGACGCCATCATGACGCCGCTGTTTAAATACAACTATCGGATCAGCGCCCCGCCGGGTGTCAATGGCTTGCGCCTCAACGCCCGCGGCTGGTTCGACTTCGCCAGCGCCTGGCTGCCGGCGTCGACGTGAGAGAGCTGGTGGTGGCGGGCGTCTGGCGCTACCATATCGCCTTTACTCATTAAGTCAGGAATTGCCATGAAACGCGCCGTAGTTGTCTTCAGCGGAGGACAAGATTCAACCACCTGTCTGGTGCAGGCTCTGCAACAGTATGATGAAGTGCATTGCGTCACTTTTGATTATGGCCAACGCCACCGCGCGGAAATCGACGTTGCGCGCGAACTCGCCCTGAAACTTGGCGCCGTCGCGCATAAAGTGCTGGACGTTACCCTGCTCAATGAACTGGCGGTCAGCAGCCTGACCCGCGATAACATTCCGGTACCGGACTATCAGCCTGATGCCGAGGGCATTCCCAATACTTTTGTCCCGGGGCGCAATATTCTGTTTTTAACCCTGACGGCAATCTACGCCTATCAGGTAAAAGCCGACGCTATCATCACCGGCGTGTGCGAGACCGATTTCTCCGGCTACCCGGACTGCCGCGATGAGTTTGTCAAAGCGCTGCACCACGCCGTCAGCCTTGGGATGGCGAAAGACATTCGCTTTGAAACCCCGCTGATGTGGCTGAACAAAGCCGAGACCTGGGCGCTGGCCGACTACTGGGGTCAGTTGGATCTGGTGCGCCGGGAAACCCTCACCTGCTACAACGGCATTAAGGGCGATGGTTGCGGCCAGTGCGCCGCCTGCAACCTGCGCGCTAACGGGCTCAACCAGTATCTGGCCGATAAGGTCGGGGTAATGGCGGTGATGAAGCAAAAAACCGGCTTGACACAGGCATAGCCTCCGAAGAGGTATCTGCCCGAAGCTTCAGTTCAAATTCCCCGGTGGCGCTACGCATACCGGGGCAAGGGGTTGATCACCTTCCGGAGGTCGAAGCGCGCCACCGCCCGGCACGCACGCGACGGTTGTCAGCGCAAGTTCATCTGGTCGAGTTTCTCACGTAGTTCCCCTTCCAGCGGCAGCGCCTTCTGGGTTTTCAAATCAATACAGACGAAGGTGATCAGCGCATCGGCCACCACCTCGCCATTGGGGTTGAGGGTGACCACTTGGCTGAGCGTGCCGCTTTTGCCGTTGAGTTGCTCCAGTTTGCTGCTCACCGTCAGCACATCGCCCAGGACCGCCGGACGGCGGTAGTTGATATTAATATTCACCACCACGAAGGCGATGTTTTTCTCGGTCATCCACTGAAACGCCGGGCTATTTTCCAGACCATCCCAGCGGGCCTCCTCAAGGAACTCCAGGTAGCGTGCGTTATTCACATGCTGGTAGACGTCCAGATGATAGCCGCGAACTTTAATTTGTGTTTGCATAGCATCAATGCCTTTCTGTTATTGTTGTTTGTGAGGTAAGAGGTCACACCACTTAATGCAACCTCTTTATCCTGGCAAAAAATTACTGCTGTGCAAGCGCTGGCATAAAATTTACAGCGTCAGATGGGCTAAATTCCGCTCCACCAGCGCACTGCCCATCCCCGGGACCTGCTTCAGGTCATCAAGGGTTTTGAATGGCCCATACTCCTCACGGTAGCTGACAATCGCCTGGGCTTTTTTCAACCCCACGCCATTCAGAGCCTGCGCCAGCTGCTCGGCGCTGGCGTGGTTAATGCTGACTTTGGTCGCCCCGTTGTCGGCCTCGCCGGGTTCCGCTTTCGCTTTCGCCGAAGAGGACGCCGGGACATGCTCTTTGGTTACCACCGCTTTGCCGCTGGCGGGGGCGGCCAGCGCGCCCTGTGCGCCTACCGCGAAAACCAGAACGCCCGCGGCCATCAGTGCTTTTATTCCATATTTCATGCTGATATCTCCTTGTGTGTAGACAGCAAGGCTACGATAGCGTCAGTGCGGATGGCCGACAAAAGGCAAATCACAGAAATGGAAAGGGCCGCGAAAGCGGCCCCTGAGGATTACATGGTGTTGCGTATTTTTGCGAAACGACGCGAAATTACTGCTGCTGGTCGATGCTGTCGCCCAGCTTAATTTTCGCCGCCTTGCGCAGGTTGCTCATCAGCGCTTCGAAAGCGATTTGGGCATTGTTCTGGGTAATCCCCTGAACCATAGCCTTCTTCTGCTCTTCCGGCATGCTGCCTGCTTTCACTTCATCCAGCGCCACCAGCACCACATCGCCTTGCATGTTGCTGCCAACGCCATAGACCGGTTTGCCCTGCTGCGGCAGCGGCAGAGTGAATGCCAGCTGGCTCAGCGGATCCTGGCCGGTACGGGAAAGCGTCTGCGGCGCGCCAAAGCTCAGGCCAGCCGCCTTCATCGCCTCATCGCCTTTGCCGTCTTTCAGCGCCGCCAGCAGCTTATCGGCATCCAGCTTCGCCTGCTGTTCCGCTTTATTGTGCTTAACGATATCGCTGACCTGCGCCTTCACTTCGGCCAGCGGTTTCACCGCCTCGGCTTTGTGCTCGCTGATACGCAGAACAAAAGCGCGATCGCCATCAACGGTAATGATGTCAGAGTTGCTGCCCGGCGCGCCGTTCGCACCGACCAGACCGCCGTTGAAGATAGCGTCAGCGACCGGTTTAAAGTTCAGCTCTTCCGGCAGGTTATCGCGGCCAAACCAGCCGGTTTCCACCACCTGCACTCCGGCGACCTGCGCCGCGCCCGCCAGCGATTCATTATCGTTGCTGGCCGCATCGCTCACCTTCTGCTGCAGCGCATAGTAAGCATCCAGCGCTTTCTCCTGCTTCACTTTCGCCGCAATGTCATTGCGCACGTCAGCCAGCGGCTTGACCTGCGCCGGCTGGACGTCGTCCAGACGGGCCACCAGGAAGCCAACCGAGGATTTGATCACTCCGGAGAGCTGGCCTTTCTCTTTCAGGCCGGCCTCTTTCAGCTCAGGCACGGTAGAGGCATCTTCCATCCACCCCATATCGCCGCCGTTGCGGGCAGAAATAATATCGGTCGATTTTTCTTTTGCCAGCGTGGCGAAATCAGCGCCTTTTTGCAGCTCGGCCAGCACCGCTTTCGCGTCGGCTTCAGTTTTAGTCTGAATCACGCTGTAGCGATTACGCTGCGGCTGAGTGAACTGATCTTTATGCTGGTCATACCATGACTGGATTTCTTCGTCAGAGGCGTTTTCCTGCATGCTGGCGGCATCCATCTTGATGTAGCTCACGCGGAACTGCTCCGGCGCCATAAAACGGGCCTGATTCTGCTGCCAGAAAGCGTTGATTTCCTCATCGCTGGCGGTCTGTTTTGCCGCCAGGGCGTTGACGTTGATGGTCGCTTCGCGGACGACACGCTGCTGAGACACCAGCGCCGCCAGCTGATCGGACTCACCCGGCAGCATGAAATCGGTACCCGCAATGGCGTTAATCAGCTGCTGCGTGGTCAGCTGGTTACGCAGCGCCTGGGCGTACTGATCGGTGGTCATTCCCATCTGGGCGACAATACCGCTGAAACGCTGGTTGTCGAACTTACCGTTCGTCTGGAACGCCTGGGTCTGGAAGATCGCCTGCTTCACCTGCTCATCGCTGATGCTGAGGCCCAGCTCGCGGGCATACTGATCCAGAAGCGACTCATCGATCAGGCGGTTCAGCACCTGCTGGCGCATGGTTTTCATGTAGTTTTCGTTCGCCGCCAGCTCGGAGAACTGGTCGCCAAGCTGCTGCTGCATACGGTTACGTTCGCTGGCGACGGCGTTTTCAAACTGCCCACGGCCAATCTCCTGGCCATTCACTTTTGCGGCATAGTTTTTGCCACCGCCAATCAGGTAACCACTCACCCCGGTCAAAATGAACGAGACGATAATGATACCGAAAATAATCTTGAGCACGACGCTGTTGGCGGCCGTGCGTAGGTTGTCCATCATGGTGTAACAACGCTCCGCTGTAGATGACTTTAGCTCGCGCAGCATAGCACGTGATGGCCGCCGCGCGTGAGGACGTATTTTGACAAGAAAACAGGGTGATTGTCAGCCCACAAGTGGCGATAAACACACATAAAGTGGTCTGAAAAGGCAATAAAAAAGGCACATCTCACGATGCGCCCTTGTACTTCGTCACATTCCCTGACGGGAAAGCCGATCAGTTCACCGCGTCTTTCAGCGCTTTACCAGCACGGAAGCCCGGCACTTTTGCGGCAGCGATAGTAATTTCTTTACCTGTTTGTGGGTTGCGACCAGTACGGGCGGCACGTTCTTTAACAGCAAAGGTACCGAAACCTACCAGCGCAACGTCATCCCCAGCCTGCAGAGATTCAGTAACAGAAGCGATTAAAGCATCTAACGCACGTCCAGCTGCAGCTTTAGAAATGTCCGCACCCGCAGCAATTTTGTCAATCAGTTGAGATTTATTCACTGTTCTCTTCCTCTCTTTATAATTTATATCGCACCAGAGTCCTTCATAGTGCGACCGCGCAGCAGTTATATCAGGACTGTCATGCCCTTACAACAGCAGTTGTCGATGACCCCCCTGCCAGCGATCTAAGTTAGCTACACAAAAAAAGGCTGGCAAGTCCGAAATGACTTACCAGCCCTATTTTTATTAGCGCAATTTGCGCAGAATCACTATTTCGCAGTCACAACCTGCATGCCGAACGGTTCGTTCTGCAGCGCAAGTGTCAGAACTTCCTCGATTCGTTTCACCGGATGGATATCCAAATCGGCGATAACGTTATCCGGAATTTCTTCAAGGTCGCGTTTGTTCTCATCAGGAATCAGAACAGTCTTAATACCGCCGCGATGCGCCGCCAGCAGTTTTTCCTTCAAACCGCCGATCGGCAGCACCTGACCACGCAGCGTAATCTCCCCGGTCATCGCCACATCGGCGCGTACCGGGTTGCCGGTCAGGCAGGAGACCAGCGCCGTACACATGGCGATACCCGCGCTCGGGCCATCCTTCGGCGTCGCCCCTTCCGGTACGTGGACGTGAATATCACGCTTCTCGTAGAAGTCGGCGTTAATGCCCAGCTTGTCCGCCCGCGAACGTACCACGGTCAGCGCAGCCTGAATCGACTCCTGCATCACCTCGCCCAGCGAGCCGGTGTAGGTCAGTTTGCCTTTACCCGGTACGCAGGCGGTTTCGATGGTCAGCAGATCGCCGCCCACTTCCGTCCACGCCAGACCGGTCACCTGACCGACGCGGTTCTCACTATCGGCGCGACCATAGTCGAAGCGCTGTACGCCGAGATAATCATGCAGATTCTCACCGTTAATTTCGATGTGTTTCAGCGTTTTATCCAGCAACAGCTGCTTAACGGCCTTACGGCACAGCTTGGAGATTTCACGCTCCAGGCTACGAACGCCCGCTTCACGGGTGTAGTAACGAATAATGCCGATAATGGCGCTATCGTCGACGGTCAGTTCGCCTTTCTTCAGCGCGTTGCGTTCGATCTGCTTCGTCAGCAGGTGACGCTTGGCGATGTTCAGTTTTTCATCTTCGGTGTAACCCGAGAGGCGAATCACTTCCATACGGTCCAGCAGCGGCGCCGGAATGTTCATGGAATTGGACGTCGCCACGAACATCACGTCGCTGAGATCGTAATCCACTTCCAGATAGTGGTCGTTAAAGGCCACGTTCTGTTCCGGATCCAGCACCTCAAGCAACGCGGAAGCCGGGTCGCCGCGCATGTCGGAAGACATTTTGTCGATCTCATCCAGCAGGAACAGCGGGTTTTTCACCCCCACTTTCGCCATTTTCTGGATCAGTTTGCCCGGCATCGAGCCAATATAGGTCCGACGATGACCGCGAATTTCCGCTTCATCGCGCACGCCGCCCAGCGCCATGCGGACGTATTTCCGGCCGGTCGCTTTGGCGATAGATTGACCCAATGAGGTTTTACCTACCCCCGGCGGTCCCACCAGGCAGAGGATCGGCCCCTTGATTTTGTTGACCCGGCTCTGCACCGCGAGATACTCAAGGATGCGGTCCTTCACGCGCTCCAGACCATAGTGATCGGTATCGAGGATCTCCTGGGCCTGACGCAGGTCTTTCTTGACCTTACTGCGCGCATTCCACGGCACCTGCACCATCCAGTCGATGTAGCCACGCACGACGGTCGCTTCCGCAGACATCGGCGACATCATCTTCAGCTTCTGCAGTTCCGCTTCGGTTTTCTCTTTCGCCTCTTTCGGCATTTTCGCCGCGTCGATCTTGCGCTTCAGCGCTTCGTTTTCGTCCGGGGCGTCGTCCATCTCGCCGAGTTCTTTCTGAATCGCTTTCATTTGCTCGTTCAGATAGTACTCGCGCTGGGATTTCTCCATCTGCTTTTTGACGCGGTTGCGAATGCGCTTCTCAACCTGCAGCAGATCGATTTCCGATTCCATCATCGCCATCAGATATTCCAGACGTTCGTTGACGTCGGACATCTCCAGCACGGACTGCTTGTCCGCCAGCTTCAGCGGCATATGCGCCGCGATGGTATCCGCCAGGCGCGCCGGATCGTCGATGCTGTTCAGCGACGTCAGCACTTCCGGTGGGATCTTTTTATTCAGCTTGATATAGCCTTCAAACTGGCTGATAGCGGTACGAACCAGCACTTCCTGCTCACGTTCGTCAATCGCCGGCGAGTCGAGATACTCCGCTTTCGCCGAGAAATGTTCGCCATTATCAGACAGCGCAGAAATGCGTGCACGCTGTAGCCCTTCGACCAGCACCTTCACGGTGCCGTCCGGCAGCTTCAGCATCTGCAAAATAGACGCCACGGTTCCAACGGTGAAAAGATCGTTTACACCCGGCTCATCCGTCGACGCTTCTTTCTGCGCAACCAGCATGATTTTTTTATCATGGTCCATGGCCGCTTCGAGGCAACGGATAGATTTTTCCCGCCCTACGAACAGGGGTATGACCATGTGCGGATAAACCACCACATCGCGCAACGGCAATACGGGGATTTCAATGCGTTCAGAACGCTCAGGATTCATAGAGCTCTCTCTTAGTTTAAAGTCCGCCAGGTAGCCGACGACGCCACACTCCACTGCATCGTCGTTAATATGTAATCCAGTATATGGGGATGTATTCCACACATTCAACGGCGGGAATGCAGGAAAAATAAAAGGGGAGATAAAATCCCCCCTTTTTGTTAACTGCTTGAGTGAAATGGCTAATTATTCGCCAGATGCCTGCTGAGCTTCCGGTTTGCCGTAGATCAGCAACGGTTTGCTCTGCCCGGCGATAACCGACTCATCAATGACCACTTTTTCGACATCTTCCATCGAAGGCAGGTCATACATGGTGTCCAGCAGCGCCGCTTCCACAATGGAACGCAGGCCACGGGCGCCGGTTTTACGCGCCATCGCTTTCTTGGCGATGGCATCCAGCGCTTCGTCGCGGAATTCAAGCTCTGCGCCTTCCAGGCTAAACAGCGCCTGATACTGCTTGGTCAGGGCGTTTTTCGGCTCTTTCAGGATCTGGATCAGCGCTTCTTCGCTCAGCTCGTTCAGGGTCGCCACTACCGGCAGACGGCCAATGAATTCCGGAATCAAACCAAACTTGATCAGATCTTCCGGCTCGACCTGGGCCAGCAGTTCGCCTTCGCTCGCTTTGTCGGACTTCGCTTTAACCGTCGCGCCAAAACCAATGCCGGAGCCGGTTTCCACACGGTGGGAAATCACTTTATCCAGACCGGCAAACGCGCCGCCGCAGATAAACAGGATCTTGGAGGTATCAACCTGCAGGAACTCCTGCTGCGGGTGTTTACGCCCGCCCTGCGGCGGAACGGCGGCGACGGTGCCTTCGATAAGCTTCAGCAGCGCCTGCTGCACGCCTTCGCCGGAGACGTCGCGGGTAATCGACGGGTTGTCGGATTTACGCGAAATTTTGTCGATTTCGTCGATATAGACGATGCCGCGCTGCGCTTTCTGCACGTCGTAGTCGCACTTCTGCAGCAGTTTCTGAATGATATTTTCGACGTCCTCACCCACATAACCGGCTTCGGTCAGGGTGGTGGCGTCCGCCATGGTAAACGGCACATCCAGCAGGCGCGCCAGCGTTTCCGCCAGCAGCGTTTTACCGGAGCCGGTCGGCCCGATCAGCAGAATGTTACTTTTACCCAGCTCTACGCCATTGCTGGTATCGCCATTGCGCAGACGTTTGTAGTGGTTGTATACCGCGACCGCCAACACTTTTTTCGCCTGTTCCTGACCGATGACGTAGTCATCAAGGTGGTGGCGAATCTCGTGCGGCGTCGGCAGCGCGCTGCGCTCGCGGTGCGGCGCAACTTCTTTAATCTCTTCGCGAATGATGTCGTTACATAAATCAACGCATTCGTCGCAGATATACACGGATGGCCCGGCGATCAGCTTACGCACTTCATGCTGGCTTTTGCCGCAAAAAGAGCAATACAACAATTTGCCCGATCCATCTTTGCGTTTATCTGTCATGAGTCCAAACCTCTTTTTAAGTTCTTTGTGCCGCACACGACGACGCAAATGCCATTCTCAGGCGCAAGCCGCCATATAGCGTTGTGCCGCCCTTCATTAGTATATACACAAAATCCTTCGCGCTACATCGAGGCGGTAGCGAAGCTACCGGCCGCCTGCCTGCCCGGCAAGCCTCCGGAAAAATGCCAACCGCTTAGCAGACGTGGCGAGAAGGATGCAGCGTAAAGCGGCACCCTTGCGCCTCGGGCATCAATTACGATGGGTCAAAATAGAGTCGACCAGTCCGTACTCCACGGCTTCCGCAGCAGAGAGGAAGCGGTCACGCTCGGTGTCACGCTCAATCTGCTCAAGAGACTGGCCGGTATGATGCGCCATCAGCTCATTCATGCGTCCTTTCACCTTCAGGATTTCACGGGCGTGGATCTCAATATCCGTCGCCTGCCCCTGATAGCCGCCCAGCGGCTGGTGGATCATCACGCGGGAGTTCGGCAGGCAGAAACGCTTGCCCTTCGCCCCGGCGGTCAACAGGAACGCGCCCATGGACGCGGCCTGTCCCATACAGATGGTGCTGACGTCCGGCTTGATGAACTGCATGGTGTCATAGATCGACATTCCGGCGGTGATCACCCCGCCCGGAGAGTTAATGTACAGGTAAATGTCTTTTTCCGGGTTTTCCGCTTCCAGAAACAGCATCTGCGCCACGATCAGGTTTGCCATGTGGTCTTCGACCTGGCCGGTCAGAAAAATGACGCGTTCCTTAAGCAGACGGGAGTAGATATCAAAAGAACGTTCACCGCGTGAGGTCTGTTCAATGACCATCGGCACCAGGGCCATATGGGGTGCAAAGTTGTCTCGTTCGCCACTGTATGACATTTCCGTCTCCTGGAGTAATTTTAAAATACCTGCTGCACTGATTGTAACCTTACGGACGGATTATCAGCCACAGTTTCTATCCGCTGAACGCGTCACCGCCTCTTCAACACGCGTGCAATTGCGGATGCAGTTGCCTCCCCCGGTAATGGGGATGGCGTTGCCATATTTCAAGCATAACAAGCTTTTGCTGTAACGCTATCATGGTAAATGCGTTTTAGCACCGTGCCTGAGGCTGGCATTATCCTAAAAAAAAACCCGCCGCCTTTCGGCAACGGGTTTTTGCCCGAACCTTAAACCATCGCGGCGAAATTACGCCTGCTGGTTCATCAGTTCGTTGAAGGAAGTGGCTTTTTCAGACACTTTGGCTTTCGCCAGCACGGCTTCAACAGCCTGCTCTTCCAGCGCCACGTTGCGCATGTTGTCCATCAGCTCTTTGTTCTTGCTGTAGAACTCAACCACTTCTGACGGATCTTCGTAAGCAGAAGCCATCTCTTCGATCAGGCCTTTCACGCGCTCTTCGTCAGCTTTCAGCTCGTTGGTGCGAATCACTTCGCCCAGCAGCAGGCCAACCACTACGCGGCGTTTAGCCTGCTCTTCGAACAGCTCGCGCGGCAGTTCCAGAGCCTGTTTCTCGTTGCCACCGAAACGCTGAGCAGCCTGGCGACGCAGCACGTCGATTTCGCTGTCGATCAGGGCCGCCGGAACGTCGATTTCGTTAGCTTTAACCAGACCTTCGATAGCCTGAGACTTCACGCGGTTACGCACAGCGCCTTTCAGCTCGCGTTCCATGTTTTTACGCACTTCAGCGCGCAGGCCAGCGACGGAACCATCTTCCACGCCGAAACGTTTGATGAATTCTTCGGTCAGCTCCGGCAGTTCACGTTCTTCAACTTTCTTCAGGTTGATAACGAACTTAGCCGCTTTACCTTTCAGGTTTTCAGCGTGGTACTCTTCCGGGAAGGTCACGTCGATGGTGAACTCGTCACCCGCTTTGTGGCCTTTGATACCGTCTTCGAAGCCCGGGATCATACGACCCTGACCCATCGCCAGTACGAAGTCAGACGCTTTGCCGCCTTCGAACTCTTCGCCGTCTACGGAACCGGTGAAGTCGATGGTTACGCGATCTTCAGCGTCAACTGCGCCTTCTTTGTCTTTCCAGGTGGCCTGCTGCTTGCGCAGGGTTTCCAGCATGGTGTCAACGTCAGCGTCGGTCACTTCAACAACCGGTTTTTCTACTTCGATCGCTTCCAGACCCTGCAGTTCAACTTCCGGGTACACTTCGAACTCTACCGCGTAGGTGAAGTCTTCGCCCAGTTTGTATTCGCCCGGAACGTAGTTCGGCGCGCCGGCCGGATTGATTTTTTCTTTGATGATCGCGTCAACGAAATGACGGCTCATCAGGTCGCCCAGCACGTCCTGGCGAACGGATGCGCCATAACGCTGAGCAACAACATTCATCGGCACTTTGCCTTTACGGAAGCCGTCAATGCGAACTTTTTTCGCTACGTTGACCAGCTCGCTTTTGACAGCATTCTCGATGCTGTCAGCGGCGATAGTAATCGTTACACGGCGCCCAAGGCCCTGAGTGGTTTCAACTGAAACTTGCATCTTGTTACCTCAAAAAAATCACAGTGCTCGGTCAACTCTGGAAGCGCGTGTAGGTGGCTTCGCAGAACCGGGATGCCCTCTTCAAATCAGAAACACATTCCCTGTCGTCAGAATCATCCCGAAGACATTCATATATAAGACGCGGCATTATAGCGGCATCACTTTTGTGAGTCGAGAACGGTTGTCGCCTGGTGCTGCGGCATTTTTCACATTTCCCGCTCAATTTTGTCCGCAAAAGCGCTGACTTTGCGCATTTTCCAGGCAAAACAAAACGGCCCGTAGGCCGTTTTTGCTAAATCTGCAAGCAACATACTGGAAAAGCGCCAGCGGTTGCAAATGGGATTTCTAGGCGATGCTCCCCGCGCCGCGGCACGGCGGCGAGGCGAAAACCGTATCCTGTAGCGCTTCCCATTCTTTAATCGTGTAAGTGTGCAACGCCAGGGCGTGCACCGTATTCGACAGCTCCTCGGTTAGCGTGCCGTAGATCATACGGTGGCGATTAAGGAAACGCTCGCCAGTGAAGCGATCGCTCACTAACACCACTTTAAAATGACTTTCAGAGCCCGCAGGGACGTTGTGACGATAACTTTCATCCACGACTTCGAGATACATCGGGTCGAACGCTGCTCTAAGTTTTGCTTCGATCTGTTCACGTATCATCATGAATTTTCTCCTCCGACAACGCTGAGATGCCGCCACTCCTTTTAAATGTTAGCCGCTTTTACCGCTTCCATTAGGAGAAAACAACAAAAAATTAGCATTGTTCTGATATTTTCATTCAAAAGTATCACGTTTACTGGCTCTGGTCGCCAGATCCGCCGGGGAAAGAGCGATTAACCGTAGCGGGGCGCTCAGAAAACCGCCAGGGCGATGGATTTACACGCGTTGCCACTTCCCCTTGCCGTTGGCAATGCTATGATGGCGGTAATTTTCCTTATAACAACACCATGCGTTGAGACCTGAACATGCTTAAGAAGATCCTTTTCCCGTTGGTCGCCATGTTTATGCTGGCAGGATGCGCCACGCCGCCGACCACCATTGAAGTATCGCCGAAAATCACGCTGCCGCAGCAGGATCCGAGCCTGATGGGCGTGACCGTCAGCATCAACGGCGCCGACCAGCGTCCGGACCAGGCGCTGGCGAAAGTGACGCGCGACAACCAACAGGTCACCCTCACCGCCTCCCGCGACCTGCGCTTCCTGCTGCAGGAAGTGCTGGAGAAACAAATGACCGCGCGCGGCTATATGATTGGCCCGAACGGCGCAGTCGATCTGCAGATCATCGTCAACAAACTTTACGCTGACGTCTCCCAGGGCAACGTGCGCTACAACATCGCCACCAAAGCCGATATCGCCATCATCGCCACCGCGGCAAACGGCACCAAGATGACCAAAAACTACCGCGCCAGCTACTCGGTTGAAGGCGCCTTCCAGGCCTCGAACAAAAACATCGCTGATGCCGTTAACAGCGTCCTGACCGATACCATCGCCGATATGGCGCAGGACACCAGCATTCACGATTTCATCAAGCAAAACGCGCGTTAATGCCACCACGAACCCGGCCTCCGCCGGGTTCGTGCTTTATGCTATGTCCAGTCATTACTTACGCATTTTTCAGCAGCCTAAATCAGCGATTTTGCTGATCCTCGGCTTCGCCTCCGGTCTGCCGCTGGCCCTCACCTCCGGTACCCTGCAGGCCTGGATGACGGTGGAAAATATCGATCTGAAAACGATCGGTTTTTTCTCGCTGGTCGGCCAGGCCTATGTCTTTAAATTTCTCTGGTCCCCGCTGATGGACCGCTACACGCCGCCGTTCCTCGGCCGACGTCGCGGCTGGCTGGTAACCACCCAGATCCTGCTCCTGTTGGCCATCGCGGCGATGGGCTTTCTTGAACCCGTCTCCCAGCTGCGCTGGATGGCCGCGCTGGCGGTGGTGATCGCCTTCTGTTCAGCGTCGCAGGATATTGTCTTTGACGCCTGGAAAACCGACGTTCTGCCGGCGGAAGAGCGCGGCGCCGGCGCCGCGATCAGCGTGCTGGGCTATCGCCTCGGGATGCTGGTCTCCGGCGGTCTGGCCCTGTGGCTCGCCGACCGCTATCTCGGCTGGCAGGGGATGTACTGGCTGATGGCGGCGCTGCTGGTGCCCTGCATCATCGCCACGCTGCTGGCGCCCGAGCCGAGCGACGTCATCCCGGTTCCCCGATCGCTGGAGCAGGCGGTGGTTGCGCCGCTGCGTGATTTTTTCGGCCGTAACAACGCCTGGCTTATTCTGTTGCTCATCGTTCTTTATAAGCTTGGCGATGCGTTTGCCATGAGCCTGACCACCACCTTTCTCATCCGCGGCGTCGGTTTTGACGCCGGTGAAGTGGGGATGGTGAACAAAACCTTAGGCCTGTTCGCCACCATTCTCGGCGCCCTGTACGGCGGCGTCCTGATGCAGCGGTTGACGCTGTTCCGGGCGCTGCTGATCTTCGGTCTGCTGCAGGGGGTCTCCAACGCCGGCTACTGGCTGCTGTCGATTACCGATAAGCACCTCTATTCCATGGCGACCGCGGTATTCTTTGAGAACCTGTGCGGGGGAATGGGCACGGCGGCGTTTGTGGCGCTGCTGATGACGCTGTGCAACAAGTCGTTCTCCGCCACCCAGTTCGCGCTGCTCTCGGCGCTGTCCGCGGTTGGCCGCGTGTACGTCGGGCCGATCGCCGGCTGGTTCGTCGAGGCCCACGGCTGGTCCACCTTCTATCTCTTCTCTGTGGTCGCGGCGGTGCCGGGGATCGCGCTGCTGCTGCTGTGCCGGCAAACGCTCGAGCATACCCAACGCACGGCAAGCTTTATACCGCGTAGCGAATATCCGCAGGCCTATGCGCTGGCGCTGGGGATCCTGACGCTGGGCTGCCTGCTGCTGGCGGTATGGCTGGGTCTGCTGATCCTCAACGCGCTGGGTTATACGTCGTTCAGCTTCCTGTCCGGCCTGCTGGAGGTTGCCGCGCTGACGGCCGTTGGCGGTATTTTGCTCGGCGGCCTGCTCGACTACCTGGCGCTGCGTAAAACCCACCTGATTTAAGGACGCTGCATCATTATTAGCCGTTGTAATTACGAAACGTAATTATAACGGCTTATTAACGCTTTTATATTGCCCGCCGCGCTATTTGTTGTTTTGTGCGTTTTTGTTTTCTGGAAATTATTGACAGTTTTTATTCGATTCTTTAAATAATTTAACCGATTCAGCTAAGCCGATTTTATTTTACGTTTCCACAATGTCTTTTATTTGATAATTAAATGTTAAACAATTGTTCTAATTTTTGGGTGGTTATGCCCATTCGCCGCTAAGCACTCCTTTTCTTATCCCTTTCGTTATCGATCCCACGAAAATCAGGCTTTGCAAGCGATTACGTAACACTACGTAACATATGTGACAAAGCAAGCAGAAGCCGCTAACACAGAACTGACAGAGATCCAATCATGTTTACAGTAATGCAACCTTACCGTAAAATGCCCGTACACTTTAAACGCCACCAGATCCCGTGGAATTGAGGTCGTTCAATGAGACTCAGGAAATACAATAAAAGTTTGGGATGGATGTCATTAATCGCAGGTACTGTATTACTCAGTGGTTGTGATTCTGCACTCCTTGACCCAAAAGGACAGATTGGACTGGAGCAACGCTCTTTGATTCTGACGGCCTTCGGCCTGATGATGATTGTCGTTATTCCCGCCGTCTTGATGGCAGTAGGATTTGCCTGGAAGTATCGCGCGAGCAATAAAGATGCGAAGTATAGCCCGAACTGGTCACACTCCAATAAAGTGGAAGCTGTGGTCTGGACGGTACCTATTCTGATCATCCTGTTCCTGGCCGTTCTGACCTGGAAAACCACTCACGCACTGGAGCCAAGCAAACCGCTTGTCCATGACGAGAAACCAATCACCATCGAAGTCGTATCGATGGACTGGAAATGGTTCTTTATCTATCCGGAACAGGGTATTGCTACCGTTAACGAAATCGCCTTCCCGGCGAACGTACCGGTACACTTCAAAGTGACCTCTAACTCGGTGATGAACTCGTTCTTTATTCCGCGCTTAGGCAGCCAGATCTACGCAATGGCCGGGATGCAGACTCAGCTGCACCTCATTGCTGACGAAGCTGGTACTTATGACGGTATCTCCGCTAGCTACAGTGGCCCGGGCTTCTCTGGTATGAAGTTCAAAGCGATTGCTACCCCGGATCGTGCAACTTTCGATCAGTGGGTTGAAAAAGCGAAACAGTCTCCGAACGCTATGGACTCTATGGCCGCGTTCGAGAAAGTGGCTGTGCCTAGCGAATATAACAAAGTGGAATACTTCTCTAACGTGAAGCCGGATCTGTTCAAAGATGTTGTGAACAAATTCATGTCTCACGAGAGCATGAACATGTCCAAACCTGAAGGCGAGCATGCCGCTCACGACGGGATGGAAGGCATGGACATGAGCCACGCGGAAACCGCTCACTAAGGGGCCGAGGAAGAAAACGATGTTCGGAAAACTTACACTGGATGCAGTGCCCTACCACGAACCTATTATCGTGGTAACGGTGGCTGCGATTATCATTGGGGGACTGGCGCTTCTGGCGGCCATCACTTACTTCGGTAAGTGGTCCTACCTATGGAACGAGTGGCTGACCTCTGTCGACCACAAACGTCTCGGTATCATGTACGTTATCGTGGCAATCGTCATGCTGCTGCGTGGCTTTGCTGACGCCATCATGATGCGTAGCCAGCAGGTGCTGGCCTCGGCCGGGGAAGCAGGCTTCCTGCCGCCTCATCACTACGATCAGATCTTTACCGCCCACGGCGTTATCATGATCTTCTTCGTGGCGATGCCGTTCGTTATCGGTCTGATGAACCTGGTGGTTCCGCTTCAGCTCGGCGCACGCGACGTAGCCTTCCCGTTCCTCAACAACCTGAGCTTCTGGTTCACCGTTGTGGGCGTGATTCTGGTTAACCTGTCTCTGGGCGTCGGTGAGTTCGCGCAGACCGGTTGGCTGGCCTATCCGCCGCTGTCGGGAATTGAGTACAGTCCTGGCGTAGGGGTCGACTACTGGATTTGGGCGCTGCAGCTCTCCGGTATCGGTACTACCCTGACCGGTATTAACTTCTTCGTGACCATTATCAAGATGCGCGCCCCGGGCATGACCATGTTCAAGATGCCGGTATTCTCCTGGGCATCTCTGTGCGCTAACATCCTGATTATCGCCTCTTTCCCAATTCTGACCGTCACCATCGCGCTGCTGACCCTGGATCGTTACCTGGGCACCCATTTCTTTACCAACGATATGGGTGGCAACATGATGATGTACATCAACCTGATTTGGGCCTGGGGTCACCCGGAAGTGTACATCCTGGTTCTGCCGGTGTTCGGGGTCTTCTCCGAAATCGCCGCGACCTTCTCGCGTAAGCGTCTGTTCGGTTACACCTCTCTGGTGTGGGCAACCGTCTGTATTACCGTTCTGTCGTTCATCGTTTGGCTGCACCACTTCTTCACCATGGGTGCCGGCGCGAACGTAAACGCCTTCTTCGGTATTACCACCATGATTATCGCGATCCCGACCGGGGTTAAGATCTTCAACTGGCTGTTCACCATGTATCAGGGTCGCATCGTCTTCAACTCGGCGATGATGTGGACTATCGGCTTTATCGTGACCTTCTCCGTAGGTGGGATGACCGGCGTGCTGCTGGCGGTACCGGGCGCGGACTTCGTTCTGCACAACAGCCTGTTCCTGATCGCGCACTTCCATAACGTTATCATCGGCGGCGTGGTATTCGGTTGCTTCGCAGGTCTGACCTACTGGTGGCCGAAAGCCTTTGGCTTCACCCTGAACGAAACCTGGGGCAAACGCGCTTTCTGGTTCTGGATCATCGGCTTCTTCGTGGCGTTTATGCCGCTGTACGTGCTGGGCTTCATGGGGATGACCCGTCGTCTGAGCCAGCAGATCGATCCGCAGTTCCACCCGATGCTGGTTGTTGCAGCTTGCGGTGCGGCGCTGATCGCCTGCGGTATCCTGTGCCAGCTGATTCAGTTCTACGTCTCTATTCGCGACCGCGATCAGAACCGTGACCTGACCGGTGACCCGTGGGGTGGCCGTACGCTGGAGTGGGCAACCTCTTCTCCACCGCCGTTCTACAACTTCGCTATCGTTCCTCAGGTTCACGAGCGTGACGCCTTCTGGGAAATGAAAGAGAAAGGTGAAGCGTACAAACAGCCTGCTCACTATGAAGAAATTCATATGCCGAAAAACAGCGGCGCCGGCATCGTCATTGCCGCCTTCGCGACGGTATTTGGTTTCGCCATGATCTGGCATATCTGGTGGATGGCGATCGCCAGCTTCATCGGCATCGTAGCGACCTGGATTATTAAGAGCTTTGACGAGGACGTGGATTACTACGTACCGGTTGCAGAAGTCGAAAAACTGGAAAAACAGCATTTCGATGAGATTAACAAAGCAGGGCTGAAAAATGGCAACTGATACTCTTGCGCATACTGCCCACGCGCATGAACACGGGCACCATGATACAGGACCGATGAAGGTATTCGGTTTCTGGATCTACCTGATGAGCGACTGCATTATCTTCGCTACGCTGTTTGCTACCTATGCTGTTCTGGTGAACGGCACGGCCGGCGGACCGACTGGCAAAGATATTTTCGAACTGCCGTTCGTTCTGGTTGAAACCGCACTGCTGCTGTTCAGCTCCATCACCTACGGCATGGCGGCTATCGCCATGTACAAAAACAACAAGAGCCAGGTGGTTTCCTGGCTGGCGTTGACCTGGCTGTTTGGCGCCGGATTTATCGGGATGGAAATCTATGAATTCCATCACCTGATCATGGAAGGCTTTGGTCCGGATCGTAGTGGCTTCCTGTCCGCGTTCTTCGCGCTGGTCGGCACCCACGGTCTGCACGTGACCTCTGGCCTTATCTGGATGGCGGTGCTGATGTTCCAGGTTTCACGTCGTGGCCTGACCAGCACTAACCGCACGCGTATCCTGTGCCTGAGCCTGTTCTGGCACTTCCTGGACGTCGTGTGGATCTGCGTGTTCTCGGTTGTCTATCTGATGGGGGCGATGTAATGAGTCATTCTACCGATCATAGCGGCGCTTCTCACGGCAGCGTGAAGAGCTACATGACAGGATTTATCCTGTCCATCATCCTGACGGTCATTCCGTTCGCCATGGTGATGAGTGGCTCCGCCTCGCATGCGGTTATCCTTGGCACCATTCTGGTGACCGCTGTGGTGCAGATCGTGGTACACCTCGTGTACTTCCTGCATATGAACAGCAAGTCCGATGAAGGCTGGAACCTGACCGCATTTATCTTCACCGTAATCATCATTGCGATCGTGGTTGTCGGCTCCATCTGGATTATGTGGAACCTGAACTACAACATGATGATGCACTAAGAGCGGCGAGTATGTTTAAGCAATACCTGCAAGTTACGAAACCAGGCATTATTTTTGGCAACCTGATCTCCGTGATCGGCGGTTTCCTGCTGGCCTCCAAAGGCCACATCGACTATCCGCTGTTCGTCTGGACGCTCCTTGGAGTATCCCTGGTGGTCGCCTCGGGTTGTGTATTCAACAACTACATCGACCGGGACATCGATCGTAAGATGGAACGGACGAAAAACCGGGTGCTGGTCAAAGGGCTGATCTCGCCAGAAGCTTCGCTGGTGTACGCCACCTTGCTGGGTATTGCTGGCTTTATGCTGCTGTGGTTCGGCGCAAATCCGCTGGCCTGCTGGCTGGGGGTGATGGGGTTCGTGGTTTATGTCGGCGTCTACAGCCTGTACATGAAACGCCACTCTGTCTACGGCACGCTGATTGGCTCACTCTCCGGCGCAGCGCCGCCGGTGATTGGCTACTGCGCGGTCACCGGTGATTTCGACAGCGGTGCGGCGATCCTGCTGGCTATCTTTAGCCTGTGGCAGATGCCTCACTCCTACGCCATCGCGATTTTCCGCTTTAAGGATTATCAGGCGGCGAATATTCCGGTGCTGCCGGTGGTGAAAGGCATTTCGGTCGCCAAAAACCATATTACGCTGTACATCGTCGCCTTTGCCGTTGCGACCCTGATGCTCTCGCTGGGCGGCTACGCCGGGTATAAATACCTGGTCGTGGCGGCTGCGGTCAGCGTCTGGTGGCTGGGCATGGCGCTGCGTGGCTACAAAGTGGCAGATGACAAAGTCTGGGCGCGCAAGCTGTTCGTCTTTTCCATCGTCGCCATCACTGCGCTGTCCGTGATGATGTCCGTTGACTTTATGGTGCCGGATTCACATAGCCTGCTGGCTTACGTGAGATAATCTCGCTCTCCAGTACGATATAAAGCCCCGTTTTGACGGGGCTTTTTCTTTTCTGTTACAAATTGGTTCCTTTCTCATTTCATACTTCCCCTCCCCTCCCCCGCATCGGTTTCGCTATCTCACGCCCAAAAAATGAGGAAAAAATGAGCTTGTGCTAACCGGGTATCGCTCGCGCCGCACGCGCCCGCGATGCTACTTTTCGCCTCGGGTTTACCCCCGTTTGGGAAATATTCACTACAAGGAATCGCAATGAAAGAATTAACACTGAACGAAATGGCGTACATCTCCGGCGGCTTTAACCTGTTCGGCGCGTCCAACGGCTTCGCCAGCTTTGTCGCCAACTCTGCCGTCGGCTTCACCTCGTTTGTCCTCACCTCCGGTACCGCCTTCGCCTCATTCGTTGGCGACAGCGCGATGGCGTTTGGTTCCTTCCTGACCGGTCAGACAAACTGGGAAACCTTTGTGACCACCGGTAAGGAAAACTGGGGTAGCTTCGTCAATACCGCCGGCACCAGCTGGAACACCTTTGTCGATAACGCCGCCAGCGACTGGAGCAGCTTCCTCAACAAAGCGTCAGCCTAAACGACGTCTCGCCGAGGGCAGCGCATCGGCTGCCCTGTTTAACCCACCAGCATCGCCTGCGCGCTATAGAGCAGATCAAGGTGGTCGCGGCATAACGCGTCCAGCGAAGTCCGCGATTGATGACTGGTCAGACTTAACGCTCCCCACCAGGTCCCTTCCCTGTCGGTTAACGGTACCGCCAGCACCAGCATACCAATCTCAAACTCCTGCTCGATAGTGGCATACCCCTGACGCCGCACCTGGGCAATCTTCTCCATCAACGACGCGACGTCGGTCACCGTATAGGGCGTGCGTTGTTCCCGGGTAATGCGCTGTAGAACCGCTTCACACTCTGCTTCCGGCAGCGAAGCCAGCCATAACCGCCCCCCGGCGGTACAAAAGATGGGCACCCGCTCCCCAAGCCTAACCGACGTGGAGTTAAATGGCGTGTGACGGCTGCGGGCGATATAGACCAGTTCATCTTCATCCACCACCCCCACCGAGGCGTGCTCCTCGGTCCGGCTGGCAATGTATTCGACAATCGGCCGCACCATGCGGGGAAACTGCGCCGAATCGACGTAGGCCTGACCAAGCCGCAGCGTCTTCGGGGTAAGCCAGTAATAGCGCCCATCGGTTTGCAAATAGCGCTCATGCAGCAGCGTCAACAGAAAACGTCGTGCCGCGCTTTGCGTCAGGCCGCTCATTTTCGCCGCCTGAGCGACGGTGAGCTTTGGGCAGGTTTTAGAAAAAAGCTGGATGAGCGCCAACCCTTTTTGTAAACCGACGATCAGATCGCGAGGATGAATGGTGTTTTGCATATTCGCTCACATTTTTGCAACATCATTATCGATTTCCTGCGATTATCGCAGCGATCGTGCGATTAACAACCAACATGTCCGAATTCTGCGTTGTCGCTCCCAGCTTCCACTGAAATACTTTCACAACATTCATTTAACAAATGAGGTTTGCAATGGTCAGTGGAACTACCCAGGTTGTCGCCGTGATTGGTCATCCGATCGCCCAGGTGAAATCACCGGATAACTTCAACCGCTACTTTGCCGAACAGCACATGGACAGCGTCATGATCCCGGTGGATATCGCCCCGGACGCGGTGGCCGCCTACCTCAACGCCCTGCGCGGCTGGCAGAACATGAGCGGCGTGCTGGTGACGGTGCCGCATAAACAACGCGCCGCCGCGCTGGTCGACGAGCTTACGCCGCGCGCCCGCCGACTCAACGCCATCAATGTGATCCGCAAGCTGGCGGATGGCCGGTTACAGGGCGATATGCTGGACGGCGTCGGCTTTCTGCTCGCCGCCGAGGCTCAGGGTTTTCAGCCGGCAGGTAAGCAGGCGCTGCTCTCCGGTTGCGGCGGCGTCGGCAGCGCCATCGCCTGGGGATTGTGCGAGGCGGGGCTCCGTCAGCTGGCTCTGCACGATCAAAACCCCGCCACCCGGCAACGCCTGCACGACCTTCTGGCTGAAGCCTTTCCGGCGGTGCGACTGAGCGCGCTGCCGGACACCCTGCACGGCGTCGATCTGCTGGTCAACGGCTCGCCGGCCGGCATGGCCGGATTTGATGCGCTGCCCCTGCCGCAGGCGCTGCTGGAGACCCTCGACAGCGCCACCCACGTGGCTGACGTTGTCACCGCCCCGGTGATGACGCCGTTGCTCACCTTCGCCGCCGCCCGCGGCTGCCGGGTACAGACCGGGCCGGAAATGGCGCTGGCGCAGATGACGCTGATGGGCCAGTTTATCGGCGCCATCCCGCCGGCGCAGGGAGCGGCGGCATGAAGAGCTGGGACGTGATCGTCATCGGCAGCGGCGCCGCTGGCTTTGCCGCCGCGGTCACCGCCAGCTGCAAAGGGCTGTCGGTGCTGATGCTGGAGAAAGCCGGTCAGTTCGGCGGCACCTCGGCCATCTCTGGCGGCGCCGTGTGGCTGCACGATACCGACCAGGCGCGCGCTGAGGGCAAAAGCGGTAGCGCCGAAGCGATCAAAACCTATCTGCGAACCATTATCGGCGAGGACCACTACCGCGAAGATATCGCCGAGGCGTTTATCAGCGCCGGGCGAGAGGCCCTCGCCTTTCTGGAGCGCGAGGGGGCGGTGAAATATAGCCTGCGCCCACTCTCACCTGATTACTATCCGGATGAGCCCGGCGCCGTCGACGTCGGGCGGGCGTTGGAGGTGGTGGAGTATGACGGCCGTGAACTGGGGGACGCGTTTCGCGACCTGCGCTCGCCGCCGCCGGGGATGCTGCTGTTTGGCGGAATGATGGTCAACCGCGTCGACATTCAACATTTTCTCGATATGCGTCGCTCGCTGCGCTCCCTGGCCCATTGCACCCGACTGCTGCTGCGCTACGCCCGCGACCGGGTGACATACCCTCGCGGCACCCGCCTGGCGATGGGCAATGCGCTGATTGCCCGCATGGCGACCACGGCGCTGCGTAAAGGCATGAGCCTGCGGCTGAATGTCAATGTTCTGGCGCTGCGCGAAGCGCAAGGCGCGGTCACCGGGGTAGAGATCGAGTGTCAGGGGCAAAGAGAGACGCTGCACGCCCGGCGAGGAGTGGTGCTGGCCGCTGGCGGTTTTGCCGCTGGCGCGCTGGCGGCGCGCTATCGGCCTGACACCCGAGAGCACTTCACCATGTCGCCGCCGGCCAATGATGGCGCCGCGCTGCGTCTCGCGGCGGCGCTTAACGCTCGCGAGGGAGCCGATCGGGCATCCAACTTTTTCTGGGCGCCGGTATCGGTGCTGACCCGGGCCGACGGCAGCGAGGAGCGCTTCCCCCACCTGGTGACCGACCGGGCCAAGCCGGGCGTGATTGCCGTCAATCAGCGGGCGGTACGCTTCGTTAATGAGTCCAGCTCCTATCACCATTTTGCCAGCGCGATGCAGCGTGCCGCGGAGAATGCCCCCTGCTTTTTACTGTGCGACGCTCAGGCGATGAAGCGTTACGGCCTCGGGCTGGCGCGCCCGGCGCCGGTGAACAATGACGCCCTGATCGCCGCTGGCTATCTGCACAAAGCCGACACCCTGGCCGCGCTGGCGCAGCAGCTTGGGCTGGATGCCCACACCCTGAGCGAGACGGTCGCCCGCTACAATCGTGACGCCGCGCAGGGCGTGGACCGTGAGTTTGCCAAAGGCGGCAACAGCTATAACCGGGCGATGGGCGATCCGGGCCATCACCCTGACGCATGCAACGCTCCCCTGCTCAGCGCGCCGTTCTATGCCATCAAACTCTATACCGGCGATCTGGGGACTTCCCGGGGTCTGGTCACCACCGCCGATGCCCAGGTCGTCAACGCCGAAGGAAACCCTATCGCGGGGCTGTACGCGGTGGGAAACGACATGGATTCGCTGATGGCCGGCACCTACCCGGGTCCCGGCATCACCCTTGGCCCGGGGCTGACGTTTGGCTACCTCGCCGCCTGCCATCTGGCGCAACCCGCCACCCACTAATCAGGAAAACATCATGATCTACGAAAAACGCACCTACACCATCAATCCGCTGAAAATGGCCGACTGGCTGGCGCTGTACCAAAGCGATGCCCTGGCGGTGCAAACTGACCATCTCGGCAAACTGATCGGCTTCTTTTTTACCGAGATCGGCGTGGTCAATCAGGTAGTGCACATCTGGGCTTACGAAAGCCTGGACGATCGCCTGGTACGCCGCGCGCGGATGGCCCAGGACGAGCGCTGGCAGACCTTCTCGCGGAAAAATCGCGAACTGGCCGCCGTGGAGCGCCTCGAGTCGGTGCTGATGCGCCCCACCGCTTTTTCACCATTGCAGTAAGGAGTCCATCATGAGCGGGCCTGTGAAGGTGGATATGCTGGTGGTCGGCTCCGGCGCGGCGGGACTCTCTGCCGCGGTCACCGCGGCAATGCACGGCGCCAGCGTCATGGTGGCGGAGAAGGCGTCAGTGCTCGGCGGAACCAGCGCCTGGTCCGGCGGCTGGCTGTGGATCCCCCGCAACCCGCTGGCGCGGGCGGAGGGCATCGACGAAGCGGCCGATGCTCCGCTGACCTATCTGCAGCATGAGATGGGGGGCGAAGCCGCCGACGAACGGCTGCAGACCTTCCTGCGTCACGGGCCGGAAATGGTGGATTTTTTTCATCAGCGGACGGCGGTGAAGTTTCTGTCGGGCAGCGCTATGCCGGACTTTCACGCGTCGCCGGGCGCGGCGAACGGTGGGCGGTCGGTGACCGCTCAGCCCTACGATGGCCGCCTGCTCGGCGACTGGCTCCACCGACTGCGCCCGCCGCTGGAAACCATCAGCCTGGCCGGGATGGGCATCGCCGGCGGCGCGGACATGGCGCATTTTTTTAACGCCACCCGCTCGCCGCGCTCCGCGCTGTATGCCGCCCGCCGCCTGCTGCGCCACGGCTGGCAGCGGCTGCGCGCCGGACGGGGGCAGCATCTGGTCAATGGCAATGCGCTGGTCGCCCGTCTGCTGCGATCCGCCCTCGACGCCGGAGTGCGCTTTCAACTCAATGCGCCTGCGGTTCGGCTGCTGCAGGGGCCGCAGGGCGTGTCCGGCGCGGTGCTGCGCAGCGATGACGGGGAGATGCACGTCGAAGCGGGCGCCGTGGTGCTGGCCTGCGGCGGTTTTCCTCACGATCGGCAGCGCCTGGCGCAGGTGGTGCCTCACGCGGCGGAGGGCTACGGCCATTTCTCCGCCGCGCCGCCTGACAATCAGGGCGAGGGGATCCGCCTTGGCGAATCCGTCGGCGGCCAGTTCGATACCCGCCTGCGCCACCCGCTGGCCTGGGCGCCGGTGTCCCGCGTCACCCTCGCCAGCGGCCAGCAGCTGATGTTTCCCCATCTGGTGGAGCGAGCCAAGCCCGGGGTGATCGCCGTCCTGCCTAACGGCAAACGCTTTGTTAACGAGGCCGATTCCTATCACGACTTTATCGCCGCCCTGCTGGCGGCGACGCCCGTGGGCGACACGCCGCAGGCCTGGCTGCTGGCCGATCGGCGCGCGCTGCGCCGCTATGGCCTGGGCCACGCCAGGCCCTTCCCGTTCACCCCTACCGCCTGGCTGCGTACCGGCTATCTGCTGCGAGGAAACACCCTGGCCGAGCTGGCGAAACTTTGCGCCATCGATACCGATGCGCTGGCGGAAACCGTTGAACGCTTTAATCACTTCGCCAGCACCGGTGAAGACGTCGATTTTCACCGCGGCGCATCGGCCTATAACCGCGCGCAGGGTGACCATCAGGTGACGCTCGGACCGCTGCGCGAAGGGCCGTTCTACGCGGTGCGCATTCTGCCCGGCTCGCTGGGCACCTTCAGCGGATTGCAAACCGACGAACACGCTCGGGTGCTGGACGGGCAGCAGCAGCCGATACCGGGCCTGTTCGCCATCGGCAACGACATGTCGAGCGTGATGCGCGGCTATTACCCCAGCGGAGGGATCACCCTCGGGCCGGCGATGACCTTCGGCTACCTGGTGGGCAAAAAACTGGCTGAAAACACAATAAAAACAAAACAATAAAAACCAGGGACGGCAATACCCCTGGCTAACTTCACCTGCAACTGAACCGGAGCCATTTATGAACATGCGTACCCTATCGCTCGCCGCGCTGAGCCTGCTCGATGTCTCTCCCCCCGAACAGGTGCGGATAGCGGCCAGAACCGGTTTTACCCACGTGGGTCTGCGGCTGCTGCCCGCCACTCCCGCCGATCCGGACTACGATATGCTGGGCGATACCCCCGCCGTCCGCGCGACCCTGGCCGCGCTGATGGAAACCGGCATCCGCGTCTCGGACGTGGAGATCGTCCGCCTGAGCCCGGGGTTTACCCTCGACGATCGGCTGCAGCGCTTTATGGAGACCGCCGCGCGGCTTGGCGCCGGGCAGGTGTTAGTCGCCGGGAATGACGACAACCTGCAGCGCAGCGCCGACAACCTGGCCACTCTCGCCGCGGCCGGTCGCCCGTTTGGCCTGACCATGAACCTTGAGCCAATGCCCTGGACCCAGCTGCGCACGATCGCCGATGCGCAGGCGCTGATCGCCGCCAGCGGGCGGGAAGATATCGGCATCCTGGTGGACGCCCTTCATTTCTGGCGCGCGGGAGAATCGCTCGCCGCCCTCTCCAGCCTGCCCGCGCATCATCTGAACTATATGCAGCTCTGCGATGGCGCGGCGCAGCGGCCGGAAAGCGAGCAGGAGCTCATCCGCCAGGCCCGCTCAGCGCGCAACGTGCCGGGGGAAGGCGGTTTGGATCTGTACGGTCTGATGTCGGCTCTGCCGGCGACGCTGCCGGTCTCCCTCGAGGTGCCGCTCGACGGCGAGCAGGGCGCCCTGCCGCCCCTCCAGCGGGCGCAATTACTGTTCAATGCCGCGCAGCCCTACCTGCGCTCCTGCGCATAAGGAATCCGCTATGACACAGACTCAACGCCTGGATGTCAGAGAGTTAATTAACCGTAACCCGCTGAGCCGCTTTCAAAAGCAGATTATTTTTCTCGGCTTTTGCGTTATCGCTCTCGATGGGTTTGATATCGCGATCATGGGCTTTATCGCCCCGACGCTGAAGCTGGAGTGGGGGGTAAGCAACCACCAGCTGGGCCTGGTGATCAGCGCCGCGCTGATCGGCCTCGCGCTGGGCGCTATTTTCTCTGGCCCGCTCGCCGACTGGCTGGGACGCAAAAAGATCATCATCAACAGCGTCTTCTTCTTCGGTTTCTGGACCATCGCCACCGCCTTCTCGCACAACATTGAGCAGATGATGTTCTTCCGCTTTATGACCGGCCTTGGACTGGGCGCCGCGATGCCGAACATCGGGACGCTGGTGTCGGAATACGCCCCGGAACGGCAGCGCTCATTTATTATTACCGTCATCTTCTGCGGCTTCACCTTCGGCGCGGCGGCCGGAGGATTCACCGCATCATGGCTGATCCCGCAGTTTGGCTGGCACTCGCTGATGGCGCTCGGCGGCATTCTGCCGCTGCTGTTTGCCCCCCTGCTTATCTGGCGGTTGCCGGAATCGGTTCGTTTTCTGGTGATCAAACAAGCGCCAGCGGCGCGCATTCGCGCCATCCTTAATCGTCTTTATCCCGGACAAATCAGCGACAACGTGACGTTTATCCTGCCGGCGCAGCCGGCGGCCGGCAACGCGATGCGCATTGTGCTCTCCCGCCAGTACGGCTTTGGCTCGTTGATGCTATGGCTGGTCTATTTTATGGGGCTGTTCCTGGTCTATATTCTCGGCAGCTGGCTGCCAACGCTGGTTAAGGAGGTCGGGCTTACCGTCAGCCAGGCGGCCATTATGACGGCGATCTACCAGGCGGGAGGCACACTCGGCTCGCTGTTTGCCGGCTGGCTGATGGACCGCATCAATCCCCATCGCGCGCTGGGAATGATCTACGCCGTCGGCGGCCTGTTTACCATGGCGATGGGCTACGCCGCGGGCAGCTTTGCCTTGCTCTGCATGCTGGCGTTTATCAGCGGCGCCTGCCTGAACGGCGCCAATACGGGCATGAACGCCCTCTCCGCCCGTTACTACCCCACGCAGGCGCGGGCGACCGGCTCCAGCTGGATGCACGGCGTCGGGCGGATCGGCGCGATCCTCAGCGCCTTTGCCGGCGCTGAGATGATGGCGCTCAACCTGCCCTTCGAAAGCGTCTTTTTGATCCTCGGCATCCCGGCTGCCCTCACCGTCGCAGGCCTGGCGGCGAAGGGCATCTTCGCCGCAGGTAATCCTCCCGCCGCTTCGCCAGCCCCCGCCTCTGTGCGCGGAGCGTAATACGGTATCCTTCCTCCGGTGCAATCTGCGGATTGCACCGCGCATTGCGGCTAAAAAGAAAATTTATTTCATCTTGCCGTGTAACGAAAAGTACTCCGCAACCGTCCGGCCTGCACCCATTGCCGCTGTTTCCCCTCCCCTCTCTTAAAGCCAGCACAAAATAAACTTCTGCTTATTCGATCCCCTTCGCATATATGAAAAATAAATTCCAAATAACAATTGAAACAGAACAAACATTTCCTTAAGTTTAGGTCAGTTTATCCGGATGCGCGTTGCCGCAGGCGTCGGCATTGAGCGCCTCAGAGTGCGAATGATTTCAAAAAGGAGAGCACCATGTTAAACGGTCTGAAACCCTTATCCCGTTCCCTACGTTGGGGCATGGTCGGCGGCGGGGGAACCAGCCAGATCGGCTACAGCCACCGCTGTGCGGCGCTGCGTGACAATGTTTACACCCTGCTGGCCGGCGCGCTTGACGTTGATGCCGAGCGCGGGCGCGCGTTTGGTGAGCAGCTGGGCATCGCGCCGGAGCGCTGCTACGCCGACTACCAGACCCTGTTTCGTGAAGAAGCCCGCCGTCCTGACGGGATCGAGGTCGTCTCGGTCACCACCCCGAACAATACCCATTTCGCCATCACCAAAGCGGCGCTGGAAGCGGGCCTCCACGTCATCTGTGAAAAGCCCCTCTGCTTTACCGCCGAAGAGGCGCGCGAGCTGGTGGACCTGAGCAAAAAACAGAACAAAATCGTCGGCGTCACCTACGGCTACGCCGGCTATCAGATGATCCAGCAGGCGCGGCAGATGATTGCCGATGGGCTGCTCGGCGAGATCCGCATCGTCAATATGCAGTTCGCTCACGGCTTTCATAACCAGGCCGTCGAGCTGCAGGCAGAATCCACCCGCTGGCGCGTAACGCCTAAGTTCGCCGGGCCCAGCTATGTGCTGGGGGATCTGGCCACCCATCCGCTGTTTGTCGCCGAGACCATGGTGCCGCAGCTCAATATCAAACGGCTGATGTGCTCCCGCCAGAGCTTTGTCCCCTCCCGCGCGCCGCTGGAAGATAACGCCTTTGTACTGATGGAGTATGACAACGGCGCGGTTGGCTCGATGTGGACCAGCGCGGTGAACAGCGGCGCCATGCACTCGCAAAAAGTGCGCATCGTCGGCGAAAAGGCGAGTATCGAATGGTGGGATGAGCATCCTAACCAGCTCAGCTATGAGGTGCAGGGCGAGCCGGCGCGCATTCTGGAACGCGGGATGCCCTACCTGAGCACAAACGCGCTGGCGGACGATCGCATCGGCGGCGGCCACCCGGAAGGGCTGTTTGAAGCCTGGGCCAACCTGTATCGCCGCTATGCGCAGGCGATTGACGCCACGGACCGTGACGATCGCGCCTTCCTGCAAGACTTCTGGTATCCGGACGTCGAAGCCGGGCTACACGGCGTCTACTGGGTCGAGCAGTGCGTCAAATCGGCTGATGCCGGCAGCCAGTGGGTTGACTTTACTTTACCTTAATTTTCCCCCTCGCCAGTGGAGTCCCCCTCCACTGGTTTATTGATTTTTACCAACTTGTCGCATCACGCAACAGCCCCGTAATATCTGTTAAACAAACATTTATTTACGCTTCTTACCCCCCGCCGCTACACTAGGCGCAGTTTTTATATTGAGGTGGTAATGAACGATAACAAAATGACGCCAGGGGAACTGCGCGCGACCTGGGGTTTGGGGACGGTATTCTCCCTGCGCATGCTTGGCATGTTTATGGTCCTGCCAGTTCTGACCACGTATGGCATGGCATTGCAGGGCGCCAGTGAAGCGCTGATTGGCCTGGCGATCGGCATCTACGGTCTGGCGCAGGCGGTGTTCCAGATCCCCTTCGGACTGTTATCTGACCGTATTGGCCGCAAGCCGTTGATCGTCGGCGGCCTGCTTATCTTCGTGCTCGGCAGCGTCATCGCCGCGCTCACCGACTCCATTTGGGGCATCATTCTTGGCCGCGCCCTGCAGGGTTCCGGCGCCATCGCCGCCGCGGTCATGGCCCTGCTCTCCGATCTCACCCGCGAACAGAACCGCACCAAAGCGATGGCGTTTATTGGCGTCAGCTTCGGCGTCACTTTCGCTATCGCCATGGTGCTGGGGCCGATTATTACCCATCAGCTGGGCCTGCACGCCCTGTTTTGGATGATCGCCATCCTGGCGACCGTCGGCATCCTGCTCACCCTGTGGGTGGTTCCCAACAGCCAGAATCATGTGCTTAACCGCGAATCCGGGATGGTGAAGGGCTGCTTTAGCAAGGTGCTGGCGGAGCCGCGCCTGCTGAAGCTCAACTTTGGCATCATGTGCCTGCACATCATGCTGATGTCCACGTTTGTCGCGCTGCCCGGACAGCTGGAGGCTGCCGGCTTCCCGGCCGCCGAGCACTGGAAGATTTACCTGGTCACCATGGTTATCTCCTTCATCTCGGTGGTGCCGTTTATTATCTACGCCGAAGTGAAGCGCAAGATGAAGCGCGTCTTTTTGCTCTGCGTGGCCATCCTGCTGATTGCCGAAATTGTCCTCTGGGGCGCCGGAGGCTACTTCTGGGAGCTGGTAGCGGGCGTTCAGCTCTTCTTCCTGGCGTTTAACCTGCTGGAAGCGCTACTGCCGTCATTGATTAGCAAAGAGTCGCCGGCGGGCTATAAAGGCACCGCGATGGGCGTCTACTCCACCAGCCAGTTCCTCGGGGTGGCGATTGGCGGCGCCCTTGGCGGCTGGGTCGATGGTTTCTTTGATTCACAGACCGTGTTTCTGCTGGGCGCGCTGCTGGCGATGCTGTGGCTGCTGGTGGCCAGCACCATGAGCGAGCCGCCCTACGTCAGCAGTCTGCGGGTGGAGGTACCGGACGGCGTGGTGGTCGACAGCGCGCTGCAGGCGCGTCTGCTCAGCGCCAGCGGGGTTCATCAGGCGCTGGTAGTGCCCGAGGAGCGCTCGGTGTATATCAAAATCGACAGCAAGGTCACCAACCGCTTCGAGATAGAGCAGCTCATCAAAGGGGTATAAAAAAAGCGGGGAATTCCCCGCTTTTTGCTGTCAGTCTGCCGCCTTAGTCGCGGAAGTTTTTGAACTGGAACGGTTGTCCCAGATCGCCACCGCGTACCAGCGCCATCACCGACTGCAGATCGTCGCGGGACTTACCGGTCACGCGGATCTCTTCGCCCTGAATCTGGGCCTGCACTTTCAGCTTGCTGTCTTTGATCAGTTTAACGATCTTCTTCTGCACCGCGCTTTCAATGCCCTGTTTCAGCTTCGCTTCAACAAACCAGGTTTTACCGCTGTGTACGATATCTTCCGGCACGTCGAGGGAGGTGCCTTCAATGCCGCGCTTGAGCAGCTTGGCGCGCAGGATATCCAGCAGCTGATTCACCTGGAAGTCAGACTCGCTCAGCACTTTAATGGTCTTGTTGGCGTCGTTTAATTCAAACGTGGCTTCAACGCCACGAAAATCAAAACGCGACTCGACTTCGCGGCTCGCGTTGTCCACCGCGTTACGGGCTTCCTGAAGATCAACTTCAGAGACAATATCGAAAGATGGCATCTTTTCCTCTCCTTCCGTTTCTTTTGCGTTGCATAATACCTGCAACGCGGCATAACTCAACTTGTTATCCCGGAAGCTTAGCTGATTACGCAACGCTCGCGCTATTTTCCCCATGCTGCCCGACGACGCCGAAACCCCCTTTCCGTCCGACGATGCGAAAAGCGACGAGATATACTTTAGCCATCAGCGCCTGGGGTAGCGGCAGATGAGGAGGAACAATGAAAGTAACCGTACTGGGATGCGGTGCACTGGGACAACTATGGCTGACCGCGTTGTGCAAACAGGGACATGAAGTCCAGGGCTGGCTACGCGTACCGCAGCCATTCTGTAGCGTCAACGTCATTGAAACCGACGGCTCGGTGTTCAACGAGTCGCTGACGGCCAACGACCCCGATTTTCTTGCCAGCAGCGAGCTGCTGATTGTCACCTTAAAAGCCTGGCAGGTTTCAAACGCGGTGAAGCACCTGGCCGCGATCCTGCCGGTCACCACGCCGATTGTGCTGGTGCATAACGGCATGGGAACCGTCGAGGAGCTGCGCAGCGTGAAACAGCCGTTGCTGCTGGCCTCCACCACCCAGGCGGCGCGCCGCGACGGGAATGTCATCATCCACGTCGCCCAGGGCACCACGCATATCGGGCCGGCGAAAAGCTACGAAGAGGACTACAGCTACCTCGCTGAAGTGCTGCAGAGCGTGCTGCCGGATGTCGCCTGGCACAACAATATCTTCTCGGCCACCTGGCGCAAGCTGGCGGTTAACTGCGTGATTAACCCCCTGACCGCGCTAAAAGGATGTAAAAACGGCGATCTGCGCGACTATCCGCAGGAAGTTGCGGCCATTTGTCGCGAGGTGGCGGCAGTGATGGAGCGCGAAGGTATTCATACCTCGGCGGAAAACCTGCTATTTTATGTCGAACAGGTGATTGAAAGTACGGCAGAAAATATCTCATCCATGCTGCAGGACGTTCGCGCCCAGCGGCACACGGAGATCGACTATATCACCGGTTTTCTGCTCAACCGCGCCCGCGCCCACGGCGTTGCCGTACCGGAAAACGCCCGCTTATTTGAACTGGTCAAGCGTAAGGAGAATGAATATGAGCGCGTCGGCACTGATTTGCCTCGCCCATGGTAGCGAAGAGACCGAAGCGGTCACCACCATCGACCTGCTGGTTCGCGGCGGAGTCAAAGTGACCACCGCCAGCGTCGCCAGCGACGGCAACCTGACCATCGTCTGCTCGCGCGGCGTCAAACTGCTGGCGGATGCCCCGCTGGTCGAGGTGGCCGATGGCGATTTCGATATCATCGTCCTCCCGGGGGGTATCAAGGGCGCAGAGTGCTTCCGCGACAGCCCGTTGCTGGTGGAAACCGTCCGACAGTTCCATCTCTCCGGGCGCATTGTGGCCGCCATCTGTGCCGCCCCGGCGACCGTGCTGGTGCCCCATCAGCTGTTCCCGATCGGCAACATGACCGGTTTTCCGGCGCTGAAGGATCATATCCCCGCCGATCAGTGGCAGGATAAACGGGTGGTCTGGGATCCACGGGTGAATCTGTTAACCAGCCAGGCGCCGGGAACATCGATTGATTTCGCCCTGAAAATGATCGATCTGCTGGTGGGGCGCGAGAAAGCGTATGAGGTCGCCTCGCAGCTGGTGATGGCCGCCGGCATCTATAATTACTACGAAGCCTGATAGCCGGTCCGCGCCGCGGACTGGCTCCCCCTTTTCCTGAGGAGTCGTAGCATGTCCCGTAGCGCAACCGATTCTCGCGATCTTGTTATCAGCCGCCTGCTCAGCGCGCCCGCCGCAGCCCTGTGGCGCGCGTGGGCCGACCCGGCATTACTCCGAACCTGGTGGTGCCCGAAGCCCTGGCAAACCGAGGTTCTGACCTTTGATTTTCGCGCCGGCGGGGCCTTTCACACCGTGATGCACGGCCCTGACGGTGAACGCAGCGATAACCCCGGCTGTTTTCTTGAGGTTATCCCGCAACAAAAAATCGTCATGACCTCGATGCTGACGGCGGATTATCGCCCCGCCGTTTCCCCCTTCGCGATGACGGCCATCATCACCTTTGCCGATGAACAGGGCGGGTGTCGCTATACGGCCACGGTGCTGCATGCCGACGATGAAACCCGCGAGCAGCATGAGCAGATGGGATTTTTCGAGGGCTGGAATATTGTCATCGATCAGCTGAATGACCTGGCGCTGACCCTGCGCTAATACACGCCCCTGCCAATAGTAAAAAGGCCTTCCATCAGGGAAGGCCTTTTGCATCATAACAACCTGTTACGGGCGATAAACTTTTACGTTGCTGAAACCCTGCTCGCGCAGATAAAGCGCCTGCAGACGGCTCATCACCCCGCGTTCGCACCACAGCAGCCAGGTTTTGCTCTGATCGAGATCGCCAAATTTGGTGCTCAGCTTGTAGAACGGCAGGGAAACGACCTCAACCCCCTCGACCTTCAGCGGCTTGTCTTCCTGCTCGTCGATGGAGCGAATGTCGAGGATCGCATCGTTGGCGCCAAAGCCGGTCACGGTTTCCACTTCCACCACCGTCTCTTCCGTCTGCTGGGCGATTTCGCGAATATCGATATTGCTCGCCTCTTCCACCACTTTATCGAGGATGCTGAAATCAAAGTGTTCTTCTTCCGCTTCAATCTTCGCCTTCACCGCCTTCACGGTCGGGCTTTTGGAGATCACGCCGCAGTACTCCGGCATGGTGCGGGCGAAATCTTCCGTGCCGATCTCGCGGGCCAGGTCGATGATGTGCTCTTTATCGTGCGAAATCAGCGGACGCAGGATCAGGGTATCGGAGACGTTGTCGATCAGGCGCAGGTTGGTGAGAGTCTGACTGGAGACCTGGCCCAGCGCTTCGCCGGTGACCAGCGCCTGCACGCCGTAGCGTTCCGCGACCTTTGACGCGGCGCGGACCATCATGCGCTTGAGCACCACGCCCATCTGACCGTCATCCACTTTTTCGAGGATTTCGCCGACCACCGGCTCAAAGTTAATCGCCACAAAGCGAACGCGGTGCGAGCTGCCGAAGCGGTTCCACAGATAATGCGCGACCTGGCGGACGCCAATCTCATGGGCGGCGCCGCCAAGGTTAAAGAAGCAGTAGTGCACACGGCAGCCGCGGCGCATCAGCATGTAGCTGGAGACGCCGGAGTCAAAGCCGCCGGAAATCAGCGACAGCACATCTTCCTGCGTGCCGATCGGGAAGCCGCCGATACCTTCATAGCGGCCTTTCACCAGCAGCAGGCGATCGTTTTCAATCTCAAGATTGACGGTGACGTCCGGGTCGGTCAGCTTCACGCGCGCCGTTTCAATATGCTGATTCAGGCCGCCGCCGACGTAGCGCTCCACCTCAATTGAGGTGAATTCATGTTTGCCGCGACGCTTCACCCGCACGCAGAAGGTTTTGCCTTCCAGCGCCTCGCGCCACAGCGGCAGCGTCTGCTCAAAAATATCGTGCAGCGAGGTGAACGGTACGTCTTCGACTTCCAGAATATGGTGGATGCCGGGAATACGGGTCAGCGCATCGCGAATAGCCGGGCGCTGATTTTCATCTTTCGCGCGAACTTCGATATGATCCCAATGACGAACGACGGCCAGCGTCTCGTCATAGTTTTTGAGAACGTTACGAATGTTCCCGGTTAAGATTTTAATGAAGCGCAACCGCACAGATTGGCTTTTGATGGTGATTTCCGGGAACAATTTAATGATAAACTTCATGGCGACAATAGTTCGTTGGCAAGCCCGACGGGGCTTTAAGCAAAAGTTGTAAAGCAGCGCACACCGGTGCCTGCATCCTGGGCGCGGAGTATATCACCATTGCGCGTTATTTGCTTACACGCGTGACTTCGTTACCATACCCGGTATTGCCGTCGCGACATAACAAGAGTCTACATTCACTATGCCAAAGAAAAATGAGGCCCCGGCCAGCTTTGAAACTGCGCTGGGCGAACTGGAGCAGATCGTTAACCGTCTGGAAAGCGGCGATTTACCGTTAGAAGAAGCGCTCAGCGAATTTGAGCGCGGGGTCCAGCTGGCCCGCCAGGGGCAAAGCCAGCTACAGCAGGCCGAACAGCGCGTGCAGATCCTGCTGGCGGATAGTGAAGATTCCCCGACCACGCCTTTTACGCCGGACGCTGAATAAATGGATTTCCCGCAACAATTGCAGGCCTGTGTGGAACAGGCTAACGAGGCGCTGCGCCGTTTTATCGCGCCGCAGCCCTTTCAGAACACTCCGCTGGTGGAAGCGATGCATTATGGCGCACTCTTAGGCGGTAAACGCCTGCGTCCCTTCCTTGTCTACGCTACCGGCGAGATGTTCGGCGTGAGCCGCACCACGCTGGACGCCCCTGCCGCCGCGGTCGAATGCATTCATGCTTATTCCCTGATGCATGATGATTTGCCGGCGATGGATGATGACGATCTGCGTCGCGGACTGCCGACCTGCCATATTAAATTTGGCGAAGCCAACGCAATTCTTGCGGGAGATGCCCTGCAAACGCTGGCGTTTTCTATACTCAGTGATGCGCCGATGACGGACGTCCCTGACCGGGATCGTCTGGCGATGGTTTCCGAACTGGCGCAGGCCAGCGGCGTGGCGGGCATGTGCGGCGGCCAGGCGCTGGATCTGCAGGCGGAAGGACAGCAGGTGAATCTGCAGGCGCTGGAGCGTATCCACCGCCACAAAACGGGCGCGCTGATCCGCGCCGCCGTCCGCATGGGGGCGCTGAGCGCCGGCGAACGTGGGCGCGCCGCCCTTCCCGCGCTGGATCGCTATGCGGAAAATATCGGCCTGGCCTTCCAGGTCCAGGATGACATTCTCGACGTGGTAGGGGATACTGCGACCCTTGGCAAACGTCAGGGTGCCGACCAGCAATTGGGTAAAAGCACCTATCCCGCCCTCCTGGGCCTTGAGCAAGCCCGGAAGAAAGCGCACGACCTGATCGCTGATGCCCGCCGGTCGTTAGATGAACTGGCCGCACAATCTCTGGATACTTCGGCACTGGAAGCGCTCGCGAATTACATTATTCAGCGCGATAAATAAACAATAAATGAGTCTCTGATGAGTTTTGATATTGCCAAATACCCGACCCTGGCGCTGGTAGATTCCACCCAGGAGTTGCGCCTGTTGCCAAAAGAGAGCCTGCCGAAGCTGTGTGATGAGCTGCGGCGCTACCTGCTGGACAGCGTCAGCCGCTCCAGCGGTCACTTTGCCTCTGGCCTCGGCACCGTGGAACTGACCGTGGCGCTGCACTACGTCTATAACACGCCCTTCGATCGCCTGATCTGGGACGTCGGCCACCAGGCCTACCCGCATAAAATTCTGACCGGCCGCCGCGACAAAATCGGCACCATTCGCCAGAAAGGCGGCCTGCACCCCTTCCCGTGGCGCGGTGAGAGCGAGTACGACGTACTGAGCGTCGGTCACTCCTCCACCTCCATTTCCGCTGGCATCGGGGTGGCTATCGCCGCCGCGAAAGAGGATAAGCAGCGGCGCGCGGTGTGCGTGATTGGCGACGGGGCGATCACCGCCGGCATGGCGTTTGAGGCAATGAACCACGCCGGAGATATCAAACCCGATCTGCTGGTGGTGCTGAATGACAATGAAATGTCGATCTCCGAGAACGTCGGCGCGCTGAACAATCATCTGGCGCAGCTGCTCTCCGGTAAGCTCTACTCCACCCTGCGCGAAGGCGGCAAAAAGGTCTTCTCCGGCGTACCGCCGATTAAAGAGCTGCTTAAGCGGACCGAAGAGCATATCAAAGGCATGGTGGTGCCTGGGACGCTGTTTGAAGAGCTGGGCTTTAACTACATCGGCCCGGTGGATGGCCACGATGTGCTCGGTCTGGTCAGCACGCTGAAGAACATGCGCGACCTGAAGGGCCCGCAGTTCCTGCATATTATGACCAAAAAAGGCCGCGGCTATGAGCCCGCCGAGAAAGACCCGATCACTTTCCACGCGGTGCCGAAGTTCGACCATACCAGCGGCGTGCTGCCCAAAAGCAGCGGTGGTCTCCCCTCCTACTCGAAAATCTTCGGCGACTGGCTGTGCGAAACGGCGGCCAAAGACAGCAAGCTGATGGCCATCACACCGGCGATGCGCGAAGGTTCAGGGATGGTGGAATTTTCGAAGAAATTCCCCGATCAGTACTTTGACGTCGCCATCGCCGAGCAGCATGCGGTCACCTTCGCCGCCGGACTGGCGATTGGCGACTACAAGCCCGTCGTCGCCATCTACTCCACGTTCCTGCAGCGAGCCTACGATCAGGTGATCCACGATGTGGCTATTCAGAAGCTGCCGGTGCTGTTTGCCATCGACCGCGCCGGGATTGTCGGCGCAGACGGCCAGACGCATCAGGGGGCGTTCGATCTCTCCTTCCTGCGCTGTATTCCGGATATGGTGGTGATGACGCCGAGCGATGAAAATGAATGCCGCCAGATGCTGCACACCGGCTACCACTACAGCGACGGACCCTGCGCGGTGCGCTATCCGCGCGGCAGCGGCACCGGCGCGACGCTGGAGCCGCTGGCATCGCTGCCGATCGGCAAAGGGGTCGTGAAGCGCCAGGGCGAGAAGGTAGCGATCCTTAACTTCGGCACCCTGCTGCCGGAAGCCGCGGCGGTGGCGGACAAACTCAACGCCACCCTGGTGGATATGCGCTTTGTGAAGCCGCTGGATACCGCGCTGATCCTGCAGCTGGCAGGCGAGCACGACGTTCTGGTGACGCTGGAAGAGAACGCCATTATGGGCGGCGCCGGCAGCGGCGTGAATGAAGTGCTGATGGTCCATCGCCGGGCGGTACCGGTGCTTAATATTGGCCTGCCGGATGTCTTTATTCCGCAGGGCACTCAGGAAGAGATCCGCGCCGACCTCGGCCTTGATGCCGCCGGCATTGAAGCCAAAATCCTCGACTGGCTGGCATAATCGCCCCTCCCGCTCCTGCTATGCTTAAGGGATACCCTTGATGAATAGCAGGAGCGCACTATGCACTATATCCCCCTCGGCGATACTGCCTTACGTGTTTCCCGACTCTGCCTCGGCTGCATGACCTTCGGCGAGCCGGACCGCGGCAGGCACGCCTGGACGCTTCCGGAAGAGAGCAGTCGCCCGCTCATTCAGCACGCCATTGAAGGCGGCATCAACTTCTTCGATACCGCAAACAGCTACTCCGACGGCAGTAGCGAAGAGATCGTCGGCCGCGCCCTGCGCGACTTTGCCCGCCGCGATGAGGTGATTGTCGCCACCAAGGTCTATCACCAGGTCGGCGATCTGGCGGAAGGGCTTTCCCGGGCGCAGATCCTGCGCTCCATCGACGACAGCCTGCGCCGTCTCGGGATGGACTATGTCGACCTGCTGCAGATCCACCGCTGGGACTACAGCACCCCGATTGAAGAGACGCTCGAAGCGCTGGACGAGGTGGTGAAAGCCGGCAAAGCGCGCTATATCGGCGCCTCGTCCATGCATGCCCGGCAGTTTGCCCAGGCGCTGGCGCTTCAGCAGCAGAACGGCTGGGCGCGCTTCGTCACCATGCAGGATCACTACAACCTGATTTACCGGGAAGAAGAGAATGAGATGCTGCCCCTGTGCCAGCGTAACGGCGTGGCGGTGATCCCGTGGAGCCCGCTGGCGCGCGGCAGGCTGACCCGCCCATGGGGTGAGACCACCGCCCGGCTGGTATCGGATGAGTTCGGCAAATCGCTTTACAGCACCAGCGAAGAGAACGACGCGCAAATTGCCGGGAATCTCGCGGACGTGGCGGAAGAGCTCGACGCCAGTCGCGCGCAGGTCGCCCTCGCCTGGCTGTTAAGCAAGCCCGGCGTCGCCGCGCCGATTATCGGTCCGTCGCGTCAGGAGCAGCTCGATGACCTGCTGCTGGCGGTGGATTTGACGCTATCTTCGGAACAGATCGACAAACTGGAGGCGCCCTATCAGCCGCATCCGGTGGTGGGATTTAAGTGACGGGCGTGATTTCCCCGACAGCATGGCGCTGCCGGGGAGAAGCGGTCAAAGCAGACCGATCGGCCAGTGATGGCCAATAACATACAGCACGCCGGCGGAGATCACGCCGGCGACGATATCGTCCACCATGATCCCCATTCCGCCGTGAATATTGCGGTCAAACCAGCGAATCGGCCACGGTTTCCACATATCGAAGATACGGAAAATGACGAAGCCGGCGGCCACCCACTGCCAGTCGAGGGTCGGCAGCGCCATCAGGGTGATCCACATCCCGACGAACTCGTCCCAGACGATGCTGCCGTGGTCATGGGTGCCCATATCTTTGGCCGTACGATGGCACAGATAGACTCCGATACAGATGCTCATCATCACCACCAGCGAGTAGAGCTGCCAGGGGAGAAAAGTCATCAGATACCAGAACGGGATCGCCGCCAGCGAGCCCATCGTCCCCGGCACCACCGGGCTTAAGCCGCTGCCAAAGCCGGTCGCCAGCAGATGCCACGGATTACGCATACTCAGGCGGCTAAGCGCCTCGTCTCGACTACGCAAAGTGATCGTATCCCTTTAAATCAAGCGTGACCGGCTTACCGTCGCGGATAAACTGCAGACCTTCGCTCTCCGGCGCAATCTGTCCGATACAGGTAAAACGCGCGCCTAGATGGCCAAGGGCCACGTCCAGCGCCCCACGGTTCAGTTCCGGTACGGTAAAGCACAGTTCGTAATCTTCTCCACCGGCGAGCGCCCAGCGCAGCGCCTGCTCGGGCTCAACCTGGCGCAGCATGGCGTCGGAGTACGGCATGGCATCAAGATCGATGCGCGCGCCGCAGTCGCTGGCTTTGAGAATATGACCCAGATCGGAGATCAGGCCGTCGGAGAGATCGATGGCCGACGTCGCCAGGTCGCGCAGCGCCTGGCCCTGCAGCACGCGGGGCATCGGACGCAGGTGACGGGCCAGCAGGTAATCGGCATCCGTCGGCGCATCCACCGTCAGACGGTTCTGCAACAGCGCCAGGCCGGCGGCGCTGTCCCCCGGGGTGCCGGTGACATAGATCCAGTCTCCCGGCTTCGCGCCTGAACGTTTCATGGCGCGCCCTGGCGGCACAAAGCCGTGGATACCCAGGGTCATGGCGAGCGGGCCGCGGGTGGTATCGCCGCCAATCAGCTGCATATCGTAGTAGTCAAGCTGGACAAACAGGCTGTCGCTGAAGGCTTCCAGCCAGGCTTCATCCACCTCCGGCAAGGTCAGCGCCAGGGTGAGCCACGCCGGCTCCGCGCCCATCGCCGCGAGGTCGCTCAGGTTTACCGCCAGCGCTTTATAGGCGAGGTCGGCCGGGTCGATATCGGGTAAGAAGTGATTGCCCGCCACCAGAGTGTCGGTGCTGATTGCCAGCGTTTTTTTCTCGGGAATATTCAGGAGAGCGCAGTCGTCGCCGATACCGGTTTCGACATCAAGACGAGCGCTTTTAACGCGATCAAAATAACGGGCAATCAGGGAGAATTCGCCACATGCCATACGTTATGCCTCAGCAAAATAATAAATAAGGCCGGGTTGCGAGGCGACCCTCGCAAAACCCGGCCTGCAGTTTACTTCTTGTGGGGACGAATTACCGGAGCCGCTTTGTCCAGCACGCCGTTGACGAACTTGTGGCTATCTTCAGCGCCGAAGGTTTTCGCCAGTTCGATAGCTTCATTGATGGCCACTTTATACGGTACGTCATCACGTTTGGATAGCTCAAACAGCGCGATACGCAGCACCGCTTTTTCCACCTGACCCAGCTCTTCCAGCTGACGGGACAGGTAGGGCTTCATCAGGCCGTCGAGGTACGCGCTGTTAGTCGCCACTCCGGACAGCAGTTCGCGGAAATACAGAACATCAACATCTTTTACGTCCTGTTCCGCCAGGAACTGGTATTCGACATCAGCGATGTCGTTGTGGGACAACTGCCAGGAGTAGAGCGCCTGAACGGCACACTCACGGGCGCGGCGACGAGCAGCAGGTTTCACGGAATTCCCCTTACAAAAATCAGGCCTTGATGGCTTTCAATACGTTAATCATTTCCAGCGCGGTCAGCGCAGCTTCAGCGCCTTTGTTACCGGCTTTGGTGCCAGCGCGCTCGATGGCTTGTTCAATACTTTCAGTGGTCAGAACACCAAAGGCTACCGGGATTTCGCTGTCCTGAGCGACGTGCGCCAGGCCATTGCTGGCACCGCCAGCCACATATTCAAAGTGGGCGGTACCGCCGCGAATCACCGTACCCAGCGCAATCACCGCGTCATATTTACCGGTTTTCGCCAGTGCGCCAGCCGCCAGCGGCAGCTCGTACGCGCCTGGAACCCAAACAACGGTGATGTTTTCATCTTTTACCTGACCAATGCGTTTCAGGGCGTCAATCGCACCTTCCAGCAGGCTGTCATTGATAAAGTTGTTGAAACGCGCAATGGTGATGGCGACGCGAGCGTCCGGGGTAGCAACGTTAGCTTCAATAATGTTCATACTCTTCCTTCGGGTTCATGTGCCCCGCAAGGGGGGCGGATTTTATCATATTATTCTGAGCGCTGCTTCCTAATAATCAGGAAAGCCTCACGCAGTGGTTAAATGCAGGCAGACATCCGGGCCAACCTGACGTATCTCATTGAATTTGAAATGGGGCGCCTGGCTCAGTTCTTCAAGCCCCGGCAGCGCGCATAATCCACGCGCCGCATTGCCTAACAGTTTAGGCGCAATATAGACGATAAGCTCGTCGACCAGGCCCGCCTGCAGCAGCGCCCCGGCAAGCGTGGCCCCCGCCTCCACCCAGATGCTGTTGATCTGCTGTTTGCCAAGCAGCATCATCAGCAGCACCAGATCGAGATGGCCGTTATGTTCCGGAACCAGCAGCGTGCGCACGCTGTCCGGCCACTGGCGCTCATCGGCGCCCAGGCGGGCAAACAGCGTTTCCCCCGCCTGCTGCACAATACGATGCTCAGGCGTGACGCGGTTCTGGCTGTCGATAACGACGCGCAGCGGCTGGCGCAAATTCTCTTCGGGATACAGCGCCTGGGTATCGGCGCTCAGCTCCTGCCAGCGCACGGTCAGCGCCGGATCGTCCGCCAGCACGGTGGCGCTGCTGGTCAGGATAGCATGGCTCTGGGCGCGCAGACGCTGCACGTCGCGTCGCGCCTGCGGGGAGGTGATCCACTGGCTTTCGCCGCTGGCCATCGCCGTGCGGCCGTCCAGCGAGGCGCCCAGCTTGAGCTGGACCCAGGGAAAACCGGTGCGCATCCGCTTCAGGAAGCCCTTATTCAGCGCTTCCGCCTCGTTCATCATCAGCCCGTGGCTGACGTCAATACCGGCCTGCTGCAGACGGTACAGGCCGCGCCCCGCCACCTGCGGGTTCGGATCCTGCATCGCGGCGACCACGCGGCTGACGCCGGCGGCAATCAGGGCGTCGCAGCACGGCGGCGTACGACCGTGGTGGCTGCAGGGCTCGAGGGTGACGTAGGCGGTGGCGCCTCGCGCCTTTTCCCCGGCCATCCGCAGGGCGTGCACTTCGGCATGCGGCTCGCCGGCGCGATAGTGGAACCCTTCGCCGACGATCTCGCCGTCTTTAACAATGACGCAGCCAACGTTAGGGTTAGGATGGGTGGTAAAGCGACCGCGGGCGGCGAGCTTGAGCGCACGCGCCATGTACATTTCGTCCTGCATGGCTTAGTCCTGTAAGCGGGCGATCTCTTCGCCGAATTCTTTGATATCTTCGAAGCTGCGATAGACCGACGCAAAGCGAATATAGGCGACTTTATCCAGTTTTTTCAGCTGCTCCATCACCAGGTTGCCGATCATTTTGCTGGCCACTTCGCGCTCGCCGGTGCCGCGCAGATGGGTTTTGATATGGTTGACCGCCATTTCGACGTCATCGGCGCTGACCGGACGTTTCTCCAGCGCTTTCAGCATCCCACTGCGCAGCTTGTCTTCGTTGAAGGGTTCACGCACATCGTTACTCTTCACCACCCGCGGCATGACCAGCTCCGCCACTTCGAAGGTAGTAAAGCGCTCATTACAGACCAGACACTGCCGACGGCGACGCACGGAAGAGCCTTCCCCTACCAGACGAGAGTCGATCACTTTGGTATCCACGGCGAAACAGAAAGGGCAATGCATAGCGCGTCCTGACAGGTAGTTAAACTGAAGGGTAGTTTACCGCGAAGTGACCTGACTACAAAGAAAGAGCTTTTGAGACAAAGGATCTATGGGAGAGTCAGGCGGTTTGGCTACCATTAAGCATCCTCTGCAAACGGAATCCTGACCATGACAAGACGTTACCTGAAACTCGCCATCGCGGGCAGCCTGTTTACCCTGACCGCCTGCGCCCAGCAAAGCGAAATCCGCCAGATGCACCAGAGCGTGAGTACGCTGAGCCAGGAGATGACCCAGCTCAATCAGCAAACGATCAAAATTACCCAGCAAAACGCGCTGAACGCGAAATCTACCCGCGGCGTCTATTTGCTGCCGGAGGCGAAAACCCCGGCGCGGCTGGAGAGCCAGATCGGCACCCTGCGCATGTCGGTGGCGAGCATTACGCCGGATGGCGATGGGTCACGCCTGACCTTACGTATTCAGGGCGAATCCAACGATCCGCTGCCGGCCTTTACCGCCACCGTCGCCTCCGGACAGATCACCGGTACTACCCACAGCTACCAGGAAGTGAATGTTCAGGATCAATTGATCAGCGCCCCGGCCAGCATTCTCGCCCCCAGCGATGTCGATATCCCGCTGCGCCTGAACGTGACGCCGGACAAAGTCGGTTTTATTCGCGTCCACGATATCCAGCCCGCCGCCGCGCAGTAAGCCTTGCCGCCGGGCTTCCCCCTGCCCGGCGACGCTCTGTCCCGTTATTCTTATCCACTTACAACTTTTCGCAAGAGTTCATTAGAAATCGTTCTGTATCGCGATTTTCAGTAGCATTTTGTCAAGAAATGCATAGAATCGTGAACGCAATCGATTACGCATGTTCTGGTTATGTGAAACAACACGTATTTTTGTGAGCAATGATTCCTATAATAGACCCCCACAGAAACACGAAATATTTAGAAACGCTTCGGCACTTCTTTTAACGCCTTCAGGCTCAATTTAAACAGTGGCATTCCTATGAAAAAAACATTACTGGCAGCGGGTGCGGTTGTGGCGCTCTCCACTTCTTTTACCGCGGGCGCGGCAGAAAACGATAAACCGCAGTATCTGTCTGACTGGTGGCACCAGAGTGTTAACGTGGTGGGTAGCTACCACACCCGTTTTGGACCGCAGATCCGTAACGATACCTACCTGGAATACGAAGCGTTCGCCAAAAAAGACTGGTTTGATTTCTACGGCTATATCGATGCCCCGGTATTCTTCGGCGGCAACAGCACGGCAAAAGGTATCTGGAACAACGGCTCCCCGCTGTTTATGGAGATCGAACCGCGCTTCTCTATCGATAAGCTGACCAACACCGACCTGAGCTTCGGGCCGTTCAAAGAGTGGTATTTCGCGAACAACTATATCTACGATATGGGCCGCAATGACTCCCAGGAGCAAAGCACCTGGTATATGGGTCTGGGTACCGATATCGACACCGGCCTGCCGATGAGCCTGTCGCTTAACGTCTACGCCAAATACCAGTGGCAGAACTACGGCGCGTCCAACGAAAACGAGTGGGACGGCTACCGCTTCAAAGTGAAATACTTTGTGCCGCTGACCGACCTGTGGGGCGGTTCGCTGAGCTACATCGGCTTCACCAACTTCGACTGGGGCTCTGACCTCGGCGATGACAACTTCTACGATCTGAACGGGAAGCACGCGCGCACCAGCAACTCCATCGCCTCCAGCCATATCCTGGCGCTGAACTATGCGCACTGGCACTACTCGGTGGTGGCCCGTTACTTCCATAACGGCGGCCAGTGGGCTGACGATGCCAAGCTGAACTTCGGCGATGGCGATTTCAGCGTCCGCTCAACCGGTTGGGGTGGTTACTTCGTGGTTGGTTACAACTTCTGATTGCTGAAACGGCAGGACAGCGCCCGGGCCACCCGGGCGTTTTTATTTCTCCCACACGTCGCAGCGGACCTTGCGCAGAAAATCGCTTAACGAGCGGTCGGCGCACTCGCTGAATCGACGCTCGGTCGCCCTGACCGCCAGACAGCGGTCGAGGCGAAAGTTGCGATAATCATTGCGCAACTCGCACCAGGCCACCAGCAGCCAGCGCTCCCCCCAGAAAAACAGCCCCAGCGGCAGCACGTCGCGCTCGGTCACCCGACCGGACTCATCCTGATAGCGCAGCGCCAGCACCTGCTGGCCGGAGACCGCCTGATGAATGACGTCAAAGAAGGTTTTGGCATAGCGATGGGCGCCGAGATCGGGGGCAAACAGGCGGGTCTGCTCCGCCTGGCGCCGGCGCGCCTCCGGCAGGATCGCCAGCATCTTCTCCTGGGCAGACTCCAGCGATTGCGACAGCGCCTCGCCGCCCCAGGTTTTCAGCAGCCGGATCGCGGCGATCAGCGCTTCGGATTCTTTGGTGGTCAGCATTAGCGGCGGCAGATCATAACCCGCCAGCAGGCGATAACCACTCCCCGCCTCGCCCTCCACCGGCACGCCGGAGAGGGAGAGATCGCGAATATCGCGATACACGGTGCGCTCCGACACGCCCAGCCGCTCCGCCAGCAGCGCGGCGGTAGTGAGCCGCCTGCCGCGCAGGATCTGCACAATCTGAAATAAACGGTCGGCGCGTCGGGTCATGTCTCACTTCACAAAAAGTTCAGGTTAAGCCGGTTGGTGCAGGCCGACGCGGTTGCCCTCGCTGTCAGTAAACAGCGCGATGGTGCCAATATCATTCGGCAGCGTCAGCGGCCCGAAAACACATGCCCCACCCGCCGAGGCAACGCGGTCGAGGGTGGCGGCAAGATGGTCTGTATGCAGGTAAATAATAGCGCCCTGCGCAGAGGGCGCGATACCCTCAAATTTGGCCAGCGCGCCGCCGGGGGCCGGATCCTGATGCGGGAACACCGCCAGCTCGGCGCAGTCCATGGTTTCGCGACGCAGTGTCACCTGCATCACCGGCTCATAAAACGCGACGGCGCGATCCATATCGGCGACCGGAATTTCAAACCAGTTAATCACGTTATTCATACTTCCTCCTGCTCGTTAGTGAGTTCAGAAGGAGTGTATGGGAGGGCTCCTGACAGCATACTGTCAGCAGGTTTTGTCGCGGGCAAAAAAAATCCCGGCCGCCTGGCCGGGATTGCGTTATTTCTACTGAACCGTATTACGGCAGAATAGACGGCTGGTCCGCCCCTTCTTTTTCGACCTTCTGCTGCAGCAGATGCTCGCGCTTCATGCCCAGCTTCAACGCCAGCGCGGAGGCGACGTAGATAGAAGAAGCCGTACCGATGGAGACACCGATCAGCATGGTCAGCGAGAAGCCTTCCAGAATCGGGCCGCCGAACAGGAACAGCATCAGGATCACCATCAGGGTGGTCCCGGAGGTGATCAAGGTACGGTGCAGCGTCTGGGTCAACGACACGTTGAAGATCTCGTACGGCGTACCGCGGCGGATCTTACGGAAGTTTTCACGGATACGGTCCGATACCACGATACTGTCGTTCAGCGAGTAGCCGATAACCGACATCAACGAGGCCACAATGGTCAGGTCGATCTCGATATGGAACAGCGACAGCACCCCCATGGTGATCACCACGTCGTGCGCCAGGGCGATAACCACCCCCGCCGCCAGACGCCATTCGAAGCGGAAGCCGACGTAGATCAGGATACAGACCAGCGCGGCAATCAGCGCCAGGGCGCCGGTTTGCGCAAGGTCCGCGCCGACGCTCGGGCCGACAAACTCAATGCGCTTCACCGCCGCGTTCTGGCTGGTCGATTCGTTAATCACCGTCACGACCTTGCTGCCCAGCTCCTGGCTGACGTTGGCGTCATGCACCGGCGGCATACGTACCATGATGTCGCGGCTGCTGCCAAAGTTCTGCACCTGCGGCTCTTCAAAGCCCGCTTTCTGCAGGGAATCGCGCATCTGGTCCAGATCGACCGGCTTCTCAAGGGTAATTTCGATCACCGTACCGCCGGTGAAATCGAGACCCCAGTTAAAGCCGCGGACGCCGATGATGGCGATCGACACAATCAGCAGAAAGCCTGAAATGCCGAAGGCCCAGTAGTCCCAGCGCATAAAGTCCCAGACTTTACGGCCGTGGTTCAATTGTTCAACAGTATATTCCTGTGCCACAACGCACTCCTCAGATAGACAGCTTTTTAACGCGCTTGCCGCCGTACAGCAGGTTCACGATGGCACGGGTGCCGACGATAGCGGTAAACATTGAGGTCGCGATACCGATACCGGTGGTAATCGCAAACCCTTTAATGGCACCGGTACCGACCGCGTACAGGATGATCACTTTGATAAGCGTCGTCACGTTGGCGTCGAAGATCGAGCTGAACGCGCCGCGATAACCTTCGTCAATCGCCTGCTGAACGGTACGCCCGTTGCTCAGCTCTTCTTTGATACGCTCGTTGATCAGAACGTTAGCATCGACCGCCACCGCAAGGGTTAACACGATACCCGCGATGCCCGGCATGGTCAGCGTCGCCCCCGGGATCAGGGACATAATGCCGACAATCAGCACCAGGTTGGCAATCAGCGCCGAGGTCGCAATCAGACCGAACTTCTTATAGAAGAGGATCATGAACAGGATAGAGACCACCAGACCGGCCAGACAGGCTTCCAGACCCTGCTTGATGTTCTGCATGCCAAGGGTTGGGCCGATAGTCCGCTCTTCGACGATCTGAATCGGCGCAATCAACGCGCCGGCACGCAGCAGCAGCGACAGCTGGCGCGCTTCGTTCGGGTTGCTGATACCGGTAATACGGAAGCTGTTGCCCAGACGCGACTGGATGTTGGCGATGTTAATCACCTCTTCCTCTTTCGCCAGGATAGCGCGACCGTTGGCGTCTTTCTTACCGCTGTCTTTATACTCCACGAACAGGGTCGCCATCGGCTTGCCGATGTTGTCCTTGGTGAAGTTGGACATGATGTTACCGCCCGCGCTGTCCAGCGAGATGTTGACCTGCGGCTGGTTGTACTCATCCATGCTGGAGGTCGAGTCGGTGATATGGTCACCGGTCAGGATCACCCGCTTGTACAGCACCACCGGCTGGCCTTCACGCGTCTCTTTCACTTCCGAGTCGCCCGGCACGCGGCCTGAGGCGGCGGCGGACTGGTCCACGTTGGTATTGACCAGACGGAACTCGAGGGTCGCGGTCGCGCCAAGGATCTCCTTCGCCCGCGCGGTATCCTGGATACCCGGCAGCTCAACCACGATGCGGTCAGCGCCCTGACGCTGAACCAGCGGTTCGGCGACGCCCAGCTGGTTCACACGGTTACGCAGAATGTTAATGTTCTGCTGAACCGCATACTCACGAGCTTCTTTCAGGCGCTCATCGGTCATCACCGCTTTCAGGCTGTTGTCACCCTGAGAGGAGATCACCAGATCGCGATGGCGAGGGCTGAGATAAGAGATAGCCTGGTCGCGCGCCGCGCTGTCGCGGAAGACGATGCTCAGACCATAGTTGTCTTCCTTACGCACGGTCGCGTAAGGAATGCCTTTGTCGCGCAGCTCGCTGCGCAGGCTATCGATGTTCTGTTCCTGCAGTTTGCCTAACGCGGTGTCCATGTCGACTTCCATCAGGAAGTGCACGCCGCCGCGCAGATCAAGACCCAGCTTCATCGGCTCGGCATAGAGTGCCGCCAGCCAGCGTGGGGTTGCCGGAGCAAGGTTTAGCGCCACGACGTATTTGTCACCCAACACGGTAAGCAGCGCTTCACGCGCGCGCAGCTGGGTATCAGTGGTGTCGAAGCGCGCAAGAATAGCGCCCTCTTCCAGTGCCACAGACTTCGCGGTAATTTTTTCTTCTTGTAAAGTTTTCTGGACCTGGATCAGCGTTTGCTCACTGGCGGCGACGCCGCGCGCGCCAGTGATTTGAACAGCCGGATCCTCACCATACAGGTTGGGAAGCGCATAGATCAGGCCGACGACAATGACGACGACCAGCATGACATACTTCCACAAAGGATAACGGTTTAACACGGCAGTTCCCTTTGGGAAAAGTTAGATTACAGCGCCTTCATGGTGCCTTTCGGCAGAACGGCAGCAACGAAGTCACGTTTGATAACCACTTCAGTGGTATCGTTCAGCGCGATAGCAATGTAGCCAGTTTCCGCTACTTTGGTCACGCGACCGACCAGACCGCCGTTGGTCAGCACTTCATCACCTTTGGCGATGGAGTTCATCAGGTTCTTATGTTCCTTGGTGCGCTTCTGCTGTGGACGCAGGATCATGAAGTAAAAAATCAGACCGAACACCACCAGCATCAGAATCAGAGACATCGGGCTGCCCTGCGCCGGTGCACCCGTTGCCGCTACCGCATCAGAAATAAAAAAGCTCATTGAAATTCCCTCATTATTAAAATTAATCAACGTTCAAAGGAGGCACGGTGCGCCCCTGACGTTGGTAAAAATCGGTCACGAAGCTCTCTAATTTACCCTCTTCGATAGCCTTGCGTAAACCAGCCATTAAACGCTGATAGTAGCGCAGGTTATGAATGGTATTGAGACGCGCGCCCAATATTTCGTTGCAACGGTCAAGGTGATGCAAGTAAGCGCGTGAATAATTGCGACATGTATAGCAATCACACTCGGCGTCCAGCGGCGCGGTATCGCTTTTGTGCTTCGCGTTGCGGATTTTCACCACGCCGTCGGTGACGAACAGGTGGCCGTTACGCGCGTTGCGCGTCGGCATGACGCAGTCGAACATATCGATACCGCGACGTACCCCTTCCACCAGATCTTCCGGCTTCCCGACGCCCATCAGGTATCGTGGTTTATCGGCCGGGATCTGCGGGCAGACGTGCTCCAGAATACGGTGCATGTCTTCCTTCGGCTCGCCGACCGCCAAACCGCCGACAGCGTAGCCATCAAAGCCAATCTCTACCAGACCTTTCACCGAGATATCACGTAAATCTTCGTAAACGCTGCCCTGAATGATGCCGAACAGCGCATTTTTATTGCCAAGGCTATCGAAACGGTCGCGGCTGCGCTTCGCCCAGCGCAGAGACATCTCCATCGAGCGCTTGGCGTAATCCCAGTCCGCCGGGTACGGCGTACATTCGTCGAAGATCATCACGATATCGGAACCGAGATCGTACTGAATCTCCATGGATTTTTCCGGATCGAGGAAAATCGGATCGCCGTTGATCGGGTTACGGAAGTGGACGCCCTGCTCGGTGATCTTACGGATATCGCCAAGGCTGAACACCTGGAAGCCGCCGGAGTCGGTCAGGATCGGTCCTTTCCACTGCATAAAATCGTGCAGATCGCCGTGCAGCTTCATGATCTCCTGACCCGGGCGCAGCCACAGGTGGAAGGTGTTGCCGAGAATAATCTGCGCGCCGGTGGCTTCCACCTCTTCCGGCGTCATCCCTTTGACGGTGCCGTAGGTGCCAACGGGCATAAAGGCCGGTGTTTCCACCACGCCGCGCTCAAACACCAGGCGACCGCGGCGGGCGCGACCGTCGGTGGTATCCAGTTCAAATTTCATGCTTGCTCCTGCGTCAGAAAAACAGTCCGACGTTTTGATACTCGCCACGGAATGATTCCGTGGCTAAAAATGCGTCATGGCGTGCTAAAAGCCGGCGGGCCGGCCTTTTCAGGGACGCTCAGAAATAGCCTGCGGATTGTACGTGATAAACATCGCATCCCCGTAGCTAAAAAAGCGATATTTCTGCTCCACCGCTACCTTATAGGCGTTCATGGTGTGCTGATAACCCGCAAACGCCGACACCAGCATAATCAGTGTGGATTCAGGGAGATGGAAGTTGGTCACCAGCGCATCGATCACCTGGTACTGATAACCCGGATAGATGAAAATCTGCGTATCGTCGAAGAACGGCGCGATCAGGGCGTCTTTCGCCGCCTGCGCCGCGCTCTCCAGCGAGCGTACCGAGGTGGTGCCCACCGCGATCACGCGATTGCCGCGCGCTTTCGCCGCCAGCACCGCATCGACCACCTCCTGCGGCACTTCCGCATATTCTGAGTGCATCGTGTGCTCTTCAATGCTGTCGACGCGCACCGGCTGGAAGGTACCCGCGCCCACGTGCAGGGTGACAAACGCCATCTCAACGCCTTTAGCGCGCAGTTTGTCCAGCAGCGGTTCGTCGAAGTGCAGACCCGCGGTCGGGGCGGCTACCGCGCCCGGCCGGGTGCCGTAGACGGTTTGATAGAGCTCGCGGTCAGCGTCTTCGTCCGGGCGATCAATGTAGGGCGGCAGCGGCATATGGCCGATCCCGTTAAGGATCTCCAGCACCGGGCGCTCGTCGTTAAATTCCACTTCAAACAGCGCGCCGTGACGCGCCAGCATGGTGGCCTGAATGCTCTCGTCGTCGCCCAGCAGCAGCTCGGCGCCCGGCTTCGGCGCTTTCGAGGCGCGAATATGGGCGAGGATGCGCTTATCATCCAGCATCCGCTCCACCAGCACTTCAATCTTGCCGCCGCTGGCCTTGCGGCCGAACAGACGCGCCGGGATCACCCGGGTGTTGTTAAACACCAGCAGATCGCCGGGATTGAGCTTATCGAGGATGTCGGTGAAGGTGCCATGCGTCAGCGCGCCCGTCGGCCCGTCCAGGGAGAGTAAGCGGCAGCTACTGCGCTCAGGCATCGGATAGTGGGCGATCAGGGATTCGGGTAGTTCAAAAGCAAAATCGGTAACGCGCATGACGATAACTCAGACTGAATAAAGAGGCGGGTAGTCTAGTGCCGGGGCGGTCTGCCTGCAACCTTTACCCCTCCGGATGAATGACATAATCTATATTCCAAATCATTCCGAATGCCGCCATGCGGCAGCCGAATGCATCACCGGTGGCAGAGGGCCGCGCGCGGCCAGACAGCACGCCATCCGGGCACCGGGGCTGCCGTTCAGGGCGACGCGCAGCGCTACACCGCTCACTCTGCCCGCCAGAAAGTATTTGAAGGATGTCGTCACTATGAATTTTCTCGCCCACCTGCACCTGGCCCATCTCGCCGACAGTTCGCTGCCCGGCAATCTGATGGCCGACTTTGTGCGCGGCAACCCGCAGGGCGACTATCCGGCGGAGATTGTTGACGGCATCTATATGCATCGGCGGATTGACGTGCTGACTGACAACCTGGCGGAAGTCAAAGAGGCGCGGGAGTGGTTTCGCCCGCAGACCCGCCGCGTCGCCCCGATCACCCTCGACGTCATGTGGGATCATTTCCTGTCGCAGCACTGGGCGCAGCTCTCCCCTGACCTGCCGCTGGAGGAGTTCGTGCGCTATGCCGAGCGGCAGATCGTGCCGATCCTGCCCGACTCGCCGCCCCGCTTCGTCAATCTCAACCAATATCTCTGGTCGGAGCGCTGGCTGGAGCGCTATCAGGAGATGGATTTTATTCAGCGCGTGCTCAACGGCATGGCCAGCCGCCGCCCGCGTCTCGAGGCGCTGCGCGACTCCTGGCAGGATCTGGATACCCACTACGACCGGCTGGAGGGGCAGTTCTGGCGCTTTTATCCGCAGATGATGCGTCAGGCGAAAAACAAACAGCTGTAATCGCTGCGACATTGATAGGTAAAAGCTGGCTGAACGATTGTCGGTGCCTCTTTGTGTTATTGGCGGACAGGCTCTATACTTGCCGGCGTTGCGTTTTAAATAACCTTAGTAATTACAGGAGAATCAAATGGTTCTGGTCACTCGTCAAGCGCCGGATTTTACTGCAGCCGCTGTGCTGGGTAATGGTGAGATCGTTGAGAAATTCAATTTCAAACAGCACACCAACGGTAAACCTACCGTTCTGTTCTTCTGGCCAATGGACTTCACCTTCGTTTGCCCGTCTGAGCTGATCGCGTTCGACAAACGTTACGAAGAATTCCAGAAACGCGGTGTGGAAGTGGTTGGCGTTTCCTTCGACTCCGAGTTCGTGCACAACGCATGGCGTAACACCCCGGTAGACCAGGGCGGCATCGGCCCGGTTAAATACGCGATGGTTGCTGACATCAAACGTGAAATCCAGAAAGCTTACGGTATCGAGCATCCGGACGAAGGCGTTGCCCTGCGCGGTTCCTTCCTGATCGACGCTAACGGCGTGGTTCGCCACCAGGTGGTTAACGACCTGCCGCTGGGCCGTAACATCGACGAAATGCTGCGCATGGTTGACGCGCTGCAGTTCCACGAAGAGCACGGCGAAGTTTGCCCGGCGCAGTGGGAAAAAGGAAAAGAAGGTATGGCTGCCTCTCCGGAAGGCGTTGCAAAATACCTGACCGAAAACGTCTCCAGCCTGTAATCGGCACACGTTTTTATAAAAGGCTCGCTCAGGCGGGCCTTTTTTGTTAGCGATGTCAAAATTTAGGAAAATGACCCGGCGATATTTGTGACCAGGAATACACTTCTGCCGAAAAATTTCGCTCTGCCTCTCATTTTTTCTCTGTCAAATTTCAGCGCCAAATCTCAACCACTCCATAACTCACTGAAAATCATATAAATTATTTATATGGTTTTCTGCCGGCACTTTGCCGTCGATGTGATCGCCATCAATATTTAAAACCGCGGATGTGATCTCATCCATCATTTTTATCAATGTATTTAGTCATGATTTTACTCAGGAACAGGAATACGTTCAGGAGAAGAGAATGGATATTATTTTTGACCCGACGTTAATTGCCCTGAAGCAGAATATTTCCCATGCGGAAGAGGCCATCGAACTGGCGGGTTCTTTACTCGCCAGGCGTCAGATTTGCAGCGCCGAATATGTCAGCGAGATGCTGACGGTATACGAAGATTTTGGCGCCGCCATCGTGATAGATGACGGGATTGCCATGCCGCACGCCCGCCCGGAAAAAGGGGCATTGCAGACCGGATTTTCGCTTGTCACCACCGCCAAGCCAGTGACCTTCGGCCACGATGAGTTCGATCCGGTTACCGTCGTCATCGCCATCGCCGGCGCCGATGCTGACAGTCATATCAAAATGATCCAACTGATAGCCTCGCTGATCGAGTCAGATATCGTGACCTTTCTTCAGCAGGAAACTGACGTGAATTCAGTCTTACATTTCATCCAAAAACAAATGGAGTAGTCATTATGTTAGTTATCAGAACGGTTTGTGGTAACGGTATTGGCAGTTCATTGATGGCTGCGAATAATGTGAAGAAGATCTGTGAAGAATTAGGTATCAAAGCGGACGTCGCCTCGGTCGATTTTGCTAACGCCGTCGGGGAAAAAGCCGACCTTTATGTCACGATCAAAGAACTGGCAAATCAATTTCCGGCCCACTGTCATGTCTCCATTATTCGCAGCTATGTCCATAAAGCAAAAATCGCCGAGGATATTACCGACGCGCTGATGAAAATTGCTGCGACTCACTCTTAATCAGCATAGAGGGAACGACCATGCAGGCTATTCTTAGTTTCTTAACGGAAATATTCAGTCAACCCGCTTTTTTAATGGGGCTTATCGCCTTCGTTGGCTTAGTGGCGCTGCGCTCCCCCGGCAACAAACTCCTTACCGGCACATTAAAGCCGATTTTAGGCTATTTGATGTTGAGCGCTGGCGCAGGCGTTATCGTTGCCAATCTCAACCCGTTGGGCGGCATTATCGAAGCGGGATTTAATATCCGCGGCGTTATTCCGAACAATGAAGCCATTGTCTCCGTCGCCCAGAAGATGCTGGGCGTGGAAACCATGAGTATTTTGCTGTTGGGCTTTATTTTCAATCTGATCATTGCCCGCTGCACAAAATATAAATATATCTTTCTCACCGGTCATCACTCATTCTTTCTCGCCTGCCTGTTCTCCGCCGTCCTGCAGGCGGCGGAGTTCCAGGGCTGGATGTTGATCCTGATCGGCGGATTCCTGCTGGGCTCATGGTCGGCCATCTCCCCCGCCATTGGCCAGCGTTACACCAGGCAGGTGACCGAGGACGGCGGGATCGCCATGGGCCATTTCGGCTCTCTGGGCTACTACCTCTCGGCGTGGATCGCCAGCCGGACCGGTAATCCGGCAAACTCCTTCGCCGATACCGAAATCTCAGAGAAATGGGGTTTTCTGCGCGATACCACCGTCACCACCGGTATCGTGATGTTTGTCATCTACTTTGTCTGCAGCGCTGTCGCCGGGTCGGCGTACCTGAGCACCATCACCGACCAGAACATGCTGATCTTCTCCGTGCTGACCGGTCTGCAGTTCGCCGTTGGCGTAGCCATTGTCTACAACGGCGTGCGCTTGATCCTGGGCGATCTGGTGCCGGCATTCCAGGGCATCAGCCAGAAACTGATCCCGGACTCCATCCCGGCCGTTGACTGCGCGGTGTTCTTCACCTTTAGCCCCACCGCAGTGGTGGTGGGATTCATCAGCTCCTTTGTGGGCGGGCTGGTCGGGATGCTCATGCTCGGCGGACTGGGCATGGCGCTGATTATTCCCGGCATGGTGCCGCACTTCTTCTGCGGCGGTACCTCCGGGGTCTTTGCCGACAAGCTGGGCGGTAAGCGCGGTTGTATCATCGCCGCCTTTATCGGCGGGATCTTCCTGGCCTTCCTGCCGGCGATGCTGCTGCCGGCGCTCGGCAACCTCGGGTTTGAAAACAGCACCTTCGCCGATTTCGACTTCGCGGTGTGGGGCATCATTATCGGTAACGCGTTTACCCAGTTTGGCCAGGTCACTATCTACCTGATTTGTCTGGCGCTGCTCGTCGCGCTGCTGGCGCCTTTCTGCTTCCGTCAGGTACGGGTGGTGGGCAACACGCTCAGCTATGAGGAGCTTATCGCCAAGCAGAAAAATGAATAAGCGAGGTCATTTTTCCCGGCGGGACGGTCAAGCTTCCCGCCGCTGACAAATAATCAGGAGTGGTTATGGCTATTTTGTCCATTGGATTTGCTTGTTTCGATCAGTTTTTCTTTCTCAATGAATGGCCCCAGGAGAATACTAAAAATTTTTGTCATGATTTTATCGAAAGCGGCGGCGGCCCGGCGGCCAATGCGGCCTGGCTGCTGGGATTATGGGGGGAGGAGGTCTATTACATCGGCCATCTGCATCAGGATCTTTACGGTCAGCGCATTATCGATGAGTTTGCCGAAGCGGGCGTGGATACCAGCCAGGTGGTTTTCTCCGATGACATGATCACCCCGCTGGCCTCGGTGCTCGTTAATCGCTTAACGGGTTCGCGGACGATTATTACCCGCAAGATGCAAACACCGCCTTCCCTGACCTACGATCAAAAGCTCAAACTGGACGACCTCGCCGAGCGACTGATTGCCGCCGAGGAGCCAGTCACTATTTTAATTGACGGCCATGAGGCGGAAATCAGTGAATATTTAATTAAGAAACTGCCCAACGCCAGAGTCGTGATGGACGGTGGGTCACTGCGTGCCAGCAATATTAAACTGGCGGCCTGGACCGACTATTTTGTGGTGAGCGAACATTTTGCCCGCGACTATATGAGCTATCGCTCGCTGAGCACCGAAGCAGAAATTAAAGCGGCGCTGATTGAGCTGAATAAAATTTGCCGCGGCGAGGCATTTATTACCCTTGGCGAAAAAGGCTGCGCTTTTTTAAAAAGCGGTATGCTGCAGATCGTTCCTTCCTGGCTGTGCAATGCCGTGGATACCACCGGAGCCGGGGATGTATTTCACGGCGCCTTCACATATGGCGTCCACTACTCATGGCACATAGATAATATTATTTTATTTGCCAGCCTCACCGCCGCCATTTCTATTGAGAAAAAAGGGGTACGGGAATCTATGCCGGACCTGGCGGTCGTCCACCACTCGTTAAATAGCTACGAGAGAAACTTAAAGCAATATTTTGAAGAATAACTGTATTTAATAAATATCAAGAGGTGAATATGTTAGTGTCGATGAAGGACATGCTTCAGCATGCCCTGAGGGACGGCTACGCCGTCGGTCAGTTCAACATTAATAATCTGGAATGGGTTGGCGCCGTATTAAGCACCGCCCAGCAGTGCCGCTCACCGGTTATTTTGGGCGTGTCCGGCGGCACGGTTAAGCATATGCTCGGGTTAAAATGTATTCATGACATCGTGGTTAACGCCATGGAGTATTTACATATTGATGTTCCGGTGGCGCTGCATCTGGATCATGGCACCACCCGGGAGGCCTGCGAAGCGGCGATCGCCGCCGGCTTCAGTTCCATTATGTTTGATGGCTCGCATCTGCCGTTCAGGGAAAACCTGGCCATTACCCGCCATCTGGTGACGCTGGCGCACAGCAAAGGTATCTCCGTGGAGGCCGAACTGGGGACTATCGCCGGTAGCGAAGACGGCATTGTCAATTCCGAAGTCATCTATGCCGATCCGCAGGAGTGCTACACCCTGGTGACAGAAACCCAGGTGGACTGCCTCGCCGCCGCGCTGGGCTCCACCCATGGCCTGTATAAAGGCAAAGCCAGGCTGGGATTTAGCGAGATGAAAGCCATTGCCGAGCGGGTGAAGGTTCCGCTGGTGCTGCATGGCGGCACCGGTATTGCCGATGAGGATATGCGCCGGGCGATTGCCTGCGGCACCGCCAAGATTAACGTTAATACCGAAAATATGTACGCCTGGTGCCAGCAGGTGAAGGCGATCTTCGCTGCCGATACCGGGCACGATGTGAACGATCCGCGGAAAGTGATCGCCCAGGGGCTGCAGCCGGTACGCGAGATGATTGCCCGCCGCATGGCGCTATTTGGCTCACAGCAGCGCTATTGATGCGGGAAAGGTGGCTGAGACCTCCGCCCCTTAGCTACCGGGGCGGAGGCGTCAGGCATCAGAAGGCAAAGCAGGAGCAGCCCAGCACGCCCCAGAAGGCCTGCTCGTCGGAGACCGGGATCGACGATTTCCGCGCGATATCATGCTGATGGCCGTGAACGCCGCAGCTACCGCAGCACTGGTGCATCTGTACCATGGCGCCAATTTTAGCCGCCGCCGGCGGAGCGGAACGGTAATGGCCCGGGACCTTCACCACCGGCGACCACTCCGGCAGCACTGGAATCGGCGGCGGCGCCAGCGGCGAGAAGTGACCGGCGGCATACACCACTTTGCCGTCAACCACCGTCAGCACCGACTCAATGCCTTTGATCTCCTCTTCCGCGACGCTGAAATAGTCCTTCGACAGCACCACCAGATCGGCAAGCTGACCGGCGGCCAGACGGCCCTTTTTCCCCTGCTCGCTGGAGAACCAGGCGCTGCCCGCCGTCCACAGCTCCAGCGCGACATCGCGCGGCAGCCGGTTGTTATCGTCATACATCGCCATCCCGCCGACGGTGCGCCCGGAGACCAGCCAGTACAGCGCGGTCCACGGGTTATAGCTGGCGACGCGGGTGGCATCGGTCCCCAACCCTACCGGTACGTCCAGCTCCAGCATTTTCGCCACCGGCGGCGTATGTTTCACCGCCTCTTTGCCGTAGCGATCGACAAAATATTCGCCCTGGAAGGCCATCCGGTGCTGCACCGCAATGCCGCCCCCCAGCGCCTTCACCCGCTCAATGTTGCGCTCGGTAATGGTCTCGGCATGGTCGAAGAACCAGTGCAGGCCATTAAACGGAATGTCGCGGTTCACCTTCTCAAACACGTCCAGCATCCGGCTGATGGACTCGTCGTAGGTGGCATGCAGGCGGAACGGCCAGCGATGTTCCACCAGGTGGCGCACCACCCGCTCCAGCTCATCCTCCATGCCTTGCGGCAGATCCGGCCGCGGCTGCAGGAAATCTTCAAAATCCGCCGCCGAAAACACCAGCATCTCGCCGGCGCCGTTGGCGCGATAGAAGTCGGTCCCCTGCCCCGGCTTCAGCATGTCGGTCCAGCGTTCGAAGTCCTCCAGCTCCTGCTTCGGCCGCTGGGTAAACAGGTTGTAGGCGATGCGCACGGTCATTTGCTCTTTCGCGTGCAGCTGTTCGATAATTTCGTAATCTTCAGGGTAGTTCTGGAAACCGCCCCCGGCGTCGATGGCGCTGGTCAGCCCCAGCCGGTTCAGCTCGCGCATAAACTGGCGGGTGGAGTTCACCTGCAGATCCAGCGGCAGCTTCGGCCCTTTGGCCAGGGTGGCATAGAGGATCATGGCGTTTGGTTTGGCGATCAGCATCCCGGTCGGGTTGCCGTGGCTATCGCGGACGATCTCGCCGCCCGCCGGATCCGGCGTCTCTTTGGTATATCCCACAGCTTTCAGCGCCGCGCGGTTCAGCAGCGCGCGATCGTAGAGATGCAGCACAAACACCGGCGTATCGGGCGCCGCGTCGTTTAGCTCTTCCAGGGTCGGCATCCGTCGTTCGGCGAACTGGAATTCGCTCCAGCCGCCGACCACCCGCACCCACTGCGGGGAGGGTGTGCGATCCGCCTGCTCCTTGAGCATTCGCAGCGCATCGGCCAGCGAGGGCACCCCCTCCCAGCGGAGCTCAAGGTTGTAGTTCAACCCACCGCGGATCAGGTGCAGGTGAGAATCGTTGAGGCCCGGGATCACCGTATGCCCTTTGAGATCGACGATTTGCGTCCCCTCGGCGGCAAAGCTCATGATCCGATCGTGGCTTCCGGTAGCAACAATTTTTCCGTCGGCGATGGCCACGGCTTCCGCCAGCGGATTCGCACGATCGAGGGTATGAATCTGGCCGTGGGTCAGAATCAGTGTGGCAGTTTGCGACATAACGCACTCCTTGGGGAGGCTGACTCAGTTTTTCTTCAACCAGCCAGCAAACAGGCGGGTCACGATGGGCATCCAGAACCAGACCACCAGCGCAACCACGCAGGCATCATTGATCAGGTGCAGCAGCAGGCTCCCCTTAAGCGACGGCAACAGCATGCCGGTCACCGCCGGCACCAGGTTGGTGCTGGGGAAAATCACCAGCAGGGTGATCAGAAACTGTTTCCAGCGCCGCGGCTGGCGCACGTTCGCCGTCGGCGGGGTAAACCAGAAGGCCGGCTCGGTCCGCACCTCCGTCCGATCGCCTTCCGTCAGCAACGGGGCAATCTCCGCCACCAGCTGACGACGGGTTTCCGACTGCGTCCAGGCGTAGAGATGCTCCAGGGTGTCGAAGCGGATAATCACGCTCCACAGATTCTGCCCTGCGGCGGGGCGGATCACATTCGCCCCGAGATGGCCGGGAAATTCAGCCGCGATGGGCATGATTTTGCCGAGCCACTCTTCGTAGCGCTGGCCGTGTTGCGGATCGAGCAGATGGCTGATGACCAGGGTCACCGATTTTTGCTGCGCCATAAAGAGTTCCTTGCTTCAGGGGAATGGCAGGATTGCTCCTGCCATTAGCGATAAATGGCTCTGCACAACATCATTCATGCTGCGTCTGGGCGGACAAACGCAGCCAACAAAGAGGCAGCTTGAAGGATGAAGTGAGTTACGCTTTACGCTCTGGCGCGCCGTGCACCATGGTATAAGCGTAATCCACGCCCATCCCGTAGGCGCCGCTGTGTTCGCGCACCAGGTCCATGACCGCATCGTAAGTCGCTTTGCGCGACCAGTCGCGCTGGTACTCCAGCAACACCTGCTGCCAGGTCACCGGCACCGCACCCGCCTGCACCATCCGGTCAATAGAACGCTCATGGGCGTCGACAGAGGTACCGCCAGAGGTATCGGTGACCACATACACTTCGTAGCCCGCCTCCAGGGCCATCAGCGCCGGAAACGTCAGGCAAACTTCGGTCCACAGAGCGGAGATCACCAGCTTTTTACGGCCGGTCGCTTTCACCGCCGCGACGAAGGCATCGTCTTCCCAGGAGTTCATTGAAGTACGCTCAATCGGCTTGACGTCAGGATGCACGGCCAATAATTCCGGCCAGATATAACCGCTGAAGCTTTTGGTCTCTACGGAAGTGTAAATCACCGGTACATTAAAAATTTTGCCAGCTTTGGCCAGCGCCACGGTGTTATTTTTGAGGGTCTGGCGATCGATATTCGCCACGCCAAATGACATCTGTGGTTGATGATCAATAAAGATAAGGGCGGAATTAGTGGGATCGAGCAGTTCACGAATGGACATTAAATACCTTCTTAATCAATTAGTTAAAAAGATGACATGATGGTTAATGCGTCGTGTAGATCCTGACTGATAAAGCATGGTGAGTATAGCCAGTTATTTCTAACAAGTTATTAAAGTTTTTTTGTGACTTATATTTTGTCGGCGGTTAGTATTGACTCACGCCATCTTTCATCAAATTTTTACGTCAAACTGTTCTGATTTATTCACTGGCATTGATTATTGCGCTTAGGTACAACAAGGGAAAATAAATTAATGGAAACCCCTGATGCGCGTAAACTTTGATGTTCTGATGATCCTTGATGCGCTGGACCGACACGGATCCTTCGCCACCGCCGCGGAGTCGCTGTATAAAACCCCCGCCGCGCTGAGCTATATGATCCAGAAGCTGGAGAACGATCTGGACATTGTCTTATTGGATCGCTCCGGTCACCGGGCGAAGTTTACCGATACCGGGCGATTGATGCTCGAGAAAGGACGCCAGCTGTTGAGCGCCGCCAGAGATCTGGAAAAGCAGGCCCAGCAGCTAAGCGCCGGCTGGGAGCGAGAGCTGGCGATCGCCCTCGACGCCTCGTTTCCCTTTTCAGCCCTGCTGCCGCTGATCGCCGAGTTCTACGCGCAAAACCCGCAGACGCGGCTGAACTTCAGTCATCACACCCTCGCCGGTTCGTGGGAAGAGCTGACCCACCATGGCGCGGATATTATCCTCGGCGCCATCAATGAGCCGCCTACCTCCGCCGAGTGGTCATGGCAAACCCTTGGCGCGCTGGATAACATTTTCGTGGTCGCCCCGACCCACCCGCTGGCCGGCGCGGAAGCGCCGCTCAGCAATAAGCAGCTCAGCCAGCACCGGGCGGTAGTGATCCGCGACAGCGCCCGCTATTGCCATCCGCTGAACAGCAACCTGCTTGATGAACAACCGCAAATCGGCGTCGATGATTTCGCCAGCAAAGTCGAACTGCTGTGCGCCGGGCTGGGCTGCGGCTTTCTGCCGCGTCATATCGCCCGCCCGTGGCTGGAAAAAGGCTGTCTGGTGGAGAAAAGCGTCGCCTGCTGGCGGGAAAAAGATATCACCTACATGGCCTGGCGCAGCGGGAATGACGGGCTGGCTCAGCGCTGGTGGCGGGAGGCGCTCCTCCGCGACGACCTGCTGAGCCAGCTCTATCGTTAACGGCCGGACCAGACGCAGGCGGAGATAGCCGGGAGGGTCAGCACCCCGTCAAGGAAGGCGCCGGCGCCTTCCTGCAGCGTCCAGGCCCCCACGTCCAGCAGCGGCGAATCCTCGATAACCACCTCGCAGGCTTCGCCGCGGTTAATCGCCACCAGCACCCGCTGCTGTTTATAAACGCGGACAAACACCACCACGTTATCCTCGGCGTAAATCACCTGGCAGCCGCCGTAGCGCAGCGCCTGCTGGGCTTTACGCAGTTTCGCCATCCGCTGATACAGCGCCAGCAGCTGGGTATCCTGCAGCGCCGGATCCCACGGGAACGGTTTACGGCAGAACGGATCGTTATTGCCATCCACGCCCACCTCGTCGCCGTAGTAGATGCACGGTACCCCCGGCCAGCTGAACAGCCACACCACCGCCAGCGGCAGGCGCGCTACGTCTTTACCAAGGAGAGATTTAAAACGCGCCGTATCATGGCTGTCGAGCTGATTGAACATCCGTAGCTGCTGCTGATGCGACAGCCCGGCGCGATAATTATCCATCCACGCCATACAGGTCTGGGCGTCTATCTTCTGCGGATCGTAAGAGATATCGGTATTGGCAAGGAATCCCCAGATCGGGAAGGTGAAGCCGCGGTAGTTCATTGCCGAATCTTCGGCATCCGCCTGCAGCCACTGGCGCGCGTCGCCAAAATGTTCGCCAAAGACAAAGGCTTCCGGCTGCGTTTGCTTCGCCGCCTGGGTGATGCCGGCGATATGCCGCAGGTTATTTCGCGCCCCGCCGCCTTCGCCGAGCATATGCACCACGTCCAGACGCCAGCCGTCCATGCTCCACGGCGCCTTCAGCCAGTGGCGTACGATGCTGTCCTCGCCGGCATAGATCTCGTTGACCAGGCTGGTCGACCGATAGTCGAGCTTCGGCAGACTGGCATAACCCAGCCAGTTGTGCGCCTGCCCCTCCCCGGAGAAGGTAAACCAGTCGCGCCACGGGGAGTCCGGATGATGGCCGGCGCCGCCGCTGCCCTGCTGGTGACGGTCGAACCAGGGATGGGAATCGCCGGTATGGTTGAACACGCCGTCGAGGATCATGCGCATTCCCGCCCGCTGGGTGTTATGGCGCAAGCGGAGCAGCGCCGCGTCGCCGCCAAACTGCGGATCGACGCGCCGATAATCCTCCGTGTCATATTTATGCACGCTGGGGGCGGCAAAGACCGGGTTCAGATACAGGGCGGTCACGCCGAGCTGCTTCAGGTACGGCAGTTTTTCGCTGATGCCGTCGAGATCGCCGCCGTAGAACGTCGATCCGCCCGCGTCGCCGGTAAGCGGTTCATCCCACGCCTTGCGCACAATCTCCCGTCCCGCCGCGTGATGGTAATAGACCGCGTCCTGTTCGGCGTCACGCGCAGCGCTGCGGGCAAAGCGATCGGGGAAAATCTGATAGAAAACCTGATCGGCCACCCACTGCGGGCCGGCGTCCGGCAGGTCGACGGCGAACTGCTCCAGCCTGGCCGGCGGAAAACGGCTGAAGCCCTGCGGCGTAAACCAGCGCTGATGGTCGGCCCACAGCAGCTTAAAGCTGTAGCGGCGGCGCGGCTGACCGCTGGCGAGATGGATTTCACCGCGCCATGCCACCACCCCCGGCCTCGGCGCCTGGCGGAGGCGCTGCATCGGCAGCGACAGCTCTTCGTTATCTTCTTCCGCGCGCAGCGTGATCCGCTGCGGCAGCGACTCACCGCTTAACCACAGGGTAATAAACAGTCGGTCCTGTTGCACCTTGATAAAGGGTGCAACCGGAAGGTGCCATGCCTTCAACATCGTGAATCCTCATTGTGCAGAATGGGCACACCTTGCCATAGCCGTCAGGCGCAGAACTCATCGTCACAGGATTTTTTGGGGGAGGATAACGGGGGAGGACGCGGGTCGGCAAGCCGCCCCGGTCGCGCGATGCTGACCGGGGCGATGTCGATTACTGAGCCTGTGCCAGGCGGCGCTCGCGACGGGTCTTAAAGACCCAGCCCAGCAGCAGCAGCGCAATCCACGCCATACCGACATACAACGAAATGCGGGTGTCCGGATGATAGCCGATCAGGGCGATAATAAACGCCAGGAACACCAGGCCGACAACCGTGGTCGCCACCCCGCCGGGGACTTTGAATTTCAGGGCCTTGACCTCCTCTGGCGACAGACGGCGGCGGAAGGCAATCTGCGACAGCAGGATCATAATCCACACCCACACGGTGGCGAAAGTGGCCAGCGAGGCGATCACCAGGAAGACGTTTTCCGGCATGATGTAATTGAGGTATACCGCAAACAGCAGCGCAATGGTCATCACCATCACCGTCACCCACGGAATACCGCGACGCGAGGTTTTGGCGAACACCTTCGGCGCGCTCCCCTGCTCGGCCATGCCGTGCAGCATACGGCCCACGCCGAACACGTCGGAGTTAATCGCCGACAGCGAGGCCGTCAGGACCACGAAGTTAAGAATGCTGGCCGCGAAGGTAATGCCCAGATGCTGGAAGGTCAGGACAAAAGGGCTGCCGTCGGTACCCACCTGGTTCCACGGATAGATAGACATAATGACGAACAGCGTGCCGACATAGAACACCAGAATGCGCATCGGCACTGAGTTGATGGCGCGTGGAATGGATTTCTCCGGATCTTTCGCCTCGCCGGCGGTAATGCCGATGATTTCGATACCGCCGTAGGCGAACATCACCATCTGCAGCGACATCACCATTCCCAGCCAACCGTTGCTGAAGAAGCCGCCGTTGCTCCACAGGTTATGAATCCCCGTCGGCTGGCCGCCGTTGCCGATCCCCCAGATAATGATGCCGAACCCGGCGAGGATCATGATGATGATGGTGGCCACTTTGAAGAACGAGAACCAGAACTCCAGCTCGCCAAATACCTTGACGCTCATCAGGTTGACGGCGCAGATGATCAGCACCACGCTGAGCACCCAGATCCAGTGCGGCACCGTCGGGAACCAGACGCCCATGTAGATCCCGAAGGCGGTGACGTCGGCGATGGCGACAATCAGGATTTCAAAGCAGTAGGTCCAGCCGGTGATATACCCCGCCAGTCCGCCGAGGTTTTCCTGGGCATAGCGGGAGAATGAGCTGGCGGAAGGGTTATGCACCGACATCTCACCGAGCGCGCGCATAATGATATATGCCGCGACGCCGCCGATAATGTAGGCCAACAGTACGCTGGGTCCGGCCATTTTAATCGCGTCGGCTGAACCGTAAAAAAGCCCGGTGCCGATGGCGGAACCCAGGGCCATAAAGCGAATGTGCCGGGTGCTTAGCCCGCGCTTAAGCTTGTTACTACTTTCCATCGTGGTTTTTCAATGCCGTTTAACACAAAAAATAAAAAACCACGGAACCCGAAGTCCCGTGGTTAAACGCTTGTCCTCAACGCCGGTTAGTGCGCGCTGGAGGTCACCTGACGTCCGGCGGCACGGTCCCAGATCACCGCGAGAATTGCCATCACGGCGGTCGGCATCAGCCAGGCCAGGCCCTGCTCCGCCAGCGGCAGACGCGCGGTCCAGGCCGGCAGGATAGCGGCAAACGCCGATGACTTAATCCCGTCAATGATACCAAACATCAGACTGATAAACATGGCCGGCGCGATAACACGAGACGAATTATGCCACCAACTGCGGGTAAAGCTTAATACAACCAGTGCGATACACGGCGGGTAGATAGCGGTCAGCACCGGAATCGATACCTGAATCAGGTGGCTCAGACCGAGGTTGGAGACCGCCATCGAGAACAGGCCGAGGATAAAGACCAGCGTGCGATAGGAGAACGGCAGATACTGGGCAAAGAATTCGGCGCAGGCGCAGGTCAGGCCCACCGCCGTCACCAGGCAGGCGATGAAGATCAGCGCCGCCAGCAGGAAGCTGCCCGCCCCGCCGAAGGTATGCTGCACGTAGGCGTGGAGGATCGCCGCGCCGTTAGCGGACTGGTCCACGAGGGTGGCGCTATCCGAGCCCAGACGGAACAGCGCCAGATAGAGCAGGGTCAGACCGACGCCTGCCATCAGGCCCGCCCAGACGGTGTAGCGGGTCAACAGACGCGCTTCACTGACGCCGCGGGAGCGTGCGGCATTGACAATCACGATCCCGAACACCATCGCGCCAAGGGTGTCCATGGTCAGGTAGCCGTTGACGAAGCCATTGGAGAATGGCGCGGTACGATACGCTTCCAGCGCGTCGCTGATCGGGCCTGCCGGCCAGACAATAGCGGCGACCGCCAGCACAATCAGGGCGATAATTTTCAGCGGCGCCAGGAAATTGCCCACCGTATCCAGCAGTTTGCCCGGATAGAGCGAGACCAGGATCACCAGCGCGAAGTAGATAACGCTGTAGATCAGCAGCGGCAGCGGGCCGTCGCCTGTCAAAGGCGCAATCCCGACCTCAAAAGAGACGGTCGCGGTGCGCGGGGTCGCGAACAGCGGTCCCACCGCGAGATAACACACCACCGCCAGCAGGATACCAGCCACTTTACCAATCGGGGTGCTCAGGCTTTCAACGCCGCCGCCGACTTTCGCCAGCGCCACCACCGTCAGCACCGGCAGACCCACCGCGGTGATCAGGAAGCCGATCGCCGCCGTCCAGACGTGCTCGCCCGCCTGTAAGCCAACCATCGGCGGGAAAATAATGTTGCCTGCGCCAACGAACAACGCGAAGGTCATAAAGCCCAACGCTATGATGTCGCGAGATTTTAACTGATGGGTCATAAATTCATTACTGCCTGTGGATGTGGTGTTGTAAAAAAATGGAAAAATACCGCGCTACCCTCTCAGGGACGATACAGCGGCGATTGCCGGTAAACTCAGCGAGATATGCTCCCGAAGCGGCGTGGGAAAGAATTGTTTTTGGTATTACCACGCAAAAGCAGTCTGTCATCGACTGCGCAGGCGCAATTTAAACGCTTATAACGTTTTAAAGCAAGGCACGATCGCAAAAGCAGATGATTATGCTGGTTATCAGTTTCACGCCAGAATCATTTACCATATTGATGGAAAACCCGTGGCTTATCATGCGAACAAAAAAGCAGCGCGCGTTCATTAAATAGGCGAGAGAAAAACGACTGCCAGGGAAAATGACCAGCCGAAGCTGGTCATTGGCAAGATAAGCTGACAGCGCGCCGCTCAGGCGTCATTTCTGGCAATTAATCGTTCCGGGAGCAGGAAGCTAAAACGGGTTCCCTTGCCCACCGTGCTGTCGATCTCCAGCCGGCTGTCATGATGGTTGACCGCGTGTTTGACGATCGCCAGCCCCAGGCCGCTGCCCCCGGTTTGCCGGGAGCGAGCCTTATCCACCCGATAGAAGCGCTCGGTCAGACGGGGAATATGCTCCGGCGCAATGCCCGGCCCATTATCCTCGACGCTGAACAGCGCCCCCTGGGGCGTTCGCTGCCAGCTGACGCGAATTTCGGTGCCCGGCGGGGTGTGGTTCACCGCGTTATAGACCAGGTTAGAAATGGCGCTGCGCAGTTGTTCCTCGTTGCCCAGCACCTTGAGCTGCTCATCGACGGTAAAAATCAGCGTCTGCTTATCCTGGCTGAGGGTCTGCGCCTCGCGCTCCACGACCCGCAGCATCATCGGCACGTCGATGCGGTCATTCATCGCCAGCGCCGGCGCCGCTTCAATACGCGACAGCGTGAGCAACTGCTTCACCAGCCCCTCCATACGCTGGGTTTGCTCACGCATGGTGTGCAGGGCTTTTTCACGGGTCGCCCCTTCCAGCACCTGCTCCTGCATCATCTCCAGATAGCCCTGCAGCACCGTCAGCGGGGTGCGCAGCTCATGGCTGACGTTGGCGAAAAAGTTACGCCGCGCCCCTTCCAGCTGATGCATCTGCGTCACGTCGCGCGCCACCATCAACCACTGTTTGTCGCTGTAGGGCATCACGCGAATTTCCAGATGACGGGCATTATTCAGCACCAGATTGAGCGGCTTTGAAAAATCACGCTGTTTCAGGTAGTTGGCGAACTCAGGATAGCGCAGAAGGTTAAGAATGTTTTGCCCACTGTCGTCCGGCCAGCGCAGGTTTAAAATCTGCTGCGCCAGACCGTTACACCAGAAAATGGCCCCCTCTTCCGTGGTCAGGACCACCGCGTCCGGCAGGGATTCCGCCCCGCTGCGAAAGCGCTTGATCAGGCTTCCCAGCTCACGTCGACGCTTTTTATTACGCATCTGCATCTGGTGCAGACCATACAGCAGCGGCTCCCAGCTGCCGCGGCCGGGCGGAGGGGTCATGCTCCGGTCCACCCACAGCCACCACGACAGGCGCATCAAATTCCAGAAATGCCAAATCAACAAACCGGTCACTGCCGCCAGTAAAAACCACGGCAAATGACCCACAAACGCCCCCAGAATCAGGGCCGGAATACACGCTAAAAAGAGCTCCAGCGCCAGCCTTTTCCATGACAGCCGTTCCAGCACGGGTCACACTCCTGTCAAAATTCAGAAACGGGCGGAGAAACGATACCCCGTGCCGCGAACCGTTTGCACCATGCGATCATGGCCACTGTGTTCCAGCGCTTTACGCAGGCGGCGAATATGGACGTCTACCGTGCGGTCTTCCACATAGACGTTGGTTCCCCAGACGTGGTTCAGCAGCTGCTCGCGGCTATACACCCGCTCCGGATGGGTCATAAAGAAGTGCAATAATTTAAATTCCGTTGGCCCCATGTCCAGCGGACTTTCGCCGGTCATCACCCGGTGCGATGAGGGATCGAGGCTCAGCCCCTGCATTTCAATCACCTCTTCCACCGCCATCGGCGAAATACGGCGCATCACCGCTTTGATTCGCGCCACCAGCTCCTTCGGTGAGAAAGGCTTGGTAATGTAGTCGTCCGCCCCGGTCTCCAGGCCGCGAACGCGATCCTCTTCTTCTCCGCGCGCGGTCAGCATCACCACCGGAATATCCCGGGTCATCGCCTCGCGCTTGAGCAGCTTAATAAACTGCAGCCCCGAACCGCCCGGCAGCATCCAGTCAAGGAGAATCAAATCAGGCCAGGGTTCATTGAGTTGATTCACCGCGCTGTCATAATCTTCCGCTTCGACAGGCTGAAAGCCATTTTGCTCCAGAACAAAGCAGACCATTTCGCGGATTGGAGCTTCATCTTCAACGACCAGAATTCTTCTCGCCATTATTTACCCTGTGTTTTTTAGCCATCAGTATAGAAGTGCGGCGTCATTATGCGTCACTTTTGTGACAGATTTATGAAAAAAATGACCGTCTGACGATCGGGTATTTTGAAGCATGACGCGGACTTACCCCTCTCCGACAAATGGTATACTGCCGCTCATGCTTTTTTCGCTAGGGAAGATTTATGCGCATCCTTCACACCTCCGACTGGCACCTGGGCCAGAATTTTTACAGCAAAAGCCGTGCGGCCGAACATGACGCCTTCCTGACCTGGCTGCTGGCCCGCGCGCAGGAGCATGAAGTCGACGCCATCATCGTGGCCGGCGATATTTTTGATACCGGATCGCCGCCGAGCTACGCTCGCGAACTGTATAACCGCTTTGTCGTCCAGCTGCAGCAGACCGGCTGTCGCCTGGTGGTGCTGGCGGGCAACCACGATTCGGTGGCGATGCTCAATGAATCCCGCGATATCCTCGCCTTTTTACACACCACCGTCGTGGCGAACGCCGGCTGCCCGCCCATTGAGCTGCCGCGGCGCGACGGCACCCCAGGCGCTATCTTCTGCCCGGTGCCGTTTTTACGCCCGCGCGAGCTGGTGACCAGCCAGGCCGGCCACTCCGGTCGGGAAAAACAGCAGCAGCTGCTGCACGCCATCAGCGACTATTATCAGGAGCAGTATCAGCAGGCCTGCGCCCTGCGCGGCGATCGGCCGCTGCCCGTCATTGCCAGCGGCCATCTGACCACCGTCGGCGCCAGCAAAAGCGATGCCGTTCGCGACATTTATATCGGCACGCTGGATGCCTTCCCGGCGCAGCACTTCCCCCCTGCCGACTACATTGCGCTGGGCCATATTCACCGGGCGCAGGTGGTTGGCGGCTGCGAGCACATCCGCTACAGCGGCTCGCCGCTGCCGCTGAGCTTTGATGAAACCGGTAAAGCGAAATCGGTGCATCTGGTGAGCTTTAGCGATGGGCGACTCAGCGCCGTGGAGACCCTTGAGGTGCCCGTCACCCAGCCGCTGGCGGTCATCAAAGGCGATCTGGCCGCCATCACCGCCCAGCTGGCGCAGTGGCGCGGCGTTGAACAGGACCCGCCGGTGTGGCTGGATATCGAAATCGCCACCGAGGAGTACCTGCACGATATTCAGCGTCATATTCAGGCGCTGACGGAGGATCTGCCGGTGGAAGTCTTGCTGGTGCGCCGCAGCCGCGAGCAGCGCGAGAAAATACTGCTCAACGCCCAGCGGGAGACCCTCAGCGAACTGAAGGTGGAAGAGGTGTTCGAGCGCCGGCTGGCGCTGACCGAGATTGACGATGAGAAGCGCGCACGGCTGCACGAGCTGTTCGCTCATACGCTGCATACGCTCACCGCGGAGGACGAAAACGCATGAAAATCCTCAGTCTGCGTCTGAAAAACCTCAACTCCCTGAAAGGGGAATGGAAGATAGACTTTACCGCCGAGCCGTTCGCCAGCAACGGCCTGTTCGCCATTACCGGCGCCACCGGCGCCGGGAAAACCACTCTGCTCGACGCCATTTGCCTCGCGCTCTATCACGAGACGCCGCGCCTGAATAAAGTCTCCCAGTCGCAAAATGACCTGATGACCCGCGATACCGCCGAGTGTCTGGCGGAGGTGGAGTTTGAAGTGAAAGGCATCGCCTACCGCGCCTTCTGGAGCCAGAACCGGGCGCGTAACCAGCCAGATGGCAACCTGCAGGCGCCCCGCGTCGAGCTGGCGCGCTGCGCCGACGGCAAAATCCTCGCCGATAAGGTCTCGGATAAGTTGGAGCAAACCGCGACGCTCACCGGCCTCGACTATGGCCGCTTCACCCGCTCGATGCTGCTCTCCCAGGGGCAATTTGCCGCCTTTCTGAACGCGAAGCCGAGCGATCGCGCGGAGCTGCTGGAGGAGCTGACCGGCACGGAAATCTACGGTCAGATTTCGGCGATGGTCTATGAGCAGCACAAAGCCGCTCGCCATACGCTGGAGAAGTTCGAAGCCCAGGCGGCGGGCATCGTCCTGCTGACGGAGGCCCAGCAGCAGGCGCTGCAGGAAAGTTTGCAGGTACTTACTGACGAAGAGAAAGCCCTGCTGGCGCAGCAGCAAAACCAGCAGCAGCAGCTTCAGTGGCTAACGCGTCGCGATGAGCTGGCGCAGCAGCAGCAGCAGGCGGTCAGCGGCCAGCAGCAGGCCCGTCAGGCGCTGGCCGACGCCGCACCGGCGCTCGCCAGGCTTGAGCTGGCCCAGCCCGCCGCCCAGTTGCGCCCCTTATGGGAGCGGCAACAGGAGCACGCGGCAGGCCTGGCGCAAACCCGCCAGCGAATCAATGAAGTGAATGCTCGCTTACTTACCAGCACGGCGCTGCGCGCGCGCATTCGCCGTAGCGCCGTGCATGCCCAGCGGCAGCGTCAGGCTGAACTGGCCGACCTGGCGCAGTGGCTGGCGGCCCATGAGCGATTTCGCTTATGGGGCCAGGAGATCGCCGGCTGGCGGGCGCAATTTTCGCAGCTGACTCGGGATAATCAGCAGCTGACGGCCCAGACCACCCGCCTGGCCGCGCTGCGCCAGAAGCTGGCCGATCTGCCGGCCAGCCCTCTGTCGCTGACCGCCGATGACGTTGCGGCGGCGATGGCGCAGCAAACCCAGTCGCGACCGCTGCGCCAGCGGCTGCTCTCCCTTCATGAACAGCATCAGCTGCTGCGCAAGCGTCTGCGCCAGAACGCCGAAAGCGTACAGCAGGCGCAGGCGGAGCAGGCAAAACTCAACGCCACCCTGGCGCAGCGCCGGGAGCAGTACAAAGACAAAAACCAGCACTATCTCGACCTGAAGGCGCTCTGCCAGCGGGAAGAAACGATTAAAGATCTGGAGGGTTACCGCGCCCGGCTTGAGGCCGGTAAGCCCTGCCCGCTGTGCGGCTCCTGTGAACACCCGGCGATTGAACAATACGCCTCGCTGACGGTCACGGATAACCAGCGCCGCCGCGATGCGCTGGAAAAAGAGGTCGCCGCGCTGAAAGAAGAAGGTCTGCTGATCCTCGGGCAGGTCAACGCCCTGACGCAGCAGCTCCAGCGTGAAACCGAAGCGGCCGGGCGGCTCGCTGAGGAAGAGCAAGCGCTCACTAAAGCGTGGCAGGAAACCTGCGCCTCTCTTCAGGTCACGCGGGATATTGCGCAAGAGATAAACGACTGGATACAGGAGCAGGAGCGCTACGAGCAACAGCTCTACCAGCTCAGCCAGCGCCTGATGCTGCAGAGCCAGCTTAACGATCAGGAGGCGCTGGCGCGCCAGGCTCAGCAGCAGCTGACGGCCACGCGTCAGGGGCTGGAGAGCGCCCTGCAGACCCTGACGCTGAACCTGCCGGAAGAAGGGACAGAAGCCGCCTGGCTGAACGCTCGCGAAAGCGAATTTGCCCAGTGGCAGGCGCAACAGACCCGGCATGGCGCCATTCAGGAGCAGATTGCCGCCCTGCAGCCGCTGCTGGAGACGCTGCCAGCCAGCGACGAGGCAGAGGCTGAAGCTGAGCCGGTGATTCCCGACAACTGGCGCGCGATCCACGAAGAGTGCCTGGCGTTGCACAGCCAGCTTGTCGCCCAGCAACAGCTGGAGACCGAAGAGAAGGCGCGCCTGGACCAGTCGCAGGAGCAATTTACCGCCGCCCTGGCCGCCAGCCGCTTTAGCGATCGGCAGGCGTTTCTCGCCGCGCTGCTGGATGACGAGACCGTCCAGCGGCTGACGCAGTTAAAACAGACGCTGGAGCAGCAGCTCCAGCAGGCGACGGCGCTCTGCGAGCAGGCGACCCGTCAGCAGCAGGCGCACCTGGCGCTGCGTCCGCAAGGGACGGACGCGGACATCCCCGCCCTGCAAACCCAGCTGCAGGCCCTGGCGCAGCGGCTGCGGGACAACACCACCCGCCAGGGCGAGATCCGCCAGCAGCTCAGGCAGGACACAGAGAGCCGTCAACATCAGCAGGCGCTGGGGCGACAGATTGCAGAGGCGGCGCAGCGGGCGGATGACTGGGGCTATCTCAATTCGCTGATCGGCTCCAGCACCGGCGACCGGTTCCGCAAATTCGCCCAGGGGCTGACGCTGGATAATCTGGTCTGGCTGGCAAACCAGCAGCTTAACCGCCTGCACGGGCGCTATCTGCTGCAGCGCAAAGCCAGCGAAGCGCTGGAGCTGGAGGTTGTCGATACCTGGCAGGCCGACGCCGTACGCGACACCCGCACCCTCTCCGGTGGCGAAAGTTTCCTCGTCAGCCTGGCGCTGGCCCTGGCGCTGTCAGATCTGGTGAGCCATAAGACGCGGATTGATTCCCTGTTTCTTGATGAAGGCTTCGGCACCCTCGACAGCGAAACGCTGGACACGGCGCTGGACGCGCTGGACGCGCTGAACGCCAGCGGCAAGATTATCGGGGTGATCAGCCACGTGGAGGCGATGAAAGATCGCATTCCGGTGCAGATCAAAGTGAAGAAGATCAATGGCCTGGGCTACAGTCGGCTGGACAGAGCGTTTGCGGTGGAGTGAGGTTTGAATCATTGCGATGTCCCCTCACCCTAACCCTCTTCCGGAGCGAGAGGGTCGGGGTGAGGGGGAGCGGTTCAGGTCCCCTGGAGCGGCCACAGCCATGCCGCACCGCGTACTCCGCTGGAGTCGCCGTGCATCGCTTTGCGGATCGGCGTTGCACACTCGCCGCCGAAGACCCACTGTTTCACCAGGTCCGGCACCGTCTGATACAGCCGCTCGACGTTGCTCATCCCGCCGCCCAGCACGATAACGTCCGGGTCGAGGATATTCACCACGTGGGCCAGCGATTTCGCCAGCCGCTGCTCGTAGCGGCTCAGCGCCAGTTCGGCTTTTTCGTCTCCTTCCCCCACCAGGCGCATAATCTCGCTGCCGGTTAACCCCTTGCCGCTCAGCCGCTGGTAGTCAGTGGCAAAGCCGGTGCCGGAGATAAAGGTTTCGATACATCCCTGTTTACCGCAGTAGCAAGGCACTTCCGCACGGTAGCGCAACTCATCGTCGTTCATCCACGGCAATGGGTTATGTCCCCACTCGCCGGCGTTACCATTGCCGCCGATATGCGCCCGCCCGTTGAGCGCCACGCCCGCGCCGCAGCCGGTGCCGATAATCACCGCGAACACCGTGTGCGCCCCCGCCGCCGCGCCGTCCACCGCTTCCGACACCGCCAGACAGTTGGCGTCGTTAGCCAGCCGCACTTCACGGTCGAGGCGCAGGCTGAGGTCCTTATCAAAGGGCTGGCCGTTGAGCCAGGTCGAGTTGGCGTTTTTCACCACCCCGGTATAGGGCGAAATCGCGCCCGGGATCCCCATCCCCACGGTGCCACGCTGTCCGGTCGCCTGCTCGGCCATCGCCACCAGGGTGGCGATAGTCTCGATGGTTTGCCGGTAATCCTCCCGCGGCGTGGGTAACCGATGGCGAAACAGCTGCTCTCCCTGGTCGCTCAGGGCTATCACTTCGGTTTTTGTGCCACCTAAATCAATACCAATACGCACGCTCAGCTCCTCACCCCGATTAACAATGCAAGCATAGCGACAATTCGCTATCATGCCCGCCTGATTTAACGACAAAGCCGTGGAAATTATCATGCTGTGGTTCAAAAATTTAATGGTTTACCGTCTCAGCCGCGATATCGAATTGCGCGCCGAGGAGATGGAAAAACAGCTGGCCGAGCTGACATTTACCCCTTGTGGCAGCCAGGATATGGCGAAAACCGGTTGGGTATCGCCGATGGGATCGCACAGCGACGCGCTGACGCATACGGCGAACGGCCAGATCATTATCTGCGCGCGTAAAGAAGAAAAGATCCTGCCGTCGCCGGTGATCAAGCAGGCGCTGGAGGCGAAGATCCAGAAGCTGGAAGCCGATCAGGGGCGCAAGCTGAAGAAAACTGAGAAAGATTCCCTGAAAGATGAAGTGCTGCACTCGCTGCTCCCGCGCGCCTTCAGCCGCTTCAGCCAGACGATGATGTGGATCGACACCGTCAACGGCCTGATCATGGTGGACTGCGCCAGCGCGAAGAAAGCGGAAGATACCCTGGCCCTGCTGCGTAAAACCCTCGGCTCGCTGCCGGTGGTGCCGCTGACCCTGGAGAATCCGATTGAGCTGACGCTGACCGAGTGGGTCCGCTCCGGCACCGTGGCGCAGGGCTTCCAGCTGCTGGACGAAGCCGAGCTGAAAGCGATGCTGGAAGATGGCGGCGTGATCCGCGCCAAGAAGCAGGATCTGGTGAGCGACGAAATCGCTGTGCATATTGAGGCCGGGAAGGTCGTCACCAAGCTGGCGCTGGACTGGCAGCAGCGTATTCAGTTTGTGATCTGCGACGACGCGTCAATTAAGCGCCTCAAGTTCTGCGATGAATTACGCGACCAAAACGAAGATATCGATCGGGAAGATTTCGCCCAGCGCTTTGACGCCGACTTTATCTTAATGACCGGCGAACTGGCTGCCCTGATCCAAAGCCTGGTGGAAGGGCTCGGCGGCGAAGCGCAGCGCTAAGCGCCGCTTTCCTTCCTGCCAGGCAGGAAGGAAAAATACAACCCGGCGGCAAGCGCCGGGCGTTACGCTGGCTTACAGATAGCGGCACAGATAAGAGGTTGGCTCAGCCACCTGCAGATGGAATTCGCTGTTGCCTGGCACATTGAAGACTTCGCCGGCGGCGTAAACTTTCCACTCAGTCTCACCCGGCAGCAGGACATTCAGCGCCCCGCTGACCACCGTCATCTCTTCCGGCTGCGCCGTACCAAAGGTGTATTCCCCTTCCGCCATCACGCCAATGCTGGCGCGACCGGTACTGCTGCTGGTGAAGCCAATGGATTTCACTTTTCCGTCAAAGTATTCATTGCTTTGAAGCATAAACAAGCCCTTCTGATCGTCGTTGAAAGGCTCAATATAGGGGGCGCTCCTTGCCCCTGTCACGTGAAATTAACACATTAGACTAATAGTTCTGCCGCCAGTCGGGAAACCAGCACATTCGACAGCAAAACCGGGACATCAAGGGCTTTTTGTAACACATCGCGATGATGCTGATAGTAACCAAGACAGTCGAGGACCAGCACGTCGGCGCCCTGCTCCAGCAGCGCTTTACCGGCGGTTAACAGCTCGCTGTCGCTACCGGTAAACGGGTTGGCCAGCGCGTAGTACGGCGACTTCTCCAGTGAATGCCACTTTTGTCGCTGCATGGGCATGATCTCTTCCACCGGCACGATCACCCCGACCTGGTGCCCATCGACGATTGACGCCACCAGCGGCGGAATGATCCGCTGCGGCTCGAGGAGGATCGCGTGGTGGGTGGTAAACCCGGTCAGCTGTTCGGAGCTGAGCAGCAGGATCACATCAAAATGCTGTCGATCCAGCATGGCGATCACGCTGCGAACATCACGTTCAATTTTTTGTCGCGACACCATCACCAGCTGGTTATCGCTGAGCAGGGTCAAGAGACCCTGTTCGCCGTCACCCACGGCGTACTCTGCCATCACGTCATCACGCGTCATCTCGCCCAGCAGGCTGATGTGAGCGATCTGTTCTTCCCTGATATGTTCGGTCAGGAGCGGTAATACTCCCGCCAGCGGCACAACGCCGATGGTCAAAATTGCCATCGTTGCACTACTCATATCATGTACCTTTTCACTACCACTGCTTCAACACAGGCTTACCACACACAGCATTCGCCCCCCTGGTGAGTAAAAATCAACCGTCGAGAAGCGTAGCAGCTCCACGCCGCAGTAGAATGTAAAGATTGCCCGGCGGCGGCGGCGCGCCTGAAAAATCCGTGTGTTAGATATTCATTAGTACGACTGATAAATAAAAAGTGTGAGGTATGCCCGATATTGCCCGCAGAGCAGGCAATCCGGGCTCAGGGGTTACGACTTGTCAGGATCTTCGTAGCGCCGCTTGGCATCCACGGCTTCCTGCTCGGTAGGATGTTCGCTGATCAGCGAATTGGGTTCAGGATAGTCCGCGCGAAGTTGATACCAGGTGACCGTCTGACCCTGCGGGCCTTTCTCTACCGCAACCACGCGCGCTTCTCTCGGATATGGGGGCCTGTTTGGCATAGTTCTTCCTTCTTCTGGTATCAGAACTATCAAGTATAGGCGCCCCTCGCCGCCTTAATGTAAGTAAATTCTTAACTTACCGGGGTGGCCGCCGCGCCGCACAGCATGGTCATAATCTGTTCCACTACCCGATCCGGGGCGGCCGTAGCATCGACAATATGATGGGCAGCATCACGATATAACGCTTCACGCTGCGCCAGCACCTCGCCCACTTCCTCACGCACCGGTTTCCCGGTGAGCGTCGGCCGCTGTTCGGCTTTCGGGTACGCTTCCAGACGGTCAATCAGCGCCGATACCGACGCCTGCAGATAGATCACCACGCCGTTCTCCCGCATAAACTGGCGGTTACATTCCGCAAGGATGATGCCGCCGCCGGTGGCGATCACCGTATTCGGCAGGGTTACGGCCTTCAGCGACAGGGTCTCCAGCTCGCGAAAGCGCGCCCATCCTTCCGCCTGCACGATCTCCGCCACCGTCCGCTGCTCATGGGCCTGCAGCCGATGATCGGTATCGGAGAACTGAAAATGCCGCGCTCGCGCCAGCGCATGGCCGACGGTGGTTTTACCGCAGCCGCGTGGCCCGATGAGAAAGATTGGCTGTGTCATAACCGAAGACCCCCTGGTTCCGTCTGTCGCAAAAAAAGGAAAACGAAAGAACGTATTATCGCTGTCTGTTCCGCAACGCATACGTAAAGAAAACGTTACACAACTTCTTTACACCCCATCACCACAGTGAGACAAGGGGTTCTTAATGTAAACTTATCATTGCATGTACTGTTTAACCAGCTTTACTTTCCGCCGGGCGTTATTTTTTATCCGCTGCTGGCGTAAACGGTAACACATTTATGCATAGCTTTACGAAGCAACATATTTACAACATCGTGTTTCAGACGCACCCTGATGCCTATTCGACAGTGTGACAGAGGAATGTAACATGCAATCTGAAGAACAACGCCTTATTGATGGACTGTTTTCCCGGCTGAAAGAGGCTGAGGCGCACAGTGCATCGCGCGATGCCAGCGCCGAGGAGCGGATTGCCCAACACGTGAGCGCGCAGCCGGCGGCCCCTTACTATATGGCGCAAACCATTCTTATCCAGGAAGCCGCGATTAAACAGCTCAACGATCGCATCCAGGCGCTGGAGAGCCAGGTCAGCCAGCTGCAGGCGGCGAAGCCCAGCAGCGGCGGATTCCTCTCCGGCCTGTTTGGCGGCGGCGGCTCGTCACGCGGTTCTGACCCGATCCCGGGCGCGGAGCAATACGGTCGCCCGCAGACCAGCGCCCAGCCACAGTATGCCCCACAGCAGCAGAGCTATGCCCCGCAGGCTGCCGCACGCGGCGGCGGCTTTATGGCGGGCGCGCTGCAAACGGCCGCAGGCGTAGCGGGCGGCGTGGTGCTGGGCAATATGCTGACCAATATGTTCAGCGGCTCGCACCCGCAGGAGATTGTTAATATCATCGAAGAGAAGCCGCAGCCTGATGCCGCCGCGCAGGACGCCGCCGCAGGTGACGATCCGTTCCGTCAGGGAGACGATCAGTTCCTTGCCGACAACACCTGGAACGACGACTTCGACGCCGGCTTTGGCGATGATGATATTGGCAGCGATGACGACAGCTGGGTTTAACCCTGCTGACGTTTAACCGCCAGCAACCACTTCTCCAGCTCGGCGGCAAACTGTTGCCGATCGCGCTGCGATAAACTATCCGGGCCGCCGGTCTGAACGCCGCTGGCCCGTAATGTCTCCATAAAATCCCGCATCGTCAGCCGCTCGCGGATCGTCGCCTCGCTGTAGCGCTCTCCGCGCGGATTGAGCGCCGCCCCGCCCTTCGCCAGCACCTCCGCCGCCAGCGGAATATCGGCGGTGATCACTAAATCCCCCGCCGCGCACTGACGGACGATTTCGTTATCCGCCACGTCAAAACCCTGCTCAACCCGCAGGGTGCGGATGAAACGCGACGGCGGTACGCGCAGCGGCTGGTTCGCCACCAGCGTCAGCGGTGTCTGGGTCCGCTCTGCCGCGCGGAACAATATCTCTTTAATCACGTTCGGACACGCGTCTGCATCCACCCAAATGGCCATGCCAGCTCCTGTTACCTGCAATAAGTGCCGCCAATGTTACCTGCTTTTCTCCCCCATGAAAGCGCCAGGATGATAAGCTAATCAGATCGTAACGAAAAAAGCAGAGGGGAATGGTGATGGATAAGAAAATTGGCTTTATCGGCTGCGGCAATATGGGTAAGGCCATTCTGGGTGGACTGATCGCCAGCGGCCAGGTACAGCCGGGACAAATCTGGGTCTACACCCCGTCGCCGGACAAGGTTGCGGCTCTGCGCGACCAGTACGGCATCAACGCCGCCGATAGCGCCCAGGAAGTGGCGCAGATTGCCGATATCGTCTTCGGCGCGGTGAAGCCGGGGATCATGACCAAAGTGCTGGGCGATATCGCCTCCAGCCTGAATAAAGAGTCGCTGGTGGTCTCCATCGCCGCCGGCGTCACGCTTGATCAGCTGGCGCGCGCGCTCGGCCACGATCGCAAAATTATTCGCGCGATGCCCAATACGCCGTCGCTGGTTAACGCCGGCATGACCTCCGTTACGCCAAATGCGCTGGTGAGCAGCGAAGATGTGGCCGAAGTGCTGACCATTTTCCGCTGCTTTGGCCAGGCGGAGCAAATTGCCGAACCGATGATCCATCCGGTGGTCGGCGTTAGCGGCTCCGCGCCGGCCTATGTCTTTATGTTTATCGAAGCGATGGCCGATGCCGCCGTGCTCGGCGGAATGCCGCGCGCTCAGGCTTACAAATTCGCCGCTCAGGCGGTGATGGGCTCCGCCAAAATGGTGCTGGAGAGCGGTGAGCATCCGGGGGCGCTGAAAGATATGGTCTGCTCTCCTGGCGGGACCACCATCGAAGCCGTGCGCGTGCTGGAGGAGAAAGGCTTCCGCTCCGCGGTGATCGAAGCCATCACCCAGTGCATGGAAAAATCAGAGAAACTGAGCCGCTCCTGAAGCTGAGCAGGCGGGCTGCAAGCCCTGAGAGGTCAAAGAACAAGGGAGCGCGAGCGCTCCCTTTTTTTCAGGCTTTCTTCAGACAGCTACTCATGAAGGTGCTGCGTTCATCGCCCTTCAGTGATTTTGCCGAAGCCGCTTTGTTGCAGTCGCTCATCTTCTGCTGCTGAGGCGTGAGGGTCTTTCCTTGCGGCGTGGTGGTCTCTTTTTTCAGGCACTGGCTCATAAAGGTTTTGCGCTCATCCCCCTTCAGCGCCTTGGCTGACGCTTGCTGATTGCAGTCCGTCATCTTTTGCTGCTGGGGAGTAGGCGTTTTTTCTGCCGCGCCAACCGCGCTGATAAAGATCAAGCCAAACAGTAGGGTCATCAGTAAGGTTATTTTCATCGCACCATCCTTCTGTGAGTGGAACGTTGTAAGTCTGGACGCAGATAGAAAAAAAACCAGCCGGTGACGCGAATTCGCCACCGGCAGCGACTTATTTGAGACTCAGGGCCGCTTTCATGGTCGAGAAGAGGTCGGTCTGGTCGGTCAGGCCGACGACGTTAGCCGCATGCGGACCGTAGACCGCAATGCGCAGCTGGGTGCCGGTGTGCTCCATCGACTCTTCCTCGGAGTTACCGTAACTCATCACCATCACCGCGCCATCGTGCGTGTTCAGGGCCTGGGTCAGCCCCGGGGCTTTGCTATCCGCCGGGATAATCTGGCTGGCGTGCGCATGGTCGGCGGTGACGATCACCAGGGTATTGCCGTCTTTTTTGGCAAATTCCAGCGCCTTCTGCACCGCCTCGTCGAGGTCCACGGTTTCGCCGATCTGGCCGCACGGATTCGCCGCATGATCCTGCTTATCGATGGAGGCGCCTTCCACCTGCAGGAAGAAGCCTTTCTCGTTGCGGCTCAGCAGGTCAATCGCTTTCTCCGTCATCTGCGCCAGCGTCGGCACCGAGGCGTCGCGTTTCGGGTTTGGCGTACAGGTCACCGGCGGCTTATCGATATTACCGTGATAAGACGCCTTCGGCCCTTCCCAGCGTACCGGCATATTGCCGTCGGCGAAGAGTCCCAGCAGCGGTTTATCCTGGCTGGCTGCCGTCGCGGCGGCAAGAGAGGCCGCGTCGGTCACAATCTGGTAGCCGCGCGCTTCCGCCTGCTCGCGCAGGGTTTTGCCCTGCCACTCGCCCGCCATCGCCGTTTCGGCAAAGGTCTTCGCGCCGCCGCCCAGGGTGACATCCGGCCGGGCGTTCAGCAGCTGTTCGGTAATGGAGCCTTTGCCCCCTTTCTCCAGCGCATTACTGGGGCATTTTTCGCTGGTGACCGTGGGGCCGTAGCATTTACGCGATGTCACATGCGCCACCAGCGCCGCGGGGGTGGCGTCCTGCAGCTCGGCGGTAGAAACGTTGCCGGTGGCCAGGCCCGCCGCTTTCGCCAGCTCGAGGATGGTCTGATGCGCGTTCTCATGAATATCGACGCCCAGCGCGCCGTTATAGGTCTTCACGCCGGTGGTCCAGGCGGTGGCGGAGGCCGCCGAGTCGGTGACGTAGTCCGGTTTACCGGTTTTTTTATCCAGCGAATAGTGCGTGTACTGCCCGGTTAACGGCAGGGCGTCAATGCCTTTAAAGAAACCGCCCGCCCCTTCCGCATAATTTCGCGCAGCGGTAATTTCAGAATCACCCATGCCATCGCCAATCAGCAAAATAACGTTTTTGGCCGGCTTATTGATTATCGAGGCGCGCAGCGCTTCGGTTTGATCGCCCGTTAAACGACGCGCGCCGCCGGGAGTGGTGATATCTCCCTGGGCAGCTCGATTTTCCAGAACCGGCGCGGCAGTAGTTTCCGCATGAATAACCGGCGAGCCCAGCAGAGGCAGCAGGGCAATAAACAGGGCGCTTAATTTCACTTTTGTCATCTCCATGTAAAAAATACTTAAAAAAACAAAACGTGGGAGACTTTATAAAAGGGAGATGACAGAAAAATGACGGCATCCTTGTCGCGTCGCAAAGATTAGCTACGAGGATGCCGCAACAGCTTCTTTAGATATTGCTGCAGCAGGATGGCATCCTGGTCGTTGACCGGCGGACAGGGCGTCACCTGGTCTATCGCCTGCTCAATATCCTGAATCAATGCCTGCTGGGCATCATGCTCCATATGGCGCAATAATGCGGTGACCACGATCTCCAGCGCTTCAACCTGCACCGTCAGTTCCTTTGCTTCTTCTTCCTTTTGCGCCAGTTTAACCAGTAACTCAGCAATGAGATTCTTCATAGCACCAGTTCCTTATGCGAGGTCTGTTTTTCGATTGAGATGTCATACCCGATGACGGACCTCAGAATTACTTAAAATAAGAATCGTCGCAACACCCAATATACAGCGAAACGTTTTACCACAACAAAATACCACTATAAATAGTATTGTTTAATCATGAGCGGCGCTGTTTATAACCAAAGTACGTCGGAAATAATAAAACGGAATAGCGCTCACGCCATGGCGATAACAAAAAGTAATGATAAATCTACTGTCGGGGAAAAATGCTGACGGTATGGCGTTAAATACCGTCAGCCGAGGTTCAGGCCTTCGCCCGGCGGGTGCGGCGCAGCATCCATGCCAGCTGCCAGAGGTTGATGAAGACGATAATGGCGGTGGCAATAAATACCCAGCGGAAGCCGGCCATCGCCGATACGGAGGCGCCAATCAGCGGCCCGGCGACGTTGCCCAGATACATAAACGACTGGTTATAGCCAAAAATGCGCCCGGTGACGCTGTCGCTGCTGTATTTCAGCAGCAGGGTCTGCACCGCCGGAAGCATCGCGCCATCGGCAAAGCCGAGCAGAAAACGTAGCGTCCCCAGCTGCAGCGGGGTGGTGACAAAGGACATGGCGAAGAACATCACCACCGCGCAACAGAGCGTCGCCAGCAGGATCCGCGAAGTGCCGATGCGGTCGCCAAGCTTACCCAGCCGTGGGGCAGAGATCAGCGCCGACACCCCGGGCACCGCGGCGATCATCCCGGCCAGAAAAGCGATATTGTTGCTGTCCGGCGCCATCGACTTGATAAACAGCGCCAGGATCGGGCCAATTGAGCCGTTGCACAACTGGATCACCAGGGTGGTGAAAAAGAGGCTGATCACCAGCCCCGGATAGGGCAAGGAGGCAAAGACCTGTTTCCCGGTGAGACGATCGGTTTTGCTGACCGGCGGGCGGCCCCCCTCTTTGATCAGAAACAGGGTGACCAGAAAACTGATGGTCAGCAGGATCGCCGTAATAAAAAAGACCATCCGCAGCCCGACGTGGTCCGCCAGGAAACCGCCCAGCAGCGGGCCGCCGATCACCCCGCTGATTTGCGCCGTCGACAGGGTGCTCAGCGCCCAGCCGCTACGCTCGCGCGGCACCTGGGAGGCCACCAGCGCCATGGCGTTGGGGATATAACCGGAGGTTAAGCCCATGATCGCCCGCAGGATAAACAGCTGCCAGACGTTGGTGGCGAAGGCCTGGAGTAAAATGGCGATCGCCATTCCCAGCGAGGCGCGCAGCAGCATCAGCTTGCGGCCTTTGCGGTCCGCGAGGCTCCCCCACATCGGCGAGACGATCGCCGAGACCAGGAAGGTGACGCTGAAGGTCAGTCCCGACCACATCGACAGCGCTTCATGCGAGGTGACGCCCAGCTGGGAGACGTAGAGGGGTAAAAAGGGGAGAATTTGACTGATCGCCAGGCCGGTAAAAAAGCACCCAAACCAGACGGAGATGAGATTAACCTTCCAGGATTCCATAACTACGCGTATTCATTAATGATTTGCCAATTATTACCTAGCTTAGCAATTTCATTCCACTGGTGTACTACCATAGATGCGCTGGCGGTGAGTTTGGTGTTTTATGAATGCGCATGAGAGGCTGACGAAGCATTTTCTGGTTATTCAGGCTGCTCACAGGGCTTTATGCTCAAAAGCAGAAGCCCTGCCCGCGCATGCCAAAGTGAAAATGGTTGGCGTGCGCCGCGTTATACTCCGGCCCCAGCGCGTTGCCGAAGTAAGGGCAGCTGTTGCTCAACAGCGCCGCCAGCCAGGGGTGAGAGCGCTCGCTGCGCCAGCCCTGCAGGACGCTGATGCGTCTGCCGTCCGTCAGGCGGAAGCCGCTAACATCAAGGGCATCCGCCGTCGCGTGTTCACTGCGCCGCGCCTGTTCCCGATGGTAGATATTACGGCAGGCGAAGCTGCCGAGATGATCGATCTGGCGCAGATCGCTGGCCATCAGCTGACGGGTCAGCGGCTTCGCCTGCTGTTCGACGTACAGCGCACTGCTGAGCGCCAGCGGGCAGCTGGCGAGGAAACTGCTGCTCAGCTGCACCGAGCCAAAATTAGCCACCCGCACCACGTTACGCAGCGGGCAGGCGCCCTCGCTGTCGGCCACCGGCTGGCTGGCGATGAGCCGTCGGCGGTTGGCCTCCGCCAGCAGAGAGGCGCACTGGTCGGCCGTCAGGCTGCGCAACTTGAACGACGTCAGCCAGCCCGGGGGATCGTCAAGGGCCAGCGGCGCCAGCGGATTCAGGTGTGGCGGCAGATAGCGATATCCTACCAGGCCCGCGCCGAGCAGCCCGGCCAGCACCAGCAGCGTCTTTCCTCTCACGCCCGCTCCCGTCAATTGATCAGGTAAATATTATGGCAGGCAGGCGGCGGTTTCACATGGTATGTTATGCCCTTTGATGTAATCTGGATGGAAGTTGAAATGGCAAAGATGAGGGTTGGGATCGTTTTTGGCGGTAAGTCGGCAGAGCATGAAGTGTCGCTGCAGTCAGCGAAGAATATCGTGGAAGCGATTGATAAATCACGCTTCGATGTGGTTCTGTTGGGGATTGATAAACAGGGACTATGGCACATCAACGACGCCGGCAACTACCTGCTCAATGCTCAGGATCCTGCCCGCATCGCCCTGCGCCCTTCAACGGTGACCCTGGCGCAGATCCCGGGCCGTGAAGCGCAGCAGCTGATTAACGCCGAAAGCGGCCAGCCGCTGGCGGCCATCGATGTAATTTTCCCCATCGTCCACGGCACGCTGGGCGAAGACGGCTCCCTGCAGGGGATGCTGCGCATGGCCAATCTGCCTTTCGTCGGATCCGATGTGCTGGGCTCTGCGGCCTGTATGGACAAAGATGTGACCAAACGCCTGCTGCGCGACGCCGGGCTCGCCGTCGCCCCGTTTATCACCCTGACCCGCGCCAACCGCGCGCAGTTTAGCTTTGCCGATGTCGAAGCGAAGCTGGGCCTGCCGCTGTTCGTTAAGCCGGCCAACCAGGGATCGTCGGTTGGCGTCAGCAAAGTTAAAAACGAAGAGCAGTACCATCAGGCGGTGGCCCTGGCCTTTGAATTTGACCATAAAGTGGTGGTAGAGCAAGGCATTCAAGGCCGGGAAATTGAGTGTGCGGTGCTGGGTAACGACCACCCGCAGGCCAGTACCTGCGGCGAAATTGTCCTCAACAGCGAGTTTTACGCTTACGACACCAAGTATATCGACGACCAGGGCGCGCAGGTGGTGGTCCCGGCCGCTATCGCCCCGGAGATCAACGACAAGATCCGCGCTATCGCGGTGCAGGCTTACCAGGCCCTGGGCTGCAGCGGCATGGCCCGCGTCGACGTCTTCCTCACCGCCGACAACGAGGTGGTGATCAACGAGATCAACACCCTGCCGGGCTTCACCAACATCAGCATGTATCCGAAGCTGTGGCAGGCCAGCGGCCTCGATTACACCAGTCTGATCACTCGCCTGATTGAGCTGGCGCTGGAGCGCCATGCCGCGGACCGGGCGCTGAAAACCTCCATGAACTAAAACGCGTTTACCCCGCCTGGCAGCGGCGGCCTCAGGCCTCTTCTGCCGGGCGGCGGCGGATCACAAAGCCCGCGATCCAGAAGCTTATCACCCAGGTGACCAGACCGACGGCGTAAGATTGCCAGCCCTGCGTCTCAAACCCCAGCAGCCCCACCACGCCATTAAGAATAAAAATTAACCCCAGCGCCACCGCGTAGTAGTGCCAGTCGCGGCGAATTTTATCAGTGAGCTTCATGCGGCCTCCAACAGCAAAAAACGCATCTTCGCATAGCCGCCCGCGGCGGTCTGTAGCGATATGGAGAATGTTGCTGGATTGCGACGCCGGTCTCCCTTTTCCCTTCCTGTGGCGCGGTTAACACAACGGCGAAAACAGGATTATTCCTGGAGGGCAATTACCAGCAATCTGATACTGGCGACGGCGTTGCACTGCCAGAATACCTGCCATAGAGCTGGAGAAAAAACCAGCAGTACAGAGGTGGGAGGGCCTATGGCTGAATTCAGTTTTTCAAAATCGCTTTTGGGAAATAAAAAAAGAGGGGCGCTGACCGGCAGCCATGTCGCTTACGGACTGTTCGTCCTGATCTGCTGCTGGGCCGGCGCGCAGATGCTCAGCATGCTGATCCACGCCCCGGGAGTCTTTGAGCGCCTGATGCAGGCCCAGGACGCCAGCCGTCCGCAGGTCGACATCAGTCTCGCCGTTGGCACCCTCTTTGGCCTGATCCCTTTTCTGATCGGCTGCTCGTTCATCGGGCTGCTGGCGCTCATTGTGCGCTGGCGTCGGCGCCGTTAACGCCGCGCCATACAGCTTGCCCGCCGCTCATCGACCCGTTTCGCAAACCACGCCGTCGTCAGATTACGGGTGATTTTCGGACTCTCAAGCTGGATCCCCGGCAACATCTCCCGCGGCAGGGTTTTGCCCGCTTTTTTATCCGCGAGGCGGAAAACCTGTTGATAGAGGTCAGTCTTCTCAAACGCCAGGCTGTCGCCCTTTTTCAGCTGGCTATGGATCTCGCTGTCGCTCATCTCCAGCTGGCCCGCCAGGCGGCGCACCGCCAGCTCGGTGCTGCCCGGCTCATCGCTGTCATAGCGGATAAGGTCGCCGTCGAGCGCCAGTTTCACCCCGCTGGCTTTCACCACCGCGTTCTGGAAGGCGGCGTTACGGCTGGCATACCAGCCGGCGTTAAAGTCGGCAAAACGGTACAGCGGCACGCTGTAGCTGGCCGGGTAGTTCAGCAGATGATAGGTGCCAAACCACAGGCCGCCGCGCAGGCTGAAGACCTCCTGGCGCACCGTACCGTTCATTTTCCACGGGTAGCCGGAGGTGTGCTGCTCGGCAAAGGCGATGCTGACCTGCATTGGGCCGCCGGTGTGCACCGGGTTCAGGGAGCCGAACAGCTTCTGCCCCATCGGCACCATCCCGATAAAGTCATCAAAAATAGCGCTCAGCTGCTTTTCCGTCTTCACGTTGTCCAGACGGTCGCTGTAGCTTTTGCCGTTTGGCGAGGTGATCTTCAGCGCGGTATGGACCAGAAACAGCGGAATGTGCATTTTTTCCGCCCGGCGGTCGATCTCCTGCCAGGCGATTTTATTCAGCCCCGGCACCACCGGGTCGGACTGATAATTGGACTCCTGCTGCGCGACCGCCAGCACCGAGCAGACGTTCTCTTCCGTCGGCGCCAGCTTCTGGCTGTCAAAGGCGGTGGCGATGGCTTGCGCCCAGGCCTCCCGATCCTTGACGCTGGCGGGCATTTTCTGCCGCACCACCGACGCCACGTCAACGGGCTTCTCGCCCTCTTTCAACACCGGCGCCTGTTGGCTGGTACAGGCGCTTAGCACCACGGCCGCCAGCAGCGTCAATGAACCGGGTATAATGCGCGATAAACGTGCGGCCATCCTGCTTCCTTGTCTTGATTAACGTAATGTCGGGATCGCTTCCTGCAACGGTTTGCCGTCCAGTTCGCGCTCAAAGCTGCGCAGACGTTTGTAGATGGACATCAGTTCCACCAGCGTCGTCCACGAGCTGATCAGGTACTGGAACGAACCGCGCACCTGGCCGAAAACGTTGGTAATTTGCGTCATCAGCCCGAGGGTAATCGTACCGGCAACGATCGACGGAAACAGCAGGAAAAGGCCGAAAACGTTATCCACCTGCAGATAGAGAATGCGGGCGATATTGAAATACATATAGTGGAAATAGAGACGGAAATAGTTGCGACGCACCGCGCTGAACAGCTCGCGCACCGTCGGCGGCGTGGCGCGGGTTTCATCGTCCTCGCCGTAGACCAGCTCTTTACGATAGGCCGCTTCCACGCGCTGGTTTTTAAACTCCAGACCCGGCAGCTTAATCCCCACCACCGCCAGCAGGCCGGTCCCCATCAGCGACCAGACGATCGCGGCAATCACCAGGCCATACGGCAAGTGACCGACGATGGGCAGGTCGGGAACGTGTTGCGAGAGCGTCACCAGCACAGGCAGGAAGGCGATCAGGGTCATCACCGCGTTGATAAAGCTCACGCCCATATCCTCCAGGGTGGAGGCAAAGCGCATGGTGTCTTCCTGCACACGCTGCGCGGCGCCTTCGATATGGCGCAGATGCTGCCAGTGGGCCATGTAGTGTTCGTTCATCGCCGTGCGCCAGCGGAAGACGTAGTGGCTGACGAAAAAGTTGTTCATCACGCCGATGATCACCGCGATGAGCGCGATGCCGAGAAAGATGCCGATCTCATGATAAAACTGGTTGATGCTGACCTTATGCGGGGTGGCCAGCGCGCTCTGGATCAGGTCATAGAACGGCGCATACCAGGCGTTGATCGCCACCCCCACTTCCACCAGAAACCAGGTGACGAAGATGATGAGCGACGTGCCGAGAATCGACCAGTACTGCCAGCGATGCGGGCAGTAGACAAACCAGAACAGCGCAAACACGCCGACGCAAAACAGATAGTAAGCGTAGAACACCAGATAGTTGAGCGACCAGAAGCGCGCCGCGCTGATCGCCACATCCTGCGATGCCCCGGTGACCCGCAGCAGCCAGTCGCCGCCGCCCGCCTGCCAAAAGATCACCGCCAGCAGCGACCAGATAAAGGCAGAAATAAAAAACGGCCCCGGTTTGGGGAAAAAAGATTTAAACATCATTGTCTCCTGCTAACTTCTTATCGTTCTGCTATTGCTGTATACGACGCATACGTCGGCCGCCGCGTTAAAGCGCTCTCGCGGGGCAGACGGATGATAAGACCGGATATCAACAGCTTAGTTCTGCTGCCAGGCGTGCAGAATTGTTTCTGTGGGTTTCACCTGTAAAGGATTGCCAGGAACGGTCAGCGTACGCCACACCTCATTGTAGTGGGCGATCAGCGTCGCGGCCTGCGCGGCGGGGCGGTTGGCGGTGGTGTGGGCATCTTCCGCGATAACAATGCCGTATCCGCGGCTGGCGCCGTTTTTAATGGTGGTGTCGAGGCAGTAGTCGGTGGCGCAACCGCAGATGACAAACTGCTGAATGTCGTGTTCCCGCAGCACCTGCTCCAGCGAGGTGTGATAGAAGGCGTCGCAGGCGGTTTTAGTGACATAGAGCGCGCCGGCCGGCTGCTCCAGCTCAGGGAGCAGGGCGAAGCCTTCGCTGCCGGCTTCGAGGCCGCCGGCCTCATCATGTTGAATAAAAATGACCTTATCCGCCGCGCGCACCAGACGATTAATTTGCGCGACGCAGCGCTCACGCGCCAGACGCGGCGTGGCGAACACGCCGTTTTGCATATCCACGACCATCACTACCCGTTGAGCCGCCATTGTTTTCTCCCGCAAACCTTCAGCCAAACGGTCATCATACGCGCCGGCGAAAAAAGCCGATATCCGAAAGCGTAAAAAAGTCTTTTTTACGCACCGTTACCTTTTTCCTGCAGGAATGTCGTGAATCCCGCTTTGTTCTGCGCCACTTCGTAGTATAAATACCCTCTTCTCTTTTATTTATTTAATGGATGATTTCCGTTGAAACGTAGTTTGCTCATTTTTGCTGCGCTGTGCGCGGCGTCGTGGACCTCGGCGCAGGCCGCACAGCCCACCGTTGACCCGGTTTTCGCCTCGGATGTGGTCGATCGTTACGCCAATCATATCTACTACGGCAGCGGCGCCACCGGCATGGCGCTGGTGGTGATCGATGGCAATCAGCGCGTGTTTCGCAGCTTTGGCGAAACCCGCCCCGGGAATAATCAGCACCCGCAGCTCGACTCGGTGATCCGTATCGCCTCCCTCAGCAAACTGATGACCAGCGAGATGCTGGTGAAGCTGCTCGACCAGGGGGTGGTGAAACTCGACGATCCGCTGAGCAAATACGCCCCGCCGGGCGCCCGGGTGCCTGACTGGCAGGGAAAACCGATCACCCTGGTGAATCTCGCGACCCATACCAGCGCCCTGCCGCGCGAACAGCCTGGCGGCGCCGCCCATCGCCCGGTGTTTGTCTGGCCGACCCGCCAGCAGCGCTGGAGCTGGCTCTCTACCGCGACCCTGAAGACCGCGCCGGGCTCGCAGGCGGCCTACTCCAACCTGGCCTTCGATTTGCTGGCGGACGCGCTCTCCACTGCCGCCGGCAAACCTTATCCGCAGCTATTTGAAGAGCAGATCACCCGACCGCTGGGGATGAAGGACACCACCTTTACCCCGTCGCCGGACCAGTGCCAGCGGCTGATGATCCCGGAAAAAGGCGCCAGCCCGTGCAACAACACCCTGGCGGCGATCGGCAGCGGCGGAGTCTACTCGACGCCGGGGGATATGATGCGCTGGATGCAGCAGTTCCTGTCATCCGATTTCTATACCCGCGGCCAGCAGGCCGACCGGATGCAGACGCTGATTTATCAGCGTAACCAGCTGACCCGGGTGATCGGTATGGACGTGCCGGGCCGCGCCGACGCGCTGGGGCTTGGCTGGGTGTATATGAAGCCGAAGAATGGCCATCCGGGGATTATTCAGAAAACCGGCGGCGGCGGCGGGTTTATCACCTATATGGCGATGAATCCGCAGGCTAACGTCGGCGCTTTTGTGGTGGTGACCCGCTCGCCGTTAACCCGCTTCAACAATATGAGCGATGGCATCAACGACCTGGTCAGCGAACTGAGCGGCGCGCAGCCCAACATGCAGACGGCCAGCCAGTAAGCCCGGAGGAGGTTTCGCCGATGCGACATAACGATCGTTTTGGCGAAACATCCCGCTGCCATTTCAGTTACACTACCGTCTTTCATTTCACAAAATCAGGCAAACCATGACAGATTTAATCACTCGCCCCCGCCGCCTGCGTCAATCCGCTGCGCTGCGCGCCCTGTTTGAAGAGACAACACTGAGTTTGAACGACCTGGTGTTGCCGATCTTTGTTGAAGAAGAAATTGATGATTACAAAGCGATCGAGGCTATGCCCGGCGTGATGCGTATTCCGGAAAAATATCTGGCGCGTGAGATCGAACGCATCGCCAATGCCGGCATTCGCTCGGTGATGACCTTTGGCATTTCTCATCACACCGACGCCACCGGCAGCGATACCTGGAATGAAAATGGTCTGGTGGCGCGTATGTCGCGGATCTGTAAGTCCACGGTGCCGGAGATGATCGTCATGTCCGATACCTGCTTCTGCGAATACACCTCCCACGGCCACTGTGGCGTGCTGTGCGACCACGGGGTGGACAACGACGCGACCCTGGAAAACCTCGGCAAACAGGCCGTTGTCGCCGCCGCCGCCGGCGCGGACTTCATCGCCCCTTCCGCCGCGATGGATGGTCAGGTGCAGGCGATTCGCCGCTCGCTGGACGCTGCCGGCTTCACCAATACGGCGATCATGTCCTACTCGACCAAGTTCGCGTCTTCCTTCTACGGCCCATTCCGCGAAGCGGCCGGTACCGCGCTGAAGGGCGATCGGAAAACCTATCAGATGAGCCCGATGAACCGCCGGGAAGCCATTCGCGAGTCGCTGCTCGATGAAGCCCAGGGTGCCGACTGTCTGATGGTGAAACCGGCTGGCGCCTACCTGGATATTCTCCGCGATATCCGCGAGCGCAGCGATCTGCCGCTCGGCGCGTATCAGGTCAGCGGGGAGTACGCGATGATCAAATTCGCCGCCCAGGCGGGCGCTATCGATGAAGAGAAAGTGGTTCTGGAAAGCCTTGGCGCGATCAAACGCGCGGGCGCCGACCTGATCTTCAGCTATTTCGCCCTCGACCTGGCCGAGAAAAAAATCCTCCGTTAAGCCTCCCTCTCCCCGGTGGCGCTACGCTTACCGGGGCTACCAAACCTCATCCCCGGTGCGCTGTATTTATCGCGACCACCACACCGTAGCCCGGATAAGGCGCTTGCGCCGCTATCCGGGGACAGGCGCTAACCAATATCTGTAGCTAAAACTTTGCGCGCCGCTTTCCACCTTCTGCGCCTTCTCCTTGGCGTACCGGATTTCGCCTTCTAACGTGTTAAACCACATCATAAATACCGAATTCCAGGAGATCCTGTGGTGGCTTATCGACGTTATTACATTAAGGGGGGAACCTGGTTCTTCACTGTTAACCTTAAAGACCGTAGAAGCATGCACCTAACTGAAAACATAGAATTATTGCGCTACTCTGTCGCTGTTGTTAAACAACATCGCCCCTTTATTATTGATGCCTGGGTGGTGTTGCCTGAACATCTGCATTGCATCTGGACACTACCTCATAATGATGACGATTTTTCTTCACGCTGGAGAGATATCAAAGGCTGTTTTACCAGAACGTTAAAACGACAACCCCTCTGGCAACCGCGCTTCTGGGAGCATGCCATACGCGATGAAGATGATTACCGCCGACACGTTGATTACATCCATATCAATCCACTTAAGCATGGCTGGGTCACCCGGGTGATCGATTGGCCATTTTCAACCTTTCATCGCGATGTCCAGCGCGGGCTATATCCCCCAAATTGGGCTGGCGATAGCTTTGATCTTAGCTGCGGTGAACGCCGATAGCCTCTCCCCGGTGGCGCTGACGCTTACCGGGGCTACAAATCGGCTCCAACCGTAGCCCGGATGAGGCGTTAGCCGCTATCCGGGAAACCTCCCCCGCTGCGAGCGAAACTTCACCCAACTGTAATCTGAACGACATCTCTACCTTCTACTGTCTGGGCAGGACGGAGGAGGAGCCACTATGTTTAGTCTCGACAACGTACTCGATGACCTGTGGCCTCAGGCGAGGCCCGCCCCCTGGCAAAAGAAACTGTTAAAAAAGCTATTTTATGAGGAAGAGTTTCAACAATTTGCCGACCGTCACCGCCACCTGAAGGGGCTTGATACGGTCGAACAGGTGCTGGAATACCTCAATATCCGCTGCGCTATCCCGGCGCACGATCTCGAACAAATCCCCGAATATGGCCCGCTGGTCATTATCGCTAACCACCCCACCGGCACCCTCGACGGCCTGGCGCTCCTGTATGCGGTATCCCGCGTGCGCCGCGATGTCAAAGTGGTCACCAACCGCATGCTCACCCATCTTGAGCCCCTGAGCTCGCTGTTTATCCCGGTGGATAATATTCATGGCCGCACCGCTAAAACGGCGCTGCAGCAGATGGACCAGCAGCTGCAGGCCGGCGGGGTGCTGATCTTCTTCCCGGCGGGGGAAGTCTCCCGCCTCACCCGTCGCGGCATCCGCGATAAAAAATGGCACTCGGGCTTTATTAAGCTGGCGGCAAAATATCGCGCCCCGCTGCTGCCAGCATGGATTAACGCCCACAACAGCGCCCTGTTTTACGCCAGCACCCTGGTCTCCGACAACCTGCCGATGCTCCTGCTGATGCAACAGATGTTTCGCCGGCGCAACAGCAGCCTGCCGGTGCGTATCGGCCAGCAGATCCCCTGGTCGAGCTGGTTCGATGCCCAGTCCAGCGCTCGCGAGCTTACCGGCCGCTGCTATCAGCACCTTGACCAGCTGCGCAAAGGGCTGCCGGGGCGGTTTAAAACCGAAAGCGCCATCGCCCGTCCGGAAGACCGGGCACGGCTTAAACGCGAACTGCACAAGGCAGAATGCCTGGGCCGCACCGCCGACGGCAAAGTGATTTACCTCTGGCAGCGCAACGGCCAGGAGGAGGCGCCGCTGCTGCGCGAGCTGGGACGCCTGCGGGAAATCGCCTTCCGCGCGGTCGGGGAAGGCAGCGGCAAACGGCGGGATATCGACCGGTATGACGACGACTATCTGCATCTGATCCTGTGGGATGAAGAAGATCTGGAAATCGTCGGCGCTTACCGCTTTATGCCGACGGCCATACAGCTGGCAAAGCGCGGCCTGGAGGGGATCTACAGCTCCAGTCTCTTCCACTACGACGGGCGGATGGACGACATCCTGCAGCACGGCATTGAGTTGGGGCGCAGCTTTATCCAGCCGCGCTACTGGGGTCGACGCGGGCTGGACTATCTGTGGTCCGGCATCGGCGCTTATCTGGCGCGCTATCCGCACTATCGCTATCTGTTTGGCCCGGTGTCGATTTCTGGCGGGCTGCCGCCCGCCGCTCGCGATCTGCTGGTGGCGTTCTACCGGCTGTGGTTCCCGGCGACGCATCCGATGGCGGAGTCGCGTCGCCCTTATCCGGCGTCGCTGCCCGACGTGCTGGCGCAGTTTGGCGGGGAGGATTACAACGACGACCTGGCCCGGCTGAAGTCCCTGCTGGGCAATCTCGGCTGCGCGATCCCGCCGCTGTATAAGCAGTACTCGGAAGTGTGCGAGCCGGGCGGAGTGCAGTTTATCGATTTCGGCAGCGATCCGGATTTCAATAACTGCGTGGATGGTCTGGTGCTGGTGGATCTCACCTACCTGAAGGCGAATCGCTATCAGCGCTATATTGGCGCGCATCTGGGTGCGCAAAAATCGGCATAAACGCTTTTTCCCGGCTTGCGGCGCGTTGCGCCTTAGCCGGGCTACGGTTCACCGTTTCCGACGGATCGGTCGCCCGGAAAAGCCGCGTCAGGCGCCGCCTCCGGGAAGCAGCGGGCAATGCAGCATCCGCTTTTCTCCGCGGCTCGCGGCTGATACAAGCCTTACCCCGCCCGGTAATACGGCTTATCGCCAAGGATCGTCGCCCGGTGCATGATCCGCCGCTGCGGCAGATAGTCGGCGTTGGCGTAATGCTGGGTTACCCGGTTATCCCAGATAGCGACATCGTTCGGCTGCCAGCGCCAGCGCACCTGAAACTCCGGTTTGGTGATATGGGCAAACAGGAAGCTCAGCAGCGCCGCGCTCTCTTTCTCGGTCACGTCGACAATCCGCGTGGTAAAGCCTTCGTTAACGAACAGCGCCTGCTTGCCGGTCACCGGGTGGGTACGCACCACCGGGTGCAGCAGCGGCGGATGCTTCGCCACCGCCTCCTGCCAGCGCCGATGCTCGGCTTCCGTGTGGTTGTACTTATACTCCTGGAACGATTTACGGAAATCGTGTTCCGCATGCAGGCCGCTCAGCAGCTGCCGGAAGGGCTCTGACAGCGCCTCCCAGGCGGCGATGCCGCTGGTCCACAGGGTGTCCCCGCCGGTCGTCGGCAGCGCTTTCGCCGCCAGAATGGCGCCGGCGGGCGGCGTGTCGATAAAGGTGACATCGGTATGCCAGTTATCATTATCCGGCGGATTATCGTTATGGGTATCGAGGACGATAATTTCCTCCACGCCCGGGGCATGAGGGTAGACCGGATGGATATGCAGGTCGCCAAACCGCAGCGCCAGGTCGCGCTGTTGCGCCGGGGTGATATTTTGCTCGCGCAGGAATACCACCTGATGACGCAGCACCGCGTGATACAGCTGTTCAAACTGGTTGTCGCTCAGCGGACGGGTTAAATCCGCCCCGGTCACCTGCGCGCCAATATACGGCCCCAGCGGGGTAATGCTCAGACGTTCACTCATTGTACTTCTCCATGCCAGGGCGTCAGGCGCCGCTGCAGCGCGCGCAGACCCAGTTCCAGTAAAAAGGCGATAATGGCAATCACCGCGATCCCCGCCAGCACCACATCGGTGGCGAGAAACTCGCCGGCGGACTGCACCATAAATCCTAACCCGCGGGTGGCGGCGATCAGCTCAGCGGCCACCAGCGTTGACCAACCGACGCCAAGACCAATGCGCAGCCCGGTGAGGATCTCCGGCAGCGCGCCGGGCAGGATCACCAGCCACAGCACCTGCGCCCGGCTGGCGCCCAGCGAACGGGCGGCGCGAATCCGCACCTGCTGCGCGCTTTTTACCCCCGCCAGCGCCGACATCGCTACCGGGGCGAAAATCGCCAGGTAGATCAGCAGGATCTTCGACGTTTCACCGATGCCAAACCAGATCACCATCAGCGGTAAGTAGGCCAGCGGCGGCACCGGACGATAAAGCTCGATCAGCGGATCGAGGATCCCGCGCACCGTTGAGTTGAGCCCCATGGCGATCCCCACCGGCACGCCGATCAGCACCGCCGCCAGTAGAGCGATAACGATCCGCGTCAAACTCGCCGCCAGGTGCTGCCAGAGCGTCGCATCCATAAAGCCCTGCGGCCCGGCGATAGTGATAAGCTTCTGCAGCACCTGGCCCGGCGGCGGCAGAAACAGCGGGCTAATCAGCTGCAGCGCTGCGACCGCCCACCAGACGGCCAGCAACACCGCCAGGGTCGCCACGCTGAGGGTAAGCTGACGGGAGAGCGGCCAGCGCCATTTCAGCGTCGTCTGACGCGGTTTGTCGTTCAGTACCACGCTCATGAGAAAGCCTCCCGTTGGTCAAACACCCGGCTCAAAATGTATTCCCGCTGTTCAATAAACCGCGGGTCGGATTTGATGCTGCGGCAGGGTTCGCCCGCGACAAAGCGGCGGCTGAAATCCAGCGGCAGCCGCTCCACCACCCGCCCCGGCCCGGGCGACAGCAGCACCAGCTCGGTGGCCATAAAGATGGCCTCTTCAATGTCATGAGTGATCAGCAGCACCTGTTTGCCGGTCTCATGCCACAGTTTCAGCAGCAATGTCTGCATCTGCTCGCGGGTAAAAGCGTCAAGCGCGCCGAAGGGCTCATCCAGCAGCAACAGCTGCGGATTCGCCGCCAGCGCCCGGGCGATGCCCACCCGCTGGCGTTGACCGCCGGACAGCTGCCAGATAAAGCGTTTTTCCGCCCCTTCGAGACCCACCTTCTTCAGCATCTGCGCCGCCGCTTGCCGGCGCTGCGCTTTATCCACGCCCGCCAGCTGCAGACCCAGCGCCACGTTATCCTGCACATTGCGCCACGGCAGCAGACCTTCATTCTGGAAGACCACGCCGCGCTCTGCGCCCGGCCCGGTCACCCGCTGACCTTCGAGGGTGATGCTGCCGTGCTGATAGGGCACGAATCCGGCAATCAGGTTCAGCAGGGTAGTTTTACCGCAGCCCGAAGGCCCCAGCACCACCAGCAGCTCCCCACTCTCCAGCGTCAGGTTGATATCCGCCAGCGCCGGTTTACCGCCGTAGTCGGCGGAAAGATGCGAGATTTGCAGCATCGCCGCCTCCTTTACTTCACGAAACGGTCAGTAACGTACTGACGATAATCGGTTCCCGCCGCGGGCACTTTGCCCTGCTCTTTCAGAAAGCGCGCGGTATCGACGATGGCCTGATTGACCGGCCCGTTCAGCGCCTGCGCCTGCTCAGCGGCGGTCAGGTAGGTGTTCCCCTTCACCAGCCCGGGGACATCGGCTTCCGGCACGCCGCTCAGGCGCGCCAGCTTGCTGATGTGGTCCGGCTGTTTCAGCCATGCCTCCGGGTTGGCGATGTAGGGCTGCTGGGCGTCGATGGCGCTTTTAGCAAACGCTTTGACGATCTCCGGATGCTGCTCGGCAAAGTCCTTACGGACCACCCAGACGTCGAGGGTCGGTGCGCCCCACTCCCCGACCTGCGCGGAATCGGTCAGCACCTTGCCCTCTTTTTCCAGTTCGTTAACCGCTGGCGCCCAGACGTAAGCCCCGTCGATATCCCCGCGCTGCCAGGCGGCGATAATCGCCGGCGGCTGCAGGTTAATAATCTGCACCTGGCCCGGCTTGATGCCCCAGTGTTTGAGCGCCGACAGCAGGCTGTAGTGGGTGGTGGAGATAAACGGCACGGCAATGCGCTTGCCGATCAGATCTTCCGGTTTGGTGATGCTTTTCTTCACCACCAGCGCTTCGGAGTTGCCGAGCTTTGAGGCGAGCAGGAACACTTCAATCGGCACCTGCTGGCTGGCGGCCACCGCCAGCGGGCTGGAGCCGATATTGCCGATCTGCACATCGCCGGAGGCCAGGGCGCGCACCACGCTGGCGCCGCTGTCAAATTTCCGCCAGTCGACGGTCGCCCCGCTGGTTTTGGCGAAGGTGTTGTCCGCCTGGGCGACTTTCGCCGGCTCAGCGGAGGTTTGATACGCCACGGTCACATTGACCGCCTGCGCCTGGAAGGCGGCGACGGCCAGCGCCGCCAGAAGAGTAATTCGCGATGTGAATGCCATAATGTCTGCTTCCCCTGAGTTGTTATAGGTGCAGTATTTCCGGCATCAGGATGGAGATGAAGTAATTAAAAATTCTGGCTAATAGCGAATCGTTTTTAGAACAAAAGCGGGAAAGGATAGTTGATTTTGCGCGGTGGGTTGGCGGCAGAGGGTTGGCGCCGGGTGGCGGCTACGCCTTGCCCGGCCTACAGATCGCGCAAGGTGTAGGCCGGGTAAGCGCAGCGCCACCCGGCACAAAACTCAGCGCTTCGCGTTAAGCTCAGCGATATCCTTCGGCGTGGTGCGGCAGCAGCCGCCGATCAGCCTCGCCCCGGCCGCCAGCCACTGCGGCAGATAACCCGCCAGGCTGGCGCAGGCTTCGCCATGATGGTGCCAGGTCTTGCTCACCGCATCATAATGTTCGCCGGAGTTAGGATAGACCACCAGCGGCAGCGCCGTCAGGCTGTGCAGATGCGCCAGCGCCGCGAGCGTATTTTCCAGCGCGATACAGTTGATGCCCACCGCCACCACCTGCGGGTTATCCGCCAGGGCGGCCATCACCTCGCGCAGCGGCGTGCCATCGCTGAGATGTTCGGCGTCGCGCAGCGTGAAGGAGTACCAGGCGCGGGCGCGGGGATACTCCTGCAGCAGGGCTGTCAGGGCCTGGATCTCGGCGAATGACGGCAGGGTTTCACAGGCCAGCAGGTCGGCGCCCGCATCCAGCAGCGCTTCGACGCGCGGGCGGTGGAAGGCCTGGAACTCTGCCGCGCTGCGCTGATAATCGCCGCGATACTCCGAGCCGTCGGCGAGAAAGGCGCCATACGGCCCCACCGAACCGGCGACCAGCAGCGTGCCGGCCTGTGGATTCTCGGCGAGGTACGCCTCGCGCGCTTTGCGCGCCAGCTCGACGCTTTTGCCGATCAGCGCCCGGGACTGCGCATCATCCAGGCCGCGCGCGGCAAAGCCGGCGGGAGTGGCCTGATAGCTGGCGGTGATCGCCACCTGCGCTCCGGCGCGAAAGTAGTCGAGATGCACATCGCGGATCAGCTGCGGGTTCTCCAGCAGCACTTTCGCCGACCACAGGCTGTCAGCCAGATCGCAGCCGCGGGCCTCCAGCTCGGTGGCCATGGCGCCGTCCAGCAGCACAAAAGGCTGGGCGGCAAGCAGGGCGGTAAACGGATTAGTCTGCGACATGTTGTGGCTCCTGAGTCATTTTCCGTGAACGAGTAAGATACCAGGCACCATAGCACAGGGCCACAAAGGGGATCCCGCACCACAGCGCAATTCTCTGGCTCGGGTCAAAAGCGAGGCCCACGCAGGCCACCAGGCACAGCAAAAAGCCCAGAATCGGCACCACCGGATACCAGGGGGCGCGATACTGCAGATCGCTCAGCGCCTTACCCTGCTGCAGATGGCGGCGGCGGAACATAAAGTGCGAGGCGCAGATGCTCAACCACACCGCCACCACCGCAAAGCCGGAGATCGCTGACAGCGCCACAAACACCGTATCGGGCGCCACCACGCTGGAGAACAGCGCCAGCACGCCGCCCAGCATACTCACCGACAGCGCGGTCACCGGCACGCCCCGTTTATTGACTTTGGCAAAGCAGGCCGGCAGCGTCTTCTCGTTCGACAGCGACCAGAGCATCCGCCCGGAAGCGTACAGGCCGGAGTTGGCCGCCGAGAGGATCGCCGTCAGGATCACGAAGTTGAAAATATCCGCCGCGTAAGGGATGCCCACCTTTTCAAACACCAGCACGAAGGGGCTTTTCTCCACCCCCGCCTGTTGCATCGGGATCAGCGCCGCCAGCACAAACACGGTGCCGATAAAGAAAATAATCAGCCGGGCGATGGTGGTGCGAATGGCGACCGGAATGACCTTATGCGGGTTTTCCGTCTCTCCGGCGGCAATGCCGATAAGCTCCGTCCCGGAGAAGGCGAAGTTCACCGCCACCATGGTCATCAGGATCGGCAGGCCGCCGTGCGGGAACCAGCCTTCGGCGGTGAGATTGCGCAGGCCCGGCGCCGGGGAGCCATCCTGCATCGGAATGATGCCGAAAATGGCCGCGCCGCCGAGAATAATAAACGCGATGATGGTGATCACTTTCACCAGCGAGAACCAGAACTCGCCTTCGGCGAAGAAGCGGGTCGAAATGATGTTAAGACCGAAAATCACCGCGCAGAACACCACGCACCAGATCCAGATCGGCACCTGCGGGAACCAGTACTGCATACAGAAGCCGGCGGCGGTGAAGCTTGAACCCAGCGCCACCGTCCACGTCAGCCAGTAGAGCCACGCCACGGTATAGCCCGTCGCCGGGCCAAGGTAGCGCGCCGCGTAAACGTGGAAGGCGCCGGTCTCCGGCATCGCCACCGACAGTTCGCCGAGGCACTGCATCACCAGCCAGACCACCAGGGCGCCAATCAGATACGCCAGCAGCGTTCCGGCCGCGCCGGTGGTGGAGATGATATAGCCGGTATTAAAGAACAGGCCGGTGCCAATCACGCCGCCGAGCGACAGCATGATCAGATGGCGCGTTTTCATGGTGCGCTTCAGTTGCCCACCTTGTTGTTGTGTTGTGCTTTGCATTTTATTTTCTCACGCCAGCCCGCTTGCCCGGGCCATGATGCGTATAAACGTATAGACATCTAAACATCCAAAAGAAGAAGTGTTATACCGTGCCACCGCGGAAAAAGCAAAGCCGCTGCACCAGGTCGCGCGCCGACAGCGTGCAGCCTGCCCCATTTTTGCGCAGCGCCGGTGAGCGCGCCACGGGCTGGCGCCTCATCGCGGCGGACAACGTTCTGGCACTCTCTTTGCAGCCTGTCGTTCAGAACCTTTCTATCTGGCGAGGCAACACGTATGACAGAGCAAACCACCACCTTAAAAAGAACGCTCGGCAGTTTTCGTTTATGGGGGATCGCCGTCGGACTGGTGATATCCGGGGAGTACTTCGGCTGGAGCTACGGCTGGTCGCAGGCCGGCACGATGGGGTTTATGGTCGTCGCCCTGGCGGTCGCCGCCATGTACTGCGCCTTTATTTTCAGCTTTACCGAGCTGACCACCGCCATCCCGCACGCTGGCGGCCCTTTCGCCTACGCCTACCGCGCCTTCGGGCCCACCGGCGGCTTTATCGCCGGTTTTGCCACCCTGATTGAATTCGTCTTCGCCCCGCCGGCCATCGCCATGGCCATCGGCGCCTACCTCAACGTGCAGTTTCCGGCGCTGGATCCGAAGTGGGTCGCCTGCGGCGCTTACGTGATCTTTATGACGCTCAATATCCTCGGCGTCGGCATCGCCGCCACCTTCGAGCTGATCGTCACCCTGCTGGCCATCTTCGAGCTGCTGGTGTTTATGGGCGTGGTCGCCCCCGGCTTCTCCTGGAGCCACTTCACCGCCAACGGCTGGGCGGGCGCGGAAAGCTTTAGCGGCCTGGCGCTGCCGGGGATGTTCGCCGCCATTCCGTTCGCTATCTGGTTTTTTCTCGCCATTGAGGGAGCTTCCATGGCCGCCGAAGAGGCAAAAGATCCGCAGCGCACCATTCCGCGCGCCCTGGGCGGCGGCATTCTGACGCTGACGGTGCTGGCGATCGGCGTGATGGTCTTCGCCGGCGGCGTCGGCGACTGGCGCGCGCTGTCCAATATCAACGACCCGCTGCCTCAGGCGATGAAGACGGTGGTGGGCAACGGCAGCGGCTGGCTGCATATGCTGGTGTGGCTGGGGCTGTTTGGCCTCGTCGCCTCCTTCCACGGCATCATTATGGGCTACTCGCGGCAGATCTACTCCCTCGCCCGCGCCGGCTATCTGCCCGCCGGGCTGGCCTCCCTCAACCGCCGCACCCGCACCCCGCATCTGGCGATCCTCGCCGGCGGCGTGGTGGGTATCGCCGCGATCTTCTCCGACTCGCTGATCACCATCAGCGGCATGCCGTTGACCGCCTGCATCGTCACCATGTCGGTATTTGGGGCTATTGTTATGTATATCACTTCCATGGCGGCGCTGTTCAAACTGCGCCGTAGCGAGCCGAAGCTGATCCGTCCGTTCCGCGCGCCGCTCTACCCGCTGGCGCCGGCCTTTGCCCTCGGCATGGCGGTGATCTGCCTGGTGGCGATGGTCTGGTATAACCTGCTGCTGGCGCTGATTTTCGCGGCGATGATGCTCGGCGGCTACCTGTGGTTCCGCAAAACCGCAGCGGCCCGTGAACGGGCGCCAGTGGATCCTCAACTGCGCACGGTCTCCTGAGGAGGCGGCATGTATAAAACCACGCTATCGGGCCAGGTATGGCGCTTTGATAGTCTGAAAACGCTGATGGCGAAAGCGTCGCCGGCCCGCTCCGGCGACGCCCTGGCGGGCGTTATCGCCCACTCAGCCGAAGAGCGGATGGCGGCGAAAATGACCCTCGCCGAGGTGCCGCTGACCGACATTCTCGACAATCCGCTTATCCCCTACGAGCAGGACGAAGTGACCCGCCTGATCCTCGACATCCATGATGCGCAGGGCTTTGCCGCCCTGCGTCACCTGACGGTCGGCGATTTCCGCGACTGGCTGCTGGACGATGCCACCGATACCGCCACGCTGCAGCGGGTCGCCCGCGCTATCACCCCGGAGATGGCGGCGGCGGTAAGCAAGCTGATGCGCAATCAGGATCTGATCCTCGCCGCCAGCAAATGTCAGGTGGTGACGCGCTTTCGCAACACCATCGGCCTGCCCGGCCACCTCAGCGTGCGTCTGCAGCCCAATCATCCCACCGATGACCTGAAAGGCATCGCCGCCAGTATGCTCGACGGACTGCTGTACGGCGCCGGGGATGCGGTGATCGGCATCAACCCGGCCAGCGACAGCTTACCGGTGCTGGCGCAGCTGAACGTGATGCTGGACGATATTATCCAGCGCTTCGCCATTCCCACCCAGTCCTGCATTCTGACCCACGTCACCAATACGCTGCAGCTGATTGAGCGCGGCGCGCCGGTGGATCTGGTGTTTCAGTCGGTGGCGGGAACCGAAGCGGCCAACAGCGGCTTCGGCATCAACCTTGCCATGCTGCAGGAGGCCCGCGAGGCGGCCCTCAGCCTCGGTCGCGGCACCCTCGGCAACAATGTAATGTATTTTGAGACCGGCCAGGGGAGCTGCCTGTCGGCCAACGCCCACCACGGCGTCGACCAGCAGACCTGCGAGGCGCGCGCCTACGCCGTCGCCCGCCACTTTGAACCGCTGCTGGTCAATACGGTGGTCGGCTTTATCGGTCCGGAGTATCTCTACGACGGTAAGCAGATTATTCGCGCCGGGCTGGAGGATCACTTCTGCGGCAAGCTGATGGGTCTGCCGATCGGCTGCGACGTCTGCTATACCAACCACGCGGAAGCGGATCAGGATGATATGGACACCCTGCTGACCCTGCTGTGCGCCGCCGGGCTCACCTTCCTGATCGGCGTGCCAGGGGCGGACGATATCATGCTTAATTACCAGAGCACCTCGTTCCATGATGCGCTCTACGCCCGTCGTCTGCTGGGCTTAAAGCATGCCCCGGAGTTCGCCGACTGGCTGGCGAAGATGCAAATTATCGATCCGCACGGCGCGCTGCGGCTCACCGATGCCCGCCATCCGCTGCTGTCCGTTCTGCCGCAAGGAGCCCCCGTATGAACCGTCCCGACGCCTGGAACCCGCTGCGTGAATTTACCGATGCGCGGATCGCCCTGGGCCGCAGCGGCGCCAGCCTGCCGACCCGCGAAGTCCTTAACTTTGGTCTGGCCCACGCCAGAGCGCGGGACGCCATTCATCAGCCGTTCGCCAGCCAGCAGCTGGTGGCGCCGCTGGCGGCGCTCGGCCTCGACACCCTGACGGTGCACAGCGCCGCGCCGGACCGTCATACCTATCTGCGGCGCCCGGATCTCGGGCGGCAGCTCGCCGACGAGAGTCGCGCCGACCTCGCCGCCAGCGGCGTCCGCCCCGCCGACCTGCTGCTGGTGATCGGCGACGGCCTCTCTTCCTGGGCGGTAGAGCGCCAGGCGGTGCCGTTGATCCGCGCCCTGCTGCCCTGGCTGCAGACGCTGGGGATCGGCCTGGCGCCGGTGGTGCTGGCCCATCAGTCGCGGGTGGCGCTGGGGGATGATATTGGCGAAACCCTGAAAGCCCGCGCGGTGGCGATCCTGATTGGCGAACGACCGGGCCTCTCCTCGCCGGACAGCCTCGGCGTCTACCTCACCTGGCAGCCCCATCGGCAGCGGCTGGAGTCGGAGCGCAACTGTATCTCCAATATTCGCCCGGAAGGGCTGAGCCATGACGCCGCCGCCTTTAAACTGGCCTGGCTGCTGGAGCAGGCTTTTTTACGACGGCTTACCGGCGTGCGCCTGAAAGATGAAAGCGATAATCCGGCGCTGCATGGAAAAATAAAACCATTGACCCCTTTAAAATAATAAGTCACGCGAGCCGAAGAATAGATTTTTAATATTACCTGGCGCACCTGAATATTATATTCGGGTGCGCGCTGAAATCGCCCGGCGGCGCTTCGCTGGCGCGAGCCTGTGGAAACCGTTCAACCGGTTTATAGTGCGTATTTTCCAGGCCGGATAAGGCGCCAGTCGCTACCCGGGAAAATACGTTCAGCGTATCAAAAGCCGTGTTGTCACCAGCCTTATGCCCTTGCCTGCAGGTAATAAGAATATTGCATGAGTAAAAACGAAACGGACGTTGTAAGGTAATTCAGCGCCTTAAAAATACCCGTCATACTTTAAGTTGCATGTGCGTTGGCTGCGTTCTCTCCCCCCAGTCACTGACTTCTGCAAGCGCCTGGGGACTCGCTCACATGCCGCCTTCATGCGACTCGAATTATTTAGGGTATATATCTCGTTATCTATTCAACATAACAGCCAATAATTCGCCAGATACGCTGGCGAATTATTCCTCAATGTTATGCAGTCATTGATGGTTAAAGATAAATAATCGACCGACGGAGAAATACCAATGAAATCGTTTTCCGGGAAAGCGTCTTTAATGGCCACGCTGGTAGCCGCGCTGGCCGGCGCGAGCAGCGCGCAGGCAGCGGAAATTAAAATCGGGGTGGTATTACCCCTGAGCGGCGCCCTCAGCGGCTATGGTCAGCCGTCGCAGAAAGGGCTGGACATTATTCAGACCATCACCCCGACGTTAAAAAATGGCGATACCATCAAGCTTATCGTTATCGATGATAAAAGCGACAAAGTCGAAGCGGCCAACGCCATGCAGCGGCTGGTCTCCAGCGATAAAGTGGATGCCGTGATCGGGGAAGTTACCTCCTCCAACACCCTGGCGATGACCAAGATCGCCGACGACAGCAAAACGCCGCTGGTCTCCTCCACCGCCACCAACGACCGCGTCACCCGCAACCATCCGTACGTCAGCCGGGTCTGCTTCTCGGACAGCTTCCAGGGGGTGGTCGGGGCCAATCTGGCCTCCCGCGATCTGAAAGCCAAAACCGCCGCCATCGTGTTTGACAGTAGCAACGATTACTCCGTCGGCCTGGCGAAAGCGTTCCGCACCCAATTCCTGAAAAACGGCGGCACCATTCCCATCGAGGTACAGGCTCCGGGCGGCAGCAAGGACTTTAAAGCCCAGCTGGCGAGCGTCAAGGCGAAGAATGTCGACATGATTTATATGCCGATCTACTACACCGAAGGGGCGCTGATTGCCGTGCAGTCAAAACAGCTGGGGCTCAACAAACCGGTGGTGGGCGGCGACGGTCTGGCCGCGGATCAGGTCTTCTTCGATGTGGGTAAAGACGCGGTCAACGGCTATATGACCACCGATTACTACTCGCCGAACGCCAAAGAGCAGACCCCGGCCGGGGAAACCTTCATCAAAGCCTGGGAAGCCAAATACCAGCAGCCGACCCATACCTGGGGCGCAATGGCGGCGGACGCCTATAACGTCATCGTCAACGCCATGAACCAGTGCAGCGATCCCCACGATCGGGTCTGCGTGAATGAAAAAATCCGCGCCACCAAAGATTTCCAGGGCGTGACCGGCACGCTGACGTTACAGAACGGCGACGCCATTCGCAGCGCGGTCATCAACGAAGTGAAAGATGGCAAGCTGGCGTTTCGTACCGTGGTTAACCCTTAAGTTGTGACGAGGCTACAAAATGGACGGCGCCATTTTTCTCCAGCAAGTGGTCAATGGAATGAGTCTTGGGGGCATGTACGCCCTGATTGCCATCGGTTATACGATGGTTTATGGCGTGCTAAGGCTGATCAACTTCGCCCATGCGGACGTGATGATGGTCGGCGCGTTTAGTACGCTGTTTTTATTTTCTTCGGTTGGGCTACCCTTCGGGGTAGCCGTTTTCCTGACTCTCGGGCTGTGCGGCCTGTTTGGCATGCTGATTGACCGGGTCGCCTATCGTCCGCTGCGCCAGGCCTCGAAAATTTCCATGCTGATCACCGCCATCGGCGTCAGCTTCTTCCTCGAAAACCTGTTTAACGTGCTGTTTGGCGGCAGCTCGCGCTTCTTCTCCGCCCCTGACTTTTTCAACCAGACCCGGGCCTTCGGCAGCGTCATCATTACCAACGTGGCGTGGATCGTGCCGCTGATCACCGTCCTGCTGCTGCTGGCGATCCTCTGGCTGCTGTACCGCACCCGCTATGGAATGGCGATCCGCGCGGTAGCCTTTGACGTCAACACCGTGCGTCTGATGGGCATTGACGCCAACCGGATCATCTCCCTGGTCTTCGCCCTCGGCAGCAGCCTCGCGGCGCTCGGCGGCGTGTTCTACTCCATCAGCTACCCGACGATCGATCCCCTGATGGGCGTGCTTATCGGCCTGAAGGCCTTCGCCGCCGCCGTGCTGGGCGGGATCGGCAGCGTCACCGGCGCGGTGCTGGGCGGCTTTATCCTCGGTTTTACCGAGGTGGTCGCGGTGGCGATCTTCCCCGAACTGGGCGGCTATAAAGACGCTTTCGCCTTCCTGTTCTTGATTCTGGTCCTCTTGTTCCGCCCGGTCGGCATTATGGGCGACGAACGTCTGGAAAGGAGCCGTTTCTGATGCTCAACGCGACGACCACCGCCGGGGCGCAGCTGCGCAACCTGGCCATTATTGTCATCTGTATCGCGCTGCTGGCCGGAATCAACGTGGTTTTCAATGACTACATTGTTCGCGTCATCAGCACCATTTTTATCTTTATGATCCTCGCGGTCAGCTACAACCTGATCAACGGCGTGACCGGCCAGCTGTCGCTGGAGCCGAACGGCTTCGTGGCGGTAGGCGCCTACGTCACCGCCCTGCTGATCCTCTCCAGCGACAGCAAAATAGATATGTTTGAAATGGCCGCCCCCAGCCCGTGGATCCTCAGCCTGCACGCGGGCTTCCTCCCCGCCCTGCTGATAAGCGGCCTGTGCGCGGCGGCGCTGGCGGTGTGCCTCGCCGTACCGGTCTTCCGGGTGCGCGGCGACTACCTGGCCATCGTCACCCTCGGCTTCGGGTTTATCATCAAGATCCTCGCCATTAACAACCCGCAAATCACCAACGGCGCCATCGGGCTGAACGATATTCCCCAACAGCCGCATCTCCTGTTCTGGTGCGGCCTGTTCGCCCTGCTGGCTACCGGCATGATCCTCCAGCTGGTGTGGTCGAAGTATGGCCGGATGATGAAAGCCATTCGCGACGACGAAGATGCGGCGATCGCCATGGGGGTCAACACCTTCCGCATTAAAACCTGCGCCTTCGCCACCAGCGCCTTCTTCGAAGGGATCGGCGGCGGTCTGCTGGCTTCCCTGCTGACCACCATTTCCCCGGGGCTGTTCGACTTTATGCTCACCTTCCAGCTGCTGATTATTATCGTCCTCGGCGGGCTCGGCAGCACCACCGGCGCCCTGCTCGGCACCGTGCTGGTGGTCGGCAGCGGCGAGTGGCTGCGCTTTCTCGACCAGCCGCTGCAGTTCTTCGGTCACGATCTCGGCGCCTATCCGGGCCTGAGAATGGTGGTCTTCTCCCTGCTGCTGCTGATTATCATGCTCTTCGCCCGCGAAGGGCTGCTGGGGAAAAAAGAGATTTGGCAGATCGGAAGAAGGAGCGGCGGTTATGGCGGAAAATAAAATCATCCTGCAGGTGCAGGACGTCACCATGCAGTTTGGCGGCCTGCGGGCCATCGACAACGTCAGCTTCCATGTTGATGAAGCGGAGATCTTTGGCCTTATCGGCCCGAACGGCGCGGGCAAGACCACCCTGTTTAACGTCATCACCGCCAACTATAAGCCCACCAGCGGCAGCGTCACCCTCGCGGGCACATCGCTGAAGGGGCTAAAGCCCAACCAGGTGGTCAACGCCGGGATCGCGCGCACCTTCCAGAATATCCGTCTGTTTAACTCGATGACGGTGCTGGAGAACGTGATGGTTGGACTCGACCGGGCCAGCCGCTATTCGTTGCTGGAGGCGGCCCTGCACATTGGCCGCTACTTTCCGGCCGAGCGGGCGGCGAAGGCCAAAGCGATGGCCATTCTGGAAGACATCGGCATCGCCCACTTCGCCCATATGCAGGCCACGAACCTGAGCTATGGCAACCAGCGCAAAGTGGAGATCGCCCGCGCGCTGGCCACCTCGCCGAAGCTGCTGCTGCTCGATGAGCCGGCCGCCGGGATGAACCCGAAGGAGACCGAGGATCTGGCGGAGCTGATCTTCCGCATGCGCCATGACTATCAGCTCAGCGTCCTGTTAATCGAGCACGATATGCCCTTCGTCAACCGCCTGTGCGAACGGGTGATGGTCCTGGAGTATGGTAAGCCATTGTTCAGCGGCCTGATGGCCGAGGCGATCCAGCATCCGGACGTCATTTCCGCTTATCTGGGAGAAGCCAATTATGCTTAACGCCAGGGAACTGAAGGTCTTTTACGGCGTGATCCAGGGACTGAAAGGCGTCGATATCGATGTTTATGACCGGGAGATCGTCACCCTGATCGGCAGCAATGGCGCCGGTAAAACCTCCACCCTCAATGGGATCGTCAACCTGGTGCGCTCCAGCGGGCGCGTCAGCTTCCTCAACGACGATATCTCGCGCAGCCAGACCCACCAGATCGTACGTCGCGGGCTGGCGCTGGTGCCGGAGGGACGCCGGGTCTTTACCAACCTGACCATCGAAGAGAACCTGCGCATGGGCGCTTACAATAATCTCGCCGGCTACACCCGCCTGCGCGATCGTATGTACGCCCTCTTTCCACGGCTCAAGGAGCGGCGCCATCAGATGGCGGGCACCATGAGCGGCGGCGAGCAGCAGATGCTGGCCATCGCCCGGGCGCTGATGAGCGAGCCGGTGTTATTGATGCTGGATGAACCGAGCCTCGGGCTGGCGCCGAAAATTGTCGGCGAGCTGTTCGGCATCATTAAGCAACTGCGCGAAGAGAATATGACGGTGCTGCTGGTGGAGCAGAATGCGACGGCCGCGCTGGCGATCGCCGATCGGGCGTATGTCCTGGAGAATGGTCGGATCACCTTGTCAGGCGCGGCGCGGGAGATGCTGACTAACCCGGAAATTAAGCGGATGTATCTGGGGGGATAAGGGTGGTTAAAACTGCCTGGGCTGCGGCGGCGCCTCCTGCGATGCCGCAACCTCAGGCAGTCTCTTGCTACACAAAGCACACCTCGTTCCAGTAGGCTTCTCGCGTCCTGCGTCGCTCAGTATGTCTTATCATGACGGAACCACCGGGTTTCCACGTTGCCAATGTCCACGCCGTAGAGGCTGGCCACCGGCAAGATCGCCTCCATGACGCGTTGAGTATCTTGCTGTCCGGCTTCACCGTTGGACAAAAAAGCCAGCCAGCCCGTTAACCGTTGCCACAATGCCACTTTCGTTTTCTCCTCTGTCGGGAAGCGAATCGCCTGGGTCTATTTCAACCACAGTTGGCCGGGCGCGGGAAATATTAATTCCGAATTTGCAATCCTGGCTGGCGCATATTACGCCCGGTCCTGTCACCCTCACCCTGGCCCTCTCCCTGAGGAAGAAGGGACCGCCCGGCACTCGTGACTGCGCCGGTAAAACGCTACCAGCGCATAGAGAATACCCACAGGTTTGTTAAGTTCTTTTTCGTTATAGATAAGAATTTTTTCTTCTTTGCCGCCGACGGGCAATGTGTGGGAGCGTGATGTCCACAAAACAAAACAGGGATTCAGGGGAAAAAATATGCGCAACAAAACCACAAAAATCGCACTGGCGCTGGGTATGCTGCTGCTCGCCTCGCAGGCGCAGGCCGACCAGCTGGCTGACATCAAAGCCGCCGGCGTCGTGAAAGTCGCCACCTTTGACGCCAACCCGCCGTTCGGCTCCGTGGACGCCAAAACCCACCATATCGTCGGCTACGACGTCGACTTTGCCCAGGCGCTGGCGAAAGCGCTCGGCGTCAAACTCGAACTGGTGGCCACTAACCCGGCCAACCGTATTCCGCTGCTGCAGTCCGGCAAAGCCGACCTGATCGTCGCCGACATTACCATCACCCCGGAGCGGGCCCAGGTTATTGATTTCTCAACGCCGTATTTCGTCACCGGCCAGCAGTTCCTCGTGCCGGCCGGCTCTCCGGATAAGCTTGATGAGTACAGCAAAGCGCGCATCGGCGCGGTGAAAGGCACCACCGGCGAACAGGCGCTGCACCAGCGTTTCCCGCAGGCTCGCGTCCTCTCCTATGACGATATTCCGCTGGCCCTGACCGCCCTGCGCAACGGCAACGTCCAGGCCATCACCCAGGACAGCACCATCCTTGCCGGTCTGCTGGCGGAAGCGCCGGATAAAGCCAAGTTTAAAATTCTGCCCGACCTGCTCAGCAAAGAAGAGATTGGCGTGGGGGTGAAGAAAGGCGAACCGGCCCTGCTGAAGGCCGTCAACGATGAGCTGGTGAAGCTGGAGAAAACCGGCGAAGCCGCGAAAATTTACGATGTCTGGTTTGGCCCTGCCACTAAAACGCCGCAGCCGCGCGCCTTTACCATAGAAGCGAAATAATATGTTCTCGGGTTTATTCTCCCACTCCGCGGCCCCGGCCGCGGATTTTTCACGTCTGCAGCGCGCCAGCATTACCTTTCGTGAGGTGGCCAAGCGCTACGGCGATCATCAGGTGCTCAACGCCATCAACCTGCAGGTCGATCCCGGCGAAGTGGTGGCGATCCTCGGCCCTTCCGGATCGGGAAAATCGACGCTGATCCGCCTGATCAACCAGCTCGAATCCTTAAGCGGCGGCGAGATCCTGATCGACGGCAAACCCACCAGCCGGCTGAGCGGCAGCGCCTTGCGCCAGCTGCGCAGCCGCGTCGGCTTTGTCTTCCAGCAGTTCAACCTTTACGCCCACCTGACGGCGCAGGAGAACATCACGCTGGCGCTGGAGCGCGTCCACGGCTGGGGAAAAAGCGCGGCACAGGAGCGGGCGCTGGCGCTGCTGCGTCAGGTCGGGCTGGAGGAGAAAGCGCAGCAGATGCCGGCGCAGCTCTCCGGCGGCCAGCAGCAGCGGGTGGCGATCGCCCGCGCCCTGGCCTCCTCGCCGCAGATTATCCTGTTCGATGAGCCCACTTCGGCCCTCGACCCGGAGATGATCGGCGAAGTTTTGCAGGTGATGAAAAACCTCGCCCACAGCGGGATCACCATGCTGGTGGTGACCCACGAGATGCAGTTTGCCCGCGAAATTGCCGACCGGGTGGTGTTTATCGACGGCGGCGACATTCTCGAGGTCGCCCCGCCGGCTGAGTTTTTCGCCCATCCGCAGCATGCCCGCGCGCGGCGTTTTCTGCAGAAGGTGCTGGATCCGCTGCACCAGGAGAGCCTTGAGTGACGCCGATGCTTGACTGGCACGGCGTCCTGAGCGGACAGCCGTTGCAATGGATTATCTCTGGTTTTCTCACCACCGTCTGGGTCAGCGTCGCCGGGATCCTGCTCGCCACTCTGCTGGCGGTCCTGCTGCTGGCCCTGCGTCTCGGCGGCGGCCGCGCGGGGCGCGGGCTGGTGGCCGCGTGGGTCTCGCTGTTTCGCAATACCCCGCTGCTGGTCCAGCTGCTGTTCTGGTACTTTGCCGCCTGGAACCTGCTGCCGCTGGCGGTGAAGAACGTGGTGAACGACGAGCACGCCTGGTCCATTCTGCCGGGCAACGTCTGGTGGCTGACGCCGGAGTTCCTCTGCTCAATGTGGGGGTTGGGGGTCTTTACCTCCGCCTTTCTGGTGGAAGAGATCGCCTCCGGACTGCGCGCCGTCAGCCACGGGCAGCGGGAAGCCGCGCTGTCGCAGGGCTTTACGCCGTGGCAGGAGCTGCGCTTTATCCTCCTGCCGCAGGGGCTGGCCAACGCCTGGCAGCCGATTGTCGGCCAGTATCTCAACCTGATGAAACTCTCATCGCTGGCCAGCGGCATCGGCTTTGCGGAACTGACCTATCAGGTGCGGCAGATTGAGAGCTATAACGCGCACGCCCTGGAGGCTTTTGCCGTCGGCACCGCGCTGTACCTGGCGCTGGGGGTGGCGATGGGCGTGGCGCTAACGCGTCTCGGCCCGGGAAGAAAACTGCAACGGAGCGCCCAACATGAACGCTAATCTGGCGGTGATCGCCGATAACCTTGATTACCTGCTGTGGGGCCGGCTGGCGGAGGGCCAGCCCGGCGGCGTGGCCCTGACCCTGCTGATGGCTATCGGCGCCACGCTGCTGGCGCTGCCGGGAGGCATTGCGCTGGCGGGCCTGGCCTGGCGCTACGGCGGACTGACGCGGCGTCTGCTGTTTCTGTGGGCGGAAATTATCCGCGGCATCCCGCTGGTATTTGTCATCTTCTGGCTGTGGTATCTGCTGCCGATGCTGACCGGCGGCGATCTGCCCGGCGCGGTGACCGTGACCCTGGCGCTGGCGTGGTTTACCGCCGCCTCGGTGATGCACTCGGTGCTGGCCGGGCTGCAGTCGCTGCCGAAAGGTCAGTATGAGGCGGCGCTGACCCAGGGTTTCGCCCCCGGACAAACGCTGCGCCTGGTGCTGCTCCCGCAGGCGCTGCGCAACGTTCAGCCGTCGCTGGTGGGGATCTTTATCGGCCTGCTGAAGGACACTTCGCTGGCGTTTATCGTCAACGTCCCGGAGCTGACCACCGTGGCCGGCCAGGTCAACAACCGGGTGCAGATCTATCCCCTGGCGATCTTCATCTTCACCGGCGCGGTGTACTACCTGCTGTGCTGCGGTCTGAGCCTGCTGGCCAGCCGGCGCTTTACCCGCCGCGCGACCGCCGGATAAGGTTCACTCCGCGGGGCGGGGCTTCAGCGGGCAGGTATCGCTGATCTTAATAAATTTGTCGTTATAGACCAGATAGTGGTTCCCCGGCTGGCGCAGCGCCGGCTGGCGAACCACGTCCCCGGGACGCAGATACCACGCGTCCCCCTCCTCTTCGGTCGAATCGCATCCTGGCTTAATCAGCAGCTTAAACCAGGTATTGCCGGTGTTGCTCACCGTCCCGGCCACTTTATCGAAAGACCATTTAAACTGCACCTCGCGCGGGCGCACCACCAGAATGGTATCCATCACCACCACCGGCTCCATGCTGACCTCGCCGCCGGTCGGGCTGCGCCTCGTCAGGTTGCGGGTGGGGATTTCGCGAAACGAGACCCGATAATAGCGCTCGCGATTGTCCCGCGGGCCATGATAGTAAAATTTGAAGTATTCGCTCTCCCCGGCCTGCAGCGCCAGCTGACGGGGGGCGAACAGCAGCTCGCCCTCCACCGGCCGGGAGCGCACTTCGCTGCCGCCCGGGCGATCGATGGCGCTGACGGCGATGCGGTACAGCCGCGCGCTTTTATTGTTGTTGACCACCCGTTTGCTGGCGAAATCCGCTTCAGCCGGCAGGGAAAAGGTCAGGTTGCCGACCGAGATAGCCTGCGCCAGCGGCGCTGCCAGCAGGCAGCCCACCGTCAGCAGGGCCTTAGTTAATATTGCGCCACGTCGCCTGGACATGAATCTCTCCTGAAGCGCTGACTTCGCCAAACCAGCCGTTATCGTCTACCGTCCGCAGCGAAATGGCGTTATCCATCGGAATCGAGAATTTCACCGTGGTCTTATCCATCTGCCCCACTTCGCCGGAGATATCGGTCCACGGCGTGGTCAGCCACAGCGCATCGGTCATATCCCGCCAGCTGTCATCGCACCCGGCGTCGTAGGTCTGCGTCGCGCCGCTGCGGGTGATAAAAGAGAGCGTCGCCGGGAACGGCACTTTCGCCGTACCGTCATCGGAGCTAAAGAGACAGTAGGAGCGCCCGCCAATCACCTGCGCCGGTCCGGTCACTTTGATCAGCACTTCGTCGGCGGCCGTTTTACCGCTGGTGGTGACGATGTAGCCGAAATCGAGCGCCGGTTCGCCGCTGCCGACATACCCCTCCCGCGACGGCGCCGAGGTATATTCGTCGGAGATAATGCTGATGCTGAAATCACGGGGCTTGATAATCAGCGTGTTGGAGGTGGAAAACTCATACCAGCCTGACTCCGGCGAGGTGGTGTTCTGGAAGCGAAAGTTGAACAGATCCTTGGTATTGATATCGCTGATCCCGAGATTCACCATCTGCTTAAAGAAGTTGCTGGAGAAGAACACATAGATTGCGTCTGAGCTCTTCATCTCGTTGAAGGTGTAGTAATAGGCGGTATTGCTCACCGGCTTCCATGAGCTGCCGTTGAGGCTGAACTGCATATCGTACGCCCCGACGGCCGAGGCCAGCGACGAGTTGGCGATCGCCGGGAAAATATGGATCGAGGTGTTGCTTAACCCATTGGTCTGCAACGTATAGTTGACCATCTTACAGCTTAACCCTGAGCGGCTGCCGATGGTCTGCGTCCGGCAGTCGGCGTTCCCTTCCCCGAGGGTCGGCACGCCATCGCTGTTGATAAACACCTCCGCCAGCGAGTGGGTGTTTATCAACCGCAGGCTCGCGGCTTTGGTGTGGGTGACGTTGCGCACATACCAGTTGCCGGAGGCTTGATCCTTACAGCGCGCGCCGCTGCTGGCGTCGTAGTTCACCGAGGTCTGGCAGGCATTGATGGTCATCGTGAAGCTGCCGCCGACCGGCATCTGCTGCAGATACTGATAGAAGGCGTCCGACATCATACCGTGCATCCACTTCGCGCCGCCGCTGGTCACCGTCGCGCCATAGAACCCGCTGGCGTCGGTGGTTTGCGGCAGGATCAGACTGGTGGCCATATCGCACCCGGCGTACCAGTTGATGCAGCGCAGGCCGGTTAAGGGGTGCGAAACCGGCGAGTTTTCCAGCCACATATCAAACTTCCAGTTGGCATTGAGCCCGGTGTTGTAGCCGTTATCGATATAGCCGAGACTCTGCTGATAGATGGTCCCGGAGCCGGTGTATTTTAAGCCGGTCCAGCGGTTGGCGCCGGTCATGCGCGGATCCAGCGCCCCGCCGGGGGTGACGAAAAAGTTGTCGTCGGCGTTGTTTTCCACAAACACAAACTCACGCGCCGGCGCATCCGACCACGTGGTCTTGGTCACCGCCGCCCTGAGCGCGGCGACCGGCCAGAGCAGCGCGAGGATCGTCAGGGCGATTAAGGGGTTAACTTTCATTCTCTTCTCCTGTCTGCTGCGCCGCCGCCCACGACGAGAGGCCGCTGCAAACCACATCCCCCACCCAGACGGCGCCGCGCGCCTGGCTGAGCTCCAGCGCCACTTCGCAGGTTTTATTGCCGCCGTAGCTGAAATCGATCGTGGGGTATTTCTTATCCACATCCATGACGAACTCGCCGTTTTCATCGGTGCGGGTACGGCCGATATGGTTGTTAATCCGCGCATTCGCCAGCAGCGTGCCGTCTTCCGCCCGAATACGACCGGAAACGGTGACCATCTGCTTCACCTCAGGCTCAATCACCGCCACGTTGCCGGGATAGAGGGTCAGATGACTCTTGCGCCCGCTGACGATGTCGTAACTGTCGAGCGAGTTTTTGCTGTTTTGCAGCTCCACCTCATAGCGGCCATAGGGAGAGAGCGGCAGATAGTTACGCTTGCCGCTGAGCGGGAAGATCCGCCCGTTGACCCTGGCGCTGATCTGACCGTCATCCTCCAGCCCGGTGTTGAAGATCACCCCGGCGTTGCCGTCGGTTCGTCCGCTGGCGGCGATATTTTTGCCCTGCCAGCCGACGCTGCCGCTGGCGGTGAGGTTGGTGTTGACGTAGCCGTCCGCCGCGCTGTTGACGTTCAGCGTGCCGCTGGCGTAGCGGGCGTCGAACTGGGCATACGCCCCGCCGCTGAGGGTTTTGTCATCCCCGGTATCGCCGGAGATGGCCCGCGACAGATTGGCGCCGATGGTGCGAATGGTGCCTTCATCAAACTGCTTGCGCGCTGAGAGGTTAGCCATGGTGTAGCCGTTCTGATGGGTCATCCCGGCGCTGAACCAGTTGCCCAGCGGCAGCGACAGATCGAGGGCGATATATTTCCCGGTGTTGGCGCTGCTGTCGCCATTGTTATAGCGCTGGATCCCCGCCCGCAGGCCGAGCGAGCCAAAGGCGCCGCTGTAGACCGTCTGATAGTAATCCGCGGTGTAGTAATGACTGTTGTAGCGACGGTCATCGTTGTAGCTGACGCTGAATGTCCCCAGCTTCGACCACAGCGCGTTCAGGTTGAGGGTGCCGCCGATCGCCCGGTTGTCGGCATCGCTGCGTCGCAACTGATCGCCAATGCGGGTTCTCTCCTGGTTGACCCACACTGAACTAAAGCCCCCCGGCAGCGTGGCGCTGATGCTGCCGACGCTGCTCCACGAGCTGTCGCTGGCCAGCATATTTTGCAGGTTAACGTTGATCGACTCGCCCAGCGGCAGCGTCAGGCGGGTTTCTCCCACCGCCTGGTTGTCGTAGCCATAGCCCGTTGCCGCCCAGCTTAGGGTGCTGAGCGACCCGGAGGCCGAGAGGCCCGCCAGCCAGCTCTCTTTCGCCGGCCGGGTCTTTTTCCCGCTCTCCGACCAGCGATCCATATGAAAACTGCCGCCCCACACCTGCCACGCCAGCGGCGCGCCGGCGCCGCGTCCCCGGCTGAACAGCTTATTGACCCGCTGGGTGCGTTTGCTGACCACCCGCCCGTTGACGATCACCTCCACCTCCACGTCGTAAATACCGTACGGCAGGCCGCGGGTATCCACTTCATGGTTCCCCATGGCGAAGTTCTGGACGCTCAGCAACCGGCCGTCACGAGTGAGATGCACCTCGCCCGCCGCCGGCAGAAAGGCGATCACCGGCGTGGCGGACTGGCTGTTGTCGAAGACGGTGGAGCTGGCCTGGTTCCCCCAGGAAAGGCCGTAAATCTTGCCCGCCGAAATAGCGGTCATCGGCCCCAGGGACTGCAGGTTCCAGGTGTCAAGCATCCCGCCGGCAAAGCGGTGGCCGGCGAAATCGCGTTCATACATGGCCTTATATAATTCACTGTCCTGCTGACCGCTGCCGATCCCGTACAGCGAGCCGTCGAGCACCACATGATGCTCACGCAGCGCCGTGACGTTGTTCAGCGACAGATAGCTGGAGGTGTTGCTCCCGCCGTTGCGCATCTGGTTGTTATAGACGCCGAGGTTATAGCTCAGGTTGCTGCTGAGGGCGTTGACGCTCGACTGGCCGATGTCTTCGCTGCGCGAGCGCAGCACGGTGCCCAGCGCCTCGCGCTTGACCACCAGCTGCAGCAGCAGCTGGCGCAGGCTGAGATCCAGCTGCGCGCTGTCGGTCAGCGTGATGGTGAGCGCCTCGCTGAACGGGGCGTTGGCGAGGCCAGTCAGCTGCTGGCGGGTCTGTTCGCTGACGCTGGCGTTACCCTCATTGTCCTCCAGCCGGATCTGCCGAACGCGCAGCTGGCCGCCGTCCAGCCAGATAAAGGCGCTGCCGATCCGCTGATCGTCCCGGGTGTCCTGGCTGCCGGCAAGATGAATATAGAGCGGAACGCTCATGCCGTCCTGCATCGCCTGGCTGAAGGCCTGCGGAATAATCACCCCGCCAATCTGCTGCGCCCCTGGGGCAGCCGCGCTGGCGTCGGGCTGAACGAACAAAAAAAACATGCCGAAGGCAAGTCGTGTTTTCAGTCCTGGGGAAATCCGTTGTAGAGGCATCGTCGTTATCCATCTGCACAGCTGTCTATTTCACGGGAACAAACTGCTCACCCTGCCAAAGCGCAACCCGCCCTTTTTTATCCGCCGTGTCCACGCGCGTAAAACGGCGTGATTTACCCGGCATCAGGTAGTAGTTTTCCTTACACTCCTTACCCTCGGCGGCCTTCAGGCAAGGGCCGTAGGCGAGGATCCGCAGCGTCGCGTTCCCGGTGTTGGTCAGGGAGCCGTTGGCGTACTGAAAGCGGTAGTTCACCTGCCGGGGCGCCACCACCAGGATGGTGCCGATGCGGGCGGAAGCGGTGGCCACCGCGCTGCGGGTGGCGTTATCGCGCTGGGCATCGCTGAGCGCCTGGTCGAACCAGACAATGCGGTAGTAGCGCTCTTTGTCATCCGCCGGGCCTTTGTAGAAGAAGCGGATCACATCGCTGGCCTGGGCGGGTAGCAGCAGGCTGGCGGGAGTGAGCAGCACCTCATCCGGTTTATCCATCGGGATAACCTGTCCGTCATCCAGCGGGGAAGAGAGCCGTTCGAGATGGATATTGATCAGCCGGCCGCTGTCGGTGCTGTTCTTGATCGTTTTGCTCAGCGTGCTGCTGCCGCTGTTCATAAAAGATGAGATATCGCCGACATCCAGCGCCTGTGCCGGCGACACTCCGGCTAGCAGCAGCCCGAGGGCCAGAAGGTGCTTTTTCATAACAATTCCGTCCGTGAAAAAAGCAGGGGGAGCCCCCCCTGCTGGTGCATCAGAAGGATCAGCTGGTCCAGGTGGCGTCGAACTGTACGCTAACGTCGCCGCTCCAGATCCCTTCCGGCAGGGTGCTGTAATCGGTCACGGCGGTGGTGCCGTCAGTGGTGCCGCTGATGATAGAGAAGGTGAAACCATCCTGCGCGGTGGTGCGGCCGCTGGCGTTGTAGCCATTAGCCAGCGCGCTGAGGTTGCCGCCCAGAATGTTGTTGGCGGTATCGATCATCACGGTATCACCGGTTTTTTCCACCGCTGCGCCGTTATAATCCACGCCCACGCTCAGCGTGGAGCCGGAGGTATCCAGCTGGGTTAAGGTGTTGGTGATAAGACGCGAGGTCAGCTTAAAGGCGGTCGCCGTTGCGTCACCCTCAATTGCCACGTCAAACAGACCTTTCTGTGAGTTAAAACCTTTCACGCCTTCGGCATACTGGAACGCCAGGCTACCGAGCGGGGTGACGACCAGTTTGCTGGTGGTGTCTTTTTTGGCGGTCGCAGACCAGGTCGCTACAGCCTGAGCCGTTACGTCAGCAGCCTGCGCCACACCCATACCGGTAAACGCCGTTACCAGAGCTATTGCCAGAACCTTTTTTTTCATCGCTTTTTCTTCCTGAGTTGAATTAAGGACATGATGTCCCGGTGAACCATTCAAAAATTAACTTGCCTGGGTGTTACTGAACTAACTTATATATTTTGGAATACAGCTTGGCCTCAGCATTGCGCCGATGGGTATACACTGTCTTCACGCTACAATTTTCAATTCTGGCGATCGATTTCGGCTGCATGCCCTGGGCGGTCATGCGGATAATTTTCATTTCCCGGTCTGTGATTTTATCTTTCTTAATATCTTTACGGAGAAACCTGCCATTAATCACATAGGCCAGCTCTTTTCGAATATCGCGACTCAGGCCAACATATACCACGCCGCGAATATCGCTATTGTAATACCAGTAATTCGCTAAGGCCTCTGACTTTCTGGCCGCAATTAATACGACCTGTTTCCCCTTTACCGCGGATAGCCATTCGCTGTCGCGCCTGATAAACTCGTTTAACGAAGCCGTATTGAGATTGATAAACACGAAATCTCTTCTGATTTTCTCTAGCGACAGATAAATTAATTCGTCGATATCAACAATCAGTTCGGATAATCCTTTATAGAAGTAGGAGTCATGGGCAGACCAAATATACTTATCGGAACAGCTTTTATATTCCATATAGTTTTTAACCTCATAGTCCTTGAAGTAATCATTTTTACAACGTCACTGCTTGCCAGGCCTATAAAGTTAACTGGCGTATTCCATTCCTTTAATAAATCGCCATTAAATAAGACACGAATTACCTATCAATATTGGATAAGCGGGGTTGAGCTATAATTATTTTCTGCTTGGCGTTGAATTTAAGTTTTTTCCTATAGAGTGTCAACATGCGGAAAGGCAATGAATTTCGCGCCCAGGTCAATATTTACAAAAACTGAAAATATCGTTTTTTTGAGGGAAGAAAAAAGACATTTATTTTCATAAGGTTATTGGCAATATTACCGTCGATTCTTAGCTGAATTTTATATTACCCAGGATCTTCACCCTATTATGTTAGGAATATTCTTAATGGAGGGTAGAGTGAAGCTGTCGAATAGACCAAGTTTATTAAAAAATAAAGAATATAAATCCAAAAACTAGCAATAACCAGGATGATTCACCAACACATAAGACTCATGAATAGATTAACCTGCCGCACAAAATAGTTATGTATATGTTAATACCTGCGGAATGTTGAATGCTAAACAAAGGCAGACGCATTATCTATTCGATATAACAGTTCTTATCAGCAAGATTAAACGAAGATTGACGAGGATTCTGGCCGTCAAGGGGCGCCAGTCTCCGCGCCCCCGAAAGCATAGCCGCTTTTCGGCGCTTCGCCAGCGCGCCACGCGCGCGCGGGTGGACCGCTCACCGCCGCCCTTTCCCGCCTGTTCACGGTTTGTTCGCAATACCGTCATCGAAATTTCACATAAAGACCTATTAATAGTGGCCAGTTAATGACGAACCTGGACACTCTTATGAACAGCTCTCTTGCCGCGGTGGCCGAAACTGATTTCCAGCCGTTCACCGATCTCAATGCCGGCCGGCAGCGGAAGGTCTTAAGCGTGCGCAACCTGAGTAAAGCCTACGAGGCTCAGCACAAGGTGCTGGACAGCATCAGCTTTGACCTGCACGCCGGTGAAATGGTCGGGGTTATTGGCCGTTCCGGCGCCGGTAAATCGACGCTCCTGCATGTTCTCAATGGCACCCACAGCGCCAGCGGCGGCGAAATTCTTAGCTACCCGGAAGTCGGTACCCCGCACGATGTCTCCCGGCTGAAAGGCCGCGCGCTCAACGCCTGGCGCAGCCACTGCGGGATGATCTTCCAGGACTTCTGCCTGGTGCCGCGCCTCGACGTACTCACCAACGTTCTGCTGGGCCGCCTCAGCCAGACTTCAACCCTGAAATCGCTGTTTAAAATCTTTCCCGCAGCCGACCGGGCGCGCGCCATTGCGCTGCTTGAATGGATGAACATGCTGCCGCACGCGCTGCAGCGGGCGGAGAACCTCTCCGGCGGGCAGATGCAGCGGGTGGCGATCTGCCGGGCGCTGATGCAAAACCCCGGGATCTTGCTGGCCGACGAGCCTGTCGCCTCGCTGGATCCGAAAAACACTCAGCGCATCATGGATGTGCTGCGCGAGATTAGCGAGCAGGGCATCAGCGTGATGGTCAACCTGCATTCGGTGGAGCTGGTCAGGACCTACTGCACCCGGGTTATCGGCGTCGCCAACGGACAGCTTATTTTTGACGATCACCCCTCCCGGCTGACGCAGGATGTACTGCAGCAGCTGTACGGCGATGACGTTAGCCAATTGCATTAATTTCACTCACACGGGCAAGATAATGAAAAAATATATGACTGGCGCAGTTCGTTTATCCGCAATGGTCGCAGGCATGATGATGGCATGGCAGGCAGCGGCGGCGCAGCCGAAAGAGCTGAATCTGGGCATTCTCGGCGGCCAGAACGCCACCCAGCAAATCGGCGATAACCAGTGCGTGAAGACCTTCCTCGATAAAGAGCTGAACGTGGATACCAAACTGCGTAACTCTTCCGACTATTCCGGGGTGATTCAGGGTCTGCTGGGGGGTAAAGTCGACTTGGTGCTGAGCATGTCCCCCTCCTCTTACGCCTCGGTTTATCTCAATAACCCGAAAGCGGTGGATATCGTCGGCATCGCCGTGGACGACAAAGATCAGTCTCGCGGCTATCACTCGGTGGTGATTGTCAAAGCCGACTCCCCGTATAAAACGCTGGACGATTTAAAAGGCAAAGCCTTTGGCTTCGCCGACCCGGATTCCACTTCCGGGTATCTGATCCCTAACCATGCGTTTAAAGAAAAATTTGGCGGCAACGCCGACAACAAATACAACAACACCTTCTCCAGCGTCACCTTCTCCGGTGGCCACGAGCAGGACATCCTCGGCGTGCTGAATGGCCAGTTCGCGGGGGCGGTGACCTGGGCCTCGATGGTTGGCGATTACAACACCGGCTACACCACGGGCGCGTTCAACCGCCTGATTCGCATGGATCATCCGGATCTGATGAAGCAGATCCGCATTATCTGGCAATCGCCGCTGATCCCGAACGGCCCGATCCTGGTGAGCAATGCGCTGCCGGCGGACTTTAAGGCAAAGGTCGTGGCGGCGGTGAAAAAACTGGATACTGAGGATCACGCCTGCTTTATCAAAGCGATGGGCGGTACTCAGCACATCGGCCCGGGCAGCGTGGCTGACTTCCAGCAGATTATTGATATGAAACGCGAGCTGGTGAGCGCGCGTTAATCCTGCCTCAACGCCGCCGGCTTGCCCGGAGGTGAGCGGCGGCGCTACGTTGAAGATCCCCGACGCATGAAGACGACCCACATCGAATTTGAACGCTATTACCAGCAGGTACGCTCGCGGCAAAAGCGCGATGCCGTCTGCTGGTCGCTGCTGTTGCTGGCGCTTTATTTTGCCGCCGGCAGCGCCGCGGAATTTAATCTGCTGACTATCTGGCACTCGCTGCCCCACTTCCTGGACTATATGGCAGAGACCATTCCGCCCCTGAGCGCCGGCAACCTGTTCGCCGACGTGCAGACCAAAGGGTCGCTGGCCTGGTGGGGCTATCGCCTGCCGATCCAGCTGCCGCTGATCTGGGAAACTCTGCAACTGGCGCTGGCCTCAACCCTGGTGGCCGTCGCCATTGCCACGGTTTTCGCGTTTCTTGCCGCCAATAACGCCTGGTCCCCGGCGCCGGTGCGCTTTGCCATTCGCGTGCTGGTAGCGTTTTTGCGCACCATGCCCGAGCTGGCGTGGGCGGTGATCTTTGTGATGGCGTTCGGCATCGGCGCGATCCCGGGCTTTCTGGCGCTCATGCTGCATACCGTCGGCAGTCTGACCAAACTGTTCTACGAGGCGGTGGAAAGCGCGCAAAACAAACCGGTACGCGGCCTGGCGGCCTGCGGCGCATCGCCGCTGCAGAAAATTCGCTTCGCCCTGTGGCCGCAGGTGAAGCCGCTGTTTCTCTCCTACGGCTTTATGCGGCTTGAAATCAACTTCCGCTCGTCGACCATTCTCGGGCTGGTGGGCGCGGGCGGCATCGGCCAGGAGCTGATGACCAACATCAAGCTCGACCGCTACGATCAGGTGAGCATCACCCTGCTGCTGATCATTCTGGTGGTGTCGGCGCTGGACATGCTGTCCGGTCGTCTGCGCCTGTGGGTACTGGAGGGTAAGAAATGAGCGTCTGGCACATGCAACCGGATATCGCCGCCAGCCGTCGGCAGCATAAACAGCTCTATCAGGTCCAGGGGCGCTACCTGCGCTACGTCGGGCTGGTGGCGCTGGCCTGCGTGCTCTATTACGTCTGGTTTTTTCTGCAGTTCGGCATCAGCGGCGAACAGCTGACCACCGGCCTGCAGCAGATTGGCCGCTATCTGGCGCGGATGTTCGTCTGGCACGACTTCTGGAACTGGCCGTTTGGCTATTACTTCACGCAAATCGGCATTACCCTGGCTATCGTCTTCGCCGGGACGCTCACCGCCACGGTGCTGGCGCTGCTGCTCTCCTTCTTCGCCGCCCGCAACATCATGCGCGGCATGGTGCTGGGGACCCTCGCCCTGCTGATGCGCCGCCTGTTTGATGTGCTGCGCGGGATCGACATGGCTATCTGGGGGCTGATTTTCGTGCGCGCGGTAGGCCTCGGGCCGCTGGCCGGGGTGCTGGCGATCATCATGCAGGACACCGGTCTGCTGGGACGGCTGTACGCGGAAGGACACGAAGCCGTGGACCGCTCCCCCGGGCGCGGGCTGACCGCCGTGGGCGCGAACGGCCTGCAAAAGCATCGTTTTGGCATTTTTACCCAGTCGTTCCCGACCTTCCTCGCGCTGAGCCTGTACCAGATTGAATCCAACACCCGCTCCGCGGCGGTGCTGGGCTTCGTCGGCGCCGGCGGTATCGGGCTTATCTATGCCGAGAATATGCGCCTGTGGAACTGGGATGTGGTGATGTTTATCACGCTGCTGCTGGTGGCGGTGGTGATGATCATGGACACCCTCTCCGCCTGGCTGCGCCGTCGCTATATCGGCGGCGCCGTAGTGCCGCTGTATCAGGAGGAACGCTAGCGCGCCTTTGTGCCGGGTGGCGGCTGCGCCTTACCCGGCCTACTCGTCCGGCACTGACTGTCTGTAGGCCCGGCAAGCAACTGCGCCGCCGGGCGAGCGTTGATTACCTCCCACACAACCCTGTTGCACGGTTAGTTTGTCGGGTGGCGGCTCACGCCTTACCCGGCCTGGAGGGTTCGTGCGACCTGTCTTTGATTTACCCACTTGCGCCACTGAAACTGCCGGTGCTGACGGCCTCAAAATCGCTGAGACGTTCCCGGAAGGCCGGGGCAGCCCGCATGGATGCGGGCTGAGGGCCGTGTTTTGCACGGACGCTGCCTCGGCCCGACCCGAAGCCTGCAGGGATAAGTCGAAGGTACCGCGTAGCGGCGATTTTGCTGGCCGGAGCCCGGGGGTACAGGGGGCGGCGGCGACTGGCCGCCCCCTGTGCGCTCCCTGCGCCATAAGGGACATAGCGCAGAAGACTAACCGGGAGCGCAAACTACGCTGAAGCCACAGATAACATAAACAACCACACGGCAGTGCTTCCCCTCTCCAGGAAACAGTCCGGCTGGCGTTCAGGCCCGCGCAAGCGTAGCGCCGCCGGGCGAGACGTCAGGCGCGGTACCCGTGATGTTGCCGGGTGGCGGCTGCGCCTTACCCGGCCTACAAGTTCCTCTCACAGGCTCACCCCCCGTAGGCCCGCGCAAGCGTAGCGCCGCCGGGCAACGACCGCCGGCACGAAGCCGCCGTTATGCCGGATGGCGGCTGCGCCTTACCCGGCCTGGAGGGTTCGTGCGACCTGTCGTTGATTCACCCACTTGTGCGACTGAAACTGCCGGTACTGACGGCCTCAAAATCGCTGAGACGTTCCCGGAAGGCCGGGGCAGCCCGCATGGATGCGGGCTGAGGGCCGTGTTTTGCACGGACGCTGCCTCGGCCCGACCCGAAGCCTGCAGGGATAAGTCGAAGGCACCACGCAGTGGCGATTTCGCTGGCCGGAGCCCGGGGGTACAGGGGGCGGCGGCGACTGGCCGCCCCCTGTGCGCTCCCTGCGCCATAAGAGACATAGCGCAGAAGACTAACCGGGAGCGCAAACTACGCTGAAGCCACAGATAACATAAACAACCACACGGCAGTGCTTCCCCTCTCCAGGAAAGAGTCCGGCTGGCGTTCAGGCCCGCGCAAGCGTAGCGCCGCCGGGCGAGACGTCAGGCGCGGTACCCGTGATGTTGCCGGGTGGCGGCTGCGCCTTACCCGGCCTACAAGTTCCTCTCACAGGCTCACCCCCCGTAGGCCCGCGCAAGCGCAGCGCCGCCGGGCAACGACCGCCGGCACGAAGCCGCCTTTATGCCGGATGGCGGCTCACGCCTTGCCCGGCCGACAACGACTGAACCCGCAGAAACATTTATCCGTTCCGCTATTCCAGCCGCCAGCTCAGCACCGGCCAGCCATATCCGGCACCGGCCGCCTGCAGCTGCGGACAGGGATTGACCAGCCGCACGCGATCCGCATGCAGGCACAGCGGCAGATCGTTAATGGAATCGGTGTAAAAAGTCACCTCGCCGTCATACTGCGGATGCGCCTCGCGCCACTGCGCCAGACGCGCCACCTTCCCTTGCTGATAGCTGGGGATCCCGGCAATCTCCCCGCTGTAGCCGCCGTCGACCATCGCCACGTCAATGCCCAGCGCCTGCTCAATCTCCAGCGCGGCGGCCACCGCCTGCACCAGCAGGCTAACCGAGGCGGAGATAATCAGCATCTGCTCCCCCTCGGCCCGCAGACGACGAATCAGTTCCCACGCCTGGGGATAGACCCGGGGCAGGATCGCCTCGCGCACGCAGCGGGCCACCAGCGCGTCTACGTCCGATTTCGGTATTCCGGCCAGCGGCGCCTGGATCAGGGCCACATAATCGGCGATATTCATCTCTCCCCGGTCATAATCCGCCATCAGCCGCGCCTCGCGGGCAAGATACCCCTTCTGCGTCGCCAGCCCTTCGCGAACCATAAACTGGCTCCAGATCGTACTGCTATCGCCCTGTATCAGGGTGTTATCGAGATCGAAAATCGTCAGCGTGTTGCCCATGGTACCTTCCCTTACTGGTCAAAATAAGCTGCCGGGAGCATGCGTAAAAAAGATGACAGGAAAATGAACCGGACGCCACCGCGCCCGGCTCGCCGTCAGCCGGCGCGGACCTTGCCGGTGCGGAACACCAGCACGATCCCGCCGACGATCGCCACCATACCGACCATCGCCGCCGCCGGCAGCCGATTGCCCAGCAGCAGATAATCCAGCAGCGCCGTGATCGCTGGCACCAGATAAAAGAGGCTGGTGACATTGACGATATTCCCCGCGCTCAGCAGACGGTACAGCAGCAGTTGGGCGACCACCGAAATCAGCAGCCCGAGAAACAGCACCGGAATAATCAACCCGACGTTAACGGTAAACCGGAAGCCGCTGACCGGGGCGATCAACAGGCACAGCCCCAGACTAACGGCATACTGAAGCGGCAGGACATCCGCCGGCGACTGGCGGCTGCGCTTTTGCCACAGCGCGCCAAAGGTCATCAGCAGCAGAGCCGCCAGCGCAAACAGGATCCCTGTCATCGCCATCGGCGACATCGCCAGGCTGCGCCACACCAGCAGCACCAGCCCCGCCAGGGCAATCAGCAGCCCCAACAGCCGCCGCCCCTGCAGGCGGCGCTCCACCACGCAGAGCGTAAGGATGGGCTGGATCCCCATGATGGTGGCGATAAGCCCCGGCGTCACGCCGTTGGCCATCGCCTCGAAGTAACAGACCGAATAGCCGCCAATCAGCATCAGGCCGGTGGCCGCTGTCTGCAGGCGAGTGCCCGGCGCGGGCAGCCAGCGTCGACGGGCGATGACCAGCGGCGCCAGCGCGACCAGGGCAACCAGAAAACGAAAGACCAGCAGCGCCATCGGCGAGGCGTTGTCCAGTCCCCAGCGGGTAAAAATGGCCGCGCTGCCCCACAGCAGCACAAAGGTGGCCGTTGTCGCCTGCGAGGCGAGCAGAGAATAGCGAACGTGCATAGCATGCTCCCGAACGTCAAACACAAGGTATCAAGCGTCATACCGGCAGGTAAGCGCCTGGAAAGACGGCGTTAAGCGCCGAAAACAACCCGGTCTGGAGGGGGAGGCGGTGGGCAGAGCGTGGCGAAGCAATAATGAGGCGCAGACGTCATCCACCCCGCGTCGAAAGCGGCGCCGGGTAAAGTCTCGGTGGCGATGGCGTTATGCGTCATGGAATGCCTCGTGAGATGTTGATGACAGAATCCTGGCACAGGCTGTTGCGAAGTGACAACTGCCCTTTATGGCTGATCCATCCCATCGTTGTTTATTTTTAATCGTAAATAAACGTAAAGGCGGCATCAGGTTATTTAGCCGTTCTTTTTAATCGGCTATAAAACAAAGCAGTCTGCTTGCTACTTCGAAAATAACGATATGAAGCCAAAACTGAAGCATGCTCTCTTGTTAATTCCTTTTTTGTTGTTGGCAGGATGCTCCTCCTCACCGAAACAGGCAAAACACACAAAATCTCATGCGGATATGACCATTGACGGCGGATCGGACGATCTGATCCCGGTGGTGGCGGCCCTGCATGACCAGATGCACACTTGGCAGGGAACCCCCTATGAATGGGGCGGGACTGAACAAAGCGGCGTCGACTGCTCGGGTTTCGTCTGGCGCACGCTGAAGGATCGCTTTAACCTGCCGATGGAGCGGATCACCACCCGTGAGCTGTTGCACATGGGCGTGCGGGTCAATAAGCGCGATTTACGTCCCGGCGATCTGGTTTTCTTCCGCACCCGGGCCGGGATGCACGTTGGCTTTTACGATACCGATCATAATTTCCTTCACGCCTCGAGCAGCCAGGGCGTGATGCGCTCTTCGCTGGACAACCCTTACTGGGAGTCGGCGTTCTATCAGGCGCGCCGTCTGCCGAAGGAGTATAACGCGCAGATCACCATGAACAGCGACACCCTGCATCTGGCGAAGAACCGCCGCTAAAAAAAAGCCGCAGCCTGGGCTGCGGCGGGTGGTTCTGAAGTTGATCAGAACTGGTAGGTCATGCCCAGCGCGACGATGTCGTCATCGTTGATGCCGAGTTTGTTATCGCTTTTCAGCTGGTTGATTTTGTAATCCACGAAGGCGTTCATGTTTTTGTTGAAGTAGTAGGTCAGGCCCACGTCAATGTAGTTAACCAGATCTTCGCTCCCCACCCCTTCGATATCCTTCCCTTTCGACAGCACATAGCCGAGGGACGGACGCAGACCGAAGTCGAACTGATACTGCGCCACCGCTTCAAAGTTCTGCGCTTTGTTGGCAAAGCCGCCGCTGATCGGGGTCATCTTGCGGGTTTCAGAGTACATGGTCGCCAGATAGATGTTGTTGGCGTCATATTTCAGGCCGGTCGCCCAGGCTTCCGCTTTCGAACCCTGGCCGCGGGCCAGCAGGTTCTGATCGTTGGTACGGTCGGAGCTGGTGTAGGCCGCGCTGACGGCGAAGTCGCTGCCGCCGAAGTCATAGCTTAACGAGGTGCCGACGCCGTCGCCGTTCTGTTTCTTCGCTTCACGACCTTCGTTTTTACCCTGGTACTGCAGGGTCATATCCAGGCCATCCACCAGACCGAAGAAGTCGGTGTTGCGGTAGGTCGCCAGACCGCTGGCGCGCTTGGTCATAAAGTTATCGGTCTGAGCAGAGGAATCGCCGCCGAATTCCGGGAACATATCGGTCCAGGCTTCCACGTCGTACAGGGCGCCAAGGTTACGACCGTAGTCGAAGGAGCCGTAGTTCTTCAGCTTCAGCCCGGCAAACGCCAGACGAGTCTTCTGGCTGGAGTCGCTCTCGGTTTTGTTACCGGAGAATTCAGATTCCCAACGGCCATAGCCGGTCAGGTCTTCGTTAATCTGCGTTTCGCCTTTAATACCGAAACGCACGTAGGTCTGATCGCCATCCTTGCTGTCATAGTCGCTGAAGTAATGCATGGCTTTGATCTTGCCGTACACATCCAGCTTGTTCGCGTTCTTATTATAAACTTCCGCTGCCTGCGTCGCCGTCGAAGCCACAAAGCCCATCATCATTAATGCCAGAGTACTCTTTTTCATTATTCAGTCCTGGTGATTTATTTATACGCGCTATTCAATTGCGGGCGCTCGCCCATCAAAAACAGGAGGTTTTTTAACGCCGTGAGATTAAATATTTATGACAAGGTGGAACTTTTTATAAAAAAGCGTATTTAAATGTATCTGACATATTTTTGTCATACTCCCTCTCCAGAATGCCCGATCCCGCGCAATAAAATGGCGCGCCCGCCGCCCCGGGTGTTGGCAAGCGGGCCGACTCCTGCTACAACATCAGCTCGATATCGATATTCCTTTTGAACGGCAGAGAATCATGAGTGAAAGCCAGACGCTGGTGGTAAAACTGGGCACCAGTGTTTTAACAGGCGGGTCCCGTCGCCTGAACCGCGCCCATATCGTCGAGCTCGTGCGCCAGTGCGCACAGCTGCACGCCATGGGACACCGTATTGTCATCGTGACCTCCGGGGCCATTGCCGCCGGGCGCGAGCACCTTGGTTACCCGGAACTGCCCGCCACCATCGCCTCCAAGCAGCTGCTGGCGGCGGTGGGACAAAGCCGTCTGATCCAGCTGTGGGAACAGCTGTTTTCTATCTATGGCATTCACGTTGGCCAGATGCTGCTGACCCGCGCCGACATGGAAGACAGAGAACGGTTCCTCAACGCCCGCGACACCCTGCGCGCCCTGCTGGATAACAGCATCGTCCCGGTCATTAACGAAAATGACGCCGTCGCCACCGCGGAAATCAAAGTGGGCGATAACGACAATCTCTCCGCGCTGGCCGCGATCCTCGCCGGGGCGGATAAGCTGCTGCTGTTAACCGACCAGCCTGGCCTGTTCACCGCCGACCCGCGCAGCAACCCGCAGGCGGAGCTGATTAAAGACGTCTACGGCATCGACGACGCGCTGCGCGCCATCGCCGGCGACAGCGTCTCCGGACTCGGCACCGGCGGCATGGGAACCAAGCTGCAGGCCGCGGACGTCGCCTGCCGCGCGGGGATTGATACTATTATCGCCGCCGGCAACCGCCCGGACGTCATCGGCCACGCGATGGAAGGCCTGCCGGTAGGCACCTGCTTCCACGCGCAGGAGTCTCCGCTGGAGAACCGTAAGCGCTGGATCTTCGGCGCGCCGCCGGCCGGTGAACTCACGGTCGATGCGGGCGCGACCCAGGCAATCCTCGAACGAGGCAGCTCGCTGCTGCCAAAAGGCATCAAAATCGTCAGCGGCAACTTCTCCCGCGGCGAAGTGATCCGCATCCGCAATAGCGAAGGACGCGATATCGCGCACGGCGTCAGCCGCTACAACAGCGACGCGCTGCGCCTTATCGCCGGCCAGCACTCGCAGCAAATCGATGCCATTCTGGGCTACGAATACGGCCCGGTGGCCGTCCACCGCGATGATATGATCATCCGTTAAGGAGCTGAAAATGCTGGAACAAATGGGTATTGCCGCCAAAGCGGCCTCCTGGCAGCTGGCGTTACTCTCCAGCCGGGAAAAGAACCAGGTACTGGAAAAGATCGCCGATTATCTGGAAGCGCAGACCGACGATATTCTGCGCGCCAACGCGGAAGATTTAGCGGAAGCTCGCGCCAATGGTCTGAGTGAAGCGATGCTCGATCGCCTTGCGCTGACCCCGGCGCGTCTGAGCGGCATCGCCTGCGATGTGCGCCAGGTGTGCAATCTGGCCGACCCGGTCGGCCAGGTGATCGACGGCGGGCTGCTGGACAGCGGTCTGCGTATTGAACGTCGCCGCGTCCCGCTGGGGGTGATTGGCGTGATATATGAAGCGCGTCCCAACGTGACGGTCGACGTCGCCTCCCTGTGCCTGAAAACCGGCAACGCAGCGATCCTGCGCGGCGGGAAAGAGACCTGGCGCACCAACGCCGCCACGGTGAAGGTGATCCAGCAGGCGCTGCAGGAGTGCGGTCTGCCGGCCGCCGCGGTACAGGCTATCGAGAGCCCGGATCGCGCGCTGGTGGGGGAAATGCTGAAGATGGATAAATACATCGATATGCTGATCCCCCGCGGCGGCGCGGGCCTGCACAAGCTGTGCCGCGAACAGTCAACGATCCCGGTGATCACCGGCGGGATTGGCGTGTGCCATATCTTCGTTGATGAAACCGCCGAGATCGCCCCTGCGCTGAAGGTCATCGTCAACGCCAAGACCCAGCGGCCGAGCACCTGCAATACCGTGGAAACGCTGCTGGTACACCGCAACATCGCCGACACCTTCCTGCCGGCGTTAAGCAAGCAGATGGCCGAGAGCGGCGTCACCCTGCACGCCGCCCCCTCCGCCCTGCCCGCGCTGCAAAACGGCCCGGCGAAGGTCGAGCCGGTGAAAGCGGAGCAGTATGACGACGAGTATCTGTCGCTGGATCTGAACGTCAAAGTCGTGGCCGATATGGATGAGGCTATCGCCCATATCCGCGAGCATGGCACCCAGCACTCCGACGCCATCCTGACCCGCACCCTGCGTAACGCCAACCGCTTTATCAATGAAGTGGACTCTTCCGCGGTCTATGTGAACGCCTCCACGCGCTTCACCGACGGCGGCCAGTTCGGCCTCGGCGCGGAGGTGGCGGTCAGCACCCAGAAGCTGCACGCCCGCGGCCCGATGGGACTGGAAGCGTTAACCACCTATAAGTGGATTGGTTTCGGCGACGATACCATTCGTGCGTAAATGAGAACGGGCGATGCAAAAATAGGCAGTTGATTCCACTGACTATTGACGCATCGCCCGCTAAGTTCTAACCTTTTGCCTCGTGATTCACGCTCGTGAACAACTCTTGCAGGGCCGATATAGCTCAGTTGGTAGAGCAGCGCATTCGTAATGCGAAGGTCGTAGGTTCGACTCCTATTATCGGCACCATCTTTTCTAATAAAATCATCTGGTTACCGTTGCATTGTTTTGCTTTTTTAACACGAATGTGCATTTTTGCGCGTTGTGCGTGTGGCAAAATTGTGGCATATACAGTGAAATTGTTTGTGGCTCAATGCAAAGGTATGCTAACAGCACGTGTTACCTTTTAGCTCCCGCCTATCTTGCCTTTTGAGCAATATTTCTACTTCTTGTTACGGACGTTGTCAGGCCTGCACGGTTAGGTTGAAAGGATGTTACTACAACAACATACACAGGCATTCAAACGCGTTTAGTCGTCCATTTGGGAATTTGCATTGACTTGGCTACCCATTCGCATTTTACTTGGACATCTCTAACAAAAATGCAACCAATACCCAGTTAAACTGGAAGGTAGCTTTGAGCGAACTGCGGACATTGCTAACAACGTTCTGTGTAACAGCGGGGCACAGCTCGCGAAATGTTTAATAATTCACCAGTTCTGGCATAGTGCAAATACAACGTAATTCATGCAAGGATGACATACATGTTGAACCTTATCGTGGTCGGTAATCCCGATTATTACAGTTTCTTCTCTGACAGTAAGGGTGAAGAGTCTTTTCCAGTTTCCCGGCTTTTTGAATCCACCCCTGACTCACTCAGAAAGAAACTGCTCCCCCTGACCAGCAAAACCTATCAGTTTCTTCAGGAACTGCCGGTCATCTTTATGACAGAGCCGGAGTTTGAAGTTGATGAGGAAGGCAATACAGGCGGTTATTACAGTCACATCCGCATTGGGAGAATAAGTAACATCAGAGCAAAAACTATAAACCGGGAAAAAGTTCTCGCTTTTAACTATGACTTAACCGATATTATCGGCAAAAAATTCTTAACCAGTGAAAAAGAATACGTGATGAAGCTGGAACTGGGCAGCTTCGGACTGAACAGAAATTTCTGGGCAGTCAAAGATATAGACGTTAAAGAATTTTTCGAAATATTAGGTATCAGTGTAAAAGCCCCTGAAGCTTCCGCTGCGGTTAAAACCGAAGCACCTGACAATAATGAAGACCTTGAGGTAATTTCGGATATCAATGAATATCTGGAAATCATACTGAATCATCCTCAGGAAAATAATGAAGAGGTGTTTTACCGGGGTCACTCCGACATCAGCTATCAGTTAGAACCTTCGCTGTTCCGCAAGAATACGCAGGGCAACTATCGCTACCGATATCACGAGTCGGATATGATTACCGAGCTGCTGACGGTTCAACCTGCCGAGTTCAGAGATGACCGCTATATGCTGGATAAGCTTGTACGCATGCAACATTACGGCTTACCCACCCGCCTGCTTGACGTCTCAACTAACCCGCTCATCGCACTCTATTTCGCGTGTTCCAAAATCAAACGAGATAAAGATGGAAATGAAATTGATGGCAACGTCATTATATTGACGGCACCCAAAAGTGAAATTAAGTTTTTCGACTCCGATACTGTAAGTTGTATAGCCAATCTTTCCCGGCTTCCATCACGTATCAAAAGCAACCTGAATACCAGCTTGGCGACTCAGGCATTTAATGCCACCGAAGAGTGCGGGCAGTTGCTTCATCTGATCCGTGATGAGAAGTCCTATTTCAAAAACATTATCGATCCGGCACATCTGAGTAAAATCGTTCTAAATAGCTGCGCGGAATAGTAGATCACTTTGAGGGAACTCAGCCCGAATTGTGCGATCTGATCAATCGCTGAATATCCCAAATCACCAACCGGACTGAGCGATGCCGATCATAGCACCAATTCCCCGTGACGAACGACGCCTGATGCAGAAAGCTATCCATAAAACGCGTGATAAAAATTATGCCCGCAGACTGACCGCCATGCTGATGTTGCACCGGGGCGAGCGCGTCAGTCATGTGGCCAGAACACTCTGCTGTGCCCGCTCATCGATTGGTCGCTGGATTAACTGGTTCACTCTGTCTGGTGCTGAAGGCCTGAAGTCATTACCGTCAGGACGTGGCAGGCGCTGGCCGTTCGAACATATTTGCGCATTGCTGCGTGAGCTTGTGAAGCATTCTCCCGGCGATTTCGGTTATCAGCGTTCCCGCTGGAGTACCGAACTGCTGGCGATAAAAATCCGTGATGTCACCGGTTGTCCACTACATGCCTCAACCATCCGGAGATGGTTACCTGCTGCCGGGCTGGTATGGCGCAGAGCAGCGCCGACACTGCGTATCCGTGACCCACACAAAGAAGAAAAAATGGTCGCTATCCATGAAGCACTGGCGAAATGCAGTGCGGAAAATCCCGTGTTTTACGAAGATGAAGTGGATATTCATCTCAACCCGAAAATCGGTGCTGACTGGCAGTTACGCGGGCAGCAAAAACGTGTTGTCACACCGGGCCAGAATGAAAAGTACTATCTTGCCGGTGCGCTGCACAGCGGTACGGGAAAAGTCAGCTACGTAGGTGGAAACAGTAAAGGTTCATGTTTATTTATCAGACTGTTAAAACATCTTAAGGCGACATACCGGCGGGCAAAAACGATTACGCTCATTGTCGATAACTACATTATCCACAAAAGCCGTGAAACGTTGCGCTGGCTGAAAGCAAACCAGAAGTTCAGGGTCATTTATCAGCCGGTTTACTCGCCATGGGTCAATCATGTCGAACGGTTGTGGCAGGCGCTTCATGAGACAATAACCCGAAATCACCAGTGCCGTTCAATGTGGCAACTGTTGAAAAAGGTTCATCACTTTATGGATACCGTCAGCCCATTCCCCGGTGGAAAACACGGGCTGGCTAAAGTGTAGCGGTATTAGGATCAGTTATTTAGTTAAAGGGCGGTTCAGCAACGCCCGCATTTCGTCTCAGGCTGGAGCGTTCCTCTTATTTGGCGAAAACGTGGACCTGCCAGAAACGGGGCTAAGTACGCTGAACGTCAGAAAACTGGTGATTAGAAACAAGGAACGCCTGATGCAGCAGCTCAGCCGCTTCGGCATCAACGAAAGCACGGTTTATCCGGGTATAGAGAAAGCTGCAACGGAAATCGCCAAACTCTACGATGGTCGGAGCTGATAACAGATAGGCATACGGTGCCACTGTATGCTTTCCCTGTGCTATCTGGCCGTTAGGCATGAGCGCTGTAGCCCACTCCTAACTGCATGTATATGTGCTGGAAGAGTAAAAAGAAATCTCAAGCGTTTCTAACTTATTGTATTATTTATTGTTTACCTTCTTCTCTCTTCGATTTAATTTGCTATTTTGAAGGCTATCACCCCAACTTCCGTTTCTGGCACAGAGCGGACAAGCTCACTGGGCCAAAGGTCTGCTGTGAGCGAGGAGAGGAAGTTCCAGTGTTCTGCAACAGACGAAGGCCCTAATCAATGGATAGCTGGGAATGGTTAATATGCCATTGCTCTAAGTTAAAAGAATCTGTGTGCTCCTGGCTCTGGTAGTCTCAATGAAGATAATATTATCAAGGTGCAGTGATTGTTTTAAATACATCAAAAAAATAAGATGGGAAGCCTTGTAGCATTACTTCAAATCTCTCTGGGTTTTGTCGAATCATGTGTCGGGCGTCAAAACTAACTTGAATAGCACCTTGAGTCGTTCCTTCTGCAAGACACTGGGCAATTACGCGTTCAGCAAATCCCGCTTCAAAAAAGGCAATGCAACTCTGATTCGGAAGTCCATATTTCAATCGCTTCTGAAGAAGATCAACATATTCTCTAAAAACCTCACCCGCCTGTTCTGAAGAGAACGCGAGAAAGGATTCCTTTACCGCTGCGAGCAACAGCGCAAACTCAAAGCCAAATGTTTGTTCACACAGGTCTACAACCACATCAAGATCAAATTTTCTTTGGTTCGCACCATAGGGATAGGATGCACCCAATTTGTCAAGCCGTTGAACGAGAGCTGCAAACGAATCTCCAGCCAGCCACCCCAATGCTAATGTCTTTAGTGCCCCATTAGGAACTGTGTCACTCAACCGTTTTTCATTAGATAAGAGTACTAAAAGCGGCCATAGCACATCAAACAGGTGATCGGCAGAGGTTGCTCCCTCGAGTGCGTTTGCATTTGTAGTGACCCATGATTCGATTGCCAATGCTTGATCAATACCTAACAAAGTCCGCCCGAAACGCTTCTGGATCGCTGTATCTGGAACAAAAAGTTCGATCCTTCGCGCCACAGACTCGAAGATATCTGTCAGGAGTATTTGTTGCTCCTCAGTGGCAAGCGAGTAGGCAAGTGTTTCAGTAACCAATTCTCGAGAGTTGTCCACAAAAGTTTCGGGCTGAACATCACTACGATATGTCATTAAGAAGCTTTCAATTGCTTCAATTATCTTTTTCTTGGATTTAAGTTGTTCGATTAGTGAAGCGACCGAAAAGTTCTGTTTAGGAATATTGATAGGAACGCTCTCTACCCACTTTAAAAGAGTTTCCCAGTCATTGACAATGTAAGTGGCTACTTCAGCAGAGCTTGAAGAGCTTAGAGTAACTGTTCCGAGGTCATTTCGCAGAGGCTCGAAAAGAGAAAGCAATGTACTTCCAGTTGGCTCAGCACTATCAGGATTGATTAGATTGATCGTTTCTTGCCAACGGTACGTCTTTGCGAAACGCTCGTCATAGAGACGGGGGTCAGTGAAAATAACAGTACCCTCACCGTACATTCCGGCACGTCCAGCGCGTCCCATGAGATTATGGAAGTCGCGTACTTTGATCGATTCACGCCCCTGCATTGCGCTTGTTACAAGTAGGTATCGAATCGGAAGGTTAACACCCTGTGCAAGTGTCGAGGTGCAGATGATCAATCGAATAAGGCTTTGCCTCATAGCATACTCAATAGCCAGACGAACACCTTGGGGAGTGTTGCCGTGATGAGCAAAAATGCCTAAAGCAGCTGCTTGTGTCAAATATGCATTAGCACCAAAATTACGTTCGAAGAGATAAACAAAGCGACGAATCTCATCAGGGTCACTATGGGCAGAAGGTGGCTCAAGTGAAATTCCACGACGAAAAATATCTTCGGCGGCCTCACGAACAATTTTTGCAGCAGAAGACTTTCTTCCTGTAAAAATAGCAACCCCACCATTTTTCAGCAGGCGTAAACTAAGATATAACGCTATGGAGCCACTCTCCTGAGTAGGGAAAAAACGATCCTTTCTTTCCTTAGGTAATCGAGGCATTTTTTCTGAAACAATAACTCGCGGGACAAAGAATTTCTGATCGCTATCAGAGGCCACATTGAACTGAAGTTGACCATCTTTACCTTTCGGAAGGCTGGCAAAGGCAATGAGTCTACTAGCCTGTAAGGCTCTACTGGAGACAACCTTTGAACCGTCATTTAATAGCCATGCAGCAACAGAAGCAGCATTCTGAATTACTGCTGAAATCAACACGCTCTGGGCATTTTCGTGTAGCATTCGCTTAATGGATGTTAACAGCAGTTCATAAGTTACACCCCGGCTGCCTGTGTCAAACTGATGCCCTTCGTCATAAACTACCAGTCCAGCTTTCTGAACAATGTCTGGCTCTTGTCGAAGTATGTAAAGAAGCTTTTCCGGGGTAAGAATAATGACCTGTGGCTTCGATTCGACCTCTGAGTCAAATATTCCAGATTCCAAATCGAGAAAATCTGATAAGTTAGAAAAATCGAACTCGACATCTGGTTGCAACGCGTCACTGGGTTGATTGACGTCATAGCCATCATCCTTGAATGCCTTTTCAAGATCGTTTGCTATCTCCTGGCATAGTGCCCGGAAGGGAGCGATAACTAAGGCCAATTTCGTACGAGCAGAAAGAAATGCCGACCTAATAATAAGCTCGGTAGCTCTAGATTTCCCGGCGCTCGTCGGCATCTGAACTACTCCTGATATCCCTCTATACAATCCAGCCTCTCCTAGCAAGCGCTGAGATGGCCACATTTCCTTAATTGACATAGAACGCGATAAATATGTCTCCCACTTTTCTTGCGGGAGGTTGCTATAGCGTGGAAGTAATGTCCAAGCAGAATTAGCGATGCGAGTGGCACTAATCGCTCCGAGCAAATCGGCCATAAGTAGGTCATGTGCAGACGCATGGCTATAGGCCCATTCGCGCAATGATTTAATTGCATCATAGGCTCTCTGCCGGCCATTCCGGCCATTCCTGAAGTGTTGGCACAAAACATCCAAAATATCTTTTGCACGTGAAGACTCTAATGTCTCGTTGGTATGCTCCCAAGGCCGATCCATCGCAGTTTTAACTGCTATAGCTAAAGTATCGTGCTTAGGAAAAACTAGTTGGCTCAGTTTAGATAATTGGACTGAAGCATTTCCGGGTACATCGCCAAGATAAAAACCAGCAGCTGCAAGTATGCGAAGATTGAAGGAGAGTTCTTTGTTAAGCAGGGAATCGTCAAAAGCTTGAAGGACTTGAGCTGAAAAAATAACCTCATCCAGTGGGGTTTGGGATTGTGCTTCAATCGAATTGCCGATGGTCTTAGCCACCACTTCGGACGCAAAGTCGCCGACAGTACCAACAGCTAATGGAAACTGCATCTGCAAATCGAGATCATCAGGAAGCTCTATATGGTCTCCTTCAGGAACTCCATACTCAAACATTTTTCCTTTTGATAGCGTAACTGCCGCCGCATATCGAGCACGTTTTTTAGGCTTCATTTTCTGCCCTCCAATAGAGAGCGTGAACAAATTTCATAAGCGATTTAGCATGTATCACAACCAACATAAGGTTTTTAATATTTTCATGCGAAGTGCAGTCTGTAGTTTCAGATATGTGAACAGAATCATAAAGACTTGAACAAAAAACAGCCGCCGCCCCTGTCATTCGTACATAAGGGACATCCAACCCTTCTTGAAAGCGTTCTACCCGATCTGCACCTTCTTCATCTTGACGATCAATTAAACGGCGCTTCATCGCATTAAGGGATTCTGAAATTCGATACACATCCTTTATCGAGTCGATAACGGCGTCTTGCAATCTAGGCTTTGCTTTCTTACCACTGAGTTGTGCTTTCGACTCAAAAGAAATCAAGATATCTTTTGTAGATGGCCGTGATGGGCCTATGCCATCAAACTTAAACGCTAAGACATCTGTTCCCTTTGGGGACTCGTTGCGAACCATTTTGTTGTCATATCGGGTACGTGGAACCCAAAAACCAAAATGGCTTTCAAGTAGATCCGCGATAAGGATTTCAGCAAAATCACCGGAGCGCGTTGCTGGGCCAAAATCTTCAGACTCATCAGGAAACACCAAGTCTCTCAAATACTCGGCTCGCGATTTGTTAGTCCCTCTGCGCAGGCGATCAATTTGGCTATCAAGACAGTAATGCTCACGGAAATGTTTGGCCCATGCGGATAGTACAAGCCCTGCTTCAAGATCGATTTCGAGCTCGTATACCTCTATCTCATTGCCGTCAGAAGTGGTTATGCTATGTTCAGCTTTTTTGAGCCAAGCTGAGTACGGTTGTCCAGCAGTCATTGTAACCATTTTTCCTCTTTCTTAAGCACTCCGTGGCTTAACACTTTGAGATGCGACGGCGAAATCGACAGTTTGCGGGCATAGTACTCCCTTTGATTTTACTGCTATGAGCTCCGCAGGGTGAATATATTGACGCCTAAGACGGTAAGCCAGGTTATACGAGAAAACAGGCCCTAAATTGTCCATATAAGATGGCATGGAACTGCCGACTTTGGTAGCCGGTCTTACTCGAATGTGATGATGACATCATTGGCATAGCGGTATATTAGTCAACAGAGAACAGGTGTGTAGCAAAGTAAGGGGAAATCAATGGATATCTTAGCGTTAAAAGAATTACTTCGCCCTGTGGTGGGAAACTTGAAAAATCACTGCACTAACGAAAAAATCCCTGATCTCTGTCGTCACTTGGGTCTACCTGTGCCCAAAGAGGAAGGATCCAAGCGCGAGCGCTTGCATGGAGCCTTTGATTTACTCGATGACGCAGATATGCCGGAGTTTGCAAGAACGCTTTTGGCGCAGAAGGTTTTCAATCCAAGCATACGCAACAATATCCAAGACCTCCTATGGGCGGACGAGCCCATCATCGATATACCCAAGCGTCATCGTCGTGAACTGGCAGAAGCTCTGCAACCATTTGAATTATTTGGCCACTGGGAAAATTTCAAGCGTTTATTAAATGATCTGTTTGTTTTTCCGTTGGATTTAAGTGAAATGTTTTCGATTCATGAGACAGGGATTCTTGGCGAAATTCACCGACATTTTGTACGAAATCCTGAAGACGGTGACGTGGCATGGTTATTTGAAAAACTACAGATAGTCGAACTATCAGCTCCACGTTTCCGTAGGTGGCTCGAAGGTTTAGTCTCTGCGGACGTGCAGATCAGTATCGAAAGGCAGTTAGCAAAGGTTGAGGCCGTTAATAAAGTTTTAAGAACCTGTGGAGCTGAGCTTATCCATAGCTCTGATGCTGAAGGCTATCCGGTTTTTAGCCTGATATCGTTGCGGACATTTCGAGGGCGCCCTAAGAACATTATTTTTGCCTCTCTCACCAAACCCGATATTCGCTTGAGTGACTCTCTTAATAACGAAATTGAAATTCTTTCAAACTCCAATGAGGTTTTGATCTATGATCGTCCATTAAGTTCCGAGGGATTGAGTTGGCGAGAACTGCAGGCATGGTGGGCAGATTTTATTTGTGAAGAGAATAGCGAAGAGGCAAAAATTTCGCTTTATCGACGATTGCAGCAAAGTTTGCCTAATTCGTCTCCGCCCCAGAAAAAGTTTTTCAAGGAATTCTTTCGACAATATAGGTCAGCAATTTATGACTTACCTGCATTGCTACCAGAAGTTTGGCTGCACTGGGATCCCAAAACCGTATCTGAGAGAGGCGCTGGTGCATTACTCAATCATCGGATGGATTTTCTTTTGCTAATGCCTGATGGCGGTAGGGTTGTGATCGAAATCGATGGCATTCAACATTACTCAGATGAAACAGGTAGGGCGAGTAGGAGTAAGTATGCAGATTTGGTTGCAGCTGATCGTAGCTTAAAATTGGCAGGTTATGATATTTATCGTTTTGCAGGTGTCGAACTTCATCACGACGATGCTTCATACAAAATAAAGTGCTTTTTTGATGCTTTATTTAAATATCATGGGATAAAAATAAAATTTTAGCTAAATTTTTTAAAAAAAAGCACTATATAAGCTTAGAGTAATGGTTTGGGTTCGCCTTCAGGGCGGTGGTCACTTTATTTTATTTGACTCGCTACTCACAGTAGTGATACAAATAAATTTTAGCAATGTCCAGTATTTGCATATAGCAGCCATTCAGATTTGAGACCTGTAGCTTAACACTCCCGAATCTTAGTGGTCAGATTTTATTGGCGATGCTCGACTAATCTGCAAACGGTGAAAAGATAAAATGTAAATGGATAGTCAAATCAAATGTAACTACGCATGCATTAGTATTTTCGACTAATTAGATGTAAGATGTTAACGTCTAATGTAGGATGTTCCATTCAGGCCAGAGTGCCAAAAAAAAGCCCGTTCTTACCAGTCGGGCTTCTTTATGTCAGCTTTCATGTAAGTATCCCGCATAATCGTGCCATTCATATTTAGAAATCATCCGGCATAATCAATCTGCCAACGAAGGAGATCGCTATGCATAAAGCCCGTCTATCCGTGGCTCATAGCACCGTAACGTAAGCGGCTATAAGCAATGACGTCTGAATAATATTTTGCGCCCAGGCCGTCCTCTTCAAACCGTTAATCCAGTAATTTCATCTCCAGCGCTCGACTCATCGCTTGAGTGCGGCTATTCACTTTAAGCTTCGCGTAGATGTTTTTGATGTGCCATTTGACCGTCTCGGCAGAAATAGCGAGGGAGCGAGCGATTTCTTTGTTCATCTGACCTTCAGCGATCAGCTGTAATATCTGAAATTCTCGCTCGCTGAGTTCCCCATGAATATCGGGGCTTCCACTATTAAACGGAGTACTGTCTGCAGGCGCGCGCTTGTCTGCCCAGGGACCTTGCACTCCCCCTTCCTCTGTACAAGCCGAAGAGGTTTCATTCATACCGGCAAGCAAAGATTGCGAGGTATCGCCAGCGTCAAGAAAGAGGCCCTTGAGATGCTGTTGTTCAGCCAGCTGCAGCACTGGTTGAAATGTCGTGCGCGCAGCGGCAGTTTTGCCGCTGTTCCACAAGGCTAATGACCAGAGCGTACGCAGACGCGCTGCGGTTAACCTGTCCCCCCGGCTTTCCTGATCGGAGACCATCTCAGCCAGTAAAATGCAGGCTTGCGGCGCCTGGCCTCTGGCGAGAAGAAGCCGGCTGCGGCTAAGGGATGCAGACATAACGATGGCGCGTTGGCAGGGATGTTCGGCATCCATTCTGAAGCTGGCGGCCATTTGTTCAAGCTGCCGTTGCAGTTGCTCTGCGCCGGTGAAATTGCCGCGCTGCAGTCGCACCCTCACCTGCTCGGCTAACATCATGGCCTGGAGCCGTTGCCAGCCGCGAGACACCGCAAGGCGCTGCGCATGCTCCAGCAATCGCTCGGCCTCATAGGGCATATCGCTATCTAAGGCCTGACGCGCGAGATAGGTATAGCAACGACTCAGCGCGTCGGGTGGACTGAACCGGTCGATGAATTCGAGCCGGTCGGCTAACAGATGCTCGGGCGAGTCACCCCTCTGACATTCATATGCTATCTCCGCCAGCAGCGGCGCCAGCGTCGCGCCACTGGTCGACTGGGTGCCGGTATAACATTCAGCCTGGCGCAACGTTTTCTCTGCGTACCACCCGGCTTTTCCCAGATCACCCTGACAAAGATGACACTGGGCAATGATAAAAGCGCGATATACCGAGACAAACAGATTATCTAAAGGACTTTCCGGAGAGGGCATATGCTGTTGAACCTCCAGCGCGTCGTGATAGCGCTGGTTAACAACATGGCAATAGCTGAGAATATTGCATATCAGACCATCAACCCAGGTGTCGCCGCAGGGCACTTCGGCCAGCAATGGCTGAACAATAGCCAGACTCTCCGGGATGTTTTCAGCAAAGGCTTCGCAAATTGCCCGCACAACGCGCAATTTACACCAGGTGCTGCGGGTTAAATCATCACGGTGATGAAGCACCATCTGATCGAGGTTATCAAGCAGCTGCCTCGACTCATCAAAGTGGAAATAATGCGCCAGTGCCCAGGCCAGGTTAATTTGCAGGTCAATGCGCGCAGGATCGGTGCTGGGCGGTAAATGATGCATCCATGAGATCAGGGTATCGATATCCCCTTCTTCCGCCAGTGACTGAGCGCTTGCGCCGTCCTGCCCGGGGCTATGCACCGGCTTGCCTGCGCTGAGCGCATGGCGTACCGCCTCAGACCACAGCTTCTGTTCGACGAACCAATGACTGGCTAATTCATGTAGCTGTTTGCGATTAATAGCGTTGTTCTGCTGCAGCATGGTCCGAAGATTTTCCTGCAACAGAGGATGGTAGCGGAACCAGTAGCCTTGTTCGTCAAGGGCTGACAAAAAAAGGTTGCGTCGCTCAATCCATGCCAGCATCGCTTGACTGTCATCACGTCCAGTCACTGCATTGCATAGTTCGGCATTTAACCGACTGAGGAAGGACGTTTTCACCAGGAAATCAAGCACCTCTTCCGGCAGCGGGTCCAGGACCACCTCTTTAAGATAGCGGGCAATGGACCGTGTTCCTCCATGCATATTGCGCAACAGATGCTCGGGATCATGCTGTAATTCTGCGGACAATGAAGCGATCTTCATCCCTGCGATCCAGCCCTCTGTCGCAGACTGTAGCCGCTGTGCATGGTAGTTGCTGAGGGGTAGCGCAACCGTGCGGCTAAAATAGTGTTTTGTTTCTTCTAGCGTGAATTGCAGGTCTCGATCATAGATCTCCACCAGTTGGTCCTGGGCCTGCAGCTGGCTCAGCGCAAGATTGGGGTGGAAACGGCTGCCAATGATCAGATGCAAGGCGGCAGGCGCATGCTTGAGTAAATACCCCAGCGCTTCATAGACCCCACGATCGTTAATCACGTGGAAGTCGTCGATAATCAGGTATATGTCATGCGGGCAGTAGTGTAGCTGGTTAATGAGCCCGGCCAGCAGCTGCTCGGAGCTGGAGAGCTTTTGTTCTTCCATATCACGCCAGAAATCGGCGTCCCAGTCAGCATAGAGTGGACGCAATGCTTGCAGCAGGTAAGGAATAAACTGCCATACGTCATCATCATCCTCATCGAGGCTCAGCCAGGCGATACGTTCCCCCTGGGCGACCATCTGCTGATGCCATTGCGCCAACAGCGTGGTTTTGCCAAATCCAGCGCCGGCGCAAACGACGCCCAGCCGGCACTGCTGAACGGGATTGAGAAGCTGAAGAAGCCGGGGGCGCTCCAGCAATTGTATCGAGGAGCGAGGCGGGACGAATTTGGTCAGGATTAGCGGCAAGCCTCGCGTCAGCCGCAATGGCCCGGAGACCAGTGATGGTGATTGGCGACTTTCAAAATCCGATGGCTTCATCCGTGGTTATCTACTCGCTTTGTTTTTTTTCAATTGTACGCCAGCCCCCGGGATGACATGGGGCCGCCAAACTTTATAGCTACACAAAATTTAGAAAGTTTGACCTCAAGCATGAAAACCCCCACCTACCCCCCCATGAAGGTGGCTTCGCACTCCCTTTAACCGCTCGTAGATTCATTGCATGGGTGTGGCCAGGGTTATCCGCCCTGTCTGTTGGCCCCGCCTGGGTGACCTTTATTGAGGAGAATTAAATCATGCTCAGCAAACAGGCGTTATTGCAGGCTTACCGCAAGATGCGGGAGATCAGGACCTTTGAAGAGCGGTTGCATCAGGAAAATACCAGCGGTGATATTCCCGGCTTCATTCACCTTTACACCGGTGAGGAGGCCATCGCGGTGGGGGTCTGCGAAAATTTAACGAGCGCAGATTTTATTGGTTCAACACACCGTGGACATGGCCACTGTATTGCTAAAGGGTGCGACATTCACGGCATGATGGCCGAAATATTCGGCAAGGACAGCGGGTTATGTCGCGGTAAGGGTGGGTCGATGCATATTGCCGATCTGTCGAAAGGAATGCTGGGAGCGAACGCTATCGTTGGGGGAGCCCCTCCCCTGGCCATCGGCGCCGCGCTAACGGCAAAGACGCTAAAAACCGGCAACGTCGGTGTCTCTTTTACGGGCGATGGGGGTTCTAATCAGGGCCTGGTCTTTGAAGCCATCAATATGGCCGTCGTGCTCCAGCTTCCGGCCGTCTTTATTTTCGAAAACAACGGTTACGGCGAAGGGACCGGTCATGACTACGCCGTGGGTGGGCGTGATATCGCCCGACGCGCCGCTGGCTTCGGCCTGCCGGCAGTGACCGTTGATGGCACCGATTTCTTTGCCGTTTATGAGGCCACTTCAGAGGCGGTCAAACGTGCGCGAGAAGGCGGTGGCCCAAGCGTCATTGAGGCCAAAGCCTTCCGCTGGCACGGTCATTTTGAGGGGGATCCCGCGCTATACCGCGCGGAAGGTGAAGTGCAACGCCTGCGTGAACAACATGATCCGCTGAAGATTTTCACCGCTAAGGTCAAACAGCATATCACCCAGGAAGAACTGGCGGCGATTGACGAGGAAGTAGAAGCCCTTGTCAACGATGCGGTATTGAAGGCCCGCGCCGCTGCCTATCCGGCTCCGGAAGACCTGCTGACAGACGTTTATGTCTCATACTGAGGGTGATAACTATGGCGATTAAAACCTATCGTGAAGCGGTCAAGGAAGCCCTGGCTCAGGAAATGGAACGCGATGAACGCGTGGTGCTCATCGGTGAAGATTTGCGTGGCGGTCATGGCGGAAATGCGCCCGAAGAGGCGAAGATAGAAGCTTTTGGCGGTGTGCTCGGCGTCACTAAAGGGCTGTGGACGCAGTTCGGCTCCGATCGGGTGATCGACACGCCCATTACCGAGTCGGCCATCATCGGTATGGCGGCGGGCGCCGCAGCGACGGGTCTGCGGCCGGTCGCGGAATTGATGTTCATGGATTTTTTTGGCGTGAGTCACGATGCGCTGTACAACCAGGCGGCTAAGTTCCGCTACATGTTTGGTGGCAAAGCCAGAGCCCCGCTGGTGATGCGAGGGATGATCGGCGCGGGGTTTTCCGCCGCGGCCCAGCATTCACAGTCACCCTATAATATCTTTGCCACCACGCCAGGGCTGAAGGTGGTGGTGCCCTCGACGCCTTATGACGTCAAAGGTCTGTTAATCCAGTCAATTCGCGACGACGACCCGGTGGTTTTCTGCGAGCATAAAATGCTGTACGACCTCAAGGGCGAGGTACCGGACGAGAGCTATACCATCCCGCTAGGTGTAGCCAACTATACCCGCGAAGGAGAAGACGTCACCATCATTGCGTTGTCGGCAATGGTGCATAAAGCCAATCAGGTGGCGGACAAACTGGCCAGAGAAGGGATCTCGGTCGAGGTGGTCGACCCGCGGACCATTTCGCCGCTGGATGAGGAAGGGATTCTGGAATCGGTGGCGTCCACGGGGCGGGTAGTGATTGTCGACGAATCCGCGGCACGCTTCGGTTTTGCGCATGATGTCGCGGCGCTGATCGCGTCCCAGGCATTCCATTTCCTCAAAGCGCCCGTTCTGCTGGTGACGCCGCCACACACGCCGGTCCCGTTCTCCCCTGCTCTCGAAAAACTCTGGATCCCTGGCGTAGAACGTATCGAAGCCGCCGTCCGTCAAGTGCTGGAGGATTAACCTATGAGCGAAATCAAGACGCTTGAAATGCCAAAGTGGGGGCTTTCCATGGAGGAAGGCTTGCTCGCTCGGTGGGCAATCCAGGAGGGTGACAGCTTCACCCCAGGGCAGGAAATCTGTGAGATTGAAACCAGTAAAATCGTCAATGTGCTGGAGGCCCCCTTTGCCGGTACGTTACGTCGGATACTCGCCCGAGAGGGTGAGACGCTTCAGGTAGGCGCCGTGCTGGCCCTGGCGGCTGACGCTTCGGTCAGCGATGCTGACCTGGACGAATTCGCTGCCACTCTGGCTACGGTGAAACCCGCAGCCCCTGGCACGGAGTCTGCCGCGCCGGACGTAGCGGCACAGGCAGGCGCTAAGCCACCTTCCGTTGTTTCGCCGCCATCCAACAGCCCCGAGCCCCCCGTTGGGCAGACCGACATCCCCGTCAGTCTGCAAGGCGTGACCGATGTAACTCAGGTTAATGCCACGCCCCATGCGTTACGACTCTCTGCCCGCTGGGGTGTCGACCTGAAAAAAGTCCGCGGCAGCGGGCGCGGGGATCGTATCTCTGTTTCTGATCTGGAAAGCGCGATCCTTGCCGCCGGCGGTCGCCTGGCCTCTCCGACGCCCCCCGTTCGTCGCAGCAAAGCGCCCCGCTCGCATGCCGATGACAGCCAGGTATCGGCCACCCCGCTGGCGCGCCGTCTGGCCGGCAAACTGGGTATCAACTTGCATGACTGCCGAAGCAGCGGTTCACGCGGCCGGGTGAGTCGCGATGATGTGCTGGCCGCGGCGTTGTTACTCGACGAGCACCCGCAGACCAGCCCGGTACAGGAGAGTACCCCGGTACCCTATGAAAGCATCCCCATGTCCGGTATGCGGCGGGCTATCGCCTCTCGCCTGCAAACGTCCAAGCAACAGTCTCCCCATTTCCGTTTGAACGTCGATCTCGATCTGGAACGACTGTTAGCGTTACGTCAGGACATTAACCGCGAAGTACCCGGCGTCAAGATTTCGGTTAATGACCTGTTGGTGAAGGCCTGCGCCCTGGCTTTGGTGGCCGTGCCTGACGTCAACATCCAGTTTGATGAAGCGACACAAAGTATCCGCCGCTTTGCGGATGCCGACATTTCGGTGGCCGTTGCGCTGCCTGCCGGGCTAATTACCCCTATTGTTCGCTCGGCGAACCGGAAATCGATTAGCGACATATCGAACGAAATTCACTCGCTGGTGACCAGGGCCAAAGCGGGCACGCTGAAGCCGGAAGAGTTCCAGGGCGGGACCTTTAGCGTGTCAAATCTGGGAATGCTCGGCGTCCGGCAGTTTGACGCCATCATCAATCCACCGCAAAGCGCAATCCTCGCCATTGGCGCCGGCGAGCTCCGGGCGGTAGTACGCGACGGGCAAATCGTCGCGCGCCAGCAAATGACGGTATCGCTATCCTGCGATCACCGGGTTATCGATGGCGCGGCAGGTGCGGCTTTTCTCCGGGAACTCAGGCGACTGACGGAAACCCCAACCTTGATGTTTATCCAGGAGACGAGCTATGCACGATAAATACGATGTGCTGATCATCGGCGGTGGTCCTGGGGGATATGTGGCCGCCATCCGTGCCGGTCAGCTAGGGCTTCGTACCGCATTAGTGGAAAAACAGCATCTGGGCGGCATCTGCCTGAACTGGGGATGCATTCCAACCAAGGCGCTGCTGCATGGCGCTGAGGTTGCGCACACTATCACCCATGCCAGTCAGCTGGGCATCAGCGTGGGCGAGGTGAACGTCGATCTGCAAAAACTGGTGCAGTTTAGCCGTAACGTATCGCAACAGCTCACCGGCGGGGTGGCGTACCTGTTGAAGAAAAATGGCGTGCAGGTCATTGATGGCACCGCGCGGTTGCGCGGCAAGGGACAAATAACGGTCGAGGATGCCCGAGGAGAGATGCGCGATTACCGGGCCGATCACGTGATCCTGGCCACGGGCGCCCGACCACGCGCATTACCAGGCATCGCGCCAGATGGCGAATATATCTGGACCTATTTCGAGGCGCTGCGGCCTAAGCTATTGCCCAGGTCGCTATTAATCATCGGTTCAGGGGCGATTGGCGTCGAGTTCGCCAGCCTTTATAACGATCTGGGCTGTAAAGTGACGCTGGTCGAGCTGGCGTCGCAGATTTTGCCAGTGGAAGATGCCGAGGTGTCTGCAACAGTGCGTAAGTCATTCGAAAAACGCGGTATTCAGGTCCATACCCAGACCCTGGTGACGCAAGTACAGCTCACCGATACCAGGGTGCGCTGCACACTGAAAAACACCGGCGGCGAATATTCCCAGGATGTCGAACGTGTGCTGCTGGCGGTCGGCGTACAGCCGAATATTGAAGATCTGGGGCTGGAAACGCTGGGCGTTGAGTTAGACCGCGGTTTTATCAAGACGGACGCGGCTTGTCGCACTAACGTATTCGGGCTGTATGCCATCGGCGATGTAGCCGGCCCGCCGTGTCTGGCGCACAAGGCCAGCCACGAAGGCGTGATCTGCGTTGAGACACTGGCCGGTGTCGAAGGCGCCCATCCGCTTGATCGCGACTATGTGCCCGGTTGCACTTATGCCCGGCCTCAGGTTGCCAGTCTGGGCCTGACGGAATCGACGGCTCTGGCCAGGGGACGGCCCGTCAGGATCGGTAAGTTCTCTTATCAGAGCAATGGTAAGGCGCTGGCCAGCGGCGAGACAGAGGGTTTTGTGAAGACGATTTTCGATGCTGAAACCGGCGAGTTGCTGGGCGCGCATATGGTTGGCGCACAGGTCACGGAACTGATCCAGGGGTTTGGCATCGCCCGTCACCTGGAGGCCACAGATGAAAGTCTCCTGTCGATGATCTTCGCGCATCCAACACTTTCCGAAGCGATGCATGAATCCATCCTCGCGGCCTGCGATCAACCATTGCATCAATAAGAAATAAGGGAGGCGATAGCTGCGCGATACGGAGTACGTTGCCCGTTATCCCTCCCGCACGCCCCGGCAGAAGCTCCACCAGAACGGTTACGGCAGGATCTATTGATCTGAAACGCTAAACGCCAGGCGTAAATTCTGTATGTTTAGTAGACAACTCAACGACAGGAGGAGCGCTCTATGACACAGCACGAACGGTTTTGCCAGGCCTGCGGAATGCCGATGTCCGCACCCGATGCGCAAGGGGCCAGCGATAAATATTGCGCGTATTGCAGCGACAGCGACGGTAATCTGAAATCCTGGGAAGAGGCCGTATCCGGTCTGGCGGCTTTTCTCGACTCCTGGCAAAAGGTGGGCGTAGCGGAATCACGGAAACGGGCAAAACGTTACCTGACGGCGATGCCTGCCTGGGCGCACAAAGCGGACGAGTAATTTGCCCTGGCGGCGGGAAAAAATCATTCCGGGGGACAGACCGCCATGCCGACAACGATGCTATAACGTTTTTGTACGCCATCCGGACGGGAATAAATGCGCGTTTGTGGATGACGACCTGCAGGCAGGAGCATGCATGGATGGGTTCTTCATGCGATGAAATAAACGCCTGGCGTTCTCCCCCTTGTCAGGATGCGTTATTGCCTGGTTTTTTAAGGGTTCGGTTTCTGTATTTAACCCGGCACTTTTCACAGAATACAACATATTGATGTGATGAATCTCTCATTTCAACGACACCAACTGGACAGTAAGTTATCGCGTGTGTTAGTTATTTAATCACGCAAGAGAACAGATTTAATTTAAACAAAAGTTAAACCTTTCTCACTTTGCTAAAAAATTGCATTGATAATGCTTTGGATTCCCGAACCATTATCAAAAGGGTATGTGAACAGAAAGCCCTCAGAGACGCGAGTCTCTGAGGGCTTTTTTTTGTTTTTTATCTCAGGAGTAAATAAATGTCTAAAGAACGTCGTCTCTCAAGAATATTCGCAAAAGATGGTAAATCCGTGACCTTAGCGCTGGATGGCTACTATTTTTCCACGAAAACAAATGGTATTGATAATACGATAAATCAGCTCCCTGCTCTGGTGGAACACGGCCTGGATTGCGCGCTCGTCACGTACGGCATGTTGAAGAATTATCGTGAAGCGCTGAACAGCGTTCCCGTTGTGTTACGCGTCGACAGCACGGTCAGTATCTTTGACAATACCGTTCCCGATACTACCCCCGTTTTTTCCGTCGAAGATGCGCTTAAAGTCGCTGCCGAGGGAGTGGTCTGCATGACCTTCCCCGGCGCCTTCAATGAAGAAAAAACCCACATTATGGCGATGCAACTCGCGCAGGCAGCGGATCGCTGGAACGTACCGCTGATTGTCGAATCGCTCCCGTATGGTTATCCCGTCACCAGCGATGACTCTAACAATCCGGCCATCATCGCTGCATCGGCCCGCGCAGCGGTGGAGCTGGGCGCGGACGTCATCAAAACGCGTTTTACCGGTTCACCAGAGGACCGACTGATCGTTGAAGCTGCTGGCGTGCCGGTGCTTGCCTTAGGGGGGCCAAAAACCGGCATCGATGGTTACTTCAAATTTGTTCAGCACTGTATGCAGATGGGTGCGAAAGGCGTGGCTGTGGGACGAAACATTACCCAGGATCCGCAGCCGGCGAAAGTGGTAGCAGGTCTGAATGCCATCATCCATGAAAACGCAACAGCGGAAGATGCATACAGCCTCTACATGGCTAAATAACATCGGAAATTAATATGATTTTAAATAACACCATCATCCCTTCCATCAGGAAGTATAAATACTTTGAGAAAGCATTATCCTGCCAGTCAGAATATGTGCTGCTATCCGAAGCGAATATCGGCAATCTGCAGTCGCTGATTGGCAAATGCCATCAAAGCGGTAAGAAGGTCCTCGTTCACCTTGAATTACTGGGTGGTTTCAAACCGGATCAGGCGGGGATCAATCTACTGAAAAATTATTACAAGGTTGATGGTGTTATTTCTTCCAATCTCTCCGCGCTACGCTACGCCAAAAAAGAGGGATTGCTGACCGTATATCGGGTTTTACTTATCGATTCGCGATCGCTTGATCAGTCGCTCGATATTGTTAAACACAGTCCACCGGACGCAATTGAAATCTTACCTGCTGAATATGCCTGCCAGTGTCTGGAGTTGATTAGCCGAAATTTGAAAGGCTTTGATGTGGTATTCATCGCCGGAGGCTTTGTTAAGCGCAAATACCTTGTAGATAAAATATTCCATGCCGGATTTAAAGGGATAACCACCAGCGAGCCCGGCTTATGGTAACCAATAAGGAGTCCACGCGAATGAAAGATGAATACGTCATGGGCATCGACAATGGTGGAACCGTCACCAAGGCAGCCATCTATGACCGTAAAGGACAGGTGCTCGCGATCGCCTCAAAATCCACGCAGATGCTGACACCCCGGGAATTCCACACAGAGCGCAGTATCGATGAGCTGTGGGCCGCGAATGTCGAAGTGATTAAAAAAGCGATTGAGCAATCAGGTATTGATGCCAGCCAGATAAAAGGAGTGGCCGTCACCGGTCATGGTAACGGTCTGTATCTGGTTGACGAAGAAGGTCATCCGGTGCGTAACGGCATTATATCCACCGACAGCCGGGCAAAAGAGTACGTTGAGAGATGGCAACGCTCGCCAGAATTCCTTACCGACATTTTGCCAAAAACAATGCAGTCCATCTGGGCCGGACAACCTGTCGCCTTGTTGGCATGGCTGAAGGACTTCGAGCCCGAGACGCTGCAAAAAGCGCGTTATATTTTTATGGTCAAGGACCTGATCCGTTTTTACCTGACCGGAGAGGCTTTTCTTGAGCTGACCGATATCTCAGGCACCAACCTGATCAACGTACGTGACTGCAAGTATGACGATGAACTGCTGGCATGGTGGGGACTTGATGAACTGCGGGATAAATTGCCCCCCATCAAACGCTCAACGGAATGCTGCGGAAAAATCACTGACGATGTCGCCCGTCTGACCGGTTTATGCGCAGGTACGCCGGTTTCTGGCGGGGTGTTTGATATCTCGGCCTCTTCCATTGCCTCGGGGATCAACAGTCTCGATAAGATGGCGATCGTCACCGGCACCTGGAGCATAAACGAATACGTTACCGACCACCCGGTTATTGATAAAGATCTGTTTATGACCTCCATTTATCCCATTGAGGGTAAATGGCTCATCACCGAGGCCAGCCCCACCTCCGCGAGCAACCTGGAGTGGTTTATTAACAACTTTATGGAGAGCGATCGGAAAACCTCCGCCGAGCAAGGATCGTCGGTCTATGACCTGTGCAATAAGCTGGTTTCGTCAACGACGCCGGATGAAAGCCACCTGCTGTTCTTTCCGTTCGTGTTTGGCTCTAACACCATTCCCGACGCCTCGGCCGGCTTTATCGGTGTAAACAGCTTTCATAAAAAAGCCCATTTTCTGCGGGCGATTTATGAGGGCGTGGCCTTTAGCCATCTCTACCACACCGAGCGCTTGCGCAATATTAACCCGAAGTTAAGCCGCACAATTCGTATTGCCGGCGGTGTCACGAACTCCCCGGTCTGGCTACAGATATTCGCCGATATCTTCCAGGCCACGCTGGAAATCGTTGACGTCAAAGAGCACGGGACCCTGGGTACCGCGATGACCGCAGCCGTCATGGTGGGCTGGTTTGCAGAGGTATTTGCTGCCTCAAACGAAATGGTCCATGTCTCACGCACCGTCTCCCCTAATCCGGAAAATCACCGGGTCTACCAGACCAAATACCAGCTTTATAAAAACCTGTTATCAGAAATGCAGTCGCCGTGGAAAAGCTGCAGCAACTACATCGCGCACTAAGTGAGGAAAAAATGGATCTGAATTTAACGAATCGTACGGCCATCGTGACAGGCGGCGCAACCGGCCTGGGGAAAGAGTTTGTTCTTTCTCTCGCCAAAGAAGGCGTCAATATCTGCTTTACCTATATGCGGGAAGAAGAGCATCCCGAACGGCTGATCGAAACGGTGAAGGCCAGCGCGAACGTAGAGATCATCGCGGTTAAAACCGATCTCTCTGACGAACAGAGCCGGGAAAATCTGTTTGCCACCTGTATCGACAGACTGGGCAAAGCCGACATTCTGGTGAATAACGCCGGGATCTGGCTGAGCGGCTACGTCACCGAGATCAGCCCACAGGACTGGGATCTGGTGATGAATGTCAATCTGAAAGCCATCTTCCATCTCAGCCAGCTGTTTGTAAATCACTGCCTGCAGCATGACCAGATGGGCAGCATTCTGAATATTACCTCGCAGGCCGCGTTCCACGGCTCCACGACGGGACATGCGCACTACGCGGCAAGTAAGGCCGGTCTGGTCGCCTTTGCTATTTCTCTGGCGCGGGAAGTCGCCAAACAAAAAATCAATGTGAACAATATCGCCGTCGGGATCATGGATACTGCGATGATCCGTAAGAACATTGAGCAAAACCCTGACTATTACGTCAGTCGTATTCCGGTGGGCCGCGTGGCTCAGCCTCAGGAAATTGCCGACATCGGTGTCTTCATGGTTTCTCCTAAGACCAGCTATATGACGGGAGCAACTCTGGACGTTACCGGCGGTATGTTGATGCGTTAATCGAGGGAGAATCATTATGAAATGTCTGGCAATTGCCGATCTGTTTATCAATGCAGCAATGATGGAATCAGGACTGAAAGCGCTCAGGGATAACGGGATTGAAGTCGAAGTACGCGAGTGGTCACATGACTCCATTGAGAAACTTCAGGAAGATAATCTGCGGGTTGAACAGGAAGGCGCGGAAGCCGTGGCCTTACCGGAAGATCTGCTTCAGGGAGCGGGTGATATTGACATCCTGATCACTCAGTTTGCCCCCGTCAATACTGCGGTGTTCGATAAAATACCCACGCTGAAATATGTAGGCGTACTCCGCGGTGGCGTGGAAAACGTGAATCTTGAGGTGGCGAACGCCCGGGGCGTTGAGGTGATGAACACCCCGGGGCGTAACGCTCGCAGCGTCGCTGAATTCACGGTCGGCATGATCCTGGCGGAAATGCGCAATATCGCCCGGTCACACGATGCCCTGCGTGACAAATACTGGCGTAAAGACAGCCCGAACCATCAGGCGATCCCGGAGCTTGGCGGAAAAGTCGTGGGGCTGGTTGGCCTCGGCCATATTGCCCAACTGGTCGCGGGATTTCTCAGCGGCTTTGGCACGGAGATTATCTTTTACGATAAGTACGTTGCAGGCCATGAACGTTATGAGAAAGTCGATTCACTGGACGAACTGGTACAACGCGCCGACGTTATCTCGTTACATGCTCGCCTGACGCCGGAAACCGAAAATCTGATTAACGCACACCATTTCGCGCTGATGAAGCGCAGTGCCATCATTGTTAACACGGCACGCTCCGGGTTAATCAATGAAAAAGAGATGATTGATGCGCTCAGATCCGGGCAAATTATGGGCGCCGCGCTTGATACCTTTGATGACGAACCGCTTCCTGACGACAGTGCATTCTATACACTGAATAACGTGACCATTACGCCGCATATTGCCGGGAGTACCATTGACGCATTCAGTAATTCGCCCAAACGCTTCGCTGAGATCCTTTTAAAGAAACTCAGTTAAATACTAAAAGAACCATTAAAGGTATTAACAGGGCCCAATGGGCACGGGTTAACTCGTGCCCAATTCGCCCGCCTTTTAAGGAATCATTATGGATATTATCAACAGCATTATTAGTCTGGGGGCATCAGTAATGATGCCAGTAATATTCTTTATTATCGCGCTTTGCTTTGGCGTTAAAATCGGTACGGCATTTAAAGCAGGGATGCTGGTCGGCATTGGTTTTGAAGGGGTGGGGCTGGTGATTGGCCTGCTGCTGACAAACCTGGGCCCGGCATCGCAGGCGATGGTTGAGCGTATCGGCCTGCAGTTAACGGTCGTTGATACCGGTTGGCCTACCGCATCGACTATTGGCTGGGGTTCGCCGCTGATGCTGCCCGTCGTGGTGGGCTTTATCGTCATCAACCTGGCCATGCTTCTGTTGAAATTAACCAAAACGGTGAATATCGATATTTTTAACTACTGGATTTTCCTGATCATGGGGTCTGTGGTCTATGCCGGAACGGGAAATTACTGGCTTTCTGTCGGTATTACTTTCGCTATTTTTGTGTTAACGCTATTGGCCGCAGATTTAACGGCGCCGTATTTACAAAAAAACTATAATCTTAAAGGGATATCATTCCCACATCTTACCTGTATAGCTTACGTGCCGTTTGGCATTGCCTGTAATTACATCATTGATAAGATCCCGCTCATCAATAAAATCAATTTCGATCCGGAAAGTATTAATAAAAAATTCGGCGTTTTTGGCGAGCCTCTTACCCTGGGGTTTGTGCTGGGACTGCTGTTGGCCTTCCTGGCTGGATATGACATTTCCGCTGCCGTTTCACTGGCCATTAAGGTTTCAGCCGCCATGCTGCTGCTGCCGAAAATGATTGAAATTCTGGTGCAGGGATTGTTGATTGTCCGTGATGCCGCTGAAGCAAAACTGAAGGCTAAATTTCCGGGGCGCGATTTTTACATCGGGATGGATACGGCGTTATTGATCGGTGAACCTTCGGTACTGGCGACCGGTCTGCTGTTAATCCCTATGGCTGTGGTGCTGTCTATCATTCTGCCCGGCAACCGCGTACTGCCCTTTGTCGATCTGGCTTCGTTAATGTTCCTGCTGGCAATGGTCACGCCGTTCTGTAAACGAAATATGTTCCGCATGTTCATAACCGGAACCCTGATCGTGACCTGCATCCTGTATGTCGGGACGGACATTTCGCAAGAATATACTCAGGCGGCGGTGAACTCACATATTCCGGTACCGGAAGGGATGGCCGAGATCACCAATATCGTCGGCGGCGCCACGACGCCTGTCGGCTGGCTGGCCGTCAAATTTGGCGAGTTTTTTAGCGCCACACCTTAGTACAAGACCACTTAAGTAAACAGAGGGCAAACTGTTGCCCTCAGTTCTTCCACTCATTCTGTGCGCTGAATAGCTGGCTCAGCGACGCTCCTGGTTTGAACATCTGACCAGCGCATCCGCCCCCTGCGCGGCGAGGTGGCTCATTTCTTTTGTGACCCCTCCCGTTTTCAACCCTACCTGCTATGCTCCTTCTTTCCCTGTTCACAGGAGATCCCGATGCTGACTATCTGGGGCCGAAAAACTTCCTCTAACGTGCAGGCGCTGATGTGGTGTGTTGGCGAGCTTGGGCTGGACTATCTCCGCTTCGACGTGGGCCATCGCTATGGCGGTACCGACAGCGAGGCGTTTTATCAGCTCAATCCCAATCGTACGGTGCCAGTGCTGCAGGATGGCGATAATCCGCCGCTGTGGGAAACCGGCGCGATCCTTCGCTATTTAGCCAGCCGCTACGCCGACGACGCTTTCTGGCCGGGCGACCTGCTGGCTCGTACTGAGGTTGATCGCTGGGCCGAGTGGTCAAAGCAGAATATTGCCCTCGGCTTTACGGCGCCGGTGTTCTGGCGCGCGGTGCGCACGCCCGCCGCCGTGCGGGATCCGCAGGCCATCGCCGCGGCGGTGACGGCCCTGGAGCAAAAGCTGGCGATTGCCGAGGCACGTCTCGCCGGCAGTCGCTATCTGGCGGGCGATACGCTCACCCTGGCCGACATCCAGTTTGGTCATGTGCTGTACCGCTACTTTGCAATCGATATCCCCCGTCGTCCCCTCCCCCATCTTGCGGCCTATTATGCACGGCTAACCGCACGGCCCGCCTTTCGCCAACACGTCATGGTCAGCTACGACGAGCTGAAGGTCTGAAGATGGTCGGTAGCGCCTCCCGACGCTACCGACACGCTGGTTAACGCGCCATCAGGACAAACACGCCCCAGCCGAGATATTCCCGGGTCCAGGTGACATGGTGCAGCGGCGCGGTGGTCAACTGCTGGCGAACCTCCGGCGCGAAGTCATCGTGCGGATTGGCCTCCAGCCAGCGGCGCATCGTCAGCCATTTCGCCGCTTCATAACGATCCCAGCCCTCCTGGTCCGCCAGCACCATCTCCACTACGTCATAGCCCAGTTCGCCGAAGTGGGCGACCAGCGCCGGCAGCGTCAGGAAGTCGTCGGGAGAGTGCGCGCCGCAGGCAACCGCCTCTTCCGCCGTGGCGGGGCGTTTGCGCCACCATGGCTCGCCGATCAGCAGCATACCGCCTGGGTTAAGGCTCTGCTTCAGCAGCGCAATCGTGCCTGCCACGCCGCCGCCGATCCACGTTGCCCCCACGCAGGCGGCAATATCGCACGGCTGACTAGCGACATACCCGCTGGCATCCTGGTGCACAAAGGTCACCCGGTCGCTCACCCCGAGCGCCTCTGCCCGGGCGGCCGCCTGCTGGCTGAACAGCAGGCTCATGTCCACCCCGGTGCCGACGATCTGATGATCGCGCGCCCAGCTACAGAGCATCTCTCCGGAGCCGCTGCCGAGGTCAAGAATGGAGGCGCCCGGCGCCATTCGCAGCGCCCGCCCCAGCGTGGCGTACTTTTCCGGGGTAAAAGGGTTATGAATACGGTGTTCGCTTTCACTGATAGTAAAAATGCGAGGGATATCGATCATGGTTTTTTCTCCTTGAGAGCCATACGCCCGGGCAGCGACCCTGCCCGGGTCGCTGTATCAGCGGTTGTCCGCCTGCGCGCGAACGTTGGTCAAACCGGTGGTGTTGATCCGGTACGGCTGGCCATTCACCGACTTAATCAGCTTTTTGGTTTTGAGCTTTTTGAAGACCGCGAGGGTGCAGTCGCTCAGCAACAGCCCTTCCCGGGTGTAGCATTCGACGGCGGTAATGCGGCCGGAGATATCGCGGACGTGCGCAATACGGCCACCTTTGGCGAGTACGTGTAAGGTCCGTTGTTCCTGACGGGATAAATTCATACTGAAACCTGTTCATTATCATGTGCGAAAACATGCCTACACCCGCAGGTGTGTGCGTAAGGTTTAAGCGCAGCGATAATCAGTCCGGCCTGGGCAGGTCGGGAAGCTGATTATCTGATAATGACATTCTCCAGCATCGAAGCCTCGGTGAGCATTGAAAGGTATTTACCAGCTGAATGTTAACACCTTCATCTGGTAAGGGTATTGCACAGATTAAAAACTGTGATCGGCGTTATGATTTACCCTCAGCCTTTCGGCATTTTGCCTTTTCCGCCACCCGCTTTGTTCCTCAACGTTAACCACCGCCTTATCTCTCTCGCATTGTTAAATAATTGTTGTCAGATCACAAAATAGAAACAAAAAGGCCATTCCGTACGCATTTTATAAAAATGTAGATATTTTTAATTTATGGCTACGAAATGAACATCACCCTGACCTTCCATTCCATTGCGAGGAACGATCCTGATGAACGCCCTGACCGCAGTAAAACCGACATCCGCGCCGTTAGCTCAACAATTCCCTGGCTTTACCGTCGCTCCTTCCGCCCAGTCGCCGCGCCTGCTGGAGCTCACCTTTTCCGCCGACACCACCGCCCAGTTTCTGCAGCAGGTCGCGCAGTGGCCGGTGCAGGCGCTGGAGTACAAATCTTTCTTACGCTTCCAGGTGGGCAAGATCCTCGACGATCTGTGCGGCAACCAGCTGCAGCCGCTGCTGATCAAAACGCTGCTCGACCGCGCGGAAGGCGCGCTGCTGATCAACGGCGAAGGGATCGATAACGTCAGCCAGGCCGAGGAGATGGTCAAGCTGGCCACCGCCGTGGCGCACCTGATTGGCCGTTCCAATTTCGACGCCATGAGCGGCCAGTATTACGCCCGTTTCGTGGTGAAAAACGTCGATAACTCCGACAGCTATCTGCGCCAGCCGCACCGGGTGATGGAGCTGCACAACGACGGCACCTACGTCGAAGAGCAAACCGACTATGTGCTGATGATGAAGATCGACGAGCAGAACATGCAGGGCGGCAATTCCCTGCTGCTGCATCTCGACGACTGGGAGCACCTCGACGAATTCTTCCGCGACCCGCTCGCCCGCCGCCCGATGCGCTGGGCCGCACCGCCGAGCAAAAACGTCAGCAAAGATGTCTTCCACCCGGTATTCGACGTCGACCAGTTAGGTCGCCCGGTGATGCGCTATATCGACCAGTTCGTCCAGCCGAAAGATTTCGAAGAAGGCACCTGGCTGAGCCGCCTCTCCGACGCGCTGGAGACCAGCAAAAACATTCTTTCTGTACCGGTTCCGGTAGGCAAATTTCTGTTGATAAACAACCTGTTCTGGCTGCATGGCCGCGACCGCTTTACGCCGCACCCGGACCTGCGCCGCGAGCTGATGCGCCAGCGCGGCTACTTTGCGTATTCCACGAATCATTACCAGACTCATCAATAAGGGTTTTCAGGCGAAGGAATTGAGCGGATGTATGATTTCGTGATTATCGGCGGCGGCATCATCGGCATGTCGACCGCCATGCAGTTAATTGAGATTTACCCGGATGCCCGCATTGCGCTGCTGGAAAAAGAGGCCGGCCCGGCCTGCCATCAGACCGGCCATAACAGCGGCGTGATCCACGCCGGGGTGTACTACACGCCCGGCAGCCTCAAGGCGCAGTTTTGCCTCGCCGGCAACCGCGCCACCAAAGCCTTTTGCGAGCAGAACGGCATCCGCTACGACGTCTGCGGCAAGATGCTGGTCGCCACCTCGCCGCTGGAGATGGAGCGGATGCGCGCCCTGTGGGATCGCACCGCCGCCAACGGCCTGCAGCGGGAATGGCTGAGCGCCGGGGAGCTGCGCGAGCGCGAACCGAACATCAGCGGACTCGGCGGGATCTTCGTCCCTTCCAGCGGCATCGTCAGCTACCGCGACGTGGCGGCGGCGATGGCGAAGAACTTCGAATCGAAAGGCGGCGCCATCGTCTACAACGCCGAAGTCAGCGCCCTGAAAGAACACGCCAGCGGCGTGGTCGTCCACACCCGCCAGGGCGGCGAGTATGAGGCCTCGACGCTGATTACCTGTTCCGGGCTGATGGCCGATCGACTGGTGAAAATGCTCGGCGTCGATCCCGGGTTTATCATCTGCCCGTTCCGCGGGGAGTATTTCCAGCTCGCTGCGCAGCACAATCAGATCGTCAACCATCTGATCTATCCGATCCCCGATCCGGCGATGCCGTTCCTCGGCGTCCACCTGACCCGCATGATCGACGGCAGCGTCACCGTCGGCCCCAACGCCGTGCTGGCCCTGAAGCGCGAAGGCTATCGCAAGCGCGATATTTCGCTGGCCGATACCCTGGAGATCCTCACCTCGCCCGGCATTCGCCGGGTACTGCAAAACAACCTGTGCTCCGGGCTGGGCGAAATGAAAAATTCGCTGTGCCGAAGCGGCTATCTGCGGCTGGTGCAGAAATACTGCCCGAGCCTGACATTGCGCGATTTGCGCCCGTGGCCGGCCGGCGTGCGGGCGCAGGCGGTGTCGCCGCAGGGCAAACTGATCGACGATTTTCTCTTCGTCACCACCGCGCGTTCCATTCACACCTGTAACGCGCCGTCACCCGCGGCGACGTCGGCTATCCCGATCGGCGCGCATATCGTCAGCAAGGTGCAGACCCTGCTGGCCAGCCAGAGCAATCCCGGACGCACGCTGCGTGCGGCACGTAGCGTGGAGACACTACACGCCGCTTTTACCCGTTAACCCCCTGAAGACAGGAAGCGATTATGCAACTCAACGATATGACTCTGTTTCGCCAGCAGGCGCTGATTGATGGTCAGTGGCGCGATGCGCCCAACGGCGACGTGATTGCGGTGACCAACCCCGCCAACGGCGAGCAGCTCGGCAGCGTGCCGAAAATGGGCGCTGACGAAACCCGACAAGCGATCGAAGCCGCTAACCGCGCCCTTCCCGCCTGGCGCGCCCTCACCGCCAAAGAGCGGGCGAATATTCTGCGTCGCTGGTTCGATCTCATGCTGGAGAACCAGGACGATCTCGCCCGTCTGATGACCCTCGAACAGGGGAAACCGCTGGCGGAAGCCAAAGGCGAAATCAGCTACGCCGCCTCCTTTATTGAATGGTTCGCCGAAGAAGGTAAACGCATTTACGGCGACACCATTCCGGGCCACCAGGCCGACAAGCGCCTGCTGGTGATTAAGCAGCCCATCGGCGTCACCGCCGCCATCACCCCGTGGAACTTCCCGGCGGCGATGATCACCCGCAAAGCGGGCCCGGCGCTGGCCGCGGGCTGCACCATGGTCCTGAAACCGGCCAGCCAGACGCCGTTTTCCGCGCTGGCGCTGGCCGAACTGGCGAATCGCGCCGGGATCCCCGCTGGGGTGTTCAACGTCGTCACCGGCTCAGCCGGCGCGGTCGGCGGCGAACTGACCAGCAACCCGCTGGTACGCAAGCTCTCCTTTACCGGCTCGACCGAGATTGGCCGCCAGCTGATGGAGCAGTGCGCGAAAGATATCAAAAAAGTCTCCCTGGAGCTGGGCGGCAACGCGCCGTTTATCGTCTTCGACGATGCCGATCTCGATAAAGCCGTCGAGGGGGCGCTGGCGTCGAAGTTCCGCAACGCCGGGCAAACCTGCGTCTGCGCCAACCGCCTGTACGTCCAGGACGGGGTGTATGACCGTTTCGCCGAGAAGCTGCAGCAGGCGGTGGAAAAACTACGCATCGGCGACGGCCTGCAGGAGGGCGTCACGACCGGCCCGCTGATCGACGAGAAAGCCGTCGCCAAAGTTGAAGAACACATTGCCGACGCCATCGCCAAAGGCGCAAAGGTGGTCACCGGCGGCAAACCGCACGCCCTGGGCGGCAACTTCTTCCAGCCCACCATCCTGGTCAACGTGCCTGACAGCGCCAAAGTGGCGAAAGAGGAGACCTTCGGCCCGCTGGCCCCGCTGTTCCGCTTTAAAGATGAAGCCGACGTCATTGCCCAGGCCAACGATACCGAGTTCGGTCTCGCCGCCTATTTCTACGCCCGCGATCTGAGCCGTGTGTTCCGCGTCGGCGAAGCGCTGGAGTACGGCATCATCGGCATCAATACCGGAATTATCTCCACCGAAGTCGCCCCGTTCGGCGGCGTTAAGGCCTCCGGCCTCGGCCGCGAAGGGTCGAAGTACGGCATCGAAGACTACTTAGAAATCAAATACATGTGTATTGGCCTTTAACAGGAGTGACGGATGAACAGCAATAAAGCAATGATGGCGCGTCGCAACGACGCGGTCCCGCGCGGCGTCGGCCAGATCCATCCTGTCTTCGCCGAGCGCGCGGAGAACTGCCGGGTGTGGGACGTCGAAGGGCGGGAATATCTCGATTTTGCCGGCGGTATCGCGGTGCTCAATACCGGCCACCTGCATCCGCAGATTGTCGCCGCCGTGGAGGACCAGCTGAAAAAGCTGTCCCATACCTGCTTCCAGGTGCTCGCCTACGAGCCCTACCTGGCGCTGTGCGAAAAGATGAACCAGAAGGTGCCTGGTGATTTCGCCAAGAAAACCCTGCTGGTGACCACCGGGTCGGAAGCGGTGGAGAACGCAGTGAAGATCGCCCGCGCGGCAACCGGGCGCAGCGGCGCGATCGCCTTCACCGGCGCCTATCACGGCCGCACCCACTACACCCTGTCGCTGACCGGTAAAGTGAATCCATACTCCGCCGGTATGGGCTTAATGCCGGGTCACGTCTATCGCGCCCTCTATCCGTGCGCGCTGCACGGCGTCAGCGATGACGAGGCGATCGCCAGCATCCATCGCATCTTCAAAAACGATGCCGCGCCGGAAGATATCGCCGCCATCATTATCGAGCCGGTGCAGGGTGAAGGCGGATTCTATGCCGCCTCCCCGGCCTTTATGCAGCGCCTGCGCGCCCTGTGCGACGAGCACGGCATTATGCTCATCGCCGATGAAGTACAGAGCGGCGCGGGCCGCACCGGTACCCTGTTCGCCATGGAGCAGATGGGCGTCGCGGCGGATATCACCACCTTCGCCAAATCTATCGCCGGCGGTTTCCCGCTGGCGGGCGTCACCGGCCGCGCGGAGGTGATGGACGCCATCGCCCCGGGCGGACTGGGCGGCACCTACGCCGGCAACCCCATCGCCTGCGCCGCCGCCCTGGCGGTATTGCAGATTTTCGAGCAGGAGAATCTGCTGGAAAAAGCCAACCAGCTCGGCGATACCCTGCGCCAGGGCCTGCTGGCGATCGCTGAAGATCATCCGGAGATCGGCGACGTGCGCGGTCTGGGAGCGATGATCGCCATTGAGCTGTTTGAAGAGGGCGACCACAGCAGGCCGAACGCCAGGCTGACGGCGGATATTGTCGCCCGGGCGCGCGACAAAGGTCTGATCCTGCTCTCCTGCGGACCGTACTACAACGTGCTGCGCATCCTGGTGCCGCTGACCATCGAAGAGGCGCAGATCGAGCAGGGGCTGAAGATCATCGCCGACTGCTTTACCGAGGCGAAACAGGCATAGCACACCAGACATGCGGACACGAAGTACGTTAGTAAGGGAATAAAGACGAGACCTGCAAAACAACAATAATACGCGTGCCCCGGCGCGGGAATGTCGGGGCGCTCTCCCAGGTGACACACTTCGAGAGGGTAAATGATGGGGCAACTGTCGCAATCACAGGATTTAGGGGCGGGGCTGAAGTCGCGCCACGTCACGATGTTATCTATCGCCGGGGTGATCGGCGCGAGTTTATTTGTCGGATCCAGCGTCGCCATTGCCGAGGCGGGCCCGGCGGTGCTGCTGGCCTATCTGTTTGCCGGGCTACTGGTGGTGATGATTATGCGTATGCTGGCCGAAATGGCGGTCGCCACGCCGGATACCGGCTCCTTTTCCACCTACGCCGATAAAGCCATCGGCCGCTGGGCGGGGTATACCATCGGCTGGCTGTACTGGTGGTTTTGGGTATTGGTTATTCCGCTGGAAGCCAATATCGCGGCGATTATTTTGCATTCATGGGTGCCGGGCGTCCCGGTGTGGTTGTTCTCTCTGGTCATCACCCTCGCCCTCACCGGCAGTAACCTGCTGAGCGTCAAAAACTACGGCGAATTCGAGTTCTGGCTGGCGCTGTGCAAAGTGGTCGCTATTCTGGCGTTTATCATACTGGGCGCGGTCGCCATTACCGGCTTTTATTCGTATGCCGAAGTGAGCGGCATTTCGCGTCTGTGGGATCACGGCGGCTTTATGCCCAACGGCTTCGGCGCGGTGCTGAGCGCGATGCTGATCACCATGTTCTCGTTTATGGGCGCGGAGATTGTCACTATTGCCGCCGCCGAATCGGATACCCCGGATAAACATATCGTGCGCGCCACCAACTCGGTGATCTGGCGTATCTCTATTTTTTATCTGTGCTCGATCTTTATCGTCGTCGCCCTCATCCCATGGAATATGCCGGGGCTGAAGAGCATTGGCTCCTACCGCTCGGTGCTCGAGCTGCTGCATATTCCCTATGCCAAGCTGATTATGGACGGCGTGATCCTCCTGTCGGTCACCAGCTGTCTGAACTCGGCGCTGTATACCGCCTCGCGGATGCTCTACTCCCTGAGCCGCCGCGGCGATGCGCCGGCCTTCATGGGGCGGACCAACCGCAGCAAAACGCCGTACGTGGCGGTGCTCCTCTCCACCGGCGCGGCGTTCCTCACCGTGGTGGTGAACTACTACGCGCCTGCCAAGGTGTTTAAATTCCTCATCGACAGCTCCGGCGCCATCGCCCTGCTGGTCTATCTGGTGATCGCCGTTTCGCAACTGCGGATGCGTAAAATCCTTCAGGCGCAAGGCGGGGAGATCCGTCTCAGAATGTGGCTCTATCCGTACCTGACCTGGCTGGTGATCGCCTTTATCACCTTCGTGCTGGTGGTGATGCTGTTCCGTCCGGCGCAGCAGCTGGAGGTGATCTCTACCGGCCTGTTAGCATTGGGAATTATTTGTACGGTACCGATTATGTCGCGCTGGAAAAAGCTGGTATTGTGGCAAAAACTGCCGCTGCAAAATACGCGTTAACCCTGTTCCCGGCCCCCGCCGGGAAGAGTATTCAGGAGTAAGATCATGACCGCCATTTCCCAGGCGACGGCCATTGACGGGTACCGTTGGTTAAAAAACGACATCATCCGCGGGGTCTACCAACCCGATGAGAAGCTACGGATGAGCCTGTTGACCTCGCGCTATGCCCTGGGGGTCGGTCCGCTGCGCGAGGCGCTTTCGCAGCTGGTGGCCGAGCGGCTGGTGACGGTGGTCAATCAGAAAGGCTATCGGGTGGCGCCCATGTCGGAACAGGAGCTTCTCGATATCTTCGACGCGCGCGCCAACATGGAAGCCATGCTGGTGCGCCTCGCCATCGAGCGCGGCGGCGATGAGTGGGAGGCGGAGCTGCTGGCCCGCGCCCATCTGCTCAACAAGCTGGAGTCGTGCGAGGCAAGTGAGCGCTTACTCGATGAGTGGGACCAGCGCCACCAGGCGTTTCACACCGCCATCGTCGCCGGCTGCGGTTCGCAGTATCTGCTGCAAATGCGCGAGCGGCTCTTCGATCTGGCAGCCCGCTACCGTTTTATCTGGCTGCGCACCACCGTCCTGTCGGTAGAGATGCTGGAAGATAAGCATGTCCAGCATCAGACCCTGGTGGACGCTATTCTGGCGCGCGACGCCGAGCAGGCCAGCGCGCTGATGCGCGAGCACTTACTGACGCCGATCCCGATTATTCAGCAGGCGATGGCCGGCAAGCTGCAGCCGCAGGCAGTGTGAGTCAGGTGGCGGGGTGGAGAGTGCGGGTGGGGCGGCAAAGCCTTCGTCACGCTCCTCCACGCCGCACGGGCGTGGAGAAATCGTATCTGTAGATCAATCAGGCGCGCAGGCGAACCGGCTCGCTGAAATCGTCGGCCGGTTCCAGCTTCAGATTAAAGGTGGTCAGCAGCGCTGCGGCGCGCTCGTGAAACTCGCGCAGCGTTTTTTCCAGTCTGTCGCTCACTTCCGGGTCGTCAATGTCGACCGCCTGCCATGACCCTTCTTTATTGAACAGGCCAAACTGGTAGCTATAGGTGAAACGTGACTCTTGTGCTTCCATTTCCATCCACCAGCCCCAGAATTCACGCTTCTCCGGTGCGGGCTTAACGTTGACGCAAACTGCCAGGCAATCGAAAAAGAAACGGTTGTCATGGCACTGCTCTTCGCGAATGTAAGGCCCTAGCGCCGTGAATTTCTTGATCAACTTACTTTTCAGGTGTCCACTCGGTAACGTCATTGCGATCTCCTTTAGTGATGCAACTGTTTTACCAAACCAATAGAATTTAGCAATAAATTAACCAAATCTATGGTTGATCCAGCGGGCGATCTGTCGCAATGCGTGATCAAAATTGCGATACACCGGGTTAAACGGGATCTCCAGCAGTTTGCCATCGGCAGATGACGAGGTGATTAACCGCGACTCCTCTTCGGGGCTGAACGGATCGTCCTTCCAGAAGCCGGAGAGCATCGGCGTCGGGCAACGGCGTCCCAGCAGTCCCTGGGTTTTTAACGAGTAGCGGTTGAGCTCCACGCGCAGCGCTTCATCGGACGCGTCATGCATGCCCAGCCGCGAGGCCAGCACGTCGAGGTACATCTCCGGCACGCGCCCCTGATGCAGAGGATCCACCAGCAGACCGTGGACCACCGGCCCCAGACAGGCTACGGCCTTCAGCCGCTGCGGTTCCAGGTAACCGAGACGCACCGCAATATTGGCGCCAAAACGGAAGCCGAAGGCGGCGACCCGGGTATGGTCGATCCATGGCACATTTTCCAGATGGCGCAGCGCGTGCTGATGCAGCAGGCTGGTGTCCTGATTCAGCGTCCATTTTGACGAGAAGCCGATGGAGGGCATATCAATGGTCAGCATGGCAATGCCGAGCGGTGAGAAGTAGTTCTCATACAGGTTGTAATAATCCGTCTGCAGCGAGTCCAGCCCCCCGCACATCAGCACCGTCGGAAACGGCCCCTCGCCTTTCGGCATATGCAAAAAGCCGGTTATCGGCGAACCGCCAGGGATGGTGAACTCCAGCTCGCGCAGGGCGCCAGGCAGCCGCTGGGCGGCCTCTTCATACGCCCGGTTGGCTAGAGCCTGCGCCTGTTCCGCCAGCTCATCGCCTTTAATATGCGGATAAGCGGCAATGCTGTACAGGTTCGAAGCATGCAGCCAGTGGCGGCCGCTCAGCAAAGGATCGGCTTCCTGCCCGGCCTTTTGCTGCCACTGCATCGCCTCTTTCGCCCACTCAAAGATCCAGTTGCCGCCGCGATAGCCGATGACGGTATCGAACAGCTCGGGATCCGTTCGTTCGGCCTCGCTCATCACAATGCGCGCTTGCACATCAAGGATCTCCTGCGGGGTTACGCCGCGCCAGATCCACATTAAGCGATTGATCAGACGGTACCAGTGTTCGACGTGATTGCCGCTCAGCGCTGACTGCATCGCCTGGGGTTTTCCGGCAGAAAACCGGCGCACCAGCGTAGAGGTTTCGGGATGTTTGAAGCGAGGTTTAAACAGCGTTTCGCTGAGGTTAGCCTGTGACATGTGCAGTCTCCGTCGTAGTGCCACTCCGGATATTGTAACCTGCTATAGGATAAAAAAAACCACGCCCGGCAAGCCGGGCGTGGTAAATAGCACTGTCCTGAAGAATTAACGACCTGCGATAGGCGGTACAAACACCACGCCCATATCCCACGGCTGTTCAATCCAGGTATCCTGCGGAATATCAACCACGTAATCATCGACCAGCGGACGGCCTGCCGGTTTGGCGAAAATGGTGACGAAGTGCGCTTTGGGATACATTTCGCGGATCGCCACGGCGGTCCCGCCGGTATCCACCAGATCGTCGATAACGATAAAGCCTTCGCCATCGCCTTCCGCACGTTTCAGCACTTTCAGCTCGCGCTGGTTATCATGGTCGTAGCTGGAGATGCATACGGTATCAACATGACGAATGCCCAGTTCACGCGCCAGTAAGGCCCCCGGTACCAGTCCACCGCGGCTAACGGCAATAATGCCTTTCCATTGCTCAACCGGCAGCAGACGGCTGGCCAGTTTGCGGGCGTGAATCTGCAACATGTCCCAGGTGACGACGTATTTTTCGCTCATGTGAAGTGTCCCAGCCTGTGTAATACGGCTTAAATAATGTTCGAGGGGGAAAATGGTTGCGCGAGATTATAGAGATCTGACGCACTAAAAACCAGTGTTAAGCGGTTTGCGCAACGCTTTTTGCGTTGTTTACACTACCTGCGGCGGTGGAAAGTGGTATTCTCACCCCCATCGCGCAAGCCCGGGCTTGTTGTGTATTTTAACGCTAACCCTCGTCCTGCAACCGCTGTATGCAGGAGTCTGTAAGGAGACTTACCGTGTCTGAACTGTCTCAACTATCCCCGCAGCCGCTTTGGGATATTTTCGCCAAGATTTGCTCCATCCCGCACCCGTCCTATCACGAAGAACAGCTCGCCGAGCACATTATGGGTTGGGCAAAAGAAAAAGGCTTACACGCGGAACGCGACCAGGTTGGCAACATTCTGATTCGTAAAGGCGCGACTGCCGGTATGGAAAACCGTAAGCCGGTAGCGCTGCAGGCGCACCTCGATATGGTGCCGCAGAAAAATAACGACACCGTCCACGACTTCGCCAAAGATCCGATCCAGCCGTACATTGACGGCAAATGGGTGAAAGCGCGCGGCACCACGCTGGGCGCGGACAACGGTATCGGGATGGCGTCCGCACTGGCGGTACTGGCCGACGACAGCGTCGCTCACGGCCCGCTGGAAGTGCTGCTGACCATGACCGAAGAAGCCGGTATGGACGGCGCCTTCGGTCTGCAGGCCAACTGGCTGCAAGCCGATATCCTGATCAACACCGACTCCGAAGAAGAAGGCGAAATCTATATGGGTTGCGCCGGCGGGATCGATTTCACCTCTAACCTGGCGCTGACCCGCGAAGCGATTCCGGCCGGTTTCCAGAGCTTTAAAGTGACCTTAAAAGGGCTGAAGGGCGGCCACTCCGGCGGTGACATCCATCTCGGCCTGGGTAACGCCAACAAGCTGCTGTCGCGCTTCCTTGCCGGTCATGCCGATGAGCTGGATCTGCGTCTGGTCGATTTCAACGGCGGTACGTTGCGCAACGCCATCCCGCGCGAAGCATACGCTACTGTCGCCGTCGCCGCGGATAAAGCCGATGCGCTGAAAGCGCTGGTGAATACTTACCAGGCGCTGCTGCAAAACGAGCTGGCGGCCAAAGAGAAGAACCTGGTGGTGCTCCTGGAAGCGGTAGAGAACGACAAAGCGGCGCTGACTCAGGCCTCCCGCGACGGTTTCATCCGCCTGCTGAACGCCACGCCGAACGGGGTTATCCGCAACTCTGACGTGGCGAAAGGCGTAGTAGAAACCTCGCTGAACGTCGGCGTCGTCACCATGACCGATGACAATGTGCAGATCCACTGCCTGATCCGCTCGCTGATCGACAGCGGCAAAGACTATGTGGTCAGCATGCTGGAATCTCTGGGTAAACTGGCGGGGGCGAAAACCGAAGCCAAAGGCGCTTACCCTGGCTGGCAGCCGGACGCCAACTCGCCGGTGATGCACCTGGTGCGCGAGACTTACCAGCGTCTGTTCAACAAGACGCCGAACATCCAGATCATCCACGCCGGTCTGGAATGCGGCCTGTTCAAGAAACCGTATCCGGAAATGGACATGGTCTCCATCGGACCAACCATTACCGGTCCGCACTCCCCGGATGAGCAGGTCCATATCGAGAGCGTCGGCCAGTACTGGACGCTGCTGACCGAGCTGCTGAAAGCCATTCCGGCTAAATAAGCACCACCACCGGCGGCAGCCCGCCGCCGGTTTCTCCCCCTCACCTTAGCGTCCCGCGCTTTCCATCCGGTAGTTAATAAACCACTCCCCGCGCGCCGCCACCCGCTGCTCAGCCACCACCTTAAAGCCATGGGCCGTAAAACAGGGTCTCGCGGTAATGCTGGCGTCCACCGTCAGGATTTGCGCAGGATACTGAGCGCAGAGCGCCTCGATAAGCGCGCCGCCGATACCCTGCCGGCCGTGATCCGGCGAGACAAAGAGCAAATCGATATGCGTCCCGATGGCGGTGATAAAGCCAACCGGTTGATTCTCTATCTCCGCCACCAGCCCGTTTGCATCAGCCAGCTTTTGCCGCCAGCGCGTCTCATCCACCTGCGCCCAGGCCGCAATCTGCGCCGGAGTATAGTCCCGGCAGGCCGTTTCCCGCACCGCGCGCAGGAATATCCGACAGAGCAGTGGTAAATCGTTGTCGCGGTAAGGACGTATGTGCATGGTTAAATCCCTAATAAAAGCTGCCTTTCCAGCTGCGGATCGAGCAGCGTCACGTGGAGCCCAACCAGGCGCACGCCACGTCCGCCGCGGCGCTCATCCCAGGCCTTGTGCGCGGTGGCAATCAGATCCGCTTTGTTCAGCTGCGGCCAGACGTGCTCCTGGGTGGTCAGCTGGAAGTCATTGAATTTCAGTTTAATACCCTGACGGGCGATCAGCAGGTCCGGTTTGACCTTCGCCAGCCGGCGCTCCAGTTCGGGATAGAGATTTTCGATAATCGCTTCGCACTCTGACCATTCATGGATATCTTCCGCTAATGTCCGCTCTACCCCCACTGACTTGCGCTGCCGGTCGTTATGGATTTCCCGCTCATCAATCCCGTGGCTGCGCTCCCACAAAATACGGCCGAATTTACCGAAGCGCTTAAGCAGCATGGCCAGATCGCTGTTCTGTACATCGCCACAGGTACGCAGGCCCATATTTTCCAGCTTCGCCGCCGATACCTTCCCGACGCCGGGTATTTTCGCCAGCGGCAGCGCCCGTACAAACTCAGCCACCTGATGGGGAGCAATAACGAACTGGCCGTTGGGTTTATTCATGTCGGAGGCGATTTTGGCAAGAAACTTTACCGGCGCTACCCCCGCCGAGGCGGTGAGGCGCAGCTCCCGTTCGATGGTTTCGCGGATCTCCTGGGCGATCAGGGTGGCCGACCCGTGACAATGCACGCTGTCGCTGACATCAAGATAGGCTTCATCCAGCGACAGCGGCTCAATGCGCGAGGTATAGCGGGAGAAAATTTCGCGGATATGGTTCGAGGCTTCTTTGTAGGCATCAAAGCGGCCGGGAAGCAGCGTGAGATGCGGGCACAGCTTGAGCGCCGTCGCCGTCGGCATGGCGCTACGCACGCCAAACTTACGCGCAGGATAGTTCGCGGTACTAATCACGCCACGCTGTACCCGACTGCCGCCTATCGCGAGAGGTATATCGCGCAACGCCGGGTTGTCGCGCATCTCCACCGCCGCAAAGAAACAGTCCATATCGACATGGATAATTTTACGCATCGTCAGACTCAACACTGTATACCCATACAGCATAGCAAAACTCGCTGCGAATTTTATGCTTTTTTTATTTCATCGCCCGGAAAAGCGGTTAAAACATAAAACTGCAATAAATTATGTTTATTTTCATAAAGTTAACCGATAAATCTGGAAGATATAATCATGAAGAAAATACTTACCGCACTTTGCCTGCTGGCCTCCGCCGGCGCCTGGGCCGCCCCGCAGCTGATTGCCCATCGCGGCGGCACCGGCGATGCGCCAGAGAATACCCTGCCGGCCATTAAGCTGGCGCTGGAGAATAACGCCGAGGCCATCTGGGTCACGGTACAGTTAAGCCACGACGGCGTGCCGGTGCTCTACCGGTCAAGCGATCTTTCCGCATTGACCAATAGCGAGGGCAACGTTTCCAGTTTGACCGCCGCCGAGCTGGCGAAAGTCGATGCCGGCTGGAAATGGGGTGATGACAGCCACCCCTGGCGCGGCAGGCAGGCCACCATTCCCACGCTGCAAGCCGTTTTGCAGCAATGGCCGCACACGTTCTTCTACATCGACATTAAATCTCCGGATGCCGACCCGACCGTGATGGGCGAGCGCCTGCTTGCGGTGTTAAAAGCTACGCACAGCCTCGATCGCGTGCGGGTCTATTCCACCGAAGACCGCTATATCGCCGCGCTGCCGCCGGCTATTCCCCGCTTCGTCACCCGCAGCGAAACCCGCACCAGACTTGCCAGTATTTCGCTCAGCCATCAGTGCCTGCCTGCCAGCCAGCGCGAAGGCGAGCAGTGGTATGGGCTGGAGCTGAAGCGCAAGGTAGAGGTGGTGGAGAAATTCACCCTTGGGGAAGGGGTCTCCCCGGCGACGCTCACCTGGGATAAAGAGGCGATGGATTGCTTCCGCTCGCAGGGTAAAGCGCACATTATCTTCTTCGGCATCAACAGTGCGGAAGATTACCGCACGGCGAAAGAGCTGGGCGCTGACGGCGTGATGGTCGATTCCCCGGCGCAGGCGAAAAGCTGGCAGTAAGCGAGTCAATGGCTAAAAAAGGCCGCGAAAGCGGCCTCACGTTGCTGGCATGTTGTTGCCGGGTGGCGGCTACGCCTTACCCGGCCTACCCTTCCAGGACTGGCTGGTAACTCACCGCCGGGCCTGGGGCAGTTGAAACTGCCGGTGCTGGCCGGAGCCCGGGGGCGGCGGCGACTGGCCGCCCCCTGTGCGCTCCCTGCGCCATGAGTGGCATCACGCAAAAGAAATATCGGGAGCGCAATCTGCCCGGAAACCTCACAGATTACAAAATGCGCCGCTGCTGGCGCTGCGCCTCGCGGGCGAGACGTTTCTTACGCGCGTCGCAAGGCTCAGGACAGTCGCAGACTTTCTCCAGTCCCAGCGAGGAGATCCCGCCGCAGCTGCCCTGAATGCTCTTGCGCTTCACCAGGTAGCCCAGCGACATCCCGAGGATCACCAGCGCAAAAATCACAAAGGTTGCGACAAACACCGTCAGCATCGTCAGCCTCCAAAGTCGTCGAGCAGAATATTCTCGTCCTCGACGCCCAGATCCTTCAGCATCTTAATCACCGCGGCATTCATTACCGGCGGCCCGCACATGTAGAACTCGCAGTCTTCCGGCGCCGGATGATCGCGCAGATAGTTCTCGTACAGAACGTTATGGATAAAGCCGGTATGCCCCGTCCAGTTATCTTCCGGCAGCGGATCGGAGAGCGCAACGTGGAAGGTAAAGTTCGGGTTATCCCGCGCCAGCTGTTCAAACTCATCATCGTAGAACATCTCGCGCAGCGAGCGCGCTCCGTACCAGAAGCTGATTTTGCGTGTGCTGTGCAGGCGCTTGAGCTGGTCGAAAATATGCGAACGCATCGGCGCCATCCCGGCGCCGCCGCCGATAAACACCATCTCCGCGTCGGTCTCTTTGGCAAAGAACTCGCCGAACGGCCCCGAAATCGTCACCTTATCGCCCGGCTTCAGCGACCAGATATAGGACGACATGATCCCCGGCGGGGCATCCGGCACCTTCGGCGGCGGCGTCGCAATGCGCACGTTGAGCATAATGATGCCCTTCTCTTCCGGATAGTTAGCCATCGAGTAGGCGCGCAGGGTCGGCTCTTTCACCTCAGAGACGTAGCGGAACAGGTTGAACTTGTCCCAGTCCGAGCGGTATTCATCCGGGACATCGAAGTCAGCATAGGCCACTTTATGCGGTGGGCATTCGATCTGAATATAGCCCCCGGCGCGGAACGGCACCACCTCCCCCTCGGGGATCCGCAGCTTGAGCTCTTTAATGAAAGTGGCTTTGTTATCATTGGAGATAACTTCGCATTCCCATTTTTTGACGCCGAAGATTTCTTCCGGTAGCTCAATCTTCATGTTTTGCTTCACCGCGACCTGGCAGGCCAGACGGCAGCCGGCTTTGGCTTCGCGTTTGGTAATATGCGAAAGCTCGGTCGGCAGGATATCGCCGCCACCCTCTTTGATAGTCACCCGACACTGGCCGCAGGAGCCGCCGCCGCCGCAGGCGGAGGAGACAAAAATCCCGTTGCTGGACAGCGTGTTCAGCAGCTTATCCCCCGCCGGGGTACGGATCTGCTTATCCGCTTCGTTATTGATCTCAATAACCACGTCGCCCGCGTTCACCAGCTTTGAGCGCGCTGCCAGGATAAGCCCCGACAGCACCAGCACAATCAGCGTGAACATCACGACGCCAAGAATAATTTCCATACTTATTCGCCCTTATAGCTGCACGCCGGAGAAGGACATAAAGCCCAGCGCCATCAACCCGGTAGTGATAAAGGTGATCCCTAACCCGCGCAAACCGGCAGGCACGTTGGCGTACTTCATCTTTTCGCGGATCCCCGCCATCGCCACGATCGCCAGCATCCAGCCGATGCCGGAGCCGAAGCCGTAAACGATGGATTCCGGGAAGTTGTAATCACGCTGCACCATGAACGACACACCGCCGAAAATCGCGCAGTTAACCGCAATCAGCGGCAGGAAGATCCCCAGCGCGTTGTATAGCGCCGGGAAGTACTTATCGAGGATCATCTCGAGGATCTGCACCAGCGCGGCGATCACCCCGATAAAGGTGATGAAGTTCAGGAAGCTGAGGTCTACCCCCTCCACCAGCGCGCCGTCGCGCAGCACCAGGTTATACACCAGGTTGTTGATCGGTACGGCAAGACCCAGCACCACCGTCACCGCAACGCCGAGGCCGAAGGCGGTGGAGACCTTTTTCGACACCGCGAGGAAGGTACACATCCCGAGGAAAAAGGCCAGCGCCATGTTCTCAACAAACACCGCGCGGACAAACAGGCTAATGTAATGAGCCATCATCGATTACTCCTTTTCCTGCTGTTCAGGCTTCCAGCTACGCAGGGCCCAAATCAGTAAACCGATAATGAAGAACGCGCTCGGCGCCAGCAGGAACAGGCCGTTCGGCTGATACCAGCCGCCGTTCTGCACCGTCTCCAGCACCGTGATACCGAACAGCTTGCCGCTGCCGATAAGCTCGCGCAGGAAGCCGACGATAATCAGGATCGCGCCGTAGCCGAGACCGTTGCCGATACCGTCCATAAAGCTGGCCAGCGGCGGCGACTTCATGGCGTAAGCTTCGGCGCGGCCCATCACGATGCAGTTGGTGATGATAAGCCCGACGAATACCGACAGCTGCTTGGAAGTCTCATAGGCGAAAGCCCGCAGTAGCTGATCCACCACGATAACCAGCGAGGCGATGATCGCCATCTGCACGATGATGCGCACGCTGTTGGGAATGTGGTGGCGGATCATCGAGATAAACATGCTGGAGAACGCCGTCACCAGGGTCACCGCAATGGTCATCACGAAGGCGGTTTCCAGCTTAGTGGTGACCGCCAACGCGGAGCAGACGCCCAGCACCTGCAGGGCGATGGGGTTATTGGCGATGAGCGGCCCCACCAGCACGCGCTTCACCTCTTTCATCTCGCTCTGTTCAGCCATTGTTCAGCCCTCCTTCACGCACCTTTTTCAGGAACGGACCAAAGCCCAGTTCACCCATCCAGAAATCAAAGCTGTGCTGTACGCCATTTGACGTCAGCGTGGCGCCCGATAAGCCATCAACCGCATGCAGGTCACCAGCGCGCGCGCCGCCTTTGACCACTCTCAGCGCCGGCATGCCGTTGTCATCCAGCACCTGCTTGCCGACAAACTGCTGGCGCCAGTTCGGGTTCTCCACTTCGCCGCCCAGCCCCGGGGTCTCCCCCTGGTCATAGTAGGTAATGCCTTTCACCGTGCGGCCATCGACGTCCAGCGCCACGAAGGCGTACATCATCGACCACAGGCCATTGCCATAAATGGGCAACACCACCTGCTCAATCTTCTTCTGCGCGTCGCGCACCAGGTAGATTTCCGCCAGATTGCTGCGGCGTTTAATCCCCGCCGGATCCTGGCTGGCATCCAGCGCCATACTCTGCTGCGGATCCTTCAGCGCCTGGGCCTGATTGAATTTTGCCGGGTCTTTCTCCAGCAGCTCGCCGGTCGCCAGATTCACCAGTCGCGGCGAAATGCGCGCCGCGAAGGTGTCGGCGACCGCATCAGCATCCATGCCGGGCTGCATCAGGCCGGACACCGCCAGGATATTACGCTGCTTATCCAACGCCCGCTGCGCCTGCTGGCGGGATTTCAGCCCCACGGCCGAGCCCGCTACCACGATGGAGCAGACCAGACAAAGCACCAGCACCACCAGCAGCGTTTTGCCGATGCTATCGTTACTTTTCTTCTCAGCCACGCGACTTCCTCCGCTTAATATTGGCCTGCACCACCAGGTAATCGAACAGCGGTGCGAAGAGGTTGGCGAAGAGGATCGCCAGCATCATCCCTTCCGGATAAGCCGGGTTCACCACGCGGATCAGCACGCACATCACGCCGATCAGCACGCCGTAACTCCATTTCCCTTTATCGGTAAACGAGGCGGATACCGGGTCCGTCGCCATAAACATCATGCCGAAGGCGAAGCCGCCGAGTACCAGATGCCAGTACCATGGCATAGCGAACATCGGGTTGGTGTCGGAGCCGATAACGTTAAACAGGGTAGCGGTGGCGACCATACCGATCATCACCCCGGCGACGATGCGCCAGGACGCGACGCGGCCAAAGAGGATGATCGCGCCGCCGATCAGGATCATTAGCGTGGAGACTTCGCCAATCGAGCCCGGAATATTGCCGAGGAAGGCGTCCATCCAGCTCACCGGGATGCCGGTAGCGACGTTAACCAGCGCTTCACCGCCGCCGCTGGCCCACTGGGAGAGCGGCGTAGCGCCGGAAAAACCGTCCGCCGCCGTCCACACCAGGTCGCCGGAGATTTGCGCCGGATAGGCGAAGAACAGAAACGCGCGCCCCGCCAGCGCCGGGTTGAGGAAGTTGCGCCCGGTACCGCCGAAAATCTCTTTAGCGATCACCACCCCGAAGGAGATCCCCAGCGCCGCCTGCCACAGCGGCAGCGTGGGCGGGACGATCAGCGCGAACAGAATCGAGGTGACAAAGAAGCCTTCGTTGATTTCATGCTTGCGCACGATAGCGAACAGCACTTCCCAGAAGCCGCCGACGATAAAGACGGTGATATAGATCGGCAGGAAGAAGACCGCCCCCAGAGTCATCATGCTCAGCCAGCCGGCGTCGGAGCTGAAGCTCACCCCTAACCACTGGGCGACGCTATAGTGCCAGTTGTTGGCGATCGCCTGCTGCAGTTGTTCGGCGCCGTAAAGCTTATGCAGCGCCGGTATGGTCTGCAGCCCGACGTTATACATCCCCCAGAACATCGCCGGAAAGACGGCAAACCACACGAGGATCATCAACCGCTTGAGGTCGATGGCGTCGCGCACATGCGCCGCGCCGCGGGTGACCTGGCCTGGGGTGTAGAAGATGGTCGCCGCCGCTTCATACAGCGGATAATATTTTTCCAGCTTGCCGCCGTGCGTGAAATGCGGCTCAATTTTTTCAATCAGATGCTTTAAGCCCATCTCTTATCCTTCCTGCTCAATCCGGGTTAATACGCTGCGCAGCGCAGGGCCATATTCATACTTACCGGGGCAGACGTAGGTGCACAGCGCCAGATCTTCTTCATCCAGCTCCAGACAGCCCAGCGCCTGAGCGCTGTCGGTATCCCCGGCCAGCAGATCGCGCAGCAGTACGGTCGGCAGGATATCCAGCGGCATCACCCGCTCGTAGTTGCCGATCGGCACCATCGCCCGCTCGCCGCCGTGGGTATCGGTAGAGAAATGAAAGCGCTTGCGCCTGAAGAAATGGCCCAGCGTGGTGCGGGTAATCGAGAACTTCTCTTTGCCCGGCATCACCCAGCCGAAGAGCTCTTTTTCCCGTCCTTCTTTAACCACGCTCACCTGCAGATGGAAGCGCCCGAGGAAGGCGTGAGGGCCATGGGCGCGGGTGCCGCTGAGCACCGAGCCGGAAATGACCCGGTTTTCCCCCTCCTGCAACTCGCCTGCAAGCAGATCGTCCAGGCTGGCGCCCAGCGTCGTCTTGACCAGTCGCGGCGATATCACCTGCGGGCCGCCGAGCGCGATCACCCGTTCGCAGTAGAGCTCCCCGTCGAGGAAAAGCTTACCAATGGCGATCGCGTCCTGATAATTGAGGTGCCAGACCTGCTTATTCAGGCTCACCGGCTCGAGGAAATGAATATGCGTTCCCGGCAGCCCCGCCGGGTGCGGCCCGCTAAACTGGTTAAAACTGACCTGGCCGACAGGATGACCGCCGAGCTTGCCGCCGCTGGGCTGGCAGACGTGGACTTTCCCGTCGGTCAGACGCGTAAGCACGGTAAGGCCAGCGTCGAAAGCGGCCCGTTCGGCCAGAATAATCGGCTGCGGCTCCGCCGCCAGCGGATTGGTATCCATGGCGTTGACAAAGATGGCGGCCGGCACGCTGCCCGGGAGCGGCGTTTTACTGAATGGCCGTGTGCGCAGCGCGGTCCACTGGCCCGACGCCAGCAGCTGCTGCTGCACGGTGTCGCGCGGCAGTTCAGCCAGCGCGTCCGCGGCGTAACGCGTAAACGCCACCGCGTCATTGCCCTCGATATCAATCACCACCGACTGCAACACGCGCCGTTCACCGCGGTGGATCGCGCTGACGACCCCGCTCGCCGGGGCGGTAAAGCAGACGCCGGGATTCTTTTTATCTTCGAACAGGATCTGACCTTTTTTGACCCGATCGCCTTCTTTGACCGCCATGGCGGGACGCATGCCGACGTACTCTTCGCCGAGTAGCGCGACGCGCTTCACCGCTGGCGCGGGAGAAATCTGCTGTAATGGCATGCCAGCTATGGGCAAATCCAGCCCTTTTGTGATTTTAATCATATCGTTAGCAGGTATCCGTAACCTCAACCCCGACGCAGGCCGGGGCCAGCTTATTGACAGAATGGCAGAGAAGAAAGGGCGAAACGGCGCCAGATGCGCTCAGGACGGAAGAGAAGCATCCTTTCTTACTCTGGTGATGAACCGGCGCAAGTGTAACATTTCGTGAGCGTCGGCTGTAGCGCGAGAGGCAATAAGTGCTTCTAAAATGCGAGCTATTGCGCAAAGTTCTCACTGTGTTTTCGTCGCTGGCAGGGTATAAAGTGAGGCGGAATTGTAAACGCCGCCACGTCGCCCTTGCGAAAAAATGCCGTGATGCTAATGTGAGCGCTCTAAATCCAGAAAACTCTGATTTCGGGTCTCTCTTGCCGTCCTGGCAATGTGGCTATTTTGTTTTATCAAGGAACAAGCAGTATGCGCAAAATCGCATTATTTATTGCGATGCTTCTGCTGCCGTGCATGTCATTTGCCGGGCTGCTCAGCAGCAACAGCCCGACGACGCCGGTTAGCAAAGAATATAAGCAGCAATTAATGGGTTCACCGGTTTACATTGAGATCTTTAAAGAAGAGCGCATGCTCGACCTTTACGTCAAAATGGGTGAGACCTACCAGCTCCTCGACAGCTATCGGATCTGCAACTACTCCGGTGGCCTGGGCCCGAAACAGCGCCAGGGCGATTTCAAGAGCCCGGAAGGGTTCTATAACGTCACCCGCAGCCAGCTCAAACCCGACAGCCGCTTCTATAAAGCGATCAATATCGGCTTCCCGAACGCCTACGATCGCGCCCATGGTTATGAAGGGAAATACCTGATGATCCACGGCGACTGCGTCTCTGTCGGCTGCTACGCTATGACCGACAGCGGGATCGATGAGATCTTCCAGTTCGTGACCGGCGCCTTAGTCTTCGGTCAGCCAAGCGTGCAGGTGAGTATCTATCCGTTCCGCATGACCAACGCCAATATGGAACGCCACAAATACTCCTACTATGCGGATTTCTGGAAACAGCTGAAGCCTGGCTATGATTATTTCCAGCAAACCCACAAACCGCCGGTCGTATCAGTGACCGACGGCCGCTATGTGGTGAGCAAGCCGCTCAGCCACGAGGTTGTCCAGCCGCAGCTGGCCTCAAACTATACGCTCCCCGAGACAAAATAACGCCCACTCGCCTGGCATGATCTTATGCCAGGTCTCATTGGCCGTCAGCGGCTGCGTGGCGATAACCGTGACCACATCGTTGGGTGTGGTCTCGCGTTGAAAGTCGATCTCCACATCCTGGTCCAGCAGTTTTGCCACGCCGAACGGCGCCCGCCGGGTGATCCAGTGCAGGTTGGTCGAGCAGAACGCCATCACATAGCGTCCGTCCGACAGCAGCATGTTGAACACCCCTTTCTCACGCAGTTCCCCCGCCAGGGCGGCGATATACTTAAATACTCCCAGCATATTGCCCGGCGTACGCGGGTAGCGCTCGGTTAAGCGGTGCAGCAGCCAGCAGAAGGCCTTTTCACTGTCGGTTTCACCGACCGGGTGGAAATTGCCGGTTTTCAGCGACTTATAGCCTTTGAGCTGCCCGTTGTGCGCGTAGGTCCAGTTACGCCCCCACAGTTCGCGGGTGAACGGATGCGTATTCTCCAGGGCCACCATCCCGCGATTGGCCTGGCGGATATGCGCGACGACGGAACAGGACTTAATGGGGTAATCCTGGACCAGTTTCGCGATCGGCGACTGAAAGCTCGGCTGCGGATCTTTGAATGTGCGACAGCCTTTGCCTTCATAGAAGGTGATGCCCCAGCCGTCTTTATGCGGCCCCGTCCCGCCTCCTCGCTGTACCAGCCCGGTAAAGCTAAAACAGATATCTGTTGGCACATTGGCGCTCATCCCGAGCAGTTCGCACATAGATCACCTCACCATCACAAATCACGACGGCGCCGAAGCGAGGCCGCCGTCAACAGTACACACTCACCTGCCTGTTAGCCTTTCGCCATCTCTTTTTCGATCAGCATAATCAGGATATGGATCACTTTGATGTGGATCTCCTGAATGCGGTCGGCGTAGCCAAAGTGCGGCACGCGAATTTCCACATCGGCGCTACCGGCCATTTTACCGCCGTCCTTACCGGTCAGGGTGATCACTTTCATCCCCTGCGCCCGCGCGGCCTCAATGGCCTTGATTACGTTGCCGGAGTTGCCGGAGGTGGAGATGCCGAGCAGCACATCGCCCGCGCGGCCGACGGATTCAACGTAGCGGGAGAAGACATACTCATAGCCAAAATCATTGCTCACGCAGGAGAGATGGCTGACGTCGGAGATCGCAATGGCCGGATATCCCGGGCGGTTTTCGCGATAACGTCCGGTCAGTTCTTCCGCAAAATGCATCGCATCGCAATGGGAACCGCCGTTGCCGCAGGACAGCACTTTACCACCCGCCTTAAAGCTATCCGCCAGCAGGACAGCGGCACGCTGGATAGCATGGATATTGGCTTCGTCCTGCAGAAAGTTAGCCAGCGTTTCCGCGGCTTCGTTCAGTTCGTTACGAATAAGATCCTGGTACATGAGGATAATCCTTCAGTATGAGTGGAATAACCCTGGCAGTGTACCGGATAGCCGCCGAAGCGAGAAGCAGCAGGCTGCGTTATCCCCCGCCCTTTTGATTTTATGTGCCGCTTTTGCATACAACAATGTGAGCAAGGTTGTAATTATTTTGTAAACACATTGCTAAATAAAAAGGCATGCACTACAACCAATACATCACAAGTGGTCAGACCTCCTACAAGCACAGGGAGCATTTCTCTATGATGATTTTGAGTATTGTTGCAACCGTTGTTTTACTCGGTGCGCTCTTCTATCACCGGGTCAGCCTGCTGCTCAGCAGCGTGATCTTGCTCGCCTGGACCGCAGCGCTCGGCGCGGCCGGTCTGTGGAATATCTGGCTGCTGCTGCCGCTGGCGATCATTCTGTTGCCGTTTAACTTTGCGCCTATGCGTAAATCCATGATTTCCGCACCGGCGTTTCGCGCCTTCCGCAAAGTCATGCCGCCGATGTCGCGTACCGAAAAGGAAGCCATCGACGCCGGGACCACCTGGTGGGAGGGGGATCTGTTTCGCGGTAATCCTGACTGGCATAAGCTGCATAACTATCCGCAGCCGCGTCTGACCGCCGAAGAGCAAGCCTTCCTCGACGGCCCGGTGGAAGAAGCCTGCCGGATGGCTAACGACTTCGCCATCACCCACGAAATGGCCGATCTGCCGCCGGAGCTGTGGGCGTATCTGAAAGAACACCGCTTCTTCGCGATGATCATCAAGAAAGAGTATGGCGGGCTTGAATTCTCCGCTTATGCCCAGTCGCGGGTGCTGCAGAAGCTCTCTGGCGTCTCCGGCATTCTGGCGATCACCGTCGGCGTCCCGAACTCACTGGGCCCGGGCGAGCTGCTGCAGCATTACGGTACTGAAGAGCAGAAAAACCATTACCTGCCGCGTCTGGCGCGCGGGCTGGAGATCCCCTGCTTCGCACTCACCAGCCCGGAAGCGGGCTCCGACGCCGGCGCCATCCCGGATACCGGCGTGGTCTGCATGGGCGACTGGCAGGGCCAGCAGGTGCTGGGTATGCGCCTGACATGGAACAAACGCTACATTACGCTGGCGCCTATCGCCACCGTGCTGGGACTGGCCTTTAAACTTTCTGACCCGGATCGTCTGCTGGGCGGGGAAGAAGAGCTGGGCATCACCTGCGCGCTGATCCCGACCTCCACCCCGGGCGTGGAAATTGGCCGTCGCCACTTCCCGCTTAACGTCCCGTTCCAGAACGGCCCAACCCGCGGCAAAGATATCTTCGTGCCGATCGATTACATCATCGGTGGGCCGGGGATGGCCGGTCAGGGCTGGCGCATGCTGGTTGAATGTCTGTCGGTGGGCCGCGGTATTACGCTGCCGTCCAACTCCACCGGCGGCCTGAAATCGGTGGCTATGGCGACCGGGGCTTACGCCCATATTCGCCGCCAGTTCAAAATCTCGATCGGTAAAATGGAAGGCATTGAAGAGGCGCTGGCGCGCATTGCCGGTAATGCTTATGTGATGGATGCTGCGGCCTCGCTGATTACCTACGGCATTATGCTCGGCGAGAAACCGGCGGTGCTCTCCGCGATCGTGAAATATCACTGCACCCACCGCGGCCAGCGCGCCATTATCGACGCAATGGATATTACCGGCGGGAAAGGCATTATGCTGGGCGAAGGCAACTTCCTCGCCCGGGCATATCAGGGCGCGCCTATCGCCATCACCGTGGAAGGTGCGAATATTCTGACCCGTAGCATGATGATCTTCGGTCAGGGTGCGATTCGCTGCCATCCGTACGTGCTGGAGGAGATGGCTGCCGCACAGAACAACGACCTGAACGCCTATGACAAGCTGCTGTTCAAACATATCGGCCATGTCGGCAGTAACAAAGTACGGAGTTTCTGGTTGGGCCTGACCGGCGGACGCACCAGCAGCGCGCCGACCCGCGACGTCACCCGCCGCTACTATCAGCAAATGAACCGTCTGAGCGCTAACCTGGCGCTGCTGTCAGACGTCTCGATGGCGGTGCTGGGGGGCAGTCTCAAGCGTCGCGAACGTATCTCCGCGCGTCTGGGGGATGTGTTAAGCCAGCTGTACCTGGCCTCGGCGGTGCTGAAACGCTATGACGATGAAGGACGCAATGAAGCCGATCTGCCGCTGGTTCACTGGGGGGTGCAGGATGCGCTGCATCAGGCCGAGCAGGCCATCGACGATCTGCTGAAAAACTTCCCCAATCGTCTGGTGGCTGGCGCAATGCGCCTGGTCATCTTCCCGACCGGTCGTCATCACCATGCGCCGTCGGATAAGCTGGACCATAAAGTCGCTAAAATTCTGCAGGTGCCCAGCGCCACCCGCTCCCGCATCGGTCGCGGTCAGTACCTGACGCCGAGCGAGCATAACCCGGTCGGCCTGCTGGAAGAGGCGCTGCTGGAAGTGATGGCGGCCGATCCTATCCACCAGCGTATCTGCAAAGAGTTGGGTAAAAATCTGCCGTTCACCCGTCTCGACGAGCTGGCCGCCCATGCCCTGGCGAAAGGCTTAATCAGTCAGGATGAAGCCGCCATTTTGACCCGAGCAGAGCACAGTCGCTTGCGCAGCATTAACGTTGACGACTTTGCGCCAGAGGAGCTGGCAACCCAGCCGGTAAAGCTGCCGGAAAAAGTTCGCAACGTTGAAGCCGCATAATAAAACAACAACCACATCACACGCCGGGCGGGGAATTTTCCCCGCCTTTTTTTCGTCTCTCCTTCCCCCGCCGTTCCTGTTAGTAGCATTTTTTTAACAAAATATTCCGCGGACCGCCGCGAGGCTGATAAGGTGTTACAGTTAACCTAACCCCCTCATGAGAATGGAGTTGACCATTGTGCCTGGCCTGAAAATTACGCTGTTGCAACAACCGCTGGTCTGGATGGACGGCCCTGCTAACCTGCGCCATTTTGATCGCCAACTGGAAGGGATTGTCGGGCGCGATATCATTGTTTTACCTGAGATGTTTACCACCGGCTTTGCGATGGAAGCGGCAAAACAGTCTTTACCCGAGGCCGAGGTGGTAGCGTGGATGCATGCCCGGGCGGCGCAAACCCAGGCGCTGATCGCCGGCAGCGCGGCGCTGCTAACTGAGCGCGGGGCCGTTAACCGCTTCCTGCTGGTCGAACCTGACGGCACGGTCCATCATTATGATAAACGTCACCTGTTTCGTATGGCGGATGAACACCATCACTATGAGGCCGGAGACAAGCGCGTGGTCTTTGAATGGCGCGGATGGCGGATCCTGCCGCTGGTCTGTTATGACCTGCGCTTTCCGGTATGGTCGCGTAACCTTAACGACTATGATTTGGCGCTGTATGTGGCGAACTGGCCTGCGCCGCGCTCGCTGCACTGGCAGTCGCTGCTGGTCGCCCGCGCGATTGAGAACCAGGCCTACGTCGCCGGCTGTAACCGGGTCGGCACCGACGGCAACGGTCATCATTACCGCGGTGATAGCCGGATTATCAGTCCCCAGGGGGAGATTGTCGCCACCGCCGATCCGCATCAGGCCACTCGTCTTGACGCCGAACTGTCGCTGAGCGCCCTCCAGGAATATCGTGAAAAATTCCCCGCCTGGCGCGATGCCGATCCTTTTACTCTGGATTAATCCCCCTCCGCTTTCTTCCCGCTTCTGCGGGAAAAGAAAGCGGAATTTCCTCTTGCCGCACCCAGCAGAATATTTACAAGGCGCCCTTCATTTCTGTTCTACACTCATTAACAGGCCCACAACCAAACGGGCGGAGATCATTTTCAATTCACTTCTGCGTTGTAAACGCATGACTTTTCTGTTGCCAGCTTGTTTTGTTGAACCCGGCTGAGCGTTGGCGTATGCATATTTTATGAGCGTAATGGAAATGGATAATAATAATCTTCAGTTAATAGAAAAACGGCTGGTCACCCGCTTTCTCGATATGTTTATTCGGTTCAGTCTTATTCTGGCGCTGGCCTCATTCTGTTTTACCGTCTTTTCTCCCTTCGTCAATATGATGCTCTGGGCGTTGATTCTGGCCGTGGCGCTCTATCCTTTACATCAATATTTTGCCGGGCTTTTCGCCGGTAAACAGGGGCTGGCGTCGGTGGTGCTGGTGCTGTTAGGTATTTTACTGATTATTATCCCCACGGTGCTGATGATCACCTCGCTGGCGGAAAGCGCCAGCGCGATGATCGACCGGATGGGCAGCCAGAGCTTTACCATTCCCCCACCCTCTTCGCGAATTGCCTCTTTACCGATCGTTGGCGAACGGCTTAGCGCTCTGTGGATGCGGGCGTCCGTGGATCTGCCAGGATTGCTCAGCAATTACCGTTCGCAAATTGGCGATATTGCCAAACAGTTGCTCAGCATATTAGCCAGCATGGGCGGCGGGCTGATTGGCTTTATTATTTCGTTTATCGTCTCGGGTATTATGATGGCCTGGGGCGCGGCGGGCGCCATCAGCGCGCAGCGTATTGCCATCCGTATTACCGATGAGAATAAAGGCGTGACCCTCACCCGCCTGTGCACCAGCACCATCCGCGCGGTCGCCCAGGGCGTCATCGGGGTGGCACTGATCCAGGCGCTGCTGGTCGGGGTGATCATGCTGATGGCCAGCATCCCCGCCGTCGGGATCTTCTTTATACTTGCCCTGATCCTCGGCATTGCACAGGTGCCGGTGATCCTGGTGACGGCCCCGGCCATCGCGCTGATGTGGAGTCTCGGCACCCACAGTACCGGAATGGATATCTTCTATACTGTCCTGCTGATCGTCGCCGGTATGGCCGATAACGTCCTCAAACCACTGCTGCTGGGGCGCGGAGTCGATGCGCCAATGCCGGTGGTGCTGCTGGGCGCCCTTGGCGGAATGGCCTCTAACGGCATTCTCGGTATGTTCCTCGGCGCCACCCTGCTGGCCATCGGTTACCGGATCTTCATGACATGGGTAAATGAAGGGCAACCCGCCCTGCCGCAGGATAAATAACCGCAGGGGAGCGTTACGCTCCCTTAATTCATTCCATAAACATTCCTACCGCGCACCAGACCAACAGCAGCGCCAGCAGCAGATTTAACCCTCTTCCATGGCGTTCGAACACCGGCTGAAACAGCTGACCGGCCAGCGCCCAGCAAAGATTGCCGGCAACGCCTATTACTGATAGCAACAGGCTTATCATCACCAGCCAGAATGGCTCGCGAGTCACCGGCAGAACAAAGGTCGACAGGGCCGTGATGCCGTACAGGATAATTTTTACATTCACAAACTGCAGCCCCAGGCTGGCCCAGAAGCTGACAGGCCGCTCCTCCTGCCCACCGCTGGCCGGGTCGCTGCGGGCAATATGCCAGGCCAGCCACAGGATATACCCCGCGCCGACCCAGCGTAGCAGGGAGGTTATCCCCTCATCCAGGGTAACGAGAGTGAACGTCAGCCCGGCACAAATCAGCATGATGATCACAAACCCCAGGCTCATGCCGGCCAGAACCCGCATGCTCCGTCGAAAGCCGTGCGCGGTGACGCTGCTCAGCGCCAGAATATTATTCGGCCCGGGCGTCAGAGCGGTGATCAGGGTGTAAGTTAAAAAGGCGCTAATCAGGGTAGGTGTCACGTGTTTTCTCCTCTTGACTGGCAGACAGTACCCGAAGCTGATAATTTAAAAAAATGAATGTTTTTTCATTCTGAATTCGAGAATGTCGATATAAAGAGGAAGTATGGATCTGCGACGCTTTATCACCTTCAAAACGGTTGTCGAAGAAGGATCCTTTCTGCGCGCCTCGCAGAAACTGTGCTGCACCCAGTCCACCGTAACCTTTCATATCCAGCAGCTTGAGCAGGAGCTTGCCATCCCGCTGTTTGAGAAAATTGGCCGACGAATGTGTCTCACCGCCGCGGGTAAAAATGTCCTGCCGCACGTCTACGATCTGACCAAAGTGATGGCGTCGATTCGCCAGGCGGCGCGCCAGGACGATGAACCCGGCGGCGAACTTCGCGTCGCCACTGGTGAAACCCTGCTGGCGTACAAAATGCCGCCGGTGCTGCAGCGTTTTAAGCAACGCGCCCCGAAGGTCCGCCTGTCACTGCAGTCGCTCAATTGCTACAGCATCCGTGATGCGCTGCTCGCTGACGAAGTCGACCTGGGGGTGTTTTACCGGGTTGGCAACGATGATGCGCTCACCATGATGGAACTTGGCCCGCAGCCGCTGGCGCTGGTCGCGTCAGTCGATCAGGCGCCGGTCGACTTCCTGCGCCCGCGGCAGCATATCCCATTGAGCTTTATCATCAACGAACCCCAGTGCGTGTTCCGGCAGATTTTTGAAAGTACCCTGCGCCAGCGCGGCATTACCATGGAGAACACCATCGAACTGTGGAGTATTGAAAGCATCAAGCAGTGCGTGGCGGGCAATCTGGGGGTGAGTTTTCTGCCGCGCTTTGCGGTAGAGGAGGAACTCAAACGCGGGACGCTGGTCGAGCTGCCGTTCAGCGAGACGCCGCTGACGATCCATGCGCTCTGCGCCCATCACGCCGGGAAAGCAATCAGTCCGGCGATGCGGGTATTCATGCAGTGTATGCAGGAGGAACAAGAGGCGCGCTGAAATTCGGCGACGAAAACGACGAAAGCCTGAATCATTGCTGATTCAGGCTTTCTGAAAAGTGGCGGAACGGACGGGACTCGAACCCGCGACCCCCTGCGTGACAGGCAGGTATTCTAACCGACTGAACTACCGCTCCGCGTTGTTGTTCCGTTGGGAACGAGGCGAATATTACGGATTCCCCTCTACCCCGTCAATGCTTTTTCTACCGTTTTGAATCGTTTGCTGCAAAAATCGCCCAACCGCCTACTTTTAATCCATTTTAGTGGTTATCAGGCACGCCACAGGCAGCTTCCGCCTTTCTTTTGCACCAGATCGAGGCGGGATTCATGGTTCACCAGTTCTTCATCAGAGGCATAAACCACCCGTAACTGGCTGGCGGCGCGGACGACGCGCTGAATGCCCATCTCTCCCGCCTGCTGCTGGCTTTCGCCTTCCATAGAGAACGCCATCGACGTCTGGCCGCCGGTCATCATCAAATAGACATCGGCAAGGATCTGGGCATCGAGCAGTGCCCCGTGCAGCGTACGCTTGCTGTTGTCTATTTCGTAGCGCGAACATAGCGCATCCAGACTGTTGCGCTTGCCGGGAAACATTTTCCGCGCCAGCGCCAGACTGTCGGTGATTTTACAGAAGGTCTCGGTTTTCCCGATCCCGCGGTTCAGCTTACCGAACTCATAATCCATAAAACCGATATCGAACGAGGCGTTATGGATCACCAGCTCCGCGCCGCGGATGTAATCCATAAATTCATCGGCCACGTCGGCAAAGGTGGGTTTATCCAGCAGGAATTCGTCGGCGATCCCGTGCACGCCGAACGCCTCCGGATCCACCAGCCGATCGGGCTTGAGATAGACGTGGAAATTGTTACCGGTCAGGCGACGGTTAATCACCTCCACGGCGCCGATCTCAATGATCTTATGTCCTTCGTAGTGCGCCCCGATCTGGTTCATACCGGTGGTTTCGGTATCGAGAACAATCTGGCGCGTAATTGCAGTGCTCATCGCGGTCATTTATGTCAGACTTATCGTTTACAAATCGATTTCAATTACAGGAAGTCTACCAGAGATGCTCAAACAGGTAGAAATTTTCACCGACGGCTCTTGCCTGGGAAATCCAGGACCCGGCGGTTACGGCGCCATTATGCGCTACCGCCAGCACGAAAAAACCTTTAGCGCCGGCTACCGTCTGACCACCAATAACCGCATGGAACTGATGGCGGCGATCGTCGCCCTCGAAGCGTTAAAAGAGCATTGCGAGGTGGTGCTCAGCACCGACAGCCAGTATGTCCGCCAGGGGATCACCCAGTGGATCCACAACTGGAAAAAGCGCGGCTGGAAAACAGCAGAGAAAAAACCGGTAAAGAATGTCGACCTCTGGCAGAGGCTGGACGCCGCGCTTGGCCAGCATAAGATCAAATGGGAGTGGGTGAAGGGCCACGCCGGCCATCCAGAAAACGAACGCTGCGACGAGCTGGCCCGCGCAGCGGCCTCCCATCCCACTCAGGACGACATCGGCTACCAGCCGGAGAGCTAATTCTGCCCCTTGCGCCACTGCCGGGTGGCGCCGACTGCCGGCCGCAGCTGGGTTTTCGCTTTCCCTGACTTCATCGGATTAAGGGTGAGCGGAATAGTCCGTTTGCGGGCGACAATTAATTGCAAACAGCCCAGCGCTGGCAGATGGGTGCTCAGCAGTTTGCCGCCATGCCGCGACCAGGGTAAAACCTGATAACGCCCATAATGCAGCACTTCAAAGTTGAGCAGCGACAGCCAGTCCAGCTGGCGCATCAACGTAAACATACGGCTGTTGTACGGCGTGCCTTTGCGCAGCACCGGCACCAGTTTACGCAATCCCATCAGGCTCACCGGATTAAACCCGGTCAGGATCATCCAGCCATCATCGATCAGGACGCGATCGGCCTCCCGCAGCAGGCGATGCGGATCGCTACACCACGGCAGGGTATGCGCCAGCAGGCAGGCGTCGACGGACTTTTCGGCAAAGGGTAAATGCAGCGGGTCGGCCCGGACCTGCATTGGGTTTCCCGCCAGCGAGACATTCACCTGGTGCGAGATGGCGCAAGCTTCGGTATTGATTTCCGCGCTCAGATTGCCAATCTTAAGCAGATGAAAGCCATATAATTTAGCCAGCCACGGCTTCATCTGCTGCTCCAGCGTTTCGCGATAGTATTCGCCCCACGGCATACTGGACCAATGCTCAGGCGCTGTCACTGTATGAGGTATCCTTGCCGGCTTCATTGCCACCTTCCGCTACGCTTTAGAGGTAATTTATGAATCTTATCAGTATTCCCGCGTTTCAGGACAACTACATCTGGGTTCTCACTGAGAATCACGGCCGCTGCATCATCGTTGACCCGGGCGAGGCCGCGCCGGTTCTGGCGGCAATCGAGGAAAACCAGTGGCAGCCCGAGGCCATTTTACTGACCCATCACCATCAGGATCACGTCGGCGGCGTAAAACAATTACGTGAAAAATTCCCCTCTCTGGTGGTTTACGGGCCGGCAGAAACCCAGGATAAGGGGGTTACTCAGGTAGTAGACGATGGCGATCGGCTGTCAATTCTCGGGGTCGATTTTTCCATTTTCTCCACGCCAGGTCACACATTAGGACATATCTGTTACTACAGCGAACCTTATCTGTTTTGCGGCGACACGATGTTCTCCGGCGGCTGCGGAAGGCTGTTCGAAGGCACTGCAGAGCAGATGTATCAATCATTTATGAAGATTAACGCCCTTCCTGAAGAAACCCTTATATGTTGCGCACATGAATATACGTTAGCGAATATGAAGTTTGCGTTGAGTATCCTGCCTGATGATAGGGACATAAACGATTACTATCATAAAGTTAATGAGTTACGTGCAAAAAAACAAAAGACACTACCCGTAATTCTGAAAAACGAGCGGCGTATAAATTTATTTTTACGGGTAAATGATATTGATTTAATTGACAAAATTAACAAAGAAACAAAATTGCAACACTCTGTGGCGCGATTTGCGTGGTTAAGGTCAAAGAAAGACGAATTCTGATATTTAATTCTTGTCATCGGCTAACTTCGCCGTTATCCTTGGTCGTCTTTTAAGCAACTATTGACACACACATGAAGGCACGAGCGATATTATTCGCCTCTGTCCTGCTGGTGGGGTGCCAGGCGTCTAAGCACGATGGCACCGTCGAACAGCGAGCACAGAGCCTTTCTGCGGCTGGTCAAGGGGAAGCAGGCAAGTTCACAAGTCAAGCGCGCTGGTTAGATGATGGAACCTTCTACGCGCAAGACCAGGATCTGTGGACTTCCATAGGCGACGAGCTAAAGATGGGAATACCGGATAACCCCCGGATTCGCGAGCAAAAACAGAAGTACTTAAGAAATAAGAGCTATCTCCACGATGTAACTTTACGGGCAGAGCCGTATATGTACTGGATAGCCGGGCAGGTTAAGAAACGTAACATGCCAATGGAACTGGTATTACTACCCATAGTGGAGAGCGCTTTTGACCCACACGCGACGTCTGGCGCCAATGCCGCAGGCATCTGGCAGATCATTCCGAGCACAGGGCGCAATTATGGTTTAAAACAGACCCGCAGTTACGATGCGCGTCGTGACGTTGTCGCATCGACTACCGCGGCGCTGGACATGATGCAACGTCTGAACAAAATGTTCGACGGCGACTGGTTGTTAACGGTTGCGGCATATAACAGCGGCGAAGGTCGGGTCATGAAGGCAGTGAAAGCGAACCGTTCGCGTGGCAAACCCACCGATTTCTGGTCGCTATCTCTGCCGCATGAAACGAAAGTCTACGTACCGAAAATGCTGGCATTGAGCGACATCCTCAAAAACAGCAAACGTTACGGCGTGAAGTTGCCTACGGCTGATGAAAGCCGTGCGCTGGCGCGCGTTCGCCTCGACAGTCCGGTTGATATTTCTCAGCTCGCGGATATGGCCGGTATGCCGGTCAGCAAGCTGAAGACCTTCAACGCCGGCGTAAAGGGGTCAACGCTGGGCGCTAGCGGGCCAAAGTACGTCATGGTGCCGCAGAAACACGCAGCCCAGCTGCGTGAATCGCTGGCCTCTGGCGACATTGCCGCCGTACAGCCGACGCAGCTCGCGGATAATACGCCGCTGACCAGCCGAAGCTATAAGGTGCGTTCCGGCGATACCATTTCCGGGATTGCTTCCCGTCTCGGCGTCACGACCCGCGATCTGCAGCAGTGGAATAACCTGCGCGGCTCTGGATTGAAGGTTGGACAGAACCTGGTTATCGGCGCCGGCAGCAGCGCGCAGCGTCTGGCGAATAACAGCGATAGCATCACCTATCGCGTTCGCAAAGGTGATTCGCTGTCGAGCATCGCCAAACGTCATGGCGTTAATATTCGCGACGTCATGCGCTGGAACAGCGATACCGACAATCTGCGGCCTGGCGATCAGCTAACGCTGTTTGTGAAAAACAGCGATCGACCAGAGTCCTGATACGTCAGGGTTCGATAAAAAGGCACCGACTTCCCCCGGTGCCTTTTTTGTTGTCCGTATTAAACCGCTTTATGCGCTTCAAACATGATGGTATCGCTGGTAAAGGAACCATCCTGCTGTAACTCAAAGTAGGCTTTCACCTCCGCCGAGGCGCTCTGCTGGTATAAACGAATCGCCTCCACCAGCGGCTCAGGGGTACGCATCCGCGCCACCCACGAACTGAACTCCAGCGGCAGGCGATCGGTCAACAGCTGATTAATCACCAGCCCCGCCTCCGTCGCCAGCGCCAGCCACTCGCCGCTGGAATAATTACGCACGTGCGAGGTATCGCGCAGAGCTTCCACCGTCTGCAGCCAGACATCTCGCACCACATGGCCCGGCGACATCACGTCCATCACGATCATCACCCCACCCGGCTTGAGGACTCGTTTCACCTCGCGCAGCGCCTGGCCAACGTCATGCCAGTGATGAGCAGAATAGCGGCTGATAACGATATCAAAGCTGGCATCAGCGAACGGCAGCGTTTCGGCATACCCCTGCTGGGTCACTATATTGCTAAAACCTTTCTCCTTTGCCGCGGCGGCAACGACCTCCAGCATCTGGCTCGATAAATCATAGGCGGTCACCTCGGCAACCTGTCCCGCCGCGGTAAAGCTGGCGTGCCCTGCCCCGCAGCCCATATCCAGCACTTTCGCCTGAGGAAAATCAGCCAGTCGTTCCGCCAGCCGCTGCAGATCGCGACCAGAGGCGTGCACGGCGCTGGTCAGATAGGCGCTGGCCTGGGAGCCGAACTGCTTTTCGACGTTGTCATGGTGAGAGCGTGTTGTCATGTTGTCTTGTCCTTACGGTTTTTTGAGTAATAAAAGGCAGCACCATGCATGCGCAGGCCTGCCCCATGGCAGGCCTGACCAACCTTAAATTAATCAGGCTTGCCGGGACTGAATTCGACTAGTAGCGGGTTGTGGTCGGAGGCGCGGGTTACCAGCACGGAAGCATCGTGCACGCTTAACCCACGGTAGAACACAAAATCGAGCGGGCGACCAAACGCGCGGCGGCGCTGATCGTCCGGGAAACGAACTTCACGCAGCGACATCTCGCGTGCAAAGCGGTACAGGGCGTTCATCCGCGGGCGGCTCCAGGCATTGAAGTCGCCAGCCATGATCACCGGCCCGCTGTGATGGGCGATCTGATCGCCAATCGGCAGCAGCTGTTTGCTGTAGACGTCGACGCCAAGGCTGAAGTTAACGGCATGGATATTGACCACCATTAACAGCCGCGCATCGGGCAGCGGATAAACAGTCACTAATGCTGATTTAGGCAGACGCAAAATAGGTTCACGTTCGCGCAATGGGCAGCAATAGATAGGATGGGCGGAAGCCAGCGTCATCACGCCGGAAGGATGCTGCGGCAGCACCAGCGCAGGCACCTGATCGGCGGCCAGATAGTTGGTGGTCGCGAACCTGACCAGCTCCGGCGTCGTCTGCGCCTCCTGCAACAGGACTAAGTGCGCGTCTTTGCCAAAATTCTTAAGGACCGACTGCCACTCTGCGCGCTGCTGTTTGAAGATATTCCACACCAGCACGCGGATTTTCTCATCGCTGCTTAACGGCGTGCCGGCGGGATAAACCGGACTCACGCCCGCAAACGCCCCCGGAGGCAATATTCTCTCCGCAGGTTGTCCGGCGACATAGCGCATGGCGTAGGTGTTCTTTCGCAATTTGGGCATTAATCCTCGATAACAGAAACCAGCCCGACGACGACTGGTTATTCTGTTATAGGGATTTTCCCATACACTTTCAATGCAAATTGCGAGAAACCCTTAGCCTTCGGGAGAAAGCGCTGCCGAACGGCGTGGCAATTTATCTAAACGTCCGCTCAGGACCACCAACAGCAAAGCGACCAGCACAATCACCGCGCCAATCCACGGCGTCTGCGCCAGACCGTACCGCTCGACCGTCTGTCCACCGACGATCGACCCCAGCGCGATGCCGACGTTGAAGGCGGCAATATTCAGGCCGGATGCGATGTCGACAGCCCCGGGGGTGTACTGCTCTGCTTTTTGCACCACGTACACCTGCAGGCCCGGCACGTTGCCGAAGGCGAAAACGCCCATCACCAGCACCGTTGCCAGCGCGGCATAGTGAATGCTGGCGGTCAGCTGGAACACCAGCAGCAGCACAACCAGCGCGGCGAAGATAAACTTCAGCGCGGAGACGGCGCCATGCCTATCGGCCAGTTTGCCGCCCCATACGTTGCCAATAGCCACCGAAACGCCATAGCCCAGCAGGATCCAGCTCACGGCTGACGGGCTGAAGCCGGCCAGCTCCTGCATCATCGGCGCAAGGAAGGTAAAGGCGGTAAACACGCCGCCATAGCCCAGCGCGGTAATGGCATAGATCATCAGCAGGCGCGGATGGGTTAAGACTTTCAGCTGATCGCGCAGGCTGGCGCTGGCGCGGCCCGGGATATTATTCGGCACCAGAATCAGACTGCTGATAAGCGCAATCACCCCCAGAATCGATACCGCGAGGAAGGTTTCCCGCCAGCCAAAATGCTGACCGATGAAAGTCCCGAATGGCACCCCGGTCACCAGCGCGACCGTCAGGCCGCCGAACATAATGGCGATAGCCGAGGCTGCTTTCTCTTTTGCCACCAGGCTGGTGGCGATTGTCGAGCCAATAGAGAAGAACACGCCGTGTGCCAGACCGGTCAGCAGGCGCGCCAGGATCAGCGTTTCATAGCCCGGGGCCTGCCAGGCCAGCACATTACCCGCCGTAAACAGGACCATCAACGCCAGCAGCAGCTGTTTACGCGGCATACGCCCCGTTAACGCCGTCAGCACCGGGGCGCCGATCGCCACGCCCAGCGCGTAGATAGAAACCAGCAGGCCTGCCGACGGCAGCGAAATAGAGAGTTGTTGGGCAATCGTCGGGACCAGGCCGACAATCACGAATTCAGTGGTGCCAATTGCGAAGGCACCGATGGTTAAGGCAAATAGCGCCAGTGGCATAATTTACTCCGTAGCATCAGGATTAAGATGACACGTAGTATGAAGGGTTGTATAAATAACAAAAACTATCAAAGTATCAATAGAATTTTGCTACAGGTGCAATAATGAGAGCCACATCCGAGGAGATCGCCATCTTTGTGGCGGTAGTGGAAAGCGGGAGTTTCAGCCGGGCGGCCGAACAGCTGGGTCAGGCCAACTCTGCCGTCAGCCGGGCAGTCAAAAAGCTCGAGTCCAAGCTTGGTGTTAGCCTGCTCAATCGGACCACCCGTCAGCTCAGTCTGACAGAGGAAGGCGAGCGCTATTTTCGCCGGATGCAGGTGGTATTGCAGGAGATGGCGGCGGCAGAAAACGACCTGCTGGAAACGCGCACGACGCCGCGAGGCCTGCTGCGGGTGGATGCCGCGACGCCGGTGATGCTGCATTTTCTCATGCCGCTGGTGAAGCCATTTCGCGAGCGTTACCCGGAAATGACGCTGTCGCTCGTGTCGTCAGAAACATTTATTAATCTGATTGAACGAAAAGTGGATGTGGCTATTCGGGCCGGAACCTTAACCGATTCCAGCCTGCGCGCCCGACCGCTGTTCACCAGCTATCGGAAGATCGTCGCCTCGCCAGAGTATGTTTCGCGCTACGGCGTGCCGCAGCATCCGTCAGATCTGAAACAACATCAATGTCTGGGCTTTACTGAACCCGTCTCTCTGAACACCTGGCCGGTATCCTGTTGCGATGGTCAGTTGTTAGAGATTGAGGCGGCGGTATCATCGAACAGTGGGGAAACGCTCAAGCAACTGTGTCTGACCGGGAACGGTATTGCCTGCCTGTCGGATTATATGGTGGATAAAGAGATAGCCAGTGGGGAGTTTGTTGAACTACTGGCCGACAAACGTTTGCCGGTGGAGATGCCCTTCAGCGCGGTGTACTACAGCGATAGAGCCGTCAGCACACGTATCAGGGCGTTTATTGATTTTCTGAGCGAACACGTAAAACAGCTCCCGAAGGAGCTGTCGTAGTACCCTCTGATGGGCATACCTGAAGCAGGAGATTAATCCCACTGCGGCGCCAGACCTTCCGGGCTCACCAGCCGATCGTTGCAATCCAGCGCGGCGATCGCCTGGCGATCTTCATCATCCAGCTTCAGATCCAGCGCGCTCAGGTTGCTGGCCAGGTTCTCACGCTTCGTCGAGGACGGGATCACCGCGTACCCCTCGCCCATCGCCCATGCCAGGATAACCTGCGCCGGAGTCGCATTATGTTTCGCCGCGATACGGGCAATCACCTCATCTTTCAGCGCCTTACCGTAGGCCAGGGTCATGTAGGAGGTGATATGGATACCGTGCTCATGCGCCCAATCGACGACTTTACGGTTTTGCAGATACGGCGAAAGCTCAATCTGATTGGTAGCAATGTTTTCAGCGCCAACGGCGGCAATCGCGCGCTCCATCAGTGGAATAGTGAAGTTGGAGATACCGATCTGACGGGTCAGGCCGAGCGCCTTCGCTTCCATCAGAGCAGCCATAAACTCTTCAACAGCCACCGCATCATTCGGTGACGGCCAGTGGATCAGCGTCAGATCAACATAGTCAGTGCGTAGCTTCTGCAGGCTCTCTTGCAGGCTGGCGATCAGCTTGTCTTTGCTCAGGTTTTCGATCCAGATTTTGGTTGTGATGAACAGCTCATCACGCGGCACGCCGCTCTCAGCGAGAGCCTGACCCACCGCGGCTTCGTTGTCGTAGATTTGCGCGGTGTCGATAGTACGATAGCCCAGCTCCAGCGCGGTTTTTACGGATGCGATAACAACATCATCTTTCAGACGGAAGGTGCCAAGACCAAATGCAGGGATTGCCATGTTTTTCCTCGTTATTTGTTCATTTCGGTTAACGAATGAAATTATGGCTGATGGTGTGGAGGGGAAAAAGAGCGATTAATGCAGAGGATTTTTGCTGATTTAGCAATAATCGGAAACAGATCAAACAAAAAAGCCCTGAGCAGATGCTCAGGGCTCTTAT